>NZ_JXLB01000049.1 GCF_001886195.1 Enterococcus ratti | reverse complement strand
GTGTCCACTTTATTAGGATACATGCATTTGTGTTTAAACTTGCTAGTACATTTGTAGATGCAATAGGATGGTTGTTTGCTGGTATAATCAATTTTATTGTAGATGTAATTTCAAACATTTTTAGTTGGGGAATCGAACAAATAAAGTTAATGCCAGAAAATATTCAAATTCCTATTTGTCTAACATTAGCAATTATCTTTATAGCTATTTTTCTAGCAAGTTTATGGTTCTTCCCTCATATAGTCATTACCTTACTTGTTGTCATACCGGTATCTATTTTTTTGCTAAAGATATTTATAGGATGGATAGTTCTTTTTGTATTATTTTGCCTAATTTATTCTTTTTGTAAGGATAAATTTATTCGTCTATCAATGTATTTAAAGAGAAACTCTAGTAGATCTGGAGGAGAAATAGATGGGAAAAATAGTTGATTTCAATAGAGGAAAATTAGAATCAGGGAATTTGTTGATAAATTGGCAAAGGTCATTCATAGAAGAATTAAAGTCTAATGGTTATTCTACTTCTATTTCTGATATCTTTTTTCCTAGTAGTTCTATTTATCAATTTAGTAACTTCTATGATTTAAATCTAAGAATTACTTCTTTAAAGCCAGGTGAAAAATTAGTTTTATTTAGGAATCTTCATTTTGAATTATTTTTTTATTACTCTTATGAAAATCAATTAACGCTTAGAATTGGAACTTTAGTATCTGGAATTGATGCTATGTTATTAGAAAATAGATTTTCTGAGGAAAAGAGAATATTTACTAAGTATTATAAGTATATGTTAGAATATTTTGGCAGAGAATAATTTATATAAAGATTAATAAAAAAGGAGTGGCTTAGTTGCCAACTCCTTTTTTATTAATCTTTTTTACAAGATAAAAATTATTGAATTTATTTTTTTTTATTTCTAGCATATAATTCTAAATCTGCTCTTTTATAAAGTTTGATTTTAGCGCTTCCTTTTCCTTCATTCTCATAAAAGGGTTGGATGTACTTTAAACGTACAGACTGTTCAAAAGCTTTAACTGATTGACCAGTTATTTCAG
Source organism: Enterococcus ratti (assembly GCF_001886195.1). Classification (GTDB taxonomy): domain Bacteria; phylum Bacillota; class Bacilli; order Lactobacillales; family Enterococcaceae; genus Enterococcus_B; species Enterococcus_B ratti. The sequence goes on along the minus strand of NZ_JXLB01000049.1, from coordinate 938 downwards.
CACCTTTTCTTTTGTCTACTAAATTATTATAAATCCACTCTTGAATTTCTTCCTCTGTTTTAATTTCCATGTTTTATTCACTCCTTAGTAAAAATATAGCATTCCCACTATAAAAAATCAATGATATGGTATACATACTATAGTAGGTATGCTATAATATGTTTGTAAGTTAAATAATAAGAAATGACAGGAGGAAAAATAATGAAATAAACGTATTCAATTAAAGAAATCTTAAGCAAACTAGAAGCTACAGAAGACGGAATATTGTTGATTCCAAACTCGGATGTAGCAATTGTCGACGAACGTGATTTGGAGGTCTTTGAACTCCCTGAATCATTGAAAAATTCAAAAGTAATCTGTTTTTGGACGACAGATGAAATTAGAAATTATTTTAGTATTACGGATAATAGAATTATCTGGTTTGATAATTTTCTAAGCGAAAGTGCGACAGTTTTTGAAGGGAACGTAAAAGAAGAAATTGAAATTGTGATTGATGAAAGAACATTTGAGCCTAAAATTTTATCCAAAAATATCAAAGAATACGAATATTCAAACTTTTATCAGGAGACAGGGATAGATCAAAACTACGAGCTTTGAATTAGTTAAAAAGAAGTATTATGACAAGAAATTTCCCTTCTTGTCATAATATAAAGGAGGAAAATAATTTATGAAAAACTACAAAAAAATCAGTTTAATTTTTGTTTTATATTTAGCTGTTTTTTTCTCAGCAATTCGTATGGATGATTATTTATTTGACGGAAATTTGAATCAAGAGCTATCGACACTAAAAAGGCAACATAAAATTGATGATTTTGAAATAAAAAAATCTACTCAAAGCTTTGTGAAAAAGAAATACTCCATGCAACTTTCATATTCTTCAGAGGATACTCATGCTTATCCTCGAACAATTGAACTTATTCGATCCCCATTTTCGAGTC
>NZ_JXLB01000048.1 GCF_001886195.1 Enterococcus ratti | reverse complement strand
ATTTTTTTCTGCTGCATAAACCAATGATGTTCCTGTGCTAGCAGCATTTGAAACAAGCACTAACCCTGCCGCTGATGCAGCCAGTAATTGTTTGCGAATTTTTTTCGCTTTTGTGAGATTTTTTTTCTTTGTCATTACTAAATTCTCCTATCTTTAATTGTTTGTGAACAAATGCTTTTAATGAAAGAAAATTATAAGAACAATAAAGTTTATCCTAGCTCATTATGCTCAGATATAAACAGTATTATGAGATAAAAATTATATTTTGATTAAGGATATTTTATTTCAGTGACTCCTGCTCTCGGAATGCTTTCTTTGCCACTATATAATACTTATAGCGCTTTCTTTTTATATACTAGGTGAGAAACCTTCCTTCCAAATTCTAATTTCGTCCTCACTTATCCTAGCTGTGTAAAACTTACTTGTCTTGATAAGAAAAGTAATCATAAACTTCAAGAACATTTTTTTAAGATTAAGAAGTTTACATTTAAATTAAAAAGAAAGTGAACAAAAAATTCTTTCTATGGGCTTATGTTATCAAAAGATTCATGAATCTTTTTTTATCTATTTAACCAATCGTTCATTTTCAATAAATTTAATTAATTAACCTTTTTTTTTTATTTTTAAAAATTAGATTATAATGCTGCTTTCGAGCATATTTATTCCTTTAGTTTAAAAAAATTAATACTTTCTTTTGTGTTTTCGCTTACAAAAACGTTTAATTTTGAATAATTAATAAAATTTATCGATTATTTTTTCATATTTTTTAATATTAAATGATTAAATAAAAAACAATTAAACTTTATTCTATTTTTATTATAAAAAATGGTAAAATCATAAAAAAACTTGAAGCAATCATTGAAGTTTGCTTCAAGCTTTTTAATTTCTGTTCTTACTGCTACTTTAACAAAACTTAAACTTTTGTTAGTCAATTTATCTGTGAGGTTGAACAATAAGAACTTGTTGGCTCACCAAAACATTTCCTGATTTATCTAATGCTTCTAATGTGACTGTTTTTGAAGCATTAGTAATTTTATTGCCGATATATACTGCAAATTTGTTGCCATCGGTAATTTTAAAGCCAGGCGTATACACTGTGCCATCCACCGTTAAACGGAATTTTTTAATAACTTCTCCTTTAAATGTTCCTGTCATGTATTCATTGCCACGAACATATTCATCAACTGTTAAAGATGGTGCTTGAACTGTCACATCTTGGGAAACAACTTCTTTACCCGAACCATCCAAACCAATCACTTTAACAGTGTTTACGTTTGCTGGAATTTTGTTGCCAATGTAAATTTCAAACTTATTGCCATTTAGTTTAAATCCTGGGATGTTTTCTTTACCGTTAATCATTAATTTGAATTTTTTAATTCCTTTACCAACAATCGTTCCTGTCATATATTCATTACCACGAATATATTCATCCATATTTAATTGTGGCTTTTCTACTGTTACGTTTTGTTGCGCAAGCGTTTTTCCTCGTTCATCTAAAGCTTCTAGTTTCACTACTTTTGAACTACTTGTAATCTTATTACCAATATATACTTCAAATTTACCATTGGCTAATTTAAAGCCAGGAGTATATACCTTATCATCTACCGTTAAACGGAATTTCTTCGTTGTTCTTCCCGTATAAGAACCAGTCATATATTCATCGCCAAAACTATATTTATTGACAGTTAATGAAACGTCTTGAACTTGAACAACTTTAGAAGCCACTTGTTCGCCAGCTGGGTTAAAGGCTTTTAACGTAAACTCTTTTGTTCCTTCAGGTACACGATTTCCAATATATACTTCAAGTTTACCATTCACTAATTTAAAACCAGGTTCGTATGTTTTGTCCCCTACAATTAGTTTGAACTTCTTGATATTTCCAGTAATGGTTCCTGTCACGTATTCATCCCCTAGCGTATAAGGGTTAAGCGTTAATTTCTCTTTATCGCCTACTACAAGTGCTTGTTGCGCTTTTTGAATTTTTGCTAACAACGCT
>NZ_JXLB01000047.1 GCF_001886195.1 Enterococcus ratti | reverse complement strand
ATAGCTTTACCCTACACTGCCTTCCATTCAATTCTAGGGTTACAATCAAATTAGATTAGTAGTGTTTAAGCTTGCTATATCAAGGTTTTATCTATTTTATCTTACCACTAAAAACCATTAATTTTTACTACAGATACAGACAAAAGCACAGACCTTTTTCAAAAGTCCACCATGCCAAAATATAAATAAAAACTTTATAATACCTCTCAATAATTATTACTTTTTAGTTCTATAATAATCTTCAGCAACACTGACAATTTTTTTTGTAAAGTTAATTATATTAATTGAAATATCAATATTTATCATTTTACGGTCGCTAGTTAATACACTAAATTGATCCACCTCACAAATCTCATTCATATCAATTCTCAAATTATAATCATCAACCTTATCTATAACTTTATATTTATTTTTCAAATTGTTGATAATTTCTTTATGATACATGTTCCCTTCATGAAATAATTTACATCTAATTAGATAGATAATATCTCCATCAATTACGTTCTTATCTGCCGTATTTTCGTGTTTAAAAATATATTCGTTATACCAGGATACATAAGCTGTTTTATTTCCTTTAGAACAATCATATTCAATCTGCCCACATACATCAGGAATAATAAAAGCATTTATAAAAGCTGATTTATACGCTTCTTTTGATATAGCATCATTAATTACATCAACAATAAACTTCAAATTTCTTAGCTTTCTTTCTTCCATAAAAAAACATCACCTCATAAAAATATTAACATGAAGAAACTTTAGTTGACAACGCTTACTAAAGAGATTAAAATACACGCTAAAAAGGAGCGATGCACAATGTATGCAGTTGCTGTTTTACATGGTTACATCACCCCTGACTATAAATACACATACTCCAAAAAAGAAGCGTGGCATTTTGAATCAAAAGAAAAAGCTATGCTCATTGCACATAAGCTCAGTGGTAAAGTAACAATAATAAATAAAGGGTATCTCTAAAATGGGATACCCTTTATTATATCTTCATCTACCTAAGGTCGATCTGAGTGACCTTAGGTTTTACTTTCATTACTCAGCGCAATTTTGCGCCTATCTACCATATTGATTCAAAGGTCTCATATTCCGCTATTTAAACAAACTAAATGAAAGGCTCAATTAGATAAATAAATTTTCATAATGATACGCCTCTGCAAATTCTACTAAGGCTATTCTTAGATGGCTTTGTAGTGTTTTTAGCGCCATTGCCATTTCATCAGCGATGTATTGCTGTGTTTTATCATTTTGCGTGATATATATTCTTGTAAGTATTTCCCTGTGATCTGTGCTTAACATATCCAGCGCTTCTCTAATGGCTTGTAATTGGTTCTGTGCTTCAGTCAGTCTATCAATCTGACGAACGGTGATGTTTTCAGTATGATTAATCTTAGAAACATTTTTAGGCATATCTGACAATGTAACAGACTTCAATGTATGAATATCACCGCATAGTCGTTGCAACCTTGGACAAGTCCTTAAAACGCTCTTCGCTCGTTTTCTGATTTCTTTATCTGATATCATCAAATCACCTTTTTATGTTATAATTGATGTATCAAAGTTTTCGATTTTTTCGTTGGTGTGATATAAGCACTCTTAAACATTGACCAGTTAGATGTCTAGCTGGTCTTTTTTTATGTATTCTTATTACTGCGAAAAAAAGGGCTTTTTTCTGCACGGTTTTGAACGATAAAAACAGCTCTATTCATTGCTATTATAGCATTTCATCTCAAGGAAAAAATTTTTTCAAAAAGTCCTCGCTATTGGAAAAAGTTCCCATATCCGTTTCCCAAAAGAGCATCACTTGATAATTAAGGAGGGGGGGATATAAAAAACTCAAAAAGCGGTATTTGTATGAAGGAAGGGGCGCACCGGTCAAAAAATGCTCTTTCAGCTACTTTTACTTAATGGGGGGATATGATATACTCTTGTCAGAAGAAGCTTTGATTACAATTCCATATTCTATGTACTGCAGTCAGTGGTCGATTGCAATAAGGCATCTTTACATGAGATGTCTTTTATTATTGTTTTTATTCTAATACATGCTATAATAAACGAAAAGAGACGTGCTGGAACACGCCTCCACTGTAGAACCGTTAAAAAGACGGTGACCATCAATAGTGTTTTAACCATCTACTGACCTGTCAAAGTGTTAGATGGTTATTTTTTG
>NZ_JXLB01000046.1 GCF_001886195.1 Enterococcus ratti | reverse complement strand
GGCTATCAAGTTTACTTTGTGTTAAAATCCCCTGCTTATGTGACAAAAAAGAGTAATTTTAAAGTAATTGAAGTGGCTAAACGTATTTCTACAACGATTCGTACACAATTGGCTAATCAGTTACCAGGTATCGATGTCGGATGTAACCATTTTGGAATTGCTCGATTCCCAAACAAACAAAATATCGTATTTTGTGAGCTAGAAAATCAATATTCTTTTTCTGATTGGTTGAATTGGTCAATGAAAATGGCATCTAACCAAAAGTCTGAGGCAGAAAGAAATGCTAAATTGATTGTTTTTCCTGAGAAAAAAGAGTATCGCCAAGTCGATGAGCCTTGGTTTGATTTGTTGCTACGAAAAGCAGATATCATTGGGGGAGAAGGTCGATTAGGACGGAATAACGTGATTTTTACACTCTCTTTAGCTTATTATTCTTCTGGTTACGGACAAGAAACCTGTGAGTATAACATGTTTGAGTTTAACGAACGCTTAAATGAGCCGTTGTCTGAAGGTGAAGTGCGAAAGATTGTCAAAAGTGCGTATTCTGGCAATTATCAAGCCGCCAATCGTGACTTTGTTTTAGAATTATGCCGAGAATGGGTAGCTTCAGATATTCAGGAAAAAGAGTTGTTTATCCAACGTCGTGGTTGGTGGAAGTTCAAGAAACCACGAGAACAGCGAGAATATAGTCATAAACATGAATGGCAAGAAGATATCATGCGCTATTTGAGCGAAAAAAGTGATCTTCGTATGCCTTATTTGAAACTGTCTAAAAAAGAATTGGCGGAACAATTAAATATGCCACTAAGAAGTCTGGATCGTGCATTAAGTTCTTTAAAACAAGAACACAAAGTGTTCTACCATGTCAAAAAAGGGCGTAGTGGCGGACTTTTACTTGCTTCAGTACGTGTGTTAGTCGCAAGTTTGATCCAAGCGAAGAAAGAAGAAAAAGAAGCCTTTATTCAAGGGATCATTGCGCAGTTTAAGCTAACAATCGATGAATGGACAAGCACCATTCAACAGCTATTACCTGAGAAAGAAGCCCAAGAAATCAGACTATTAGAGGTCGATACAGGTTGAAAAAATAAAAGACGCCAATTGCCTTTTACAATATATCTTTGATACTTTTATGGGTTCTTTTAGGCTGTTTAGTGATATTTGTGTGTATCTTGGTTATTTGCTGTTTCTTTTTATTTGCTGCTTATACGCTATTATTACGTATGTAATGATGAGTAGCTATCTGAAGGAGGGATTTTTATTTGAGTTTGGCTTCTAGCCGAAGTATGGGGGAAATCTATGAGGAATTGTTAAAACTATAAGATGATTATTATTGCTATCGTGAATGTGTACGATTCAAGAAGGGGAAGAAAGTGAACAAACGTTTTGATTGATTTTTGATAAATTTTAGTATGTTACATTTTTTACAAATGTAATAGTTTATTTTAAATTATTTAAAATTGTTATTAGAAATTTATTCAATAAAATCATAATCGTTGGTTTTGGTTTCAAAATCGTTAATAAGAGAGAGAATGATAAAGAGAGTGGCTGGGTATATTTTTGTTTTTTTAATTTCTAAAATCTGGCTAAAAAAATTATATATTGTTTAAATTTTATAACGAAAAGTTTTTTAAAAAAGAACAAACGTTGTTATTTTTGGTGTTTTTATTTTTTTAGAAAGTTGTGATAGGATACGAACAGAAGTACTTCTTAGCTTAGAATTAGGAGGGAGGTATTTAAAAAAATAATGATTTTTAAAAGAAGATAGAATATTTTGTAAAGTATGAATAGATTTTTTTGATTAAAAACATTGTTATTTCAAGGAAGTTATTGATTCAATGTAATTTAGTTAATGAATTTGTTTGTATTTTAGAAATGAATATGATATTGTTCTTTTAGAAAAAATTAATTTGAAATTTAAAAGTGAATATACTTTTTTTGTTGCGATATGTTGTTGTGCAATGTAGAGCCCAGCAAAAAAAGGAGTGGTTTAGAAATCTCGCTGAGAAAGAGCGCCAACTCTTTCAAAGGTCATAGATTTCTACCCCGACCGTTAGATATGATAACGGTGCTGCTCCTTTTTGCCGCAGGGTCTTCCTGCAACGTGAACAATAATACCATAAATTTGTAGTAATGAACAATCATGTATTCTATACTTGTATTATATATAATTTTTATGGGGTAGTATATCTAATTTTATTAGATATAGTGCGTATATTATTCTTCCGTTACAAGGGAGGCTCTGATGGCATAAAGAGAGAGACTGTTATTATCTTTGAAGGTAGTAGCTAGTCTCTCTCTTTTTTGTTGAGTTCTACATTGTTCGACAACAAGTTGAGCAATAACGCTTAAAAAGGAGTTTAAACATGTCTGAAAGATTTTGTACAGTAGAGGATCTGAAGCGTCAAGCAATTACGATCAAGCTCTATAACAACAGTATTTGGGCTAATTTAGGGGACGGACGGTTTATTAATCGTCAAACAAAGCAAATCCGACCAATTTCCTTGCTTTATCGTTCTACTCGAACAGTTGTAGGCGTGAATCATCAAGTGATTGCAAAACGTAAAAAGAAACAAGAAGGACTCTTGTTTTTGGAGAAACCCTACAGGATAAAACACATGTAAAAACAGAAAGATTTTTCTTGTTTGCAAGTAAATCTTTTTACTTGTGAACACTTTGATCCTTGAAAACTGAATAAAAAGAACACAGCTCAGGGATGTAAGAAAACCGTCTGTTTTCTAAATGAGGAGGTGCAAAAGGATTTAGAAGGAGATACGAATGTTTTCTTACCAGTCGTAGATATTCTCGCTGTCTAATCTACGATTGTGTTCAAAGAAAGACAGTACCTGAAGGTGTAGTGACCCTTTGGGATGATTTTGTGAGGGCAAATTGCGGAGAAATAAGTAGCACAGGTAAGGGTTACCTCGGTAACTATCTGTTAGCAGAAGGATTTCTGATACTTGAAACATTT
>NZ_JXLB01000045.1 GCF_001886195.1 Enterococcus ratti | reverse complement strand
GTTGTTCATTGAAAACTGGATAGTTGAAGTAATTTTAAATAAACCGAGAACACCGCGTTGAATTTGACAGTAGAAAAGAAACTTTCTCTTACAATTCAATTGCTTTTTCTTGATCTAACTTCTATCGCTAGAAGAAGATCAAAACCCAACCGTAAGGTTGATGAGGTTAAGTGAATAAGGGCGCACGGTGGATGCCTTGGCACTAGGAGCCGATGAAGGACGGGACGAACACCGATATGCTTTGGGGAGCTGTACGTAAGCTAGGATCCAGAGATTTCCGAATGGGGGAACCCAGCATCTTTTATAGGATGTTACGCCTGCGTGAATTCATAGCGCAGGCGAGGTAGACGCAGAGAACTGAAACATCTAAGTACCTGCAGGAAGAAAAAGAAAATTCGATTCCCTGAGTAGCGGCGAGCGAAACGGGAAAAGCCCAAACCAATGAGCTTGCTCATTGGGGTTGTAGGACTCCAAGAAGGGAGATTGGTGAAATAGCCGAATGACTTGGAAAAGTCAGTCAAAGAGGGTGAAAACCCCGTAGGCGAAATTTGACCAACACCTAGGAGGATCCTGAGTACGGCGGAACACGAGGAATTCCGTCGGAATCCGGGAGGACCATCTCCCAAGGCTAAATACTCCCTAGTGACCGATAGTGAACCAGTACCGTGAGGGAAAGGTGAAAAGCACCCCGGAAGGGGAGTGAAAGAGAACCTGAAACCGTGTGCCTACAACAAGTCAAAGCCCGTTAATGGGTGATGGCGTGCCTTTTGTAGAATGAACCGGCGAGTTACGATTGCCTGCGAGGTTAAGTTGAAGAGACGGAGCCGCAGCGAAAGCGAGTCTGAAGAGGGCGATTGAGTAGGTAGTCGTAGACCCGAAACCATGTGATCTACCCATGTCCAGGTTGAAGGTGCGGTAAAACGCACTGGAGGACCGAACCCACGTACGTTGAAAAGTGCGGGGATGAGGTGTGGGTAGCGGAGAAATTCCAAACGAACTTGGAGATAGCTGGTTCTCTCCGAAATAGCTTTAGGGCTAGCCTCGGAAGAAAGAATGATGGAGGTAGAGCACTGTTTGGACGAGGGGCCCATCTCGGGTTACCGAATTCAGATAAACTCCGAATGCCATCCATTTATATCCGGGAGTCAGACTGTGAGTGATAAGATCCATAGTCGAAAGGGAAACAGCCCAGACCACCAGCTAAGGTCCCAAAATATATGTTAAGTGGAAAAGGATGTGGGGTTGCACAGACAACTAGGATGTTGGCTTAGAAGCAGCCACCATTTAAAGAGTGCGTAATAGCTCACTAGTCGAGTGACCCTGCGCCGAAAATGTACCGGGGCTAAACATATTACCGAAGCTGTGGAGTACACCGAAAGGTGTATTGGTAGGAGAGCGTTCTAAGGGCGTTGAAGGCAGATCGTGAGGACTGCTGGAGCGCTTAGAAGTGAGAATGCCGGTATGAGTAGCGAAAGACAGGTGAGAATCCTGTCCACCGAATGACTAAGGTTTCCTGGGGAAGGCTCGTCCGCCCAGGGTTAGTCGGGACCTAAGCCGAGGCCGACAGGCGTAGGCGATGGACAACAGGTTGATATTCCTGTACTCGTTGTTTTTGTTTGAGCAATGGAGGGACGCAGGAGGCTAAGGAAAGCAGACGAATGGAAAGGTCTGTCTAAGCAGTAAGTCTTGAAAGGAGTCAAATGCTTCTTTCTAAACGGATAAGCTGTGATGGGGAGGGAAATAAAAGTACCGAAGTTCCTGAGGTCACACTGCCAAGAAAAGCTTCTAGTGAGAAAACAATGACCCGTACCGCAAACCGACACAGGTAGTCGAGGAGAGGATCCTAAGGTGAGCGAGAGAACTCTCGTTAAGGAACTCGGCAAAATGACCCCGTAACTTCGGGAGAAGGGGTGCTGATCGTAGATCAGCCGCAGTGAATAGGCCCAAGCGACTGTTTATCAAAAACACAGGTCTCTGCAAAATCGTAAGATGAAGTATAGGGGCTGACGCCTGCCCGGTGCTGGAAGGTTAAGAGGAGTGCTTAGCGTAAGCGAAGGTACGAATTGAAGCCCCAGTAAACGGCGGCCGTAACTATAACGGTCCTAAGGTAGCGAAATTCCTTGTCGGGTAAGTTCCGACCCGCACGAAAGGCGTAACGATTTGGGCACTGTCTCAACGAGAGACTCGGTGAAATTTTAGTACCTGTGAAGATGCAGGTTACCCGCGACAGGACGGAAAGACCCCATGGAGCTTTACTGTAGTTTGATATTGAGTGTCTGTACCGCATGTACAGGATAGGTAGGAGTCGTAGAAGTCGGAACGCAAGTTTCGACGGAGGCGCTGGTGGGATACTACCCCTGCGTTATGGCCACTCTAACCCGCACCACTGAGCGTGGTGGGAGACAGTGTCAGATGGGCAGTTTGACTGGGGCGGTCGCCTCCTAAAAAGTAACGGAGGCGCCCAAAGGTTCCCTCAGAATGGTTGGAAATCATTCGAAGAGTGTAAAGGCAAAAGGGAGCTTGACTGCGAGACCAACAAGTCGAGCAGGGACGAAAGTCGGGCTTAGTGATCCGGTGGTACCGCATGGAAGGGCCATCGCTCAACGGATAAAAGCTACCCTGGGGATAACAGGCTTATCTCCCCCAAGAGTCCACATCGACGGGGAGGTTTGGCACCTCGATGTCGGCTCGTCGCATCCTGGGGCTGTAGTCGGTCCCAAGGGTTGGGCTGTTCGCCCATTAAAGCGGCACGCGAGCTGGGTTCAGAACGTCGTGAGACAGTTCGGTCCCTATCCGTCGCGGGCGTTGGAAATTTGAGAGGAGCTGTCCTTAGTACGAGAGGACCGGGATGGACTTACCGCTGGTGTACCAGTTGTTCTGCCAAGGGCATTGCTGGGTAGCTAAGTAGGGAAGGGATAAACGCTGAAAGCATCTAAGTGTGAAGCCCACCTCAAGATGAGATTTCCCATTTCCAAGAGAAAGTAAGATCCCTGAAAGAAGAACAGGTAGATAGGTCAGGAGTGGAAGACCAGTGATGGTTGGAGCGGACTGATACTAATCGATCGAGGACTTAACCAAGAAGACTCGGGAAAAGAGGAATTACTTCAAATCCAGTTTTGAGTGAATAACCGATGACTCAAAAGAAAAGCAAGTGTGGTGGCGATAGCAAGAAGGATACACCTGTAACCATGCCGAACACAGAAGTTAAGCTTCTTAGCGCCGATTGTAGTGAGGGGTTGCCCCTTGTGAGAGTAGGACGTTGCCACGC
>NZ_JXLB01000044.1 GCF_001886195.1 Enterococcus ratti | reverse complement strand
ATCACTTCGGTTTTTTGTTTTATTTCAAAAAAATTAATACCATAACTTCTTTTAACAATAAAAGGCAATATTTTATTGAAGCAAATAAATTAAAAAAGGGTGTTTTTTTAGTTGAAAAATAGAAATTCAAAAAACAATTGTTTTTACTTCCTCGAAAAGGAGTAGAAAAAAGCAATCAGATAAGTAATTCAGAGGAGAGCGTAAAGAATGTCAAGAAAATTTACGAGTGAAAAAATATTACTGCTGTGAATTGTATCTATCATTAACAATTTATTCAATACATTTGATACAAAACAGAATTGATGCCGTAAGCAATCAAGTAGTTGCGTTATTAAATCGTACGTAAAAAACAGTGTTGTTGAAAAAAGCGGTAAAGTACAACAATATATATGCCTATACCTTTTCTAAAATAAATCAGTAGTAGTAGAAAAAAGTATTTTTTTAGCAAAGACGAATTATTGGTAGTTATTAAAAAATGTGAAGCGGTTAGGAAAATTGAAATGGTAACAAATCACTGAAGAAATTTACTTTTTTTGATGAAAGATGGATGATTGAGTGCGATATGAAACATTTATGTAAATAAATGCAAAAGTCATAGGTAGTCTATTCTTTTATTTTGGAAACACAAATAAAAGGATAAACTAGAAAGTATAATTGAATATTTTTCGAAGTGCCACAATTCTTACTTTATTCTTTTTATTTGTTTTTATAAAATAGGTCGTTTAAAAAAATATATATATTTTTTTAATAATAAGAAAAAGGATGAGATTAAAATAGACTATTATTTTATTGAAATCAATAATAGACAAAGAAGGGTGGTTTTTAAATTGAAAAAACATAATATAAAAAAACAACTATTTTCACTTACGACGACAAGCGCACTCGTTCTTTCTAGTTTAGCTGGAGTAGCGGTACCAATGGTACATGCGGAGCAAAAAGGAGCGAAAGAAGATGTGATGGTTAGTTCTTCAAAGGAAATAAAAGAGGATAAGAAAAATGAAGAAACTTTAATAACTAATACAGCAGAAACAAAGTCTACTAAAGCAGTTCAAGAGCAAAAAAATACTACTGCTGATGCGCTACAACAGGCTACAAGAACAGTAAATAATTTATTTGACAGATTTGGTGCAAAGCAAAGTAATACCAAAGCTCAAATTGATGCCGCAAGAAAGCAAGTGACAGCATTATCAAATAGTATGCAAAAAACAGAATTGTTAAATAAAGTAGAACAAGCGCAACAAGCCTATGATGAATTAATGAAAAAATGGCAAGAGATTAATACAGAGATGGATCAATTCTTTATAAATGGAGAAATTGGTAATCCTAGATCAAGTGTGACGCAAACTGATATTGACAGACTGGGTGAAAAATTGTTTGAATTTCCTCTAGAAAAACCATTTTTAGAAGGCTACACAACTGATAAACTACGAGATAAATTAAACCAATTAATCTATGTACTTGATGCGACTCCTAAGGTAAGTTGGCTGTTTATAGATGGGAAACCTAACCCAGAAAATACGCAATGGGTTATCACTGATACGTTAAATAGTGTAAATCAAATGTTTGATGGTCCATATAAACAAAATCTCCTAGAAAAAATTGAAGAAGCGCAACAAGCTTATGAAGAAACTAGTGGTATTGCCATTCCTCCAATAAAGCAAGCAACAAGAGCCGTAAACCAACTATTTAATGGCAATACGCCTAAAGAAAGCAATACTCAAGAAAAGATTGACAGTGCGAGAAAAAAAGTCGAAGCAATAAAAGGTCATGCCACTGTTAAAGCAAAATTATTAGAAAAAGTAAAAATTGCTCAAGCAGCTTTGGATAATAAAAAAACAGCAATCACAGTGGATGATTATTATTGCGGGAATGTTTATATGACTGGAAAATACAGCGGAAATATCAAGAAATTTAAGTTAATTGTAGATGGTAAAGAATACAATCCTGGCTTCAAATTACTAAAAAACAATTGCTTTGAACTTTATATTGGAAAAAGAATCACTAAAGCAACAAAAACAGTAAAGGTAGAAAGTTTGGATGAGACTGGTAAAGTAACTGGCACACAAGAAATTTCAGTTCAATCTTCTAAATTAACTGCCGAAAACTATGCATTAGGGCAAGAGTACATCAAAGGACAAATGTTTGGTGAAGCAAAACAATTTAAATTGATGGTAGATGGTAAAGAATTTTCAGCTGGTTTCAAACTTTTAGCAAATAATCATTTTGAAGTCTATGCTAAAAATAAGATACAGTCAAACTCTAAGACAGCGATGCTAAAAGTATTGAACGGTGAAGGTACAGAAGTTGCTACGCAAGAGATTACCATTCAAAAACCATCATTAAACGTTAACCATTATAAAGTGAATACGGATTACATTACTGGTACTCACACTGGAGATGTGAAGAAATTCAAATTGATTGTCGATGGACAAGAGTACTTCCCTGGCTTTAAATTATTAGCAAATGATNTGAAGTGTACGCAAAAAATAAAGTTTCATCATCTTCTAAATTAATTACTTTGATTAGTTTGGATGCCAAAGGAAAAGAAATTCAGCGCCAAGAAGTTTCACATTCATAAATTCAATAATCAAAATTGATAGAATTAAAGTAGGCATTTTACTTTACGAAAAAAGAAATGCCAAAGTATCGTATCCTCAAAAAAGTTTTAAATCAATGTAATACACCCTATAATTTGGACGAATACCCAAATTATAGGGTGTTTTTCTATAACAAAATATTCGTTTAAACTTATTTAGTAAAAATAACGAATACTGAATGTTGAATTAAAAGCAGGCTTTTCTAGATTCCTAAATAAAAAGTTTCCTAATGAAATGAAAAAAGAGAATAAAAAAATTTTCAATTTCTTTTCATAAATATGAATAATTTAATAAATTTAAAAATAAGTTTTATTTAAAATAATTATGAAAGATAAAGCCAGCTTGGATACCATCAATTAAATTTTGTTTAAAAAATACAATAAAAAAGTGAAGTGAATAATCACTTCAGAAAAATTTAACTTTTTAAATTACACATAAAATATAAACTGAAACAGTCAATAAATATCCGAGATGCAAAAAAAATAAGGATTTAAAAAAATGAATTAAGTATAGCAGAATTATGATATACATCTGTCTTTCCTAATCTATAGTGTAAATATTTTGATGAATAGCTTTTTCGAAGTGATAAATTGGGTTGCTTCGTTTTTTTTTATTTCAAAAAAAAAATCATTTAAATAAATAGTTGTTTTTATTTAAATAAGAAAAAAACAAAGAGATTAAAATAGAATATTGTTTTATTGGAATTAATAAATAAAGAAGGGTGGTTTTAAAGTGAAAACAAATAATTTTAAAAAACAACTATTTTCATTT
>NZ_JXLB01000043.1 GCF_001886195.1 Enterococcus ratti | reverse complement strand
AAATGTTTCAAGTATCAGAAATCCTTCCGTTAACAGATAGTTACCAAAGTAACCCTTACCTGCGCTACTTACTTCTTCGCAATTTGCCTTCACAAAATCATCCCGAAGGGTCACTACGCCTTCAGGTACTGTCTTTCTTTAAACACAATCGTAGATTAGACAGCGAGAATATCTACGACTAGTAAGAAAACATTCGTATCTCCTTCTAAATCTTTTGCACCTCCTCATTTAGAAACCAGACGGTTTTCTTACATCCTTAATTGTGTTTTTTTTATTCAGTTTTCAAGGATCACGGTGTTCACAAGTAAAGAGATTTACTTGCAAACAAGAAAAATCTTTCCGTTCTTACATGTGTTTTGCCCTATAGGGTTTCTCTAGAAACAAGAGACATCCTCGTTTCTTTCTACGTTTTGCAATCACTTGATAATTCACACCAACAACCG
Organism: Enterococcus ratti; assembly: GCF_001886195.1. Lineage (GTDB taxonomy): Bacteria > Bacillota > Bacilli > Lactobacillales > Enterococcaceae > Enterococcus_B > Enterococcus_B ratti. The sequence goes on along the minus strand of NZ_JXLB01000043.1, from coordinate 2,967 downwards.
TTCGAGTGGAACGATAAAGCATAGAAATTGGTCGGATTTGCTTTGATTGACGATTAATAAATCGTCCGTCCCCTAAGTTTGCCCAAATGCTGTTGTTATATAGCTTGATCGTAATTGCTTGACGCTTCAGATCTTCTACTGTACAAAATCTTTCAAACATTGCTTAAACTCCTTTAAAAGTGTTAAACTATGATTGTTCAACTTGTTGTTGAACAATGCAGAACCAAACAAAAAAGAGAGAGACTAGCTACTACCTTCAAAGATAATAACAGTCTCTCTCTTTATGCCATCAGAGCCTTCCTCACGATACGAAAACAATATACGCACTGCATCCAATGAATGAAATTAGATACACTACTCCATAAAATATTAATAAAACTAACACAAGTACAAAATACATGAGTGTTCATTGACATAAATTTATGGTATTATTGTTCACGTTGCAGGAAGCCCCTGTGGCAAAAAGGAGCAGCACCGTTATCTTTGGCTTAACGGTCGGGGTAGAAATCTATGACCCTAGGAAGAGGTGAGAGCCTTTCTAGGCGAGATTTCTAAACCACTCCTTTTTTTGTTGGGCTCTACATTGCACAGCAACGCATCATAACAAAAAAAGTTTATATTCACTTTTTAATTAAAGTCATTTTAAATAAATTACAAAAAAACAATAGCATAATAATTTTTTTTCTGCAAACTTTTTTACAAAGTTATTTTTAAGTGATTTATAAAAAAATGACGTTTTTTGTAAATTTTTTATAAAGAAAATCTACAAGTTATACCTAACAAATCGGATTATGATAAACTTCATTTGGATTTTATCCAAATCATCTTCCACAAGGAGAGGAACGCATTCATGTTCCTCTCTTTTTGTGAAAAATGAGCAGTTTATCAAACAAGACGTCCTATTTTCCACGTCCCATTACTTGAACACGCAGGAATTCATTCATTGCTTCTTCAGGTGTTTGATACATGAAATCACCCCTTTCAACTATTCGTTGCCAGCTGACAAATTCATTATATCAAGTATGCAAGTGTTATTAAACAGAAATACGAAAATGTAAAAAATATGAACATTTTGGGGTAAAAAAGGACCAAATGTTCAAATATTTTACATTTGGTATCGTTTTCAAAGGATTTTTCGAAGTTAAATAACTTTTGTTATTGTTGGTTTTTGTTATTTTATTTTTTAGGAGGGCAATCTCATGCAACAAACAGGAGACATTTTACGAAAGCTTCGTAAAAAAAGAGGTCTTACACAAAAAGAATTAGTTGCTGGAATTATATCAAGACCTAATTACTCAAAAATCGAAAACAATGAAATTCCACCAACTACTGAAACTTTATTATTATTACTCGAACGATTGAATTTAGATTACACTGATTACATTCGAGAAGTAAACAAAGAAACCAAGTTTAACGAATACAAAGCTTACTTTTTGAGAGCATTAAGCAATGATTTAACCATTAAACAAGTGAAAGAGTTATTTGATTACGTAAACCAACATCGATACATTAGCAATCGCTATTTTCACTTTTATGGAATCGTCAAAGGACATTTACATTACCGTTTTCCTAAAATCATTCCAAATTTCTCTGAAGAAGATAAAGACTATTTAAAAAACTATTTAAGCAAACTCCATAACAACTATAGTTTATATGATTTGAAATTAATTGCCGATTTTGCAGGGATTTTTTACACTTATGAGGATTTCAAAGAGCTTGTTCTAAATATGCCACCTCTTAATCCATATGCTTACGCAGACGATATTCATCCCTACAAACTCCATCTCCACCAAATCTATAACAACATCTGTGATATAGCAATTCGAGAAAAAGATTTTGTTACCGCAGATTTATTGCTAAAAAAGCATCATGAACTATTAGAAGTACACCCTGAACTACGTTACAACTTTTTTTATGAAATCAATCGATTATCTAAATGTTTTTACGAAACAAATGATCCGACTTACTTAGATTCAATCAAAAAATACGCTGATATTTTTAAAGAAATTCAAGATTATAACACAGCCGAAGCCATTTATCATCAAATCGAAGGTATGAAAAATGATCAAAAGATTAACCCTGAAGATTTAATTACTTATAGTTGACCTAAAAAAGAGCTATTTGACGACACTTTGTCCTAAAATAGCTCTTTTTTAAAGCCTTAATTCAATCTTTTTTTCACCTTTTTCCCCTTTTTAAACCCCACACGCTCACGATAACGATAATATTCATCTTGTAACTTCAACAATTCCTCATAAATTTCTCCCATATTACGACTAGAAGCTAAAGACAACGCATAAATAAACGACACAGGCAACGTCTCAACTGCCCGCTCCCTCGTTACCCAACTAGCCACAGTTCCTTGATTAAAACCATAAAGTTCACAAAATTGTTCTACAGGCATACCTAAATACCGCAAAATATAAACATTTACCGCATGAGAATACACATACAACTTCATAGACATAGAAACCCCTCCTTCAGATAACTACACATCATTACATACGTAATAATATTACAGACCTAACAAACTAAATAAAGCGAAACAACCACCAGAAGATAGATACAAACATCTAACTAAACAGAGCCAAATACCAGAAAAGTATCAAAGATATATTGTAAAAGGCAATTGACGTCTTTTATTTTTTCAACCTGTATCGACTTCAAATAACCTGATTTCTTGGGCTTCTTTCTCAGGGATTAGTTGTTGGATTGTACTTGTCCATTCATCGATGGTTAGCTTAAACTGCGCAATGATTCCTTGAATAAAGGCTTCTTTTTCTTCTTTATTTGCTTGGATCAAACTTGCGACTAACACACGTACAGAAGCAAGTAAAAGTCCGCCACCTCGTCCTTTTTTGACATGATAGAACACTTTGTGTTCTTGTTTTAAGGTGCTTAATGCACGATCTAAGCTTCTTAATGGCATATTTAATTGTCCCGCCAATTCTTTTTTAGACAGTTTCA
>NZ_JXLB01000042.1 GCF_001886195.1 Enterococcus ratti | reverse complement strand
TATGTCTACTTTATTGACATCTATCCAGTATTTTGCTAAAATCGACTATTAATTGACTATTTCCCTCTATTTCAATAACATAGATACCTTTAATTTTCAATTGATCTACCAGACTATCATAGATGTCTTTTTTTAACGCTTGAAACGTTGAATTTGAAATCAGTTCAAATTTCCTACTCTCTAATAGTGAATACAAGTAATAAAAAGTATTATCATTTTTCTCTTCTTTATTTAATTGTCTATCTGCATTGATCTGTAGTCTCACAACAACTAAAGCAATTATTCCACTAAGAATAGCTCCAAGATAGCCTCCCCAGAAACCTAACCACCCATCACCCACTTTATATGCAGCTAACAGTGAGATAAAAACTGACACGATTCCCATAACTGATCCATAGATAAGCCACTTTATATCTTCAGAGTTCATTCTTTTTCTCCCTTTTCTCACTAGTAACACCATACTTCATTCTATATCTTCTAAATGTTCTTCGATTAATTCCTGTTTGCTCTTCTACTTCTTTATCTGTAGATCCAGCTAAAAATAATTTAAATGCTAATTGCATACGCTTATCATCTTCTCGATACTTAGGCTTCCCACCTTTATATTTTCCTTTTGCTCTAACAAGTGCAATTCCCTGTTGCTGTGTTTCTCTGATATACTTTCTTTCCTCTTCAGCCTGGTACTTATATAACTCAATAATTAAATTATTAAGTAATCGACGCAAGTTATCATCCGTAATTCCTGTTAAAGCTGGTAGATTCAAAACTTCCAGTGTCGCTTTCTTCAGTTGAATTAAATTCATTGTTTCTGTTAGCTCTTTATTATTTCGACCAAGACGTTTTAATTCTGTCACAACGACAATATCACCTTCACGTATGAATTCCATCATTTTTTGAAATCCTTCACGATTGGTATCTTTCCCGCTTGCCTTATCAGTAAAAATTTTATCACACTTTGATAACAATTCTAACTGCCGATCTAAATTTTGATCAATACTGCTTACTCGAGCATATCCAATTTTAGCCATAGAAAAAACTCCTTTAAAATTCAAAAATTTGAATTATTTTTAAAATCCTGTTGCCCAACTTGTCATTTTTATATTTAATTGGCACAGTTTTTCTAATTATTTGTCATATTTATAGTCAACTATAGCTACAAAAGCAACTAATTTTGGAGATAGATTGAGATATTTAAAAATCTATCATGAAAAATTAGTTGCTTTTGTCACTTAGCGCTGAAAATTTATGCCATTTATCTAGAAAAATGACATCCAAGTATATCATGAATACACAAAAAGTCCAACAGGGTATACTCTGATGGACTTTATAAAGTGGGACTTTCTGACTTAATTATTTGGACTACTGAAAAATTTGTGGAATGAAGAATCAAAAAAGAGGAAGAAATTTTTAAGTTTCTTCCCCCACTTCAAGTTTTTATAGAATTTTGTCATGACTACCTGTTCTAACTAACGTAAGAATTAGTTTTTTACCATCTATTTTATAAATAAGCAACCAATCTGACTGTACGTGTAATTCTCTAAAACCTTTCCAGTTGCCTTGAAGAGCATGATCTTTATATTTCGTTCTCAATACTTCTTGCTCTTGATTAACTAACAAATTAATCACTTTTCTAAATTCTGTTTCATTGTAATGCTTTTTCATCATTCGTTTATAATCACGTTTGAAACTTGGTGTAAACTCAATCGCCAGCATTTAATTTCTCCATCAACTCATCTACAGAAGAAACTTTTGTAGTAATACCATTTTCTGCTTCATATCTAGCTATGATATCTTCTCTAGGTTCATTACCTGGTTGAAAAGGTAATTTTCTCTCCCGTACACTTTGCTTCAGAAAAACAATGACTGCAGTTGATAAGTCCATCCCGATTTCTTCGTAAACTTCTCTCGCTTGTTCTTTTAATTCATCATCAATTCGAATACTTAGTCTTGACACCTTATCACTCCCTTTAATAATTATATTATATCACAAATCAAACACGTTGTACACACATTGTATGTACAACGTATGTACATAGTAAACCTAAAAACGTATATAAAACGTATATTGAATAATCAATACTTGCCACTCAACCTAATATAAGAGTACAACAAATGAAAAAAGACAAATCTATTCGCTATAAACTTGTCTTTGTGCTTCTTTTGTATAAAATTTTCATATTTAAGAATTGCATTATAGTTTCTTCGTCCCAAATGCACACATTATTTACTTGTTTTCCTTATTATAAAAGGACGTTTACGATTAATTTCTTGATTTTTATCAGAAGTTACAATACTTTCCTCTTCTGGCATAGTGACATATTGGGTCTTTTGGAAACCTTTCGCAGCTTTTTTTAAAAAGAATGATTTAAATTTTGGTTGGATAAAAGATACTCCTTTATCCAATTCTGTTGGTTTATAGACTTGGATAATTAATACATGATACTTTTTACCTTTAACAGAAAAAATCACAATATCCCCTATGCCAATTTTCTTATGAACAGTTGGTGGTGCTTTAAAATAAACCTTTCGTTTAGTTTTGTATAAGGTTTTATCTCTCAATTCTAAAAATAGCCCTTCAAAAATTGTCTTTTTGTTTATGAATCGTATTTTAGGTACTCCTTCTCCTTTTCGCACAGGAAGAACGCCAGAATTTTCGTTAAAAATTTTACTAATGACCGCAGTATACTCATTTTCTTCTTCAGATCTACCTGTAATGATGTTTTTTACATAAACTAATTGACCATCTTTAGAATAAACAAGCATTCCCTTTTGAATCTTTTTTTCTAATTTTTTTGCTACACGAAAAGTAAATACTTTATTTTTCAAATAAACGGAATCATTTATCCTTCCATGTGCTGGCTGAACATGAACAGCTTCCACTAACAACTCATTCACTTCCTCTTCATTTAATATATTGACTTCTTATATTGGCAATTTCTCCAATGATATACTATGAAAAAAACTATGTATAAACATAACCTCTAAAATTGCTTTAGAAACAAAAAAATGCTATCGTAAACTTACTACGTCTTGAGTATAACATCTATATGTCAAATGAAAAAGATAGGTATTGCTTAAAACTTCATCACTAAGCAGTACCTATCTTTTTTATTATTTTACATATTTTATCTGAAGATTTTCCAATGACTTCTTACAATTTCTCGGTAGTTCTTCTACAACATATACATCCCACGAACAAAATAAGTAAATCATTGTCCCTGCAGACAAAATAACTTTCCATTCGATGGATAAAAAGCTAATCCAAATACCTACTGTTAATATAAGCATTGCTAAATTACTATTTATTTTCTTCATCTTGATTTCTCTCCATTCTCTTGTTAGAATGGGCGTGGATAGTAGATTGTTGGGGGTTACTTTTTACGGAAGTAACCTCTATTTTTACGCCCTTGATTAGTTTTGAACCCTAGAATTTCCTGTTTGATAGTCAATGACATAACCTTCCTGCGTGTTATGAATATAAACATTGAAAGAAATTCCATTATCTTCTATACTTTGCGCTTCCATTTGTACACCTCTAGCAACC
>NZ_JXLB01000041.1 GCF_001886195.1 Enterococcus ratti | reverse complement strand
CAAAGAAATAGAGTTTTCGACGTATCACTAACTAATCTCTTCTTTTTAATTAGATATTATCGCATTAAAAAATAGACGTAAATTTTTGAAAAGAGTAAATATTTAACTTCAGTAGATGCTATGTAGTAGATGGTTGTATTGTTTAAGTTTTAATGAACGCCTCAGAATGCATTTTAAAAAAGATAAAGCGGTATTTTTATTTAAAAGGGAGAAGTAGAACTAATAAAAGAGAGAAAGAGGGGGAATAAAAAGAATGAAAAAAGCCCAACTATCAAAAAGACAGCGGGCTTGACAATTAAAACTTCTGAAATTATAAGCTTTGGTTGTAATATTCAACGACAAGAGCTTCGTCAATTTCTGGATAAAGTTCGTCACGTTCTGGTAAACGCGTTAAAGAACCTTCTAATTTTTCAGCATCAAAGCTAATGAATGATGGACGTCCAACGGTTGCTTCTACGGCTTCTTTAATCGTTGCCATATTTTTTGATTTTTCACGAATAGAAATCACTTGACCTACTTCAACGTGGTAAGAAGGGATATCTACACGTTTACCATTAACCATGATATGCCCATGATTTACTAACTGACGGGCTTGACGACGAGTAGTTGCAAGACCTAGACGATAAACAACGTTGTCTAATCGTTGTTCTAGTAAGATCATGAAGTTAACCCCATGTTTACCTTCTTTGATTTTGCTGGCTTTTACGAACAAGTTACGGAATTGGCGTTCATTCATTCCATACATATGACGAAGTTTTTGTTTTTCTGTTAATTGCATGCCGTATTCTGATTGTTTGCCGCGACTATTTGGTCCATGTTGACCTGGCGCATAAGGGCGGCGTGCTAATTCTTTTCCCGTGCCGGATAGTGAAATGCCTAGACGACGAGAAATTTTCCATGATGGTCCTGTATAACGAGACATTAAAATTTCCTCCAATAAAATAAATTTTAGTTTTTGGAGTAAAATAATCCGATGAAAAATTCATAATCGTGTAGTTCGTTCTTCAATCTTCACCTTTGCAGCCGCGGTTACGCAATTGAACCCGAATCGGGGCAACGAAATAGGGACGAAATTATTATTTTTCTGCTGCATTATTTTACACGAGCTTCATTATAATAGAAGTGAAGAGAGAATGTCAAGGTGAAGAAGTGCTTAGAAGATTTTTTTCAAATCAATCGCTTTTTATTTCTATATCAATAATGACGAAAGATCAAAAATGAATGAATTTTAACAGAAAAAAAGACATGTCAAACAAAACAGTTGAATTAGTTGATAGGCGATTGTGGCGTTGTGCATGGTGTGCGAGAGATCACATTTTTTCAAAAAATGAATAAGGGAAATAAACGTCTGATTTTTTTTAAAAGAGAAATTTTTGCAGAGGACATATATATTTAGTATGGTTTAATGAAATTGATAGAATAATATTAAAAAAGGGGTGTTATTTAATGGAGAGAAAGGAATTAGAGCTAAATGCTGAAGCTGGTGTGAAGACAATGATAGACAGTGTAGAAGAAAAAAAGGAAGAAACAGAATTAGAATTTGATTTTTTATGGAAGGTGTGGGAGGAGGCAACACGTTTTCACCCTTACTCTGAGGAAGAATGTTATTTTGATTTATTAACGATGTTAACAGGGTTCGGGGATGTGAGTCACAATAGTAACCTTCAACAAAACGAGAAATTTGCTTTGCCTCTTCTTTTTTCTATTTATGCAAAAATGATTGAACAAGATGAAAATGAATTTTTTATTGATAAAAATAAACGCCCTCAAGTTATTGATTCTTTAAAACGAACGATTAAATATTGTCGTAGAGAGAATGATTCAAACGAGGTACAAGAATTGCTTCAGACGCTTGCTACAAATGAACCGGCTTCATTTGTTATACTTCCTATTAGCTATAATATTCAGGAAGAAGAAGATCTCGTAGATCATGTGGGAGGATTACTGATACATAAAAAAGATGAGGATTATTTGGTGACGATTGTTGACAAGCAAGCTTTTTTTTATAATAAGCAAATTGGAAACTACGTCTTCGTTTCTCAAAATAAATTGCCTCAACTTGTGCAAATTCTTGAAGAGAGTAAATTGTCTGATGATATACAAGAACCTTTTAAAATTTTTAAGCAGATGGCTGAATTATCAAATGAAAAACAATTCGTTTCTCTTCCGATAGTCATGAGACCACAACTTACAGAAAATTGTATGTTGAGTGAGCCAGAAGCGACTCTTAAAGTAGCGTTGTTTCATTGCCGCAAAAATATTTTCGAGCGAACTTCTGCTGTGCATGTCAAATGGAATGATTTTCCACATTCTACTGAGAAAATGCGGGAACGATTTTTACACGCAATACTAGCAGATGTAGAAAAAGATTCTCGATGGTATTCGAGATATAAACAAGTATTTCATTATTATAAAATGCGAAAAGAAGGGAAGAAAGAAAGACTGAAAGAAAATAATGAGGATGTTTTAAAAGATATCAAAGAAGTTTTACAGAGGTCTTTAGGTCTGTCTGAGCAAGTACTTGATCATGTTAGAAAAGCATATCAGAAAGATCCACTTATTCAATCTGCAAATGAAGTTTATCTAAGAGAAGAAGTAATGTATATGCGAAAGTTGATTGAGACGCTTGTGAATTTAAATGAGGAATTTATTGAATTAGATCAAAACATTCAAATGATGGATCGCTCAATACAGACTATTGGAACAAAGTTAAACACGACTTATTTAAGCGAAGAATTGAAGGAGATCATTCAAAGTAAAGATTTCTTATTAGAGAATACCAATAAGTGTTTAAAGTACAAGTGTGATAAAATACGTGATGAACTAAAAGGAAAACAAATTATTGAGAGGATTGATACGATAAAAGAAGCGGTAGCGGATTTACGATTGTCGGTAGATCCGTATCTACATCGTGTAACTACAAATCTAGATAAATGTAAAGCAAATACACATAAAATGATGGGTAAAGTCAAGGAAAAAAAAGAACTAGTAGATCAACTTATACTTCTTGCGCAGGGAAGTGAGAGGCTAAATCAACAACTGAATCAACTGCGAAAGGAAGGACTACTTAACAAAAAGTCGACGAAGAATCACGTAGATACTGACTATAAAAAAATGAACGATAAAGATAGGTAGGAGATTTTTTTATCCTAAAAGGTTGGTTAGTATTTCAAAACGATACGTTTTATTACTTTTGTTTCGAAATCTTCTTTTTTACGAAAAAACGTTTGAATGCTCTATCTGAATGTAATATCTTTCCTGATAAAATGAAAGAGACATACAGAACGAAAGGGTGTAAAGCAATGAAATTATTGGAAAAAGAATATCAAGGGTATACAAGTCATTACGAAGCTATTTTCGTCTTTCTAACGTATCAAAATCGTGAAGGCACTCGGAAACGCCCGAGCGTGTACCCGTCTCAAACAAAAGTTAGACCAAGTACCTGAAGTAGAAGTAACATTGTCTCCGGAAGTAGAGGTTAGGAAAGAGGCCAGAGGTAGAAGAATAAGTAAGAAAAGATAGGAAGGCGACCATAAGTTGGCTTAAAGCGACAGGGCAAAACGTGGATCTTGAAGAAAACTCCAAGAACATTATGATCAATTGAAACAAAAGTTTATCAAGGATCACAAACGACATCGAAAAAGCCGGGAAGAAGCGTTTAGAAAATTTCCTCAATGGTATAAATTAACCGAAAGGCATCAAACTGGTGTATGCAAAAGAAACTTCTTTTGATACGTATAATGGTTTCCCTATGGCAGGAGTTCATTGGAATCATATTCAATCCGATTTTTTGCTGAGTCAAATGAACATTCCACAAGTTTTACTTTGATTTTGCCGTTTAAATAGTTTTGATTGGTGATAAAGATTCCTGCGTTAGTGGCTATTAAGGCTTGAACGATTGTACCAAAAGTAGAGGTATACTGGTAATTGCTGCATGCTAAGTGCGGCCCAAATGGCACCTAAGGCCTGTTTGAC
>NZ_JXLB01000040.1 GCF_001886195.1 Enterococcus ratti | reverse complement strand
CCAAAAGATAAGATTTTCAGTTGATTTGGAGGTGTCAAAAAATGGATAATCCAAAATTTAGTATAGTTATCCCCATATATAATGCTGAAAATGTTATTTATCAAACGATTGAAACTTTAAAAGAACTGGATTTTGATGATTATGAGGTAGTATTGATTAATGATGGTTCGACAGACCAGACGGAAACGATTCTCACTGAACTTATTCAAAATGAATCTAAATTTCGCCTTATCACGACAGATAATCAAGGACCTGGACTGGCAAGAAATGAAGGAATCAAGTATTCAAGAGGAAACTATCTTTTATTCTTTGATGTAGATGACACTCCTGCCAAAGATGTATTATCTGTTTACAATCAACTAGTAAGCGTTCATCCTGAACTTGATTTAATTGTTAGTTCTTTTCTTTTCCGTACAATAGATGGAGGAAAAGTAGTTTCAGAAAAAGAAAATTTAGTTTCTGAACGTCACTATACAGACCATCAGAGTTTTATAAAAGATATGTACCAATTAATGAATAATCAGTTGATGTACGTGGTTTGGAATAAATGTTATCGCAGTGATATTTTAAAACAAAATCATATACTTTTTAAAGGATACAGTAGTTGTGAGGATCGCATCTTTAATTTAAATTATTATAAATACTGTCATCAAGTGATGACGAATCCCAAAATTGCGTATACTTATGAGTTTGAAGGTGGTAAAGGAATCACCAACCAGTATCATCCACATAAGTTTGATACATTTAAGGAATTCTATCAATTAGCTAATGAATTGACGGATGGAATCAATAAACCCGGCATGGCTGCGCTTCATCTAAAAGGTACTACTTCTGTTATTTTTTCTATATATAGTACGTCATTGCGAAATGCTAAAGAAAAAAAAGTAGAAGCAAGACAAATTTTAATGGACCCTACGATTCATGAAGCAAAAAAAATTGCGTGTACGGATTCAACTGCTAAAAAGGTAACAAAGCAGCTATACAATTTACCGATCTCTTTCTTTTTAACTGCAATGAAAATGGGCAGTTTTGTAGAAAATAAATTACCGGGATTAATGGCTGTCTTAAAACGTGTTTATTAAAATCTATTGTGGAATGTGTGAAAGAAACTGTGCATCGAAAAAGAATTTTTCATGTTTTGAGAAGCTTGATAACGTGTAATATTCTTTTTAATGCTTTTATTAAGTGAATTTAAGATTCTTTTTCTAAAATACAATTTATTTTGGAGCGTGTGTCAAAATATTTTTGATTCATGCTCTTATTTTTTTAAAACTAAAGAACTTTATTGTTAAAATAAACTCTGTTTTTGTGTATGAGTCGAGAATTTTTTGATTCATACGCTTCTTTTTTTTTACTTAAAAAGCTTTTTTTTAAAATCAGGTGTCTTTTTAAATGGGAATGGAGATTTTTTTGACTTATATTTTTATTTTTTTTAAATATACGAAAGAAAATTGAAATTTTTAAATTTGAATTTATGATAAAATAAAATTATAAAGGTATGCAAAATTTTTATAATAAAAAATATAATGAAAAAATGTCTAACAATTGGTTTTTGTAAGTTAGAGGTATTGTGCAGTTTTTTTGCTTTCTACATAATTAATTGTTTTAACAAAGAGAGCTTTAGCTCAGACTTGTCCTTTAAATGGATGATTAGGCAGTGTCTAGGTGGGAAACTTATTTTTATAAAATTTAGCTTTTTGTGAAAAAACAAGTAGGTAGCTAAAAATTTGTGTTCTGTCGTTTTGAGTAGAATGAACCGAGAGGGAAAATAGTCGTTTTTAGCAGATGTTAAAAAACAATTACTGTTTTTTTCTAAAGACAGGTTTTTATAGGAGAAAACTGCACTTTGCAAGAATCATTCACTTATTCTTTAAGGAAAAACAAAAGCCATAAGTAAAGACAAGCATACAAAGAAAATTACATGTTGTTAAGGAGAAAAATATGAAAAGAATTTTTTCTAGTACTCTTTTATGTACGTTATTATTAAATAGTTTTATTTCTAGTGTTTACGCAACTGAGACGTCTCAAGCCAGTGAAGGAGTTATTCAAACTGAGACTACTTCTTCGGTATTAGCAAAAGACACTGCTCTATCAGAAACTTCACAAAGTTTGACGGATTTTAGTGAGCAGTCAACAGAAAAAGCAACGACAAACACAACCACTAGTTCAATTACACAAGAAAATTCGACTGCCTATGAAACTACTTCAAGTAGTGATGACTTTATCTCAACAAAAGAGTCCAACCAAACGGATCCAAAAGAAGATGTTGAAATTGGGAAACAAGGAACGGATCACAAAAAAGGAATTTATGCGATGCAACCTACTACTAGCGTTTTTCGAAGAGCTAGAGGGATTGGAATTGCAGATGTTTATGCCAATGATCCAGATTTACCAAGAAAAGATTTTATAGATGTTTCTAGTTGGAATGGTACGATTTCAGTAGCTGATTATCAAAAAATCAAAAGCTACGGAATTACAGGCGTTTCAGTCAAGCTAACAGAAGGGACTTCTTATATAAATCCCTATGCTAAAAGTCAGATTGATAATGCCAAAGCAGCTGGATTGAATGTTTCGGCTTATCATTACAGTTTGTATACGTCGACTCAAACAGCACAAGCAGAAGCAAATTATTTTGCTAAAGCAGCCTCAAACGCAGGTCTAGCTAAACATACGATTCTGTTTAACGACGCAGAAGATCCGACATTGATTAATAACGGTCGCAACGCTCAAAATAACTCATTGGCATTCAACCAACAGTTAAAAAAACTAGGATTTTCAAACGCTGCGCTATATATTGGCAGATATTGGATTGATAGCGGCTATATTAATCCTGCTAGCTTTGGTAAAGAACGTGTATGGGTCGCACAATATCCTTATACACCAAACCAAACAATGCAATGGAACAATGAATATGGGGCTTGGCAATGGTCTTCTTTAATGTACTTTCCGGGAATTGCCAACTACCGAGAACGACCTTTTGATATTTCAATGAGTTATAGTTCATTTTTTAATATGCATGCTGCAGCTCCAGATTTAAATAATTATTATACGTCAAATCCTGGCAAAGTGATCGTAAAACAAAACGATTATTTTTATAATGATGTAAATTTTACAAGTCGAGGAAAGCCAGTGAAAAAAAATTCATTAATTACTGTTAAGAGCATACAGATGACGGCAAATGGCGTACCGCGATTATTTACAGATCACGGTTATTTAACAGCAAATAAATCGTATGTAGTAGCTGCTAAAAGTAATATTGATTCTTATTTTACGACAAACCCCAAAATGGTTCGTTTGAAAATAGATGATTATTTTTATGCAGATACAGCTTTTAAAAAACGATTGAATAAGGTGACTAAAGGAACAATTGTTGAAGTAACCGATCTAGCTTATACGGATTCTGGTGTTTTTCGTTTAAAAACAAACGCCGGCTATTTATCAGCAAGTAAGAGTATAGTAGAAGAATATCGCGATTACTCTAAGCAATATTACACCGTCAATCCGGAACAAGTGATCGTTAAAGTAGATGATCGGTTTTACAAAGATGTGGAATTTAAGGAGCCAAGTGAAGCAGTTTCAGCAGGTACTGTATTAAAAGTAGTAGGAATCGAAGAAGCAGCAAACGGGGTTCCAAGACTTAAAACAAGTCACGGCTATTTTACAGCAAATAAAAACTATGTTGTAGCAACGGTGCCAACGATAAATAAATATTATACTGAAAATCCTCAACAAGTCATGCTAAAAACTGATGATTGCTATTACAAAGATGTGAATTTTACTCAAAAAGGCGAACCGCTAACAAAGAATACGATCATAGAAATTGAAAATATGGTATATACAAGTGAAGGGATTCCTCGACTAAAAACAGCGAAAGGCTATTTAACAGCGAATCGCTCATATGTGCAACAAGTTCCATCTACAATTGATAATTATTACTATTTCAATCCAATGAAAGTAGCAATGAAGGCGAATGATTATTTTTATAAAGACTTAGACTTTAACCAAAAAGAAAGGGCTATTTCTAAGGATACATTGGTGGATATTTTAGGTGTTGCATTTACGAAAGATGGTTATCCTCGCTTAAGAACAAATGATGGTTATCTTACAGCGAATAAAGATTATGTTGTGAAATTGACGAATCATATTGATCAATATTTTACTGAAAATCCACATAAAATTATTATGTTAACGAAAGATAATTATTATTTGGATGTCGACTTTCTTCATCCCGGTCAAGTAATTGCTAAAGATACGATCATTGATGTTTTAGGGATTGATTACACATCAAATGGCACACCAAGACTAAAAACTGCAAAAGGATATATAACAGCAAATAAAAACTATGTGACAGCAGCCGGAAATAGTAACAATAATTATTTTGTGACTAATCCACAAAAAGTGAAATTTCTTGTCGATGACTTTTATTATAAAGATTTAGCTTTTACTCAAAAAGGAAAAAAAATTAAAAAAGGAACAGTCGTTCATGTAGAAGCAATAGAATATACCTCGTTTGGAGTACCTAGGTTAAAAGTAGCAGGAGGATATATCACCGCTAACAAATGGTATATAGAAAAAGCAAAATAAAAGAAGAAAACAGATGGCGAAAGGAAACTATGTTTTTCAAGAGTTAACATGTGTCTGACTTTTAAAAAAACAGAGGATTCAGCGAAAACCATCTGTTTTTTTTAGACGTTAAAAGGTGTATCCGATTGATCGCATGTTTTACGAGAAAAACATGTTGAAAGAGTAAGAAAAGTAGAGGAACATCAAGCAAGAAAAACAGATAAATGAAGTAGCAGCTACTAAAAATAGTGGCTCTATAAATGAGTCAAAACCTTGAAAATTAAGCATTAATTCATTTAATTTCCATTACAAATTGTTTATTCGCT
>NZ_JXLB01000004.1 GCF_001886195.1 Enterococcus ratti | reverse complement strand
AAACCAAGCTTTAAAAGTGATTCTTTTCAAAAGACTTAGTTATATTATCATGCAATTTTATGTTTGTCAATGATTTTTTCTAAATAAGTTTCATTAATATTTTCATGTTGACAACTCAATTTAAACTATCACAAAAAAATAAAAGGTCAAGTTAAAAAATAATTTTAGCTAGACCTTATCTAGATGTATCATTACCTACTTATTTTCCTTTTCTCACATACCTTACTAATCTTTTCCTTTGTATTCAAAAAATGAGAAATCAGCATAACTCCCTCGTTTTTTATTAAGATCGTGTACACTGATTCCTACAAAATTCCCTGTAAATCCTCCACTTAGTGTCGTCATATCCTTAATCGCTCCAACTATTTTCCACTGAGCATTTTCTATTTCTTTCAAATAAAACTGAGCATTCTTATTATTGACATCAATTTTCAAATATGTTTTTCGATTAAACAAAGGTGCAATCCAAGGATCTAAATATACTTCTCCTTTGATCGATTGAATCATTCGTAAACATTTTCCTATCTTTTCGTCCCATGTCACGTAACAATAATAATAATTTTCTTCATTTAGATAGAGGACTAATCCAGCCATTTGATTAAAATTTGTTGGTTTATACTCAAGAGCTGTAGTTGCTTCAAAAGAAAAATCAGTTTGACGTATTGCAAGTAAATGGTGATCGAAAGTTGATTGGAGAGATTCTCCTGAATAGATTCTTAAATGTTTCAAACGACTGTGTGTCTCACACCATGTCTCGCTGGGCAAAATACGACGTGCATCCATTTTGGACTGATTCCATGTTCAAATGTATCTAAAAAATAGTGATTCATCTGCTGCTTGGTTTCATTTGTCGTCTGAATCGTTATCTCTTTTTGAGGAATGCTTTTCTTTCCTTTAAGCCTCAACCAGTGATCTTTTGTCCAATAAACTTCTTGAATCGCTGTTTCTCTCCCTAAAATTGCTGCATCTTCCAGCGGTCTTGTACATAAATAAGCCATATACCATGTCCCGTTTTTCGTTTGAACTAAACTGCCGTGACCTGTACATTGCAAAGGAGAATTAGGTTTGTCACTTGCAGTTAAAATAGGCGAATGCGGATCTAATTCGTAAGGGCCTGTAATTTTTTTGCTTCGACAAACAATAACAGAATGTCCTTTTCCAGTTCCTCCTTCTGCTGTTAATAAATAATAATAGCCATTTTCAAAATAGATATGTGGGGCTTCTGTTTTAGCAAGAGTTGTTCCAGAAAATATGGGGTAAATAGGTCCTGTCAACATTTCTTTTTTTAAATCATATTCTTGTAAAACAATCCCTGTTGATTTATTAGGTGTATTTAATCGGTAATCCCACTGCTCATTAACAAGCCATTTTTTTCCCGTACGTTCGTCATGAAATAATGAGGGATCAAAACCACTGCTATTTAAATAAATAGGTGCAGACCACGGTCCTGAAATATCTTTAGCAGTCATTAAATAATTGTGGACATCCTTAAATGGACGAGTTATACTTTTGACATCTGTATATACAAAATAAAACAAATCGTCTGCATGGCTTAGTTGGGGTGCCCAAATACTTCCATTAATTGGGTTGCCAGTTAAATCCACTTGATGATGCAAAAGATCTGTTACATGTCGCCAATTGACTAAGTCTATTGATTCATAAACCCTTGCACCTGGTAGCCATTCAAAAGAAGACACAACAATATAATAAGTTTCATTGACTCTTAAAATATTGGGGTCTGGATTAAATCCTCTTAAAATAGGATTTTCTACTTTTGTTTCAAACATTGTTTGCCCTTCCTTTCTTATCTTTGATTCGATTGATCGTTAACAGAGCAGAAATAAAATAAAAGAATACCATTGGAAAAGCAATCAATTGTGTGCCAAATAGTAAAATTACTCCAGCTATAAAATATAAACTAGCCGCAATGACCAGATATTTTTCTTTGATAGATAAAAAAATTGCGATAACAAGAACAATCAATGAAAAAAAGAGTAGAATGGCAAATAATTTTGTCATATCTTGTAGCAAGTAAAAAGTATGCTCTAAAGTTCCTGTTGATTCTAATTTCAATGCATAGTAGCTTTTTTTAAAATCTGTCATTGACATATTTTTCAACGTGACTGCTAATCCACCAAAAAATACTAGCGCCAAGCTTCCACCCATTATACCTGTTACTACTTCCCATTTTCTTTTCATCTTTTTACCTCATCTCAATCGTTATCCATGGAGGCCTATTTACTGTTCCTTGATATTGATTCTTTCGTTCGACAAAGCAAACACTGCGTTCATTTTCTTTCTTTTGCCAGTTGTTCCACCCAGATGGATGAATATGCTCGGCTATCTGACAATTTTCAAAAATAACTTGCGCAAAAGAACGCCACGGACGCCCTAAATAAACAGGCGCCGTCTGATTGTCTGCCGTAATCATACAGCTTTTAAAATGATATCCTTTTGCTTGGTTCAAAGGAGTAGAGGCAGCTGTGATATACCCAAAATTTTTACTTTGTCGACTATGAATCTGACAATGGATAAAATCTGCCTGTGCGCCGCCAAAAATAAAATCAACGGTTCCTTCTATCCAGCAATTTTCATAGACTTGCTGACAAAAGTGGCGCGAATAATAGGCTGGGGTGATAAATGGCGTACCGTCTTTTTGCATTGATGGCAAAGGACCTGTACAAAGCGTATCTTGATGACCACTTAATCGGCAATTTTTCACAATTGTTTGATGCCCCATATTAAATAAAGCTATAGCTTGTCCTACTTTTTCACCATGTCCTGCGATGTTGGAAATGGATAAATTTTCCAATGTAATCGCTGTTCCTTCTACAAAAACTGTACTCGTTCGAAATGTACCACGTGCCTCCCCGTTTCCTAATCTTTGTTTAGCGTAGCGGTTGCTAATTATTTCCACTTTTCCATGACCGATCATTGAAAAATTAGATAGTCGACTTTCAATATTTTCAAAATAGACGCCTTCTTCAATAAATAAAATCTTCTTACTTTTTTTGGGCTGCTTCATTAAGTATGCAATGCCGGCTTGTATCGTCGTGAAATCATCTGTATTTTTTGACTGTTTTTTACTGACTGTTATCGCGATTTCCATACTATAACCACCCCTTTAAAACATCTTGCCAAATCCTTCTCATTTCTTGGGTTTCCATATGTCCACCTGTTACAGAATAAGAAATAAATCTTTCAGGATAGCCTTGACTTTCATATAGTCTACTTAATCCTTGCCTTAATTTAATAACACCTTCATTTATACACATCGTATCATTTTTCCCAACTAAACTAAGTCGATACCTAGGTACAATTTTTGCTTGAATTTGTAAGGTTGAATATCTCGTCAGTAAATTAGGAACATAGTAATAATAGCCATGATGGTCTAACCGACGATGTTCAAGTAATGTTTCAATATCAACTTGAGCTGCTAAATCAATACATACTTTTACTCTCTTATCCAGTGCACTCGTCCACCAGCTTAGTAGTCCCCCCATTGACATTCCAATAGTTGCTATTCTTTTCATGTCAATGTCTTCTCTTGTTTCTAAATAGTCAATCAAACGAATCACGTCAAAAATTCTCATGCCCCATAGCGTCTTGCCGGTTAATAAAAAATACTTGTACAACTCACTTTCTGATATTCCGCCTCGTTCTTCAAATCCCCACGCATCAATAGCCCAAACTGCATAGCCCATATCCGTCAACGTCTTGGCAAACGAAGGATTTGAAAGATAATTTTCACCATTCAATAATTCACTTTTTCCCATAGAAAAGTTACCGCCATGTGAATGAAGATAAATCACTGTGGGAAAAGGACCAGTTTTATCTGGAAACGCAAAGATAGCTGGTACTGTTTCTAATTCATTTAGCTCTAATTGATAGGTTTCGATGAAGTAACCATCCATTCTTTTTCTTGCCAGCTTTTTCCCTTGTGCTTTTTTATTACAAGAAGGCATACCTAGTAATTTAATCAGTCTCATACGCACTCTTTTTTTCTACAATTAGCTCATTTAAATCGTTTGATTGCGTTGAACGTAACTTGGTAATTTCTATTTGCTGGGTATTTTCTAATAAAAAAGCTGGTCCTTCGTGATTTTCAAGTGATACTTGATGAAAAGCGATATTTTTTGAAAAACCAAGATAAAACCCTTGCTTACTCATAACACTTAGCCCAGTCATCATTGCTGGAATTCCCGGTTTTGCTTTTTGAGCCATAGAAATATCAATCCGATCAAACGTAAGCTCCTGAATGAATTGTTCAGCCAATCCATAAATAAAACCAGCCGCTGCATGAACATTTCTTGCTGTAATATCAGAAAAATGGATCCTACGAAACTGTGGGGTACGTTCGTCAATTGGGTAAACTGTCTTTTTCCAAACATAAGGTTCTTTGCCACGCGGACCGTAAAAATAATAAAGATTTAAGATAAACGGACACATGACTTGATCCATAACGATATTATTAATGCGTATATCTTCAACTATTCCACCGCGCCCACGTCTTGATTTCAGTCTAATGCCTCGGTCAGTTTCTTGAAAAACACAATTAGAAAGAACTATATTGCGAATATCTCCACTCATTTCACTGCCTAAAACGACTCCACCATGTCCATGAACCATTGTACAATTAGTGATAGTGATAGTGATATTTTCACAAGGAATTTTTTCCTTAAGGTCTTCCGTTCCAGATTTAATTGCGATACAATCATCCCCTACATCAATATGACAATTACTGATCCGTACATTCTCACAAGATTCCGGGTCAATTCCATCCGTATTGGGTGAATCGGCTGGATTTAAAATTATTAAGTTATCAAAAGTAAGATTTCTGCACAAAATTGGATTGATCGTCCAACTAGGAGAATTGATTAATTGAATATCTTTCATGATAATGCGCTGACAATCATGAAAACTAACTAATTTAGGACGAGGATAAGCCAAATTTTCAGGAGCATCTCTAAAAGTATCCCACCACTTCATTCCATTTCCATCTAAAGTCCCTAAACCAGTAATTGCAATGTTCATTTGCTCTTGAGCATAAATACAAGAAGCATAAACTTCTCGATGAACGCCTTCCCAGCGAGACATTACTACTGGATAATCTTTAGGATTATCTGAAAATTTTAGTATTGCTCCCGCAGATAGATGCAGTTCAACATTCGTTTTCAAAAATAATGCACCCGTTAAAAATTCTCCTGCCGGAATCTTCACTTGCCCACCACCGTTTTTACTTGCCAAATCAATTGCCTGCTGGATTGCTTCCGTATTGAGAATTTTCGTTGAGGCACCAAATGCTAAAATGTCATAAGCCATTATTATAATTCCTCCACTTCAACCAATGCTTGTAAAAAGGAGCCTACACCTTTTTGGTCATTACAAACAATTGGTTCACTAATATAATAAGCGTAAGAACCGTCACGCTGATTAGCTCCGCCAAGTCCAGCAACTTGACAATTTTTGTTTAAATTAAGCCAACCTTCTTTTGTCTCTAACACAAATTCAGATAGTAACCCATGATAAGATTTTTGAATTTGTTCCAACCATTCTTCTTTTTTCAGTATTCCTAAACGAACTGCTTTAGCCATGACATACACAAACATACAGCTGCCAGATGCTTCTAAATAATTGCCTTTACGATGCGTTTCAGTCGTTACTTGATACCACGTACCACTTTGCTTGTCTTGATAAGACAATAACGCTTGAAGTGTGGTTACTAAAATCTCTTTCAACAGTAAGCAATCTGTCTTTTTATGTAAAAGTTCGTACGTATCTATGGCAGCCATTAAATACCATCCGATGGAACGACTCCAAAAATGATGAGATAAGCCCGTTTGGGGATCGGCCCAAGGTTGAACTTTTTTCTCATCCCAAGCGTGGATCAACAGCTTAGTTTTAGAATCAAGTAAGTGAGCATAGCTAATTTCAAATTGACGTAAAACATCCTGATAGTTTTTTTCTTCGGCAAATGTATAAATGAATTCTGCATAAAATGGTGCCCCCATATAAAGACCATCCAACCAAATTTGATAAGGATAGATTTCTTTATGCCAAAACGCTCCTTCTGATGTTCGGGGATGATGACTTAGCTGTTCGAACAATAATTTCGCAGCTTTTTTGTATTTGACTTCATCAGTTTCTTGATAAAGTACAAAAAATAGCTTTCCAGTATTTACATGATCGATATTGAATTCTTTCACACTATATCCACGAATTGTTCCATCTTCTTGCACAAAATAATCAATGTTTTTTTTGATAAAGTCAAAATATCGTTGTTCTTTTGTTTTTTCCCATAACTTTTGAAACCCTTTTAGTACCACACCATAATCATACGACCATTTTCCGTTATACCATTTTTCTTCATATAGATGTGGCGTGCGTTCTATGATACTATTTGCTAATTTTTGAGACAATTTTTTCACCATTTTTCTCCTTTACCATTTACTTACTATCAAAACTAAGCTTTATATATTTTCTTAAGTAAACATTTACAATTTTTACTAACGCTTATATGAAAAACCGTTCTCACTGTCGTTTCTTTCCTCCCAGAGAGAAACGGCTTTTTCTAAAACTCCTTTATGTAGCAGAGAAAGCAGATGATCTATTTATTTTTGTGCAGCTTTATAAGCAGCTTCATACTCTTTCGTTATTTGGTCGCCGCCTTGTGCTTTCCATTCGGCTACTGCTTTTTTAAATCCTGCTTCATCAATTTGTCCCATGATATATTGCACAGTAGCATCAATCACGATCTTTTCAATTTCTGAACCCACTTCATTATTTTTTTCTGAATCTAAAGGTACTGTTGGATCTAACACAGCAAAATCAGCATTTTCTTTTACTAGTTGATTGGCTAATTCTTTTTCAGGATCTGCATCTTTGAAAGAAAACGTAATTTCACTTGGTCTTGAACTAGAAAGTGGTTGGACGTCTTGCTGCCATAGATCCATGTCAATATATTTAATTGCTCCATCTTCTTGAATTTCATAGTGTTTTCCTTCAACGCCACCAGTCATCAGTTTATAAACATCTTCTTCCAATAAATCATCGACAAATTGCAACAATTTTTTTAAATGTGCTTCGTCTTTTACCGAAGATTTAGGAAAAGCTAATAGTCCTCCTACACCATTTCCTTCGGACCACACATGATATTTTCCATCTTTGCCGTCAGAAATTTTATTCACAGGAACCAATTTCATTTCATCTTGTATCCCTCTACCCATCGTCTTTAAGTTCTTAATGTCAATCATTCCAGTGTAAATTCCAGTTTTCCCTTGAGCAAACTGTTCTTGCTGATCTGTTTTTTGTGTGACTGCAAAATCTTGAGAAAGATACCCATTTTTATATAATTCCCTTGAATAATTCAATGCTTTCATATACTCTTTAGTATCAAATTCCGGAGTAAATTTTCCATTCTCATCTACTGACCAACCGTTAGGCGCGCCAAAATAAGAAGTAAACAATTTAAAGCTTGTATAACGGATATCACTCGGCGCACGATCACCAAAACCAACCGTATCATCTACTCCGTTCCCATCTGGATCATTTTCCGTAAATTGTTTTGCTACTTCATATAACTCTTCCAACGTTGTGGGAACTTCTAACCCCAAATTATCTAACCAATCTTTTCGAATAACTAAACCAGCACGTGCATAATCTTTTTGCACTGGCACCCCGTACAACGCTCCATCAATCTTGGCGGCATTTATTCGATCTTCAGAGATTTTACTTAAATTTTTATAATCAGACAGGTAGTTGGAAACATCCCAAAACACGCCCGACTTCAATGCATTACGCACAGAGGAATTTTTTAACATCGCAATTTGAAGCGTTACAATATCGCCCAGCTCATTTGAAGCTAACGCTGTCGTTAATCGTTCTTCTTTTGAAGCATCTGGTATCCAATTAAACGTGAGTTCTGTATTGGTTTTTTCTTCAATCAAGTCTACAATTGTATCCGTTGGCGGTGACGGAGTATGTAAAATATTCAGCCAAGTGATTTTTGTTTTCCCATCTTTTGTTTCAGTTGACTGATTGTTTGAACTGTTGCCACAAGCCGTTAATACAAACATCCCTGCAAAACTAAGACCTAATTTTACGAGCATTGCTTTTTTCATAAATTTTCTCCTTTACAATTGTTATTATTTTTCTATTCTTTATATGTGAGTTCTTCCATTCCAATCGATAAAAAATCTGATTGGTCATCCAAGTAATCATGAAATAGAAGAAACTACCACCAATAAACATTAAAATCCCTGGAATAGCTTGAATAAATATCACGTACACGCCTATTAAAACGACGATCAAAACAAGCGTACAGTGTAAGTGCGAAAAACCAAACAAAAACGCCATTTTCATCTTAAAAAAATAGCCTTTCCATTCATAATGAGCCATAATTGGATAGATATAGATAGCAGA
Source organism: Enterococcus ratti (assembly GCF_001886195.1). Classification (GTDB taxonomy): domain Bacteria; phylum Bacillota; class Bacilli; order Lactobacillales; family Enterococcaceae; genus Enterococcus_B; species Enterococcus_B ratti. The sequence goes on along the minus strand of NZ_JXLB01000004.1, from coordinate 137,379 downwards.
TAAAAGATAAAAGAAGGTAACAACCAACAAAGCAACCCTTAAATACCAATTTTGTACAAATAAGAGATCAACAATTAATATTCCTCCAATACTACCGTAGATCCAACTCATCACCAGCGATTCACGATAATTTTCTTTAAAATAATTAAAATAAGCTTTTGTCACTGAAAATGACTCCTTAGAACGTAACAATTGACGAATGACTGCTACCATTGCATAAGTGGCTGGTCCAAACGTAAATATCCCCAATCCAATAATAATCAGAGTACTCCATAAAAAATTTAAATAAACTAATCGCAAAATGCCATTCAAATATTTATTTATTTTATCCAATGATTGCAGCATTACATCACTCCTCCTTGTTTTTAATAAACACCATCTTCTCCTAATTTTTTAGCAATCTTATTTGCGATTACTACCATGAATAACCCAACAACTCCTTTAAATAAACCCATTGCGGTACTAAAACTCAACTGACCGTTTTTAAGTCCCGCCGTGTAGATATACGTGTCAAATATCTCAGCCACACTTCGATTCAACGCATTTAATAATAAATACATATGTTCAAAGCCAAGATCAAGCGTATGACCGATTTTTAAAATCAACAAAGTAATAATCACTGGTCTGATGGCAGGCAACGTCACATGCCAAGTCTTACGCAATCTACTTGCACCATCCATTTCAGCCTCTTCATATAATTGCGTATCTACTGCTGTAATCGCCGATAAATAGATAATCGTTGACCAGCCCAGCTCTTTCCAAATAACTTGACAGATATAAACAATTCTCGTCCAATCAGGTGAAGTTAAAAAACTGATTTTTCCCATGCCCATATTAGCAAAAAGTTCATTAAGTACTCCCCCATCTACATTTAAAAAAACATAAGTAATAGATACAATGATTACCCAAGACATGAAATGCGGAACGTAAATAATCGTTTGAATACCATTTTTTAAATGTTTATTAGTCACTTCATTCAATAGAAGAGACAAGATAATCGGCATGGGGAAAAATACAAAAATATTTAACCCAAATAAAACCAAAGTGTTTCTTAATAAAACAAAAAATGTAGGTTCTGTAAATAAACGAATAAAATGTTTGAAACCTACCCACGGGCTACCTAAAATGCCAAGATACGGTTGATAATCTTGAAAGGCAATCACCAACCCACCCATCGGTAAATACTTAAATATCACAAAATACAATATTCCCGGTAAGATCATTAAATATAAAAGTTTATTGGTTTTAATTCTTGCGATCGTTTTCTTTCGTTTTCGTATTTTTTCTTCTTTAGATAGCGATAATTGAAACGATTCTGTGTTTTTTGCACTTTCCATAAGCCCCTCCTTATTATGATTTTTTTGCTTATGTTTCTATCATAAAGAATCACCTTCATTACGTATATAATCATTTCTACGACATATAGAACGCTTACAAAAAAGCTTTTTTTACAAGCAACAACAAACTTGAAAGTTGCTTTTTTGACTTCCTAAAAAATGATTATGTACGTAATTTTGACCAAATGATAAATTAAGCGTATACACAAATATTTTACTTTCTTAAAGGAGGAGAATTTATCATTATGAAAAAAGTCTCACTTGGTGAAAAAAGCTTTACCATTTTTAACACAGTGTTTTTAATCTTACTTGCTTTGATCTGTATTTTGCCATTTTTGAATATCATTGCAACTTCATTTGCTTCAACCCAAGAAGTCGTTGAAAAAAAATTTATTTTGTTTCCTACAACCTTTTCATTAGATGCCTATCATTATATTTTATCTACCCCAACCATCTTTAAAGCTTTAGCTGTATCTATTGGAGTCACAGGTGTAGGAACAATCGTCAGCATGTGCACTACCGCATTAATGGCGTACGGTCTATCAAGAAAGTACTTATTTGGCAGAAGTTTTGTGAACTTTATGGTCGTTTTCTCCATGCTATTTAGCGGTGGAATGATTCCCACATTCTTAGTAGTAAAATCTCTTGGATTAGTCAACTCTTATTGGTCAATGATTTTACCCGTAACCGTTAATGCCATGAACATGATCATCATGAGAAACTTTTTTCAAGCTCTGCCGGATAGTTTAGAAGAATCAGCAAAAATGGACGGTTGTACTGATTTTGGCGTCTTTTTTAAAATCATGCTGCCTTTAGCTTTACCTTCCATTGCTACGATTTCTTTATTTTACGCTGTCACTTATTGGAACACCTATATGACAGCTATTTTATATATCAACGATTCTTCAAAATGGCCCATTCAAATCTTACTTCGTCAAATTGTTATCGTATCAAGCGGAATGCAAGCAGAAAGTAGTGCCGTGGATATCATTCCCCCAGCTCAAACAATCAAAATGGCAGTTATCGTCATTGCAACTGTTCCAATGCTAATGGCTTATCCTTTTGTTCAAAAATACTTTGTAAAAGGAGCATTAGTCGGATCAGTTAAAGGATGAACCTATCAAAAAGAAAAATCGTGAGACAAAAGTAAAAAATACCTTTATTTCACGCTCTAAACACTGATAAATGGCTGGAGCACAAGCAACTCCCTTGGAGTTAAACACTTCTGTTCCAGCCCTTTCTTTTATTTTTGAAATAGTGTAGCTTGTTTGTATCCTTTTTAAATACACTTTTTCCGGTATTCTCCCGGTGTAATCTTTTCTTTCTTTTTAAAAAAACGTATAAAATTTTGTGGGTTTCGATATCTTAGTCGTTCGGCAATTTCTTTAACCGAAAAATCAGTTTCTCGCAACCATTGTTTTGCTACTTCCAAACGATGATTTTGAACAAAATCACCGAAATTTTCTCCTGTTTCTTTTTTAAATACACTACTTAAGTAATTAGGATTATAGTGCAAGCGATCGGCAATGACGTCTAAAGACAAATCTCTATCATATTCATTATAAATGATATGCATGATATTCTCAGAAAGTGATTTAAATTCTTGCTCAGTAATTTCTTGTGATCCTCGTGTGATCGGTAGGACTAATTGATTTAAAACTAGCTTTTCCAATTCTTTAGGATGATATGTATTTAAAACTTTGATATAAAGTTGCTTTAAATCTTCAAAATCGGTGATCTCTACCCCTAATAACTGTCCCAACTGAACTAATTCATTAATCAATCGGATAGAAACAACCTCTCGGCTTAATGAACTTTTGTTTTGATGAAACATTTCTTCGATCAAAATATGTAAAGATTCTGCTATTTCTTGTTTCCCTGATCGGATCGCTTCAAACAAACAATTTTGTTTTTCAATCGGATAGCGAATCAATGTTTTTTCATGTTCAGCCGAGAGAATTTCTTGATAAAAAATGATAGAATTAGGTCCTGTGTTTACTCGATAGTATAGTGCTTCTTTCGCACGATCAACCGATTGTTTACTTTCATTTAACGTTTCAAATCGTTCGCTAACCCCAATACTCACCGTTAAATTTAAATATTCTTTAATTGATTTTTGAATTTGGCGACAATACTTCATAACTTTTTTTCTGGATTCTACTTGATTTTTTTTCATGCGATAAATCGTTGCTTGCATTTCTTCATTTAATACGATAGGAATCATTCGATTTTCTTGAGGAACAATTTCTGCAATCATATTATTGATAGCTAATAATAATAAATCTCGCTCACCGCCATGACTGTCTTCCAAAAGGTCTATTTGGACTAATGCTGTATAATAGCATTCATCTTGCGAACAATAACCAAATTGTTGAAGCCTTTGGTTTAGCTCTCTTTTTTCTACTCGATTTCGAAACAGACTAAGAACAAACAAGGTTTCAAGCTGCGGTTTTTGTGTAATTAGATTGGCACTTAGCGACTCATTTTCACCGACGATCCGGCTCACAGAATGTGCTACATCATCTAGTTCTTTTCGACTGAATCCTTGAGTTTTCAGATTCAATCGCTCTTGAATTTGTGAAATAGGTCGAGTAAATCGTTCAGAAAAAGAATAAGATAAAAAATAAACTAAACCGACAAGAGTCATGGAAACAGTTAATAAGCCTATTCTTAAATTTTGGATGGTCATTGAAACCGATTTTTTATCTACTTCTAAACTATAGATCCAATTATTATAGTCCGATTTTAGTAAGACATAATTTTTTCCCTCTTGCCGAATCACTTTTGTTTTATTATATTCGAGAGAATCCGTCAGTGAAAGATCAAGTAACTGTTTTTCTTTATGAACTTTGCTAAATAACACGCCTTCATCATTTTGAATTTTTAAAATATCTTCGCCGCTTTGTTCAATCACTTTATTTAAGGTGTAATTGTCAATTGAAACAATTCCTAACGCATACTTCTCACGAGCAAACACAGGAAGAGCAATTACCATCTCAATCCCGTCAGATTGCTTTTGCCAAAATAAATTATTTTTATTATCTATGTATTTGTGCCGATAATGATGAACTTCATCATCAGAAAGCTGACACAACGATCCATTAATTACTCCCCACTTACCTTTTAGACTAATTAGGTCATATGTATTATCATCCATGACAATTGTTTCGATAAAATTCAATTCTTTTCGTACTTCAGAGTAAATTGAATACTCTGTATAAGTAAGCGTCTTTGTAAAAATATCCGAAAAATTTTTTGTTGAGCCATAGGTTGAAAAAGAATATTCGATGGTGCGTATTTTCCATTCAATATTATTTTTTACTTGTTTAAGCAAACTTTCTTTGTCAAATAAGTAATTTGATTCGATTGCTTGACAGGTTGTTTTGTAAATGAATAGACTAAACCCTAACACCAACACCGTGCCTAATAAAAATATCGGTAAAAAAATTTTATAAAACAATGTACTTTTCTTCATTCTCTCCCTCTTTTTCTAAGAAATAAAAGGCTTACATTTTCATGTAAAAGTGATAATCAACTAATCATATGCGCATCTTCTATCTCTAAGAATAGCATAATCTAAATGGAAAATCCAAATAAATTTTAACGTGTGCAAAGTTGTTGTATCAATATTCTATTGACTTATCATTATAAACATACTATGATGAATGCGTTAACAAAAGTTGAAAATAAAGGTAATGATTAGATGGTAACTATTAAGGATATTGCAAAAGCGACAGGTGTTTCTCATACAACTGTTTCGCGTGCATTAAATGACAGCAATTTAATAAAACAAGAAACCAAGGAAAAAATTCGGGCAATTGCCGAGGAACTGAACTACGTACCCAATTTCAGTGCTAAAGGGCTTGTCACACAAAAAAAATATTTGATCGGCTTATTTTTTTCCAATCTTCAACAAGGCACAAGTTCGAGTTTTTTAGCAGAAGCGATTTCAGGAGTCCGTCAAGCTTTAGATAAGAATTTCAGTCTATCAGTAGACAGCATTGATACATTGACTATTTCTGAAATCAATCTTCAACGATACGATGGTGTAATTATCATGAGTCAAAGCGACGAAGATCAGCCATTGATCGAGTATTTAAAAAACAAAAAATTTCCTTTTATCGTAGTAAATCGGCATTTGAAAGATCCAAAAATTCCTAATGTAGTCGCTAATGATTCCTCAGGTGTTTCCCAAGCAATTGATTATGCTATTGGCTTAGGACATCAAAGAATCGCATATATCGGTGGATCAGAAAACTTTCATTCAACGAATGAACGCAAAAAAGGCGTGTTAACTAGTTTAAAAAAAGCAAATCTTCCAATTCATGAATCGTATTTTTTAACGGGTGATTATAGTTTAAAAAGCGGTTGGAAAAATATGAATCACTTACTTGCACTTTCAAAACGACCAACTTTGGTTTTTTGTGGGAATGATGATACCGCTATCGGTGCGCTTCGTGCGATTAACGCCGCAAATTTACAGGTGCCTCGATCCCTCTCTTTAATTGGGTTCGATGATTCTCCAGTAGTTTCTTATTTAACACCGCCACTTACTACTGTTCACAAACCACTAAAAGAAATGTGTAAACAAGGGACCATTTTGCTACAAAAATTAATCAATCATGAACCAATTGAAACACTTCACATCCAACTGGCAACTACACTTATGATTCGTGAGTCAGTGGGAAATGTACGGAAAAATTTATACGTCGCTAAAAATAAAAAGTAGAGCCTTCTACTTTTTATCCAAAAATGTTAACGTGTGCATAACACAGAAAGGATAGTAAATATGGAAAAATTAACAAAAAATTTGATCAAAAAGAATAACGCACCTACTAAAATCTTGCAATTTGGTGAAGGAAATTTCATGCGCGGATTCGTAGATTGGCAAATCCAGCAGCTAAACAAGCAAGGACTTTATCAAGGAAATGTCACAATCGTACAGCCTTTACCTCATGGACTAGGTGAGATGCTTGCACAACAAGATCACTTGTACACTGTTATTTTACAGGGATTATTTGACGGAAATATTATTGATTCTTCTGAAATTATCACTATCATTGATCGAGTAATCAATCCTTATCAACAGTGGAAGAAGTTTTTAGCATTAGCTGAATGCGATACATTAGAATTTATTTTTTCTAATACAACGGAAGCAGGAATCCAATATGTTGAAAGTGATCAATTGCAAGACGCGCCTCCTGAAAGTTTCCCCGGAAAGTTAACTGCTTTTTTATATAAAAGATTTACATTAAAGAAATCAGGATTGACCATCATCCCCTGTGAATTGATTGATCGCAATGGCGAAAAATTAAAAGAAATTATCCTAAACTATGCACGCCATTGGCAGTTAGGAACCGATTTTATTCACTGGATCCACCAAGAAAATATCTTTTGCTGTAGTTTAGTTGATCGAATTGTACCGGGTTATCCACGAGAAACTGCTTTAGCGTTTAATAAGCGGCATGGATATGAAGATCAGTTAATGGTTAAAGCAGAACCTTTCATGTTGTGGGTAATCGAAGGTCCTGAAGCTGTAAAGGAAAAGTTACCTTTGACTAAAGCTGGATTAAATGTAGTCTTCACCGAAGATATGACGCCTTATCGCCAGCGAAAAGTTCATCTATTGAATGGTCCGCATACTGCTATGGTTCCTATCGCTAGATTAGCTGGGCTAGAAACAGTAGAAGAAGTAATGAAGGATCCACTCTTTTCATCCTTTATTGATCAATTAGTTTCAACGGAACTGATTCCTATGCTTGCCTTACCAAAAAACGAATTGATTGACTATGCCGAACAAGTTAAGGAGCGTTTTTTAAATCCCTTTGCTAATCACAAATTAGAAGCAATTTCATTAAATAGCATTTCTAAATTCAGTACGCGACTTTTGCCAATATTACAAAAATACATAAATGAAAAAAAACAAATACCGTCATTAATGAGTCTTTCGTTAGCGGCTTTGCTAGTGATGTATCGAAATGGCCCGTTCCCCATCCATGATGATCCAGCAGTTATTGCACGTTTTAAAGTGGCATGGGAAAATCCGGTAACAGCAGTAACTCAACTATTACAAGACGAAACACTCTGGGGAGTAGATCTATCACAGTTAAATAACTTGACGACTACAGTCGAAAGATTGATTAAAAGAATCGAAGCTACTGATGTCCGACAAGTAATCAGTGAAATGAAAGGAACGATGACGAATGCTTAAATCCCAAGCTGTTTCTTTTCCCATAATGAAATTACATCAAAAAGATAGCGTAGTGGTTGCCTTAGCTCCTATTCCTAAAAATACAACATTGATGGTTGATCAACAAACGGTGACTACTTTAGTGAACGTTCCTCAAGGTCATAAAATAGCAGTGTTTGATTTAAAAAAAGACACAAACGTCATTAAATATGGGTATCCTATTGGACATGTAACACAAGATATCCAAGCGGGAGAATGGCTTCATACACATAATATGAAAACTAACCTTTCAGGTGAATTAGCTTATCATTATCAACCAGATGTTCATCCTGTTGACTATCCATTAGAAAACCGTACTTTTCAAGGATACATTCGCAAAAACGGCAAAGTAGGTATTCGAAATGATCTATTGATTGTACCTACAGTGGGTTGTGTTAACGGTGTGGCTGAATTGATTGTAAAAAAATTTAAAGCAAAGCATCCCGATTTAGGCAATTTCGATCATGTAACCATTTTAAAACATCCTTACGGCTGTTCCCAACTAGGAAAAGATCATCAACAAACAAGAACTGTCTTAGCTGATGCCGTTCATCATCCCAATGCAGGTGGGGTTTTAGTGTTTGGATTAGGGTGCGAAAACAATACTGTTTCTGAATTTAAAAAAGTACTAGGACATTATGAAGAAGAACGAGTGAAATTTTTAGGTGGCACAAGAGGTGATCGATGAAGTTGAGCAGGGTGTTATTTTATTAGAAGAGTTAATGGAGACTGCTGCTTATGATCGGCGCTCCACGGTTTCTTTAGAAAAACTAAACGTTGGCTTAAAATGTGGAGGATCTGATGGCTTATCTGGCATTACTGCTAATCCTCTTTTAGGGGCATTTTCTGACTATCTGATTGCACAAGGCGGCAGTACGGTCTTAACAGAAGTACCTGAAATGTTTGGTGCAGAGCAAGTATTGATGGCTCGAGCGGAAAATAAAGCGGTCTTTGAAGCAATCGTTCATTTGATCAATGACTTCAAACAGTATTTTCTTTCTTACGGCGAGCCAGTTTACGAAAATCCTTCGCCCGGCAATAAAGCGGGAGGAATCACTACTTTAGAAGATAAGTCACTAGGTTGTATTCAAAAATCTGGACGTTCGGTTATCGTAGACGTTCTTCAATATGGTGAAAAAATTAGAAAAAATGGACTCAGTTTATTACAAGCGCCCGGTAATGACCTCGTTGCAGCTTCAGCGCTAGCTTCTTCTGATTGTCAGTTAGTTTTGTTTACGACTGGTCGTGGTACACCTTTTGGTTCTTATGTTCCCACTTTAAAAGTGTCCACAAATACTACTTTATTTGATCGCAAAGGTCATTGGATGGATTTTAATGCTGGAGAATTACTAAATCAACCAATGGAGAAATTATTAGAACAGTTTATTGAAAAAATTATTGCCGTCGCAAGCGGAGAAGAAACGAAAAATGAACAAAACGAAGTAAGAGAAATCGCCATTTTTAAAAATGGTGTGACGTTGTAATTTACTAAAATTAAAAAAGAAAGAAGGCTAAATCATGTTTTTAGCAGAAGATTTTTTATTAAAAGAGGAATGGGCAAAAAAGTTATATCATTCCTACGCAAAAAAAATGCCCATCATTGACTACCATTGTCACCTATCGCCAAAGGAAATTTATGAAAATAAAAACTTCAAAAATCTTACAGAGGCTTGGTTGAGTGGGGATCATTACAAATGGCGCCTCATGCGAGCTTGCGGTGTATCGGAAGACAAGATTACCGGTCAGGCTTCTGATTTTGAAAAATTTTTTGCGTGATGCCAAACGGTTCCAAAAATTATTGGAAATCCTCTTTATACTTGGACGCACCTTGAATTAAAACGTTTTTTCAATATTGACTTGCTTGTAAATGAAGAAAATGCCCAAGAAATTTGGGAGCAGGCAAATCAAATTTTGGCAAAACCTGAATTTAGACGACGAGAAATAGCAAAAAATGCGCATGTAAAAGTTATTTGTACTACTGATGATCCAATTGATGATCTTCACTATCATCAATTACTTGCTGAAACAGAAAAAGAGTTGTGCGTTTTTCCATCTTTTCGACCAGATAAAGCATTGAATATTGAAAAAACGGGATTCAAGGAATGGGTTACAATATTAGCAGAAGCAATTGAACAGCCGATCACAACTTATGCACAATTTATAGCAGCTTTAGGGAAACGAATCGTCTATTTCCATCAAAATGGTTGCCGAATCTCTGATCATGCTCTTGATACACTTCGTTATGTAGCCGCAGATGATGAACAGTTGGAAGCTATTTTCCAAAAAGCTTTAACAAAAACGTCCCTAGCGCAAATAGAGATTGACGCTTATCGTACCGAAACATTGATTCGTTTATTTCAATTTTATCATGCGTACAACTGGACGATGCAGTTACATATCCATGCTTATCGCAACTGCAATACAGGAATGTTTGAAAAGTTAGGACCAGATGCCGGTTATGATGGGATTAATGACCTTTCTTTAACTGTGCCTTTACAAAACATTTTAGATCGTGTGGAACAAACAGATCAGTTGCCTAAAACTATCCTTTACTCCTTAAACCCAAATGATTATCCGATTATGACTGCTTTGATGGGCTGTTATCAAAAAACGACTCCCGGTAAATTACAACTAGGTTCAGGATGGTGGTATAACGATACTCGTGCTGGCATGAGAGAACAGTTGACGCAGTTTGCAGATGGCAGTGCTTTAGGCAATTTTGTCGGTATGCTTACTGATTCCAGAAGTTTTCTTTCTTATACTCGACACGAATATTTTCGTCGAGTATTATGTGAATTTATAGGAGAGATGGTGACACGCGGTGAAGCGCCAGCAGACGCCGAATTACTGGGAAAACTAGTTGAAAATATTAGTTATTATAATGCAAAAAGTTACTTTGGATTGAATGATTAATCTAAATTTTCTATTAATACTCTCCAAGAGCTAAATTATTTCTCTTATAAGTGTCATCTGCAAGGCTTTTTGTATGTTTGTAGATGACAGCTATTATATAAAAATAAGAAAAAGAAGCTGCTAATGGTCGCTTTTAACGGATTCTCATGATGCTTAATACGTTTAGCTATAAAAATATCATTAGAAAGTAGTGAAAAAATGCCAACTATCCATATTGCCGGAGATTCTACCGCAGCAATAAAAGCTGAAAACAAACGCCCAGAAACTGGTTGGGGAGAAAAATTACCTTGTTATTTTAATACTTCTATTTCTTTCAATAATCAGGCAAGAAATGGTCGCAGCACCAAATCCTTTCTTGAAGAAGGACGTTTAACTCGTTTATCTGCTAAATTTTTGCCGGGAGATTTTTTGTTGGTCCAATTTGGTCATAATGATCAAAAGATCAATGAACCAAAAGGTACGAGTCCCTATAAAGAATACATCGAAAACTTAACTGTTTTTGCACAAACAGCCGATGCAGCTAATGTTTCTCCAATTTTTTTAACACCTGTTACTCGTCGAAATTATTTGTCAGATGGTACATTAGCTCCCGATTGTTTAGGTGACTATCCTCAAGCGATGAAGTTATTTGCAAGAAAAAATAATTATTCGGTATTAGATATTTTTTCTTTGTCGCAACAACTTTTACGTTCATTTACCCAAGAACAAACGAAAGATTTTTATTTGCATCTAGCACCAAAAGTACATAAAAACTATCCAAATGGTCTACAAGATAATACCCATTTTAGTCCATTAGGAGCAGAAAAAATTGCTTACTTAATTGTTCAAGCAATAAAAAAAAGCAATCTGTCACTTGCTCAGTTTTTGAAAGAAGGTGTTTGAAATTTTCCCACTTAACCTAGGTATTTGCGCACATGATTTAGCTATCACCACTAAAGAAGCTCTCATTCAAAAGTTAAAAAGATGGCAACTTTCTCATATTCAAATTGCACCACAAAAAGCTTTTTCAATAGACTTGCCATGCATAACACTAAGATTAGCTAATTATTTTGGTACTTATTTTCAAAAAAACGAAATTGAGCTTTCTATATTAGGGTATTGCGTTAATATATTTAGTGAAAATATTCAAATGCGCAAACAAGCTCTAGATACTTTTAAACATCAAATTTCACTTTGCACGGCTTATCAAGCAAAAATGATTACTACAGAAACTGGCAGTCTGACTACCGGATACACGCCTAAAAATTTCACGGAAGAAGCCTATCAAATAGCACAGAACTCTGTCATGCAAATCGTTGAAGAAGCAGAAAAATTTGGCATAACGGTAGCCATTGAAGGAGGAATCAATCATCCTTTGTCTTCTTACCAATTGGCAAAAAGACTGATTCATGAAGTCGCTTCCTCAAACTTAAAACTTATCTTAGATTGTGCAAACTTCATAAACCTAAAAAAGCATGGTGAACAAGAAATGCTTGTTCACCATGCTTTAGAAGAGTTAGGTCCTCACTTAGCTGCCGTACATCTTAAAGACTATATTGTTAAGAATAAGGCAATACATATCGTTCCTGTCGGTCAAGGCTGTTTAGATTTCCGACCGTTATTACATTTTTTAAAAGTTAATCGGCCGTTTTTATACGCCACTCTTGAAGCTATACCAGAAAAAGATGTGCCACAAGTAATGAATCATTTAGAATCTCTTTATCAAATTTGCTGAGGACTGATTTTATGGAAAATCATATAAAAGAGAGTTATCAAAAGAATCCAAAAAACCCTTTTTATGTCTTATTGCGGCTTTATCAAGGAAATTATGGACAATTTGCTTTATCTAGTATGTTTTTTGTCATTAAACATTTATCTTCTTGGCTAATGCCGTTAGTAATTGCCAATGTAATCAATGCGGCTACATCAAAAGATGTTGAACAGCTTCACACAATTTATTTAAATGCCTTCTTCATGTTCTTTTTGATCGTGCAAAACATTTTGACCAATTATTTTCATGTCAAATATCATAGTTTATCTATTCGTCAAGTAGAAGCTGGGGTACGAGGAGCCTTAATTAATAAAATTCAAGAATTATCTATTCCTTATCAAAAAGAACTGCAATCTGGAAAAATCCAATCAAAAATCATTCGTGACGTCGAAGCAATCCAAACACTTTCTTCTCAAGTTTTTGTAAGTACGTTGAATATTCTAGTCAATTTATTAGTAGCTTTAGGAATTACTTTATACAAAAGTCCAATTGTATTTCTCTTTTTTCTAGCAACAGTTCCTTTTGCTGCAATAGTCGTCATTTTCTTTCGTAAAAAAATTAAGCAGACAAACTCTGATTTTCGGCAAGAAATGGAAGAGACTTCGGCCAAAGTATTTGAAGCCATTGAGCTAGCACCAATAGCCCGTGCCCATTCTTTGGAACACTATGAAACAAAACGATTGAACACCCATTTTTCACAGATTTATAAAAAAGGCTTTCAATTAGATATTTTACAATCCGTCTTTGGCTCTGTCAGTTGGGCAAGTTTTCAATTATTTCAATTAGTTTGCTTGGTATTTACAGGAATTTTGGCCTTAAAAGCTAAAATTCAACCCGGTGATGTTGTGATGTATCAAACCTATTTTACAACTGTTATAAATTCCGTTTCAGGATTCATCACACTTATTCCAACAGTTTCTAAAGGAATGGAGTCCATTGCCTCCATTGGTGAAATGATGCGTGTGGAAGAAGTTGAGGCTTACCATGGAAAAAAGAAAGTAAAGAAAATAAATGGGCATTTCTATTTTGATCACGTATCTTTTCAATATGCACAGGCAAGAAAACCGACAATCGATCAATTCACTTTAGAAGTTAAATCCGGTGAAACCATTGCTTTTGTTGGTCCTTCCGGCTCTGGCAAATCAACTTATTGAATTTATTAATGGGCTTTATCCAACCCTCTTCAGGCACGATCTATCTTGATGAGCAACCCTTAACACAATTGGATATGCGTAGCGTCCGGCGTTTCTTAGCAGTTGTTCCACAAACTACCTTACTTTTTTCTGCAACGATTAGAGAAAATATTACTTATGGATTGACAAATGTCACCAAAAAACAGTTAGATAAAGTGATTGAAGCCGCACAACTTCGTTCATTAATTGAAGAACTTCCTAACGGTTTAGATACCATGGTTGGAGAAAACGGCGATAAGTTATCTGGAGGACAAAAACAGCGAATTTCTATTGCTCGTGCTCTGATTCGAAAACCAAAAATCATCTTGTTAGATGAAGCCACTTCCGCTTTGGATACACAATCTGAAAAAAAGATTCAACATGCATTATGTTACTTAACTGAAGCACCTACTACTTTTATCGTCGCACATCGACTTTCTACCATCAAAGAAGCCGATAAAATTGTGGTAATTGAAAAAGGAAAAATCATGGAAAGCGGCACCTATGAAGAATTAATGAACAACAAAGGATACTTTTATCAAATGAAAAATGAGTGACAGGTAGTTCTTATCTTCTGTACTTTGTACCTTTATAAATAGCAAATGGGAGAATAATGAAGCAAAATAACAGAAAAATATCTGATAAATAGCTCTCACTAAAGACAAAAGAAAGTACTTGGCTAGTTGTTAAAGAATAAAATGTAGGGAGTAAGATAATCGTGAACAGGTAAGAACCAACGATTTCCCAAAAATCTTTCCAAGAAAATTTTTTATTTTTCATCACTGCACCACCTTACTTTGTTTAAGAATCTGACTATTTATGTTAGTTCTAATTTTATTGTCTAAATTATTCCTACACACTCCTTCCTACTAATTAAACAAGGAGATTTACTTCATTAAAATTAATTTTCAAGAAAGCACGTAGGAGAAAAGTAAACTCATTCTTTGCTTTTTTCCTTAAAAATAACGGAAAAGCTAAAACAAATTCTTCAAAAATAAGCCGGAATTCACAAAAATTTGATGAACAATTTTCGTAAATTCCGGCTTATTATTTAGACTGAAGCTTCTTTTCATTCTAACCTTTTTTAGTGGAATTTCAATCTTTATATTTTCGAATAAAAGGACTTATTTGTTGTATAAGTCTCTGACGGGTGTCATAATAATGCGGTTTAAATCATTAATAATCGTACTGAATTGTTGTTCCTTTTTCATCAAGTCATTTATCACTTCTTCTGATTGAATTTTCATGGTCATTTCTTGTGCTTTTTCCGCATCTTCTTCACTAAATTCTTGACCGCTCATTTGTTTTTCTTGCAACTTTATTTGCATGCTTTGAAAATCCTTGAATAAGCGATAAGCTTCTTCATTTGCTTTTACTTTTGTGTAAGCTTCTTCTAATGCTTTAAATTCTTGTAATTGACGAATTTCGCGTTCGATTTGATTCGCGCTATCATAAATATTGGACATGGTTACCCTCTTTTCTATAAATTATTCACTTTATTGTACCATTTGTTTATTCGTTTTCATAGGGTTACTGTCCTTGAGATCTACGCCATAAGTCTTTAGCTGCTTCACCTAAGCCTTTTAGTCCTTCTTTTACCTTCTCACCAAATTTTTTTAAACCTTCTTTTGCTTGTTCACCATATTTTTGTAGATTTTCTTTCCATTGTTCAGAGCTTTCGTTTGTTTGAGTATTATTATTTACTTGATCGACAGCCATTACTTTTCCACCCGTCGCATAAGCATCCGCTACTGAGAAACTGCTTTTTTCGGTATAAGGAAGTATACCTTCTGCTGCATTTTTAAAGACTTTCCCCACCACATTTCCACTCGTTCCTTCTAAATAATGCTGTTCATTAGATTCTTCATACCCCAGCCACGTAGAGATTACTACATCGGGTGTGTAGCCAATAATCCATTGATCATTTGCTTTTGTAGAGTCAAAATTGGTTTCAGTCGTTCCTGTTTTTCCTGCGATTGTATAACCCGCAGGATTTGCAGCGATTGCCGTTCCATTTGAAAATGTTCCTAATAACATCGAAGTCATTTGATTGGCTGTTTCTTCTGAAATTACTTGCTTTGGTTTTTTATTTGTATTATCAACAATAACTGCCCCAGTGGAATCGACAATTTTAGTGATGAGATGTGGCGAATACATTTTACCGGCATTCGCAAAAGCACTATAAGCTCCAGCCATTATAAGTGGTGAGACGCCCTTTTCTAAGCCACCTAATGCTAAGCCATAATACTTATCTGATTTTGATAACGGCAAGCCAAATTCTTCTGCTTTGTCGTAACCTTTTTGTAAGCCGATTTCATGAAGCAACCACACCGCTGGTAAATTTAAACTATTAGCTACTGCTTGATACATTGGAACACTGCCTTGATAAGTGCCATCAAAGTTATGTGCTTTATAATAAGATTGAGGCTCGTCTTTCAATACGCTTGCAGGTGTATAGCCTGCTTCTAATGCAGGAACGTAGACGCTCAACGGCTTAATCGTTGACCCCGGCGAACGTCTCATTTGGGTAGCAAAACTAAATCCTCTGAAAACATGTTCGCCACGTCGTCCTACTAATGCCTCAACTCCTCCTGTTTGAGGGTCTAAGGCAACGGAAGCAGATTGAACGATCGCACCGTCTGAAGCATTAGCTGGAAATAGTGTATTGTTTTGATACGTTGCTTCTAATTGTTTTTGATAGTTTTGATTAAGGGAGGTATAAATTTTGTATCCTTTGTTCATGATTTCTTCTTCTTTTAATCCATAATTATTGACGGCTTCATCAATGACTGCATCAAAATAATAAGGATAGCGATAACCAGATTCAGAATTATCATAGGTGTCATTCAGGTATTGACTGATATTTGTTGTACTTTCTGCTTGGTATTGTTCTTTAGTTATCTTTTTATTTTCCTTCATGACACTTAACACTGTGTTTTTTCGATTATTGGCATTTTGTGGATGGTCAATCGGATTGTAGATGCCGGGACCTTTAAGCATGCCAGCTAACGTTGCAGCTTCTGAAAGGGTCACGTTCGCCGCATCAACGCCAAAGTACTTTCTTGAAGCATCTTGAACTCCCCATACGCCATTACCAAAATAAGCATTGTTCAGATACATGGTTAAAATTTCTGCTTTACTGTATTTCTTTTCAATTTCAATTGCTAGAAATAACTCTTTTGCTTTTCGATCAAACGTTTGATCGAGCGTTAGATAAGCATTCTTAGCTAGCTGCTGAGTGATTGTACTTCCTCCACCGCCAGAAGTTCCTCCGGAAAGGATCATACGAACAGCTGCACGAGCAATTCCTTTTATATCAAAGCCGTGATGCTGATAAAAATTTCGATCTTCAGTGGAAATTACGGCATCTTGAATATAAGGAGAAATTGCATTTAATTCAACGTAGGTTCCTTTTTGTGCATAGAGTGTGCCAGCTTCTTCGTTCTTTTTATCATAAATTACGGTGGACTGACTGAGACCTGATTTTAGTGTCTCCACATTTGCCTGCTTTGCTAAAATAAATAGATAGATGCTAATCAATAACACACAGATCAAACCGATCAATAGGATTAATTTATTTATATGATACTTTTTCCAAATACGCTTTCGCCATCGATGGAGCTGCCCAAAATAGGGACGAATCCAACGCCAAAAGCTGATCAAAGCAGCTTTTATTTTACTTAAAATGCTTTGAAAATCCATTCTTTCTTCTCCTGTTCATTTGATTAAATCGTCTTATTTTATCATGGGTAATTTTTTAATGCTTCCTGCTTAAGATGTAGATGAACTGTTTTTTTGAGTAGTGACGATAGTGTAGCATAAGATTGTCAGAAATATTTCATTTTTTTCTTAAATAAGTATTAAAAATGGTACAATAAGTCTGCAACTTTGATTAGAAGGAGTAAACTTATGGAAATTACGATTACTTTGTCCGACTCTCATCCTACAACAACAATCCGAGAATTATTAGAACAAGAATGGCTCGTTCCTAGAAAGGTTCGGCACTTTTTACGTATACGAAAAAATGTGTGGATTAATAAAAAACCGGCATTATTTCATTTTGAAGTTTGCGCTGGGGATCACATTACTTTACATTTTGAAGACTCAGATTATCAATACCAAGAAGTTCAGTTGGGTGAGGCTTCTTTTATTCAATCATTGTACGAAGATGAACATTTAATTATCGTAAATAAACCGACAGGGATGAAGACTCATCCCAACGCCCCTACTGAAAAAGACACATTACTGAATCATCTTGCTGCTTATCTATTAAAAAAAGAACAACGTCCCTATGTCGTTCATCGATTGGATAAAGAGACTAGCGGTGCAATTTTATTTGCTAAAAATCCTTTTGTATTACCTATTTTAGGAAGAATGTTGGAACAAAAAAAAATTTATCGTCGATATCAAGCACTCGTTTGGGGAACCATGAGACATGACATGACTTTCAATGATAAAATTGGGCGTGACCGGCATGATCGAAGAAAACGGGTCGTTGATAATAAGCATGGTCAATCTGCCTTAACCCATGTTTATGTTGATCAAGTATTAAATAACCAGACTAAAATTTACTGTGTGTTAGAAACGGGACGAACACATCAAATTCGGGTACATTTAAGTTATCATGGACATCCTATTGTTGGGGATCCACTTTATCAAAATCAATCAGATAAGCGCTTAATGCTTCATGCGTTAGAATTACACATGATCCATCCTTTTACTCAAGAAAAAATCATAGGTCAAGCACTACCAGCATTGTGGAATAGCCCTTAAATATGAGAAACTGACGATTTTTAAGAAATACCATTAGATGAAGTAACTTTGAAGCTAAACTTACGACCAATGGATATGTCTTCAAGAAAAAATTCCTGATGTTAGCCATCCCAATCCATACGTTAAGAAATCCTTCAAGCAACTAAAGACAAACCGAAAAATCCGAAAATAGCTACTTCTATTTTCTGGATTCTTCGGTCAATGTGAACAAATTTAACTTACTAAATTTTATTTAATATAAGGAATCAAAGGAATGTCATCCTCCTATTGATTATTATTTTTCTTCTTGTATTCCTTTTCTGCCAATAATAAACTACCAATAATTCCGCTTTCATTCGGGAGACCCCAACGCACGATATATTCATTAATTGCTGGCGTTTCCATATATCCATTCATTTGTTTGACAAACTGTTGACGGATTTTTTGCAACAAATGTTCTTGGTTCATGACTCCTCCACCTAAAATAATTTTTTCAGGGGCGAGCGTTAATGTATAGTTGATTAAGGCTTGTGCAATGTAAAAGGCTTGAATCTCCCAAACTGGATGGTCTTTAGGAAGATTTTGTCCTTTAATGCCTGTCCGTGCTTTGATTGAAGGCCCTGCTGCCAATCCTTCCAAACAATCTTTGTGATAAGGACATGTTCCTTCATACACATCTTTTGAATGACGTTTCACCCAAATATGACCCATTTCTGGATGAGCGATTCCAGAAAAAATATTATCTTCAATGACTACTCCTGCCCCGATCCCGGTTCCAACAGTCAAATAAATGCAGCTTTTTTTCCCTTTGGCTGCTCCTTTTACTAGTTCCCCATAAGCCGCTGCATTTACATCAGTCGTCCAAGCAATTGGCACAGCATAGTGTTTTTTGATCGTACCTAAAAAATTATAATTCGTCCAACCTTTTTTGGGAGTCGCTAACACATACCCATAATTCTCTGCATTTTTATTAATTCCGATCGGTCCAAAAGAACCAATTCCCAAAGCATCTACTTCATATTGATCAAAAAATTCCAAGACATGTTTCACTGTTTCTTCTGGCGTAGTCGTAGGAATGCTTATTTTTTCTATAATAACTCCTTCATTTGAGACAGCACAGACAAATTTTGTTCCCCCAGCTTCTATCCCACCATACATTTACTATTCCTCCTCAAAGCCGATTGTCCGAATTTCATAAGGAATGAGTGTCGGAGCAATCGTTTCTTCTACCGCTTCTTCTAGCAAATTTAATAAATTTCCTTGTTTCCCATCTTTTGTTACATTCACTGGTTCCGTGCAATTAGACAAATTAAAGCCACGCACCACTACTTTATTATCAACCTTACTCCTTTTCAAAGCTGTAATTGCAAATGTTTCTCCTTGACAAATTAAATAGTGTTTTTTTTGTGGAAGGATTCCTTCTTGTCTTGTCAGTTGAGAAGTTGAAAAAGGAATTTGTGCACTATAGGCATGGTGATAACTAGTAAATTTTTCTTTTGGTTCATGCAATTCGATACTATAATTAAAGCGATGCGGACCGATACATTGTGCTTCTGGGGCTGGAAAATAGCCCCAATCACCTAATTCCCCTACACATCGTAATAAAGTTAGCGCGATGATATTTCCATTTATTACTTCATATTCGTTTATTCCATAATTTCCTACTGTTACACCATATTCTTCGTTTTCTAAATGAACAAATGCTTGCTGATGCTGAGGGTTGGTTGGATTCTCCCATTCTTTTGGTACCTCATTTGGTCGTCTCACCACTTCAAAAATGCTATCGGCTTCATGTTGTTTCACATGTAACTTTGTTGGAAACAATACACGTAAACGATGGTCTTTCATTTGGTTGTTCAACGTCGTTTCAAAATCAATCTTTTTACTATTTTTTCTTAGAGAAATTACTGTTGTTAATTCCAACATACTCATTTTTTTGCAGCGTCCTGCTTTACGATGCCGAAATTCAACGACTCGTTGTTGCTCACTTTCTAAATGCTTGTCTGCTGACAGTGGGATCACTAATTGCTGAATTACTTTTACCTGAGCTAATTCATTCGTATCCGTGATAATTTCTACTATACTCTTTTCATTGTCTTTTGATAGAATTGGTTGATCGTTTTCTGGTTGTTTAAAAATATATTCATTACCAACATCCCCAACGTCTTCAAAAGTCAATAAATCATCTAGTTGTTTCCCTGTACACTTGTCTTTTAATGTTAACGTTCCATTTGATTGAATTTCTAAACGAACAGTTTGATTTTCTAACACGCGTCCTTTTTGTTGAATCATCGTTTCTTTTTCAATTTTAGCTGGTCCTGATAGTAAGACATACGTTTGCCATGAAAACGCAGGCATTTCACTAATTGGCAAAGTCACAGTAATTTTTTTTGCCATGTAAGGCATTCTAAAACGATCTTTTGGTAAATCATAATCAAATGTTACAAGTGGTTCAGACAATAATGCCGGCAGCTGTCTCCCATCCGTTGTTTCCACATGATAATCTTTTTGTGGCTGTTTTTTTAACGCATCATATAGTTTTTCTGGGATACCTTCTGCAAAGTATTTTCTTTCTAATTCAATCGTCACCTTTGCTTCGCCTGTTTTAGCATTTCCGGCTGTATTCATCACTACAAAAGGATAACTTTCTTCAGGCAAGTCACTTGTGTCTATTGCTTTGGCTAATTGTCTCAAAGCTTCTTCTGCTAAATATTTCCCTACTTCATTTGCTTTTTCAAAACGCGTCATCATTTCACGATGAACGGCATCCACTGAGCAGCCACAAATACTATCATGCGGATGGTTTTGCATCAAGGTTTTCCATGCATAATCAAACTGATCATGAGGATATTTGCCAGTAACCTCATATGCCATCGTTGCAAGTGGTTCAGCAATATTTTCAATTTGTCTTTGAACTTTAGTGTTCCACTGTTTTAAATAGACTCTCGTAGAAGCTGTATTTGCCAAAGTATACCACCCATCCGTTTCTTGACTGGTTAATTCGCCTTTTACCGAATCAAGATGTTTGGGTAAATCTTTTTGAACTGCTTCAAGATACTCAACAAAATTAGAATGGATAAACTCATAATCTGAATACAATTTATTGGCTAATTTAATCGCCGTCGAAATGTTCTTTTGCACGGGTTGATGATCCACTCCGTTCATCATCAACAGATGATCCGTTGAAGCGTATTGCTGTGCATCGGCTAATTTTTGGTCCCAAAATACTCTAGCAGTCTTTTCATCAACGGGTATTTCATTGCCATTGCTATACCAATTGGCAAATAACAAACCAAAAATTTTTGTGCGATCCGGTCCTTCCCACCACATTTCAGAATATCGAGAAGAATAATTTTTTGCTTCCAATACCTTATTATCAAAGCCGATTGGTTTGACTCCACGTCCAAACGCCGCAGCTGTAATTTTTGCTTGCTTCATCAGTTGCGGCGTTTGTCCCATATTTCCAAAAGTATCTGGAAAGTACCCCAACTTCACAGGCGTTCCCCACTTCTTACTTTCTTCCACTCCAATCAGCAAATTCCGAGCATTGGCTTCCGAACTGATTAAAAAATCATCTTGTAAAATATAAAAAGGACCTATTCTTAGT
Organism: Enterococcus ratti; assembly: GCF_001886195.1. Taxonomy (GTDB): domain Bacteria; phylum Bacillota; class Bacilli; order Lactobacillales; family Enterococcaceae; genus Enterococcus_B; species Enterococcus_B ratti. Next base: position 115,619 of record NZ_JXLB01000004.1, on the reverse strand, counting down.
TTACCCGCTTTGATTGCTTGATGAACTTCTTCTTTCTTTTCTGGGCGCACTTGCAAATAGTCATCTAAAATAATCGTTTGCCCATCTAAATGAAAACTATTAAAATCAGAATCCGTTTTAAACAGTTCCAAAAGATCGTCCATTAATTCAATTAAGCGCATGTGATGCTGTTCATAGGCCATATACCACTCGCGATCCCAGTGGCTGTGTGAAATGATATATACTTTCTTTTTCATTTATTTCCCCCTATTTTTCCACTCGAAAATCAAAATAATCCATGACTAATTCACAAAACATCATATTTGCCCAAGAAAACCATTCTCTTGTGTAACAATTAGGATTGTTTACATCAAATCCTTCATGCATTAAATGCGTCCTTGCATCCGTTGCCACTAGTAAATCTAAAATCCGTTCTTTCTCTTTTTTATCGTCAGTAGTCAACCCTTGCATGGCTAAAGCAATTGGCCAGATATAATTTACTGGCGTATGGGAAGAACCGATACCTTTTGCAAATTTTCCTTCATAAAAGTAAGGATTTTCTTTACTTAGCAATGTTTTCCTTGTTGCAAGATATTGGGTATCCGTTGAAGAGCAATAGCCAAGATATGGAGCAGAAATCAAGCTAGGCACATTGCTATCATCCATAATTAAGGCATTACCTAACCCATCTACTTCATACGCATATATTCGTTCGCCTTTTTTATTTTTGGTTGTTCCGTATTCTTCTATTCCTTTTTGTATTTCAGCTTTTAAGTCAGTCGCTTCTTTAATGAGTTCTTTTACGTTTTTTTCATTTGATAAAACAGTTGAAAAAATTTTTTCAACGTAACCCAACACCACCACAGCAAACATATTCGATGGAACTAGATAGCCAAATTGACAAGCATCATCACTTGGACGAAACCCAGACCACGTCATTCCTGTTGATGCAATTTTAGCGCCACGCCCAGCATTCACTAACGTATCTTCTTTTCTAGTAGTCGTTCTTTCAAATATATATGACGATTGACTATGCACCTGTTCTGTTTTGAATACATGTAGAATTTTTTTGATGCCTTCAATAAATGAAGCATTGAATTGATTCGTACACCCCGTGTTTTTATACAATAAATAAGCCAATTGAATCGGATAACACAACGAATCAACTTCATATTTTCGTTCCCAAATCCAATCATTCATTGCTGTATGGTCGCTTTGATGTCCCGCACCGTTTGCTTCTTCATTAAACGCATTCGCGTAAGGATCGATATTGATATATTCAAATTGCTTTTTGACTAATCCGCTAATCATTAACGCTAAATCAGCATCTTCTTTTGCAATAACCAAATAGGGACGAACTTGCGCAGTAGAATCACGCAACCACATAGCAGGGATATCTCCTGTTAATAAAAAAGTGGTCCCGTCTTGTTGCCTTTTTACCGTTGTCAATAACGTATTGGCAAATGCGGCAGAGAAATTTTCAGCCCAATCGGCATGTTTATCTCCACACTTTTCCGCTACTTTATCCATAAACTTCTGCACTGATATTGGTATATCTTTATAAATCACTATATTCTCTCCTTTTTTTGATATATCATAAATGGATTATACGCTTACATTTAACAGTTGTCTACGCTATCATTATAAGATTTTTCTTATTTACTTTTCTAATTTTTATGCTATGATCATTATATGATATATCTTATAAGAAGGTGTTTTAATGAATCAACCATTATATCAACAAATATTTAATGATTTACAAAAAGAAATCGTTGATGGAGCTTTACCAGTGGATAGTCAGGTTCCTACCGAAAAGGAACTCTCTCAAAAATATCAAGTCAGTCGAATTACTTCAAAGCGCGCACTTACTGAATTAGAACGCTTAGGATTGATTTATCGTGTACGTGGAAAAGGTAGCTTTGTCACCTCTTTTAAATCAAAAAAAGCAGCAATAAGTAAGAATAGCCGTATCTTATTCTTACTTCCTTTCTTGTCTGATCTTTCAGTCGGAGATTTTACCAAAGGGCTTAACCCGCTTATGCAAGAAAATCAGTTAGAAGTAATGATGACTACTCTTGATTTTTTAACAAACAAATCAGCAAAAGAAATCATGCAAGAATTTGACGGCTTGATTTACTATGCCTTTACTGTTGATCCACATCTCGACTTATTATTTGAATTATCCTTAAAACAGTTTCCCGTTGTGATTTTAGATAAAAAAATTTACGAACTACCTTTTCCAACGGTTCTTTCAGATAACTTTCAAGGAGGAGCTTTGGCCGCCTCCCATTTAATTGCAAAAGGTCATAAAAGAATCGCCTACCTTTTTGGTGAACAATCGCATCCACAATCCGTGCGGCAACGCTACTTAGGCTATTTGGAAGCATTAGACAAAGCAAATTTAACTTTCCATACAACTTTAGATACAAAGCATACCATTCTTGATACTTTACTTACGTATATCAATGAAAAGCGCGTAACAGCTTTCATCTGTGAAAATGATCTTGTTGCCATTCAAACAATGAATGAACTAAAGCAGCAAGGCTACCGTATTCCAGATGATTTTTCAATTGTTGGTTTTGATGACATCCAAGCCGCTGCCTTAGTAGATCCGCCTCTAACAACAATTGCTCAAGATTTCCACAAACTCGGGGAAATTGCAGGAGCTACTTTAATCACTTGGCTCACTGCTAAAGAAGTGCCACAAGATACTGCATACCCGGTTTCATTTATTAGCCGTCACTCAACAAAGGAGATTTAATATGCAAGTTCAACACATCGATACTCGTCATGGAACAGCTAATCAAGCCAGTTTTTCAAATGGGAACTGCCTGCCTTATACTGGAGTTCCCTTTGGCATGAATTACTTTGCTCCCCAAACAACCGATCAAAAAGGCAGCTGGTGGTTTCATCCTAATGATCGAATTTTTCAAGGGTACCGGTTAACCCATCAGCCGAGTCCTTGGATGGGTGATTTCAGCCATTTTATTCTCACACCGATCAGTGGAACTTTAACTGAAAACACTTTGTTTCATGCACAAAGTTCCTATCGTCCAGAAGAAAGTACTTTTTGTCCGACGCATCTTTCCATTCATCAATTACGTTATGCTATTTTCTCCACCTTAACCCCTAGTATGTATGGTGGAGTGCTAACAATTAAATATGAAAAAAACGATAACGGTTTACTTTTATCTTTCCCCGGAAAACATCGCGTAGTGGTAAAAGACGAACACACTATTGAAGGTCAAATAACCCATTTTTCCGATTCAGAAGATCCACACTTTACTTTTTATTTTGTCTTGCATTTTGAACAAGCGATTCAATCTAGCCTTCAATTAAGCATAGAAAAAAAGGCAGCTGCTTCTATTCCTTTTTATTTTGGTGAGATAAAAAAACAGATCATACATTTTGGTACCTCTTTCATTAGTCAAGAACAGGCTTCTTTTAATTTAGCAAAAGAAATGAAACAAGCGCCGAATCAATATTTAAAAAATAGTCGTCAACAATGGCAAAATTATTTCGATCGCATAAAAATCGAACATCATGATCCTAAACAGGTAAGGACATTTTATCATAATCTCTATCGTTTATTTTTATTTCCACAAACCTTTTATGAAATCGATCCAACAGGTCAAAAGATCCATTATGATACAACTAGCCGAAATGTAAAGCTTGGTGTACTTTATACAAATAATGGTTTTTGGGATACCTATAAGACTGTTTATCCACTTTATTCTTTGATTGCTACAGAAAAATACGAAGAAATGCTGGAAGGTTTTTTAAACAGTTATTATGAAACTGGCTTCTTACCTAAATGGCTTTCTCCAGATGAACGTGGTTTAATGCCCGGAACCTTGATTGATGCAGTGATTGCTGATGCAGCAGTTAAAGGGATTAGAAGAGATTTAATGATGGAGTTTTTAAAAGCCATGAAAAAAGGAGCGACAGTCCAAAGTGAAAAAACAAATTATGGTCGACAAGGAACGAACGATTATCTCACTTATGGGTATGTTCCAAATATTTATCAAGAATCTGTCAACCACACTCTTGATTATGCTTATAGCGATTTTTGTATCAGTCAAGTAGCACAAAGCTTAGAAGAGGAAGAAACGGCTCAACATTATCGGAAACAATCATTGAATTACCATCATCTCTTTGATCCAGAAACTGGCTTTATGCGTTCTAAAGATATAAACGGGGCATTTCGTACTCCCTTTTCTTCTACGAAATGGGGGCAAGACTATGCAGAAGGAAGTGCATGGCAAAGTAGCTTTGCTGTTTATCATGATTTTGCTGGTTTGATCAATGCTTACGGCGGAGCGACTAAATTTGAAGAAAAGTTGATTGAATTATGTAACCAAGCACCTGTTTTTGAAGTAGACGGATACGGCTTTGAAATTCATGAAATGAGCGAAATGGCAGCCATTGAATTTGGTCAAGTAGCTATTTCCAACCAACCGAGCTTTCATTATCCTTATCTTTTTAGTTATATCGGAAAACCGGAAATGGCACAACCTTTAATTAAACAATTATTGACGCAAGCCTTTGATGATACGTTTACTGGTTATCCCGGTGATGAAGATAATGGCAGTATGGCCGGCTGGTATATCTTTAATAGTTTAGGATTTTATCCCGTTACTCCCGGATCAGGAGAATATGTTATCGGCATGCCTCTATTTGACAAGGTAACGCTCACATTATCTAGTGGAAAAAACTTGACTATTAAAACAATGCCCAATTATCCACAACAGCAATTTATCCACAAAATAAAAAGAAATGAGAAGCCGTACAAAAAACTCTTCTTTACCCATAAAGACCTGTTAGAAGGTGGTTTTATTTCTTATCAATTAGGGATCGTACCGCATCCTTTTGATCTTCAAAAAGAAGACTTGCCGTATTCCCTATCTCAATAATCGGAATTGTTCAATAATAAAGAAAACATTAGCAAACAATTTTAATTCTAAAAAAGCATCCTTTGAAACTATTTTTTCTTCAAAGGATGCTTTGTAGTAGAAAAGTAACAGCTTAGTAAACAGTAACAACACGTTACATCTATTTAAATAACAAACTCGAAGATTTGATCGTCGCTCTTAGAAAATAAAACATTTATAAATTCTGCTTAGCTCTCAGTCATTTGACATTTAAGCAATCTTCTTTTGCATGAATCAATTCTGTCAAGAAATCACAATAAGGCGTAGCAATCCCATATTTTTTTCCTTTTCTGGAAATGGCTCCGTTGATATAGTCGATTTCAGTTAAACGATGATTTTTTATTAAGTCTTGATACATGGAAGGATAATGTTGTCCAATTGTTTTTGGATTAAAACATGATTCGCAGTGAGCAATCACTTCTGAAATATCTAAGTGAACATTTTCTACTGCTGCAACTTTAGCAAACTCCTGAACGATTGTTTCAACCATCTTGTGCGCAGTCGAAGTTTTTCCTAAACCAGCCATGTTGACATCTAGAATTGTACACAAACCGTTCATTGTGCCATTCACACAAGCTTTGCGATAAATGGAGTAATGGATGTTTTCTGAAAATACCGCATTCAACCCAGACTCTGATAACTTTTTAGCTAGTTCTTTTGCTGCCTCTTCTTTGTTTGCACCAAGATTTTGCAATTCAATGGAACCATTACCAAATAATTTTACTTGTCCGGGTCCTTCTAATCCTGCCGTCCACATCGTATTACCAATATAAATATTTTTCATGGGGACAAATTTTTCAATAATGTCTTCATGTCCGATCCCATTTAACAAGCACAATACTTCTGTATCTTCTTTAATTAATGAACGGATATCCATTAGCATTTTTTCTAACTGCATCGCTTTTGTAAATAAGATAATCAAATCTGCTTGATCTTCTTTAACTACTTCTGATTGAAGAACAATTGGCAACTGAACAACCACTTTTTCTCCATTGTAATCTGCTTGTAAACCATGTTCTTTTATTTGTTGGACGTGCTCAGCCCAGCCATCAATCAATAGAACTTCATTTCCTCCTTGGTGCAACATCAGACCAAAACGACTTCCCATCGCTCCAGCACCAGCAATTGCAATTTTCATTGTTGATTCCTCCCTTTTTCCTTTCATTATACCTATTGAAGGTTTATTACACAATTTTAATTAATAGTTTGTTTTTGACTAACTATTTTTTTATATAAAAAGGAAGGTTATTCAAATAAGTCACAATGAAGTGTTTGGTTAGCCAAAGTTTCTTTTTCCAATCTTTAAAGACTACTCGTCATGTTCAACTTGCCATACTAGTCTATCCAGTAAAGGGGCATAATTTACTTTTTCAAAGTCAGTGACATCAAATTCATACAATGTTCCTAATTCAAACTCATCATATTTTCGATCAGTAATTATTTGTTTAAATACTTCTTTTGTGATATGGTTCGTTCCTAATGAACGGTCTTTCAAAACATCCCCATAGTGATAATGGTCCATAATATAGCTTAAATGGCGATCAGATTCTCGATCTCTTTTGTAGCGACGTGTCCATAAAACATCAAAATCTGCAATTAGTCGAATGGTGATAACTTCATATTCATATTGCTTAGATAAAGAATACAATTTCTTTTTTTGCTTCGCACTAAACGGATATTCTGATGCAATGACTTTTTTACCAGCTTCCATATATAATTCCAACGCTTGATAAAAAAATGGATATACTTTATTTTTTTCTTGTTCTGCTCGTTCTTCTAAACTATCAAAACCAATTGATTCTGCATAATATTCCTTTATTTCATCAAGTGTTATAGTGTACATTGTCAAAAATCGTTCCCGCAATTTATTCATCAAATAACTTTTACCTGTTCCGGGGCTTCCAGCCAAAAGAATAAAATATTTTTTTCTAGTTCTCATTTTTCATCATTTCCATTCTAACTATTTAAAAATAGACCTATTTTATGCTTAATGATTTCTTTTACTGCTTCATTCGCTGGGATAACATTATGACGCAAAGACTTATTAATCGCTGTTTCACTAAAAGTTTGTTTAGCAATTTTTGTCCAATTGACAAGCAACTCTGTTCCTACATTAAATTTACGAATGCCATGATTGATCAGTTCAGGATAATCTTCTTCTTTTACTCCTGTGCCACCATGAATGACTAAAGGCACCTTTACTACTTCATTAATTTCTTTTAATAAAGAGAGATTAATTTGTGTTTTTGTTTTAAATTGACCATGATTCGTTCCAATTGCAATCGCTAAGGCATCCACACCAGTTTCTGCTACAAATTTCATTGCATCTGCTGGCTTTGTATAGACTTTGTCATTTTCCGCCACATGAATTCCTTCTTCAGTTCCACCAATTGTTCCCAATTCTCCCTCAACAGAAACACCATGCGCATGAGCATAATCAACTACTGCTTTAGTCTTTAAAATATTTTCTTTAAATGGCAAATGAGAACCGTCATACATCACAGACGTATAGCCGCTATCAATTGCTTGTTTTATGTCGTCAAAATTTCTAGCATGGTCCAAATGTAAAACGGCGTCAATCATCTCTTCATTAGCGATCGTTTTAACTACGTTTACTAAAACATCCATTCCAATGTATTTTGCCGTATCTACGCTGGTCTGAATAATAATTGGCGCCCCCATTTCTTTTGCTGCTCGTAGCATCGCTGGTAGCATTTCCAAATTATGAGTATTAAATGCACCCACTGTAAAATTTAATGTTTCTGCTACTTTAGTTACTTCTTTCAATGTTGTATACATCTCTAAATCCACCTTTATCGTATTAATTAGTTCCTTTAATTGTCCCCTTTTTGGCTATTTGGCGCATTTCATCCAGTTTTCCCATATAATAATCAATCGCTTGGATATCCCCCTTTTGTGCAGCTTCTTTTCGGTATTCATTATATAAAGTAATTAATTTTTTATACCCTTCCCCAATACTTACCTTCGTAGCCAAACTTTCTTCTAACACAGTCATTGCTTTCTTATTTTCACCCAATCGAACATATTTTAATCCCGTTTGTTCCAAAAGAACTGCTAATTTCTCCAAATCTTCACAACTTGAAATTGCTTGATTTAGCTGTTCAACTTCTTCATGAAGGAGTCTTCTTTCTTCTTTTGAAAGGAAGGACATTTCTTCTTCTCGAGCTTTTTTCCTTTGAAAACGTTTGAACATGATCCTTTCTCCTTTACAATACTTTCAAAATAGGACTTAAAAGCCACGCATACAATAATGCTGCTGTCACCGTGTCCACATCTGTTGCCGTTGCGTTGATAAATCCCATAGAGTTAAAAATAGTGACAAGTAATGCTGGCAATAATGTAATAAAAAAGCCATGAGCAATTCCGCCAATGATTGCTCCTCGTCGACCACCAATTGCATTTCCAAAAATTCCGGCGGTCCCTCCAGCAAAAAAGTTGGTCAACATTCCCGGAAGAATCATCGCTAAACCAAACATCGGCAAAGTAAACATTGCGATAATCGTGCCAACTGTCGTTGTAATAAATCCTAAAATTACCGCATTGGGACTATAAGGAAAAAACACTGGGCAATCAAGGGCAGGTATGGCATCTGGTACCAATTTCATAGCTATTCCACGAAAGGCAGGTACAATTTCACCTAACAATAAACGAACTCCTGCTAACAATACGTAGACGCCAACGACAAACTGAATGGCTTGTAAAAAAGCAAACATCACGTAATTTTGCCCTCCGGATAACTCCGATGCAAAGGATTCTCCCGCAAACATTACTGTGACGATATATAATGGAACCATCACTACCATTACTGATAAATAGGTGTCTTGTAAAAATTCAAAGTGAGTAGGTAGCTTCATCTCTTCGATTGATTTTTTCTTCGTTCCTTTCTCACCAAAAATCTTCGCTACCCCTGCTTCAAATAAATAGCCCATTGTACAAAAGTGACCCAATGCAATATCATCAGATCCTGTAACTTTACGAATAATTGGCTGGGCAATCGCAGGCATCATAACAGCAAAAATTGCTCCAACTATCCCACCAACAAGAATTAACACTATCCCACGTAACCCAGCAAAATAGCCAAAAATAGTTGTCATGGTTGCCATCCAAAGAATAGCTTGTCCTGTTAGAAAAATATATTTCCATGGAGTAAAACGAGCAAACAAAATATTAAAAATAAAAATAGCTAAAAAAGTTAATGCAATTTCTCTACCTAATCCCAATTCATTCATTGCCTGTCCATTAATTGCTTCTATAGAAGGAATAATTCCTTGCATTTGAAATCCTTTTGTAAAAATTCTCCCAAAATAGGTTAAGCTTCCTACAATGATGCTTGAACCGGCACTTAATACTTGAAATCCTAAAAGAGTTTTCAAAGTCCCCGAAATAATCTGTCCTATTGATTTTTTTTGCAACACTAACCCTAATAGCGCAATCAGCGCAATTGTAATTGATGCTTGTGTTAAAATATTTTCGATAATAAAATTGATAACGCCCATTTTCTCTCCCCCTGTATAATAGTTTTTTTAAATAGCTCCTTTGTTTAATAAAACTGGCGTTAATTTTTCTTCAATTTCACTTTTTGAAACGACATTCTTTAAATAAACCATGGCAGTATTGGAATCAATCGTAAACTTTTCGAACTGTGAGCGAAAATTTTCAGCCGTAATAATGACGTCTGATCTCATTGAAACAGCCGATGAAATATCGCAATGATCTAGTTTTGCGTTGACGCCTAACTTGCTCAAAACATCTTCTGCTGCCATTTGTGCTGCAAAACTGCTTCCTAATCCTGCACCACATACAAATAAAATAGTTAATTTACTCATTTTTTTCACCTTTTCTTTTTATTTAAAAAGCAATGTTTTAAATGTTTCAATTTTCGAGCATTGAATCAGCTGGTTTAATTTTTTTTCATCATTAATTAACGAAATTAGCTCTTTCATAATTGATAAATGAGAATAAGAATCCACTGCCGCTAGACAAAAAATAATTTTTACAGGATCCATTTCATTGTTTCCAAAATTGATAGGATTCTTTAATGTCGCAACACTAACTCCTAATTTATTCACACCATCTTCTGGACGAGCGTGAGCTAAAGCTAAATGTTTTCCAATCACAATATACGCTCCATAGGATTCTACTGCTTGAATCATCGCATTCACGTAACATGTTTCAATGATACTTTCTTTAATTAACGGCTTAGCGACTACTTCAATCGCTTCTTGCCAAATCTCCGCCTGTTTTTGAATTAAAATATGACTATCTGTCAAAATATCTTTTAACATTGGTCGAATCTCCCTTTTAGTGATTTCTAGCTTATTTTTCTCAAATAATCGCTCTAATTTGGCATAAATACAAGAATCAATTTTTCCACCGCTTTCTTCTATAATCGCTAAAACATTCGTAAACAATTTCGTTACTTTTTTGTTATTTGGCTTTAAACGCTGCAACTCATGATGTGTTTTTAAAAATTCCGTTACTAACGGTCGACTGTTCTCTGTTAAAATAGGATCAATGACAAGAATCGGCTTTCTTTGACAAGGCAATTGCAATGTAGTGAAAATCAAATCAATGTCTAATTTATCGACGAGTACACTTTCTTTTGCACTCAGTACGGCTACTATTTCAATTTGTGGAAATTTTTCTTTTAAATTTTCAGCTAGAAGATTTCCTGTGGCCATCCCATGATTACAGACGACAACAGCTTTGTAAAAATAGGATAGATTTTGCTTCATTGCACTAACTATCGTCGAAAAATGGATAACAAGAAACGCTACTTCATCCTCAACGACTGTACCACCAATCATTTCTTCAATCGTTGGTATAAAATGAACCACAGCCTGATAAATTGTTTCATAGGTTGTGCGTATACTTTCTTTCAATGGATTTATCACTTGTGCATTATTTTTTATTCTGACAATTAATGCGGCCACATGCTTATAAAGATTTTCAAACAGTAATTCTTCCTTTAAATGAAAAGGAATGGTTGTTATCTCTTCCACATTTTGAATCAACTGGATTGTCAGTATTTGTGCTTGTACCCACTCGATGGAATTAGAAATATCTCTTGAATCAAATGTTTCCATCATAAAACGAATATACTGACATTCAACTTGCGGAACCTCATGAAGACAAAATTCTTTTCGTATTTGTTCAATAAAACTAGCAAAATTTGCTTGTTCATCTTCAAAATTTTTCCAATTTAACTCTGAAATAAATTCATGTTTTCTCACCCTTTGAATCCAAATCAACATAAAAAGCAAAAGCTGCTTTTTATATATTTCATCTTTTGGCCTGATCAATTTCTTTGAATATATTTTTTCTAGTCGTTCAATTTCTCCTACAGAAAAATACCGATAAAAAATTTTTTGTGAAGAAGTTACTGCTACTTCGCTATTTAAATAAAAATCCACTTTGCCGAGATTTTTATTAATTAAATCATAGAGCATGGTTCGTATAGAACGCTCCGCCCCCTTGTACATCAATCCTTGCTTACCACAACTGATAATTTCAATGCCATATTTCAATACTTTTGCTCTTAAACGACGGATATCTTCATCCATTGTACTTTTCGATACCATAAAAGATTCCTCTTTATGATTAAGAAAAACAGGTTTCTCCTCATACGCAATTGCTAAAAGTAATTCAAACAGTCGTTCTGATCGACTTAATACACCCTCGTCAAAAGCAGTCCAACGTTTTTCTAACTGTTTTTCTTCTTCCTTATTTAAGTGCAACAAAAAACCTTGATTACGTAGCGACTTGATTTCCGACAATCCTTGAGTTTTTAACCAACTGTTCGCTTCAAGAACGTCTTGTCGAATCGTTCGCTTACTTACATGGTATTCAGCAGCTAATTGTTCTGCTTTGATTGGATACTTATAAGCTCTAAGCTTTTGCAGCAAATCTACCGTTCTTGTCTTCATCATTTAAATTTCCTTTCTACATTAAGTATATGTTCGCGCTTACAGTTTAAAAAGTAGAACTTTCTGCCAGTTGACTTGGCAAAAAATTAGCAACAGTCATAATGACTATCCTTTCCATACGTATAAGTGTTTAGCTTTTCACATAATCAATTACTCCTTTACTGTATTAAAAAATTGACTAAATTCGTCTTTACTTTTAAAGTTAGCAAATTTCTTGTTTTTCTCTTACTATTACAATTTTTGAATGCTGTACTTGAGACCTTTTAAAAAGTAAGCTTTCTTTTATTAAATACGTTCTTTAGCAAAAAACTAAAGACATGTATCAATAATTCGCTTTTTACCTTATTGTTTTATTTTTGAAATTAGTTTATCTTTCTCGGGTAAAGTTTTTGATTGTTTCAACAAGATAAGAATTAAGTTTCCTTTTGATCATTTAAAGAATAAGAAAATGACGACACAACTTTTTGTAATAAACGCTTACTTATAAAAAAATAACCCGTTCAACTAATTATTTTAAGTGAACGGATCGCTCTTCATTTACAAGTTATTTTATTGCTCAAATAAAATAAACCATATTTAACTATTTTTATCAATAAACAAGAGGCTGAGCTATTGCTATCAGCCTCTCATTTTAAGTTAAAAATCCACTATGAAAATACACACTATATCTTCAATGACAAATCAATACTTATTGTTTATGTTAAGTTTACTTAGTCTTATATTTATATTCGTAATTTAGAACACCTATCTTCACTAAACTACACAGCATTTCTCCTTCACCTATAAAAGATGAGGAATTTCTGCCTCATTAGTTAGAGCACTTCACCGTTTGAATGAATGACTCTTTTATACCATTCAAAAGAATCCTTCTTAACTCTTTCCAATGTTCCGTGTCCATCATCTTCTTTATCGACATAGATAAAACCATATCTTTTCTTCATTTCTCCAGTTGTCGCACTGACTAAATCAATTGGTGCCCACGTCAAATAACCAAAACAATCGACTTGATCTTCTTCAATAGCCTTCTTCATTTGTTGAATGTGCTGTTTTAGATACTCAATTCGATATACATCATGGACTTTTTTATCGCTTGTCAGATGATCGGCAGCTCCTAGTCCATTTTCAGTGACTATAATCGGTAATCCATATTTTCGATACGTATAATTTAATAGATACCGCAAGCCAGTAGGATCAATGGTCCATCCCCATTTACTCGTTACAAGATAAGGGTTTTGCAGTCCGCCAAATAACGTACTCTTTTCTTCAATAGCTCCTTCATACGTTGCAACAGATGAGGCATAATAGTTGAGACCGATAAAATCCAATGTTCCTTTAGAAAATACAGTTTTGTCTTGTTCGGTAATCACTAGCTTTATTCCTTGATTTTCGTAATCATTTATTTTATATTCGGGGAAATTTCCTTTACACATGGCATCAATTTGATAAAAATCTCGCTCCATTTGTTTGAACGCATTCAATACATTGGTTGGATTGCAATCTACCGGGTAAACAGGTTCAATCCCAAATACACAGCCGATTTTATTTCTTTCATCAATTTTTTTACCTAAAACAACGGCCGAACAACTAGCAACAGTCATATTATAACCAATTTTAGCTAACGTTTGTGCTTTATTCTCAATTTCAGAGTACTTTAACCCTGCGATAATATACGTAAAAATATCTGCTGCTTCTGTTTGTGGATCCAGATGATTCATTTCATTAAACGTTATCCAATAGCGAACTTTTCCTTTTAACGCATTAAACATAGTTTTGCAAAACTTCAAATAAAATTCAACGACTTTCCGATTGGTCCATGAACCATATGCTTTAACTAAATGAATGGGCATCTCAAAATGATACAAAGTCACGATCGGTTCAATTCCATAAAAGAGCAACGTGTCTACAAGTTTTTGATAGTAAGCGATACCTTTTTGATTAGGTGTTTTCTCATCGCCGTTGGGAAAAATCCGCGACCAATCAATTGAGATTCTTAACGCTTTAAACCCCATTTCACTAAAAAGACAGATATCTTTTTTATATTGATGATAAAAATCAATACCTGTATGGGATGGATACATTATTTCAGATGAAATCACCCGATCAATTTGTCGTGGAATCTGATAACTACCTTGTCTAACATAGTCCATAATTGCAGGTCCCTTGCCACCTTCTTGCCAAGCACCTTCGCATTGGTGAGCGGCGATGCTTCCCCCCCATAAAAAATTTTTTCTTAACTTCATTTTTTCACCTTCTATAATATGACATTTAATAAAGAATCTGTTTTTACTACTTGCTTTAAATCTGAAGGAATAATATCTACATAACTATCTGTATTAGTGATCACAATAATCGTAGTCGGATCATAGCCAGCTTTTTCAATTTTATCAAATTCTGCCATCCCAATAAGTTGTCCTTTTTTTACTTTATCTCCTTGTTTTACAGTTAAATCAAAATATTTTCCCTCCAATTCCACGGTGTCAATTCCAATATGAATTAATATCTCGACTCCATCATGCGAACGAATTCCGATTGCATGATTCGTAGGGAATACTGCTGTAATTTCACCGACAACGGGAGAATAAAGATGGGAATTTTGCGGTTTGATAGCAAGTCCCTTTCCTAATGCTCCTGTTGAGAAAGCTTGATCTTTTACTTCGTTTAAAGGAATTACTTCTCCTTCCACTACATTTCCTAATGAAAGAGTGCGCAAATTATTTGTTGCTTTTATTTCTGTTATTTGTTGATGAGACATCTCTGATTCTTCTTGTGGAGGGATCCCCAACACATAAGCGGCAACAGCAGAACCAATAAAACTAACTGCAACAGCTGCTAACATAAACCAGAAATTTATGAAGTCTCCTTTACCTATATATGCAGGAAGACCAAACAACCCCCAAGCAATAGAATAAGCTTTTACACCAGTCAGACCTGCAAATAATCCACCAAAACCGCCACCTAGCATTACCGCAATGAAAGGGCGACGATATTTAACGAAAACGCCATAGATTGCTGGTTCAGTAACGCCAAGTACAGCAGAAAGTGTCACTGTTCCAAATAATTGTTTTTGTTTTAAGTTCCGAGCTTTTAAGAAATAACCAAGCATGGCTCCTCCAACTGCAATATCTGAAATTGTACAAGAAGAGATAAAAGCAGGATCATAGCCATTTACGGCAATTAACGAAGCAACAACTGGCATGATAAAGTTTCCCGCACCAAGCATAATAATAAATGGTTGAAGAGCAGAATATAACATCATAACAAACCAACTACCTACATGCTTCATCAATAGATTAAAAAAGGCAATGATTCCTTCCCCCATATAAAATCCTAGTGGACCAAAAACTAATAACGTTGCTGGTAAAGTAATTAACATTACTAATAAGGGCGATAAAAAATAGTGAAGTGTTTGCGGTACAATTTTTCTGATGACTTTTGTCACGTATCCCATAAACCAGATGGCTAATAAAATAGGAATAAAGCTGTTCGAATAAGTAATTTGCGGCAATCCGATACCAAATAAGTCAAGCCCTTTTTCTCCATTGATCGCACTTGAAAGAATAGTAGCAGCCAGCGCTACCGCTAAGTATGGGCTTGCCCCTAAACGTTTGGAACAGCTCATAGCCATCAAAATAGGCAGAAAGTAAAATACAGCAGACCGTAAAGCATCAAAAATCTGATAAGTTGAGCTTTCTGTCGAAATCACTCCTGTCAAAGAAGCAATGGATAAAGCAGCTGCAAGTAATCCTGCACAAATAATTGGTTCAAGTATGGGGGTCATAGACTCAGATATCACATCAAGTGCTGCTTTCATTGGATTTTTTTTGCCATTTGATACTTCCTCTTTTGAAGAAAGTTCCAATTGAGTCATCAACTCTTTATAGACTTCGCTAACATGTGTTCCTAAAATAATTTGATAAGCCACTTGATTATTGACGACATCGATCACTCCCTCCAAACATTTAAGTTTATTTGTTTGCGCTTTCGTTTTGTCTTTTAATGTAAAACGCAAGCGTGTCATGCAATGAACTACTGCTTCAATATTCTCTTTTCCGCCCACCAATTCGATAATCGTTTGATTAAATTCATAATAATTATTCATTCTTTTCCCCTCTTTCTGCTACACGATTCACATGAACCATCAAATAAGTGTATTCTTCTTTTGATAAATACATATTAAACGTTTCTTTTACATAAATTTCTATCTTCTCTACCGCTGTATAAGCTTTTGGGTATAGCTTTTTAACTTGTTCAAACAATTGAGATTCATTTTCAACGTACACTTGTTGTTTTCTTAATCGTTCAATAAAATACTGTAAATGTGTGACTAATCTCATATAATTGATGCTGTCTTCATCAATTGCTAAATGAAAGTGATACTTGATAATATTTAATATATCTCTTAATGCTTTCATATCTTCAATCTGTTCATCAAAGTCAACATGCTTTTCTTGAAGATTAACAAAGTGTAAAGCAATGGAAACAGCTTCATCAGTTGGAAAAGAATAATTAAAGTACTTCTCTAACTTATTTAAAGCTTCCAATCCTATTTTATAATAAACTGGGTAAAACTTTTTAACTTCCCAAAATAATGGACTTCTAATATATTGCCCTTTTTTTGACCGTTTCAGTGCAAAAGTAAGGTGGTCTAATAATGCTAAATAAAGATAATCATTAGCTTTTTTACCACTTTCTTTTTCCCAAGAATGAACAAGCTCATTTACCAGAGAAATCAGTTTATCATCAGAATGCGACAATAAATAACTAAAATGTTCTAATCGGTCTTTTGAATCTAGCACATATGTTTTTTCAATTTCAGAATCATCAATACGTTGACCAATTTTTTTCTTAAAGGCAATTCCTGTCATATAGACAATCAATTCATTTCCTCCACGATCAATTAAAGCAACATTGTTGTTGATTATCTTTTTAATTTTCATTCGCTACTCCTTTCCAAAAAAAGAACTCAGAACTACTATCAAATAAGCTGTGAATTAGCTTTATTTGATAATAATCCTGAGTCCTGCCTGATTTTATCAGTAACATCACTCTAGAGATAACTGCGTCGCTACCTCGAATCTTTCTCACAAAGAAACTATACTTCATTTCCCCCCATTAGTCAACGCTTTCATTGATTGTATACTTAATTTTTTATCCTAACAGTAGAACCATTAGGAAACTCAATTATCAGCTTTCCCCTTCTCACAAGCCATTCCATCTTGTAATTGAATCACAAAAACAGATCAAGAAACATCAGAAATCCTTTTTTGTTCACTCATAGTTACACAATTTCCTTTGTGTATTTAAGTTTTTAATATGAATCATCTCATACTTTTTGATTAGCTTTCACTTCAAACAATGGATTCCGTTTTGTACATCGTCCTCACAATAAAAAGCCGCATCTTATAACTATTGATACGGCTTAATTAATATATGTCGTACGTTGCTATACTAAAATGGCAAATCGAGAATGCTTCTCTAAAATACTAGTTCAATGAACAATTTAGATGTAGAAATGATAAATAAAACAATAGTTATAGATGCACCTGAATATTTTCTTTCAATTGTAAAATTACTTTATTAATTGCTAAATTGTCTTTTTATTAATACGTTATTTAATACAGCTTTACAAGCAACCATATACAATACACAGAAAACCAAACCAATTATATTATCTATAATGCGTAAATTGATAGCCACATTTATCGGATACAAGCTGTTAGCTACTGACAACGCACCAAAGCAATTAAATATCGTTTTAGTTCTATAAGAAGAACAAAATCCTAAAGCCAAGCCGCCCACTATTCCTAAAATACTATTTAAAAGAAACATACTAATTACACCAAATAAAATGGAACCGACTATTATTCCTACTAAACGATCGAAAATACGTTTTTTTATATCCGTTCCATAACTAGAAATCAAACTAGAAAAAGCAAACCCGATCCACATAAAACGTTGAAATGAAAATAAATCTCCCATTAATAATAGGATGCTTAAACCAAATGCACAATAAATTAACCATAAATTTCTTTGAGAAAAAAGATTATCTCCTAAAAACTCCTGTTTCCATGTTTTATTTATATGTTTATCTTTATGTTTAATAAAAAATATAGTAGAAAGTACTATAAAAAATACAACTAATAATTCTGTTCTTACATAAAATTGTTCCTTCGTTAAATGCTGTGCTGTTCCCATTAAAAATAAGTAAGAGAATCCATATAAACCCGAGTTTCCCATGCTAGGATTACTTCCAGTTAAAACAAAAAGAGTAGACAAACATAAAAAATTACCCAACCATTTAACTACAATAAATTTCTGTTCTTCTAATAATGGTAATAACCCAAATATCATTAAAATGATTCCTATAGAAATAATTGAATGGCTCATTTTATAACCAAAATCCACGACTCTAAAAGTAAGTAGCATACAAAATAATACGACCGCTAATGATTTATTCTCATTTCCAAAAACCCATGAAATCGTACAAACAAATGTCATGGCAAAACTAACCAATAATATAGCACGTACCATTAAAGCCATAAAATAATAATATTTCTCAGATGGCGTTGCTTGGCGCATTTTTTGTTTAAGAATAAAAGGATCAAATTGTAATAATTGATAAAATCTCATTTCTTTACCTCCATATCCACTTGGATGAAACTAGCCGTTCATTTTTTCAAACATCATACAGTTTATAATGACTAATAAAAAAAATCTATAAAAATTTACTTTAACTCTCATAAATCTTACGCCATCGCTTCACTTACTCTCCAAAATAGAACAAAGAACAATTCTCTATAAGAGTAATGGTAACTTTGCTAAATATTTTTTTGTTTCTGCTCACTTAATTTAGATATTTGATTTTCAATCCAAGTGAGCCATAAAAAGACTTCTAAAGTTTACCTTTAAAAGTCTTTTTATATACTCGTACATGAAGAATACGTTTTCTACTTTTTCATAATGTATTGTTCATTAATATTTTATATTTACAATATCACAACTGATGAATATAGACTTTGCTTTCGTTTCATTATTTATCTGGAAATATTTATCATTCTCACTAAGAATGACCCTTCATCATCATTTATCATTATCTCTAATTCTAACCGTGTTATAGGAGGTACCGAAAGTATATTTTTTTCCTTTTTTCCATTGAATATATTCTTTATTTAGATAAATTTTTAAATACTTAGTTACTCCATTGTCGAATTTAATTTTTAAGATAGGACTCATTATTGCCATTTTTACTGCTTTAGGTGTTTGCTTGAATCTATATTTTTATTTGAATTCTTTGCATTCTTTTTTATACATTTCTCCCTTTACCTGTACCAAACATTTATTTGATTTATATTCGCTTATCTTCTTTTTTAAAGTAGGAAGACCTTGTTTATAAATCATTTTTTGAGGCAGCGGTGATTCATGAACCTATCTTTTTACTTCGGCTACATTTATACAAAATAGGAACAGCTGGCTTAACCCTCATTTATGATAGAACGCTGCGTATCATAAGTGAATGATATTATTAAACAAATTCCAAACTACTATAAAGCAAAAACAAAATAATAAAATTTAACATAAATAGAAAATTCTTTCTAAATGAGCCACATATTATAGAAAATATGCTAGAATAGTTTGAAACTGTAAAAGGATAGTGATGCCTAAATGATGACAACCCAAGAATTAATAACCAAATATGATATTTCAAGACAAACGCTATATAATTGGGTTAGAAAAAAAGAAATACCTGCCCCAACAGAAAAAAAAGGGCGTCAAAATATTTGGACAACTGAACAAATAAAACTAATAGATAAAAAAATATCTAAAAATACTTCAGAACAACTTAAACTTTTTGAAATAGATTCTCCTCTTAAAATAGGGAATAGAAGATATTTAGGTAGCAAACAGAAAATGCTTAGTTTTATAAATAAAATTGTAACAGAAAACACTACTAATGTAACAAAAGTAGCTGATGTTTTTGCTGGTACAGGTGTCGTTGCCGATATGTTTAATAAGCAAGGTAAAACTATTATCGTTAACGATATACTTACAAGTAACTATATTTCTTATCAGACTTGGTTTGATAACAAAGATATTGATGAAAAAAATGTTAAAGCAAAAATCAAAGAATTAAATAGTCTTAGTGGGATTACTGGTTATGTTACTAAAAATTTTGGAAATAGATATTTTTCTATTCCGAATGCTAGAAAAATTGATGCTATTCGTGAAAAGATAGAGACTTATAATGATTTAAACAGTAGAGAAAAAGCTTTTTTACTTACTTCTTTGTTATATGCAATGGATAAAATAGCAAATACAGTAGGACATTTTGATGCTTATAGAAAAAAAATGGATAGTCTAACTCCATTATATTTAAAAATGCCAGAAATTAATAAAAACTCAAACAATGAAATTTACAATCAAGATGCTAATCAACTTGTCAGAAAAATAGAAGCTGATTTAGTATATATTGATACTCCGTATAACTCTCGCGGTTATGAAAGTGCATACCATGTTTTAGAAAATGTCATGGAGTGGAAAAAACCAGCTGTCGAAGGAATTGCAAAAAAAGCAGTAGATCGTTCCAAAAAAGCTTCAGATTATACAAAAGTAAAAGCTCCTCAAGCTTTTGATGATTTGATTCAAAACATTAATGCTCGTTACATCTTAGTTTCCTACAACAATATGGCAAAAAAGGGAAATTCTCGTTCAAATGCTAAGATTTCAAATAAGGAAATTATTACTAGTTTAAAAAAAAGAGGACATGTAAAAGTTTTTGAAACTGACTTTAATGCTTTTACAACTGGTAAATCACAAATCACAAATCACAAAGAGCTTTTATATCTTTGTAAAGTGGATGATGAAATAATTCCTTCTGCACTTAACTATACTGGAGGAAAACAAAAGCTATTACCTCAATTGAAGCCTTTATTTCCCGATACCTATTCAAGATTTATTGATTTATTTGCGGGGGGTGCAAATGTAACAATTAATCTCATTAAGCAAAACAAAGCAGATAAATATCTTATTAATGACATTGATAACCATGTTATTGATTTTTATAAATACCTTTCTCGGATAGATATTAATAAGTTCGTTAATAGTGTAGAAAAAAAAATTTCTGAATATAAATTATCAAATTCTAAAATGTATGGATACAATTATTACAAAACAAGCAGTGCCAAAGGATTAGGATCATATAATAAAGAGAAATTTTTGAAATTGAGAGATGATTATAATACTTCTCCTTCTCCTGAACTATTTTATTTATTAATAGTTTTCGGTTTTAATAATCAAATTCGCTTTAACTCAAAAGGGGAATATAATCTTCCAGTAGGCAAACGTGATTTTAATAAACGAATGAAGAAAAAACTTAAAACATTCGCACAAACAATTAAAAATAATAAACTAACTTTCTCGTCAAAAGATTTTAGAAATATTAAATTCGAAAAAAATGATTTTATCTATGCAGATCCGCCTTACCTAATTACTACTGCGTCCTATAACGAAAGTGGAAGATGGTCAGAAAAAGATGAATACGAATTATATGATTATTTAGATAAAGCAAATGATAGAGGGGCTAAGTTTGCACTTTCAAATGTTCTTTTCCATAAAGGAAAAGAAAATGAAATTCTTAATAATTGGGCTTCAGATTACAATCTTCATGTTTTAGATTATCACTATAATAACAGCAACTATCAATCTAAAGCTAGAGAAAATAAAACAATTGAAGTACTAGTAACCAATTATTGAAAGGAAAAAAACAAATGAAATTAAAAAAGTCTGCCAAAACATTCAATTTAGGAGATACAAGCTTTCGTAGACAAACTTTAATAGACGATTACAAACTAATTTTACCTTTTCTTCAAGAGAATAACTTAAAATATTCTGAATGGAATAACGTTGCACAAGCCGAATTTTATAATAAAATAATGAAAAATACTGATCTATTTTCTAGAAATAAGAAAGAAGATTTTTCAAAACGCGGAAGAACACTCACAAATGCGTTAGTAAAAATTGGACTAACAAATAAAAAAAGAAGACTTTCTAAAGTAGCTATTAACTGGTTAAATAACAATAACCTTGCACCGACAATCATTGAAAAAACACTTGGAATCGACATAAATAATCTTCTTTTTACTAGGCAACTACTTAAATTAAGAATTTATGACTCGCTGGGACTAAACTATTTTTACCCTTTTAGAGTTGCTTTAGAACTTGTTAAAAAATATAAAAATATTCCTCAACAAGATTTTCTAACACTAGTCCATCTTATACAACCAGATTTTGATAATTTAAAAATTAGAGCCATTATTAATGACTATCAAAAAGTAGCACATAACGATGAAGTATTCTCTGAGTTCCTAGATAGAAACTTTCCTGATGAGCATAGCAATTTTACTGCTGAAGAACTTTTTTCCATAAAACCTCTTAATCAAAACCAATTTAACTTACTTTTTACAAATGGAAAAACTTTTTCATCACAAGCAGTGTATTTTGATTTTGTAATACACTTACTTCAATTTAAAGAAAATAAAACACTAGAAAATTTAATACCTTTACTCCAATTAAGTAAAGATAATAGAATCAAAACAGCTTTTGGATTTGAAAAAAAAGTCTTCAATAGAGCAGAAAATATTGAAGACTTTTTAGAAAAAAATATTGATAATGTGCTACTGTCTGATAATAATTCACAAATCTATCATCAATTTTTTCTTTCCAAAAAAGATGACATTGTTAAAGAATATAAAGATATGACTAAACGTACATTCAACTTATCTGGTTTATTGGATTTTAGTAATGGATTAGTTAATGCAACAAATCAAGATATTTTTTCTATCATTTTTGAAGATATGATATTAGCAGGAGAAGAAGAATATTCTAATTATGAACAAAACTTAGATTATCCATTTTATCAAGAAACATCAATTACTCAGATACTAGACCTAGATGAACATAAAATTATTCCGTTAATTCAAAGCCTCCTGAAAGTTAAGAGTGCTTTTCAGATTGAAAACGCTGTTGCCAAACAAAAAGAAGCTAAATTTAGGCAATTTATTTTCACAGAATTTCCTCGTGAAAAAATCATAGAACTGTTATCTTTATTTGCTATTCGAGATGATGAAAATATCAAAGCACAAGTTTCAGAACTTGCTACTGTTCCTACTATCTATGAATATATTGTTGCGATAGCTTGGTTTTACATTTCTAAAGAAGAATTTTTTATTACAAAAAGTTTAAACCTCACTCTTGATGGAAATATGCGTCCCTTATCACATGCTACGGGCGGTTCAGGTGATATCGTTATTAACTATGAAAAATTAACATTGATGTTAGAAGTGACATTGATGAATTCCCAAGCACAAAAACGAGGAGAATGGGAACCAGTTCTTCGGCACGCAACTAACTTGACTGTGGAAAAATCTCCTAAAAATGTTATTACTATTTTTATTGCCGATGAATTAGATACTAATACAATTAATTTATGGCACGCTGTTGCTAGTGTTCCATTAAAATCATCAAATAAAGATGAATTTGCAGAGCTTGTTAAAATTTTTCCTCTCGAAAATTCTAAATTACTTGATATGTTGAAAAATGATTATAATGAACAAAAACTTTTAACTACTATCGATAAATACTACAAACAACTCGCTGGAAACTTCAATATTCATTGGCGAAAAGATATACTTACTCAAGCTGAGATAAATATTTAATCATACTTACTAATAATTTCTTCGTTACGAGCCTCCCTAACGATTTCAAATCTCTAGAAAAGCGTTAGAGCCCCTCTCGCGTTGATTGACATGACCTAGACTAGATCGGGTTTTAACAAAAAAATAGCCGTATCTTTTGTTTTGAATACGGCTATTTGATATCGCTCATTCAATTGTTATACCACGGCAAGCGTGAATTTTATCGTAATTTCCAATTTAAACGTGATAGATGAACTCCTTTAGGAAGCGCACCCATTTCAATTTCCTCTTTTTCCATCGTAACGGATTCATAGCCCCACTCTTCAGGAGTAGTGACTAGCTGTGCACACTTTTCCAGCACTTCAATAGCCGTTTCTAACAAGTCATTTCGCTCCTTTCTTTTAGATACTAGTATTCTTCTGGTAATAACATCGTTTGATACTCCCCCGAATCAATGAACCCATATTTTTTTGAGACACTGATTTCAAACGAATCTTAGGTGAAATCAGATACTCTTTTCTTCAGATTCTTCTTGACGATGAACCAATTTTTGATTTCCTTTTTCTATAGAAAATTCAAAGATTTAAAGATAGTCTAAAGGAAGCTTCTTTTGAACGTTTTGATCGATTAAATTCCAACATAACACTTGTAATTCCACCGGAAAACTATCCATTACTCCCTTTGTGACATAGCGTTGTCCTTTGTTTTAAAACATTTCTTTTCTCTCCTTTGCCATAAAAAATAGCCCAATCTTCTATAAAGAAGATTGGACTTCATGGATATATATAGTTAAACTTTGATTTCTTTCATTGTGGTTTCCTTTGTTACATACCTTTCAGAATTTGAAACTATGACCTAAAAAATTATATAACTTATTTATACACACTATTTTCCACTAATAAAGGAAATAATAAATGGATCTATCGCCCGCAAAACAAGTAGCTTAATGACTGACTTTTTAGAAGCAATGATCCATAAGACAAAAGCTAGCGTTCCTCTTGTTCCCATGATCTTGTTTGGTTCGTACTACAATGTTGATTTCCTAGATTTCAGAATGAAACCAACATCCCTAATATTCACTGATCATTCTTCCGTTTCGACCAACATTTTCATTTTTAAGATGAATTCTGTAAAATTTTCTGCACTAGCTAACAATTGTATATTGATTGGATCAGCAACTATTTCGATAAACATTTCAAAAAAATCATTAAATTCTTTGGATTCATTTTGCGAAATTACAACTAAAGCCACGATCTTAACAGGATATTCCTCCCATTTGAGGGTTTCTTGTAAAGTCATAACCGAAAGAGCACTTTTCTTCGCCTGTTGTTCAAGCGAGTGCGGTACTACAATACCTGATGGGAAACTAGTAGACGACATCATTTCTCGTTTTTCCATCCTCTGGGAAAATTCTTCATCAACATACCCTGTCATTAACAATCGTTCAAATAATTTTTTCCGAATCATTTTAGGTGTCTGATCCGTTGGGTCAAATTGATTAAAATATAGATCTTCAATAATAAATCGATCAATCAATTGAAACATCTGTTTCCGCCAATTACTTTTTCGTTTAGCCGTCACCCGTTTTTGGATCTTTGCAAGATCTTTGCGTGTTAAAATGGGGTGTACATATACTGCGCCATTGATTTCAGTTACTCTATCACGATCAGAAGAAACATACACGTCATTTTCTTGTACCTTTATCTCATGATGATCAACCGCAAGGATCGTCACATCTTCCCCTAGCATACTACGAATATTTTGAACGTTTGTTTCTTCAAAATCATGATAATTGTCGTGATCAACTAGCACTCGTAGCTTTGGTCTTTTTTCTTTTTTACTTTCTAAGTAAGCCCCAATGTGTAAAGCGATAAAAGAGATTTCATCATCATTAAACCAAATCGCTAATTTTTCCTGTACTAACATTGACAGGTAAACCGCAATATCATACGTTAACGGATAAGCTGTTTTAATATCTAAGAGGCTACCATTGCGTATGAATCTTTCATATTGAGATCGATCATAGAGATTTTGTAAATGAATAGCTAATTTATTGAAAAAGGCCTCGTCTTGTAAATCAATCAAATAGGTTTCTTTGACTTTCTCTAAAACTTCATTTAGTGTTTCAATCACTCGAGATTCAACAATCTTGAACAAGGCGAGCTCTTTGCAATTCGTAAAATATTCATTTTGTAATCCAATAAAAAGTAAGGATAGCTGCTTGACTTCAGCATCAGAAAAATAAATGTGATAAGTGCTCGAAAGAAGTTCAGTAATCTCAACGCACAATTGAAATTCCGTTACAACATTTCTTAATGGAAATTCCTTCACACTTTTCAAATCATTTCCTTGGCGAATTCGTTCAATACTAATCGCAAAATGAAGCACAATATTATTCATCGAATAGCGATTAATTTTGATTTTGTGTGAGGCTAAGACATCATAGATGGTTTGCTCTAGGTCAATAAGTGAAAGCGTACCAATCATATCTTGGACATGATACTGCAGTTTTTCTTGGTAATCGCCTTCCTCATACAATAACGAAATCATGTAACGCCTTTTATCACTTTCTGTTCCTTCCAAATAAACTTGATTGGCTTTGATAGTTAACTTCAATTGTTTGTTTTGAATCTCGTTACGTAAAAGCTTGATATCATTTTTTAACGTTGACTCAGAGAGAAACATTGTATCTGCTAAATCATAGAGATCAATGCCATGATTACTTTTTAACAGCGTCAAAAACAACTGTGATTGACGGTCATTCGTTGCTTGAATTACTTGATCATTTTGTGTAGGTTGCTTGATTCGATAACCTTGATTACTAGAAATAATTTTTTTCTCAATCTCATTGATCTTTGTAATTTGATTACGAATGGTTCGAGTCGTACAGTTGCAAAATGTTGCTAGTTCTGTCGCAGTGACCCAATGCTGCTGTCGTTTTGCAAGATACGCGATAATCTCTCTTTGCCTTTTCGTTGTCACTTTCTATCTCCCCCACACATGTGTTACTATCAATTGATTTGCCACACTATTTCAAAAAAGGTGGAAATGAAGAGACATATCTCACATCACACCTATTCTTTGAACTGTGAATTTACAGATTTTCTCCATTTGATTCAATCACTTTTTTATACCAATAAAAACTATCTTTTTTAATCCGATCGCCACTACCTTTTCCTTCGTTATCCAGATCCACATAGATAAAACCATAACGTTTTTCCATTTGAGCAGATGAACAGCTGATAATGTCGATCGGTCCCCATGCACAATAAGCAATCACGTTGACTCCATCATACATCGCACGTTTCATTTGTTCAATGTGACTAGCTAGATAATCCATCCGATAATCATCATGAATCTTGCCATTTTCCAATTGATCATACATTCCAAAGCCATTTTCTGCAATAATAATCGCTTTACCATAACGATCCCAATATTGTGATAGCGAATGATACAACCCTTTGGGATCCACTGCCCACTCCCACGGATTGGCTTTCAAGTTCGGGTTAGGCGTAACCGATGCAGGATTCAAATCATTTTTTTTGGAGTCGACCATCTGCGAATAATAATAAGAAATAGCCAGATAATCCATCGTATTCGCTTGTAAAATAGCTTTGTCATCTTCAGTGATCTCTATGTGGATATTGTTTTCAGCAAAATAATTTAAGGCATACTGAGGATATTTCCCTCGAAATTGCACATCTGTATAGAAATACTCCATCCGATTACGACGTAAAGCTAAAATGATATCATCTGGATCGCAAGAAAATGGATATGCGGTGCAATCTGCAACCATCGTTCCGATTTGCATTTTAGGGTTGAGCTTTTTCCCATATTCGTAGATTTTAGCACTAGCAACGAATTGATTATGGATTGCTTGATAACTAGCTTCTTCATAATGATCAACCGTGTCATAAGGAATAGCAGTTGAATTGAATGGTTCAAATTGGATCAAGTTGATTTGATTGATGACGATCCAATATTTTACTTTATCTTTGTAACGATCTAAAATCGTTTTTCCATATTTTACAAATAGATCGATCACCTTTCGATTATGCCAACCATTGTAATTTAAAGTAATATCTACCGGTGTTTCGTAATGAAGCATTGTAATAATCGGCTCCATCCCTAACTCACGGATCTTATCAATTAACGCATCATAATAAGCCAAACCCGCTTCATTCGGTTCTATTTCATCACCCGTAGGAAAAATCCTCGA
Organism: Enterococcus ratti; assembly: GCF_001886195.1. Classification (GTDB taxonomy): domain Bacteria; phylum Bacillota; class Bacilli; order Lactobacillales; family Enterococcaceae; genus Enterococcus_B; species Enterococcus_B ratti. The sequence goes on along the minus strand of NZ_JXLB01000004.1, from coordinate 87,853 downwards.
CCAATCAATAGACGTCCGAAACGTTTTAAAGCCCATCTCTGCTAATAGTGCTAAATCTTCAGGATAGGTATGATAAAAATCGATCCCATGACGTTTAGGATAATACCCTTGTTCATCCGTCATATTCGCCTTCAACTGAGACAAAGACATCCCTTTATGTTGTTCTTCCGCAATTTCTGCATTCGTTTTATCCGCATGAAAAACATGTAAATCAGCGAGACTGATGCCCTTGCCATCGACTCGATAAGCCCCTTCTGCTTGGTTGGCGGCGATCGCCCCTCCCCAAAGAAAATCTTTTGGCATTTTGTATTCTTTAAACATGGAATACCTCCTATTTAGTTAATTTTTTTGAAAAGTTCCGAAACAAACACACCATATGTTCACCAATCAATATCTCACTTTGCACCGTCATCAACGTATCTTGCGCATGACAGAACAAAGTAGAATAGCGGATTTGTTCTCCTGAAGCTTCCATTTGTAACGTATCTGTTTGCAATCCGTGAGCAATCACAACTTCTTTATGCGCCGATTTAATCAATTCTTCTGCTTGATCGAACGCCATTTCCTCCAGTGCATTTAGTCCTTTTACCAGTAATTCACGAGCATTACCTGCATGAATCAAAATATTCATCGATAATTCGTTCAGGTTATCTGTTTCTTCCACAAACTGTTGTGACATACTACTACCTCCAATTATTGAGCAGTTGAAGCTTGCATTGCTTTTGCTGCTTCCTGTTCTTCAGCAATTTTTTCGTGTTTTAATAATGAACTATCATAAGCTTTAAAAAAGGGTAAGAAGATAAACCATGTAATAACAAAGATCAAAAGACAGACAATGACCGCACGGAAATCTTGAGTGGCTAAATAAGATGTGAATGGATATGGCATGTACCACAGCAAGAATGATTGACTTGGAATATTAACGAAGCCCATATTCATTACAACATAAGAAATCGTTGGTACGATCAGTGCATTGATCCACATAGGAATCATCAAATAAGGATTAAAAGCAATCGGTGCCCCGAAAACCAATGGCTCATTAATATTAAAGATCGAGGGGATAAAGACCGCTTTTCCAATCGCTTTTAATTGTGCTGATTTGCTTATTAGTAACATCATTACAGACAAGGCTAAGGTAGTCCCCACACCCCCCATCGATGAAAAAGCATAACAAGTTTCTTGAGTGGCAATGTTCATCGCTTGACCGCCATTTGCGACAGCCCCAGCATTAGCAGCCAATCCAGCCATATATACCGGATAAATGGCTGGCATCATCACCCAACCTGAAATACCGAAAGTATATAAAAAGACTGGGATAAAAACCGATAAGACAAAACCTGGATAAGATTGAACGATTTTTGCCAATGGACTAAATGCCCAAACGACCACTTCAAAGAAATCAACATTCAATTGTACCGTGATAAACCAACCAACGATCAAGATAAAAGTAATCGGCAACAAGCTATTAAACCATCCCACCACGAAATCAGGGATCGGTGTATCTTCATCGAAAAATGATCTTTTAGCAGCAAAATTCATCACACAGGCAACAAAAAGACCTGAAATAATCGCAAGAAACATGCCTGTAGCACCAAACCGAGAGAGAATAAACGTTGCATTTCCTTCAGCAGATACCGTTGGAAATAGTAACATCATGAATAACACTAATCCGGTAGCACCTGAAATCAGTTTTTGTCCACTGTTTCCCTTTTTTTCCATTAGATAATAAGGAATCAAAAAAGAAACGATCAAACCAAACATCCCAAAAGAAAAATTACTAATCATTGAAAAATCAGGTAAACCTACAAAAAGATTTTTTAACAGAGAAACCACTGTGACTAATGAACCGACAAAAACTAACGGCAAAGCCGTCATGATCGAATCTTGGATCGCCGAGACCCAAGGATTCTTGACAATTTTGTTTACTTTTGGCGCAAATTTGTTCGTCATGAAGTCCATAATTTTATTCATCATTTGTTAGCCCTCCATACTTAAAATCAGATCTAGTGCCTTATCTCCATTCAAAGTGCCATAGGTTGCTGGTGGAATGACTGCTATTTTCACATTCTTTCCTTCAATTTGTGCTTTGAGGTCTGCTAACATATAAGATAAATGCGGACCAATCAACAGATAATTAATCTCATTGATCCGTTCATCCAATTGCGACTCACTAGCCGCTTTCACAGTCACTTCTTCTCCTCTTTTTTTCGCTGCTTTACGAATAGCAGCTGCCATAAATCCACTAGAAGCTCCAGAACCACAAATCAACAAAATATTTTTTGCCATCTTTACCATCTCCCCTTTTTTTCTTACACGTTTAGTTTATCTAGCATAGTATGCGCTTTCAAACTTACTTTTTTCCTAGATAGTGGAAATTAATTAACGTGAGGTTTTCTTTTAGCTATTATGAGTTACACTCACCACTCTTAGTTGCTTCACAAATCCTGTTGAAAAATGAACCATAATAATAGTTGGGTTCATACCACCTGTTGATTAAGACCATTCCTATGAATATCATCCTATTCACTTAGAATGCCGTTCTAATTATTAATATATGCAATTGCGCCCCCACTACCAAATTTGATATCTGGTAAAGATCGTTTATATAAATTAAGTTCTCGCAAAGTATCTTCTCTATTCGATAATGTCTGAAACGCATAGCGTGTTCGACCATTTTCAAATTTCTTCGATTCCGAATAGTGAGAAGAAACTTTATACGCAGCAACAACCGCATTATCTGCTTCTGTATTAACAGCTATAACATAGCGAATTCGATTGTATTTTGTCACGACCAATTATCCAGTTACCTAGCGTACGAGATTTTAAATTATTATCATCACGAAATCTGTCATCAATCGGATATTCTTGCGATTCATCTTTACAAAGATTAAAAGCGTCTCTCACTTTTACCACTAAAATCAACGCATCCGTCGCTATTTCATTTATAGACATCTCTTGGATCCATATTGTTCTTCTATCGCTTCAACTAGCATTGCCTTAGAACCATGCCTTTTTACTAAATTTGTCAACGAAAGTCCTTGAACCAGTTGAGCATAATTGATCAAGACATTCTCACTGGCATAAGCCTCGCTCTCAGTTAACCCATAGCTAAAGATATATAGCTTAATATTTTTTGATTCATTCTGTTTATTTTTTGGGTGGTTCTTATTTTCAAGGTTCTAGCTGTTTCATTTTCTTCAAGTAAATCGTATTTTCTAAACTTACCCAATGCAGCTCGGCGATGGGCAAAAATACGATCTCCTTTTCCAATATAAAAAGTCTGCTTATTTCTAGGATTAACCAAGCAATAGACATAGTAAAGATCTTTCGCATCTTTTTGCAACTCAGCTAAAGTAGACGTAGAAAATTGTTTAAGTTCACTCATTTGATACTCCCCTGTTTTACTATTTTTTCTCTGTCTCTAAAAAATATCATTATTTATGATACGGAGCTGCGTATCATGAGTGAATGATATTTAAAAAAACTGTAAATAACAGACTATTAATATCTGTAATTTACAGTTTTTTTATATTACGCTCTCATTGCTTTACTACATTATGAGTTGATTATCAAATTGGTAATGGAAATTCTTCAATTACAGGCAAACTACTACTTAATGCTGTTTTTAAATTTTTCTCATATAATTCAGGAAAAGTAATATCTGAAGTATATTTGTATCTTGAAAATTTAAAGTTAGGATAATTCCTTGGTGGAATTCCTTTTATATCTTTTAATATTGCTTTCCCAATAGCTTCTCCTAACTTGATAGGAACAGCATTTCCAATTTGTTTATATTTTTCTGATGTATTTCCACAGAAAGTCCAATCGTCTGGAAATCCTTGTATTCTAGCATATTCTTCAACAGAAAGTGGTCGAAGTTCAGTAGGATGTACCAAATCGGTTGCAGGCATGGTAGGTACAGTTACTAATGTAGGACTAGGTTCACTAAAAGAAAGTCTTCTATAAAATCCTGTCTTGCCTCCACCCATAAAATATTTTTTCCCCATGGCTTTTCTTTGATCTTCTTCAGATAATGATTTCCAATTGCCACCTTCAGGTATTTTTTTAAACCACTCTAATCTCTTTTTAGGTATTTGAGAATAAGTCATTGGTTTATCTTGTATGTCTCCTATTGCTTCTCCCAAAGTTACCCATTTAGGTAATCCAAATTCTCCATATTGAGAATGAGTAGGTTCTAAATATGGAACTTTAGAATCACCTAGTTTACCTATAATAACAAATCTTTCTCTTTTTTGTGGAGCACCAAAATTGGCTGCATTATACAATTCAAATGAAACACTATATCCAAAAGACTTTAATTTTTCAGTAGCATAATGTAGTACTCCACCTTTAACTGGCTGCCCTTTAGTATCCTCTAAGACTGCTTGAGTAGATTGTAATCCTCTAACATTTTCAATTACAACATAAGAGGGCTTTAATTCTCCAATTAAATCAATATATTTAATAAATACATCCCCTCTAGCATCTTCAAAACCTTTTCTATTTCCTGCAGTTGAAAATGCTTGACAAGGTGGACCTCCAAATATGATATCAATTTTTCTATCTTTAGGTAATTGGGCATACTGATATATTTTTTCGGTTGTGCATTCCCATATATCACCAATTAAACCTATCGAACTATTATTTTTCACAATAGTTGCCCGTGCTTCTTTGTTTATTTCACAAGCTAATAAAGGAGAAATTCCTGCATTTTCCATTCCTATATCCAATCCCATACCACCACTAAAAAATGATAATGCGACAATCTGTGGAATGTCATTATTTTGGCGAATTCTATCATTTGGATTTATTACAAAAGCTTCAGATTTTATAAAATCTTCAACTGATTTTTCCGTAGTTACCCAATTTCGCTTAGCTAACTCAGATTTTATTTTTCCACTCTTCATTAAGCGTCGAGTATATTGTTCTGAAATTTTTAAATATCTGGCTACTTCTTCTACTGAAAGTTGCAAAGTTTACACTCCCTTTTTAACGAAACTAAAATTAGACCCGTTTAATCTTTTGATATACTAACATAAATTTCTATTGTATTAAATCTTTTTGTTTGATAATCTTTTTATTATAGAAAATATATAAGTAGGAGATAAGATTATGCCTAACAAAAATAGAACTTTTGAATCAATCTTAAATGAAGATTTAACCAAAGAACAGGCATCCATTATTTTTGATGAAGTTATCGATGACGTTGAAGATAGTAAGTATCATAAAAATTTAAAAGAACTTTTTTATTTTGCACTCAACAATGGACCAAGTTTGTTCACTGGTATATCAGTACCTGATAGTGATAATCCATTAATTATGGCAAAAATTTACTTAACAAAATGGTGTAATAAATACATCAGGGATAGGAATAACCCAGCATTAAAAAAACCTCTTAAAACATTTGGCGAAAAAGATGCTGCTTTAACTACTAGAGTAGCAGCAAATGCTAATATTGATGATCAAAAAGTATTGAATGACTACTTGCGTGGACATTTTTTATATATGAGCGCTGAGAACATGAACGGAAGTATTTTAGAGGAATATTTAGCCGAAGTGTTAGAACCTGAAGGTTGGATTTGGTGCGCCGGCTCTGTATATCGAGCTGTTGATTTCTGTTATTTAGGAACCTCACCAATTCTTTTACAAGTGAAAAATAAATACAATACAGAAAACAGTTCGAGTTCAGCTATAAGAGTAGGAACAACAATTAGAAAATGGAATCGTTTAAATAAGCCGACAAAAATTTCTGGTTTGGATACCCCTATCCCCAATTGGAAAGCATTAATAGAAATGACTGAAGCTAGTAAGGAACTGGCAGCTAAGTTAACTGAAAATAGATATTTAGCTTATATTGATGAAAAATCCACACGAGAATTATGGACACTCGATGACTAACAATATCCTTATTAGTATCTATCCACGATACATGGAAAAAATTATAAACAAACAAAAAAACTTTGAATTTAGAAATTTCTATCTTACCTCAGATCCTTATAATATCTTTTGGATTTACGAAACAATCCCCACCAAAGCTTTAAAGTATAAATTGATTGTAAAAAATCCAATTACTAAACTTAAGAAAAATCAACACTACTTTTTAGGAGACGATAAGTTTGAACAATTAGTTCAAAAGGGAAAATATGCTTACGAAATTATCCACCTAGAAGAAATACTTTTACCAATAAGTCTGTCTAATTTAAAAAATTTAGGAGTTACTGCACCACAAGGATATGCATATATAAAAAAATATCCTAGTCTTGTCGATATTCTTGAAAAAGTTGAGCTAAAAAGAATATTTTAATTAGTTGTAACCACAAATAATTATAGATAAATTTTTTAAAGTATACTGATACGCACCTCCCTAACTCTTTTCTAACGATTTCAACTCGCTAGAGAAGCGTTAGCGCCCCTCTCACGTTGCTTGATATAACCTAGACTAGATCGTTAACGTAAAGGGTGTTTTTAACACAAAAATAGCCGTATCCTTTGTTTTGGATACGGCTATTTGATATTGCTCATTCAATTGTTGTACCACGGCAGGTGTGAATTTCATCGTAATTTCCAATATCTCCTTCTGTTTAGGATCAAAGGTGATTTTCTCAATAAAAGTTCGATACAAGGCTTTGACTTGCTTCTTCTCACTCTGGGCAAGAAAACGATCCAAACTAGTCAATATCCGTTGGACATCTTTGACTTGAATCGGCTCTCCTTGTTGTTGAAAGATCCCTAAGATTTCATTCTCTCGAATGTGTAACTGTCGTCTTTTTTCAGTCAATTCGTCTAAGCGGTCTTTTAATATCGGAAACAATTCAGGACTATCTTCCAAAGCAGCTTCCCATTTTTCAATTTTAGTCTTCAATTCTTCCTTTCGTTCCAGTAACACCACAAGTTCTTGTTCCAATGGTTGGCTTTGTCGCACTATTTCTTCATTTAACGCTACCACCAATCGGGGAAGAACTTCTGGTAGCTGAACGATCTCCTTTAATCGGTCGGCGACAAATGTTTCCGCTTGTTCGGCACGAATCGAATTGGCATGACACACACTTGCTCCTTTATTTCGAAAGACTGAACAAGAATAATACCGAATTCGTTTCTTTGTGCCATCTTTTAGGGTATTTGTGACATTACTCGCTGCCATTGGTGACCCACATTCCGGACATCTTAACAACCCCGTCAATACATTTTCACCTGTATGGTTCCATTTGGGTTGTTTTCCTTCTAAAGCAAGGCGTTCTTGTACTTTTTGATAATCTTCTTCCGAAATAATCGGTTCATGGGTTCCTTTCACTAAAATCGGTTTCGGATTTTTTCCTTTCCGTCGTTTGGTTTCCCAATTGATATAGCGCGCATATTCTAAATACCCTGCATAAATTTTATTACGTAAGATATCTTTGACTGCCGTGGTAGAAAAAGCATTCTTTTTGACTGTTTTATATCCTTGACGATTCAAAAAATTGGCAATCGCTCGATACCCTGCTCCGCCTAAATATTTTGCATAGATCAGACGAACAATTTTCGCTTCTTCTGGTTCAATGACCAATTGTTTTTGACCATTCGCGTCAATACCACTGACATAGCCTAAACGTCGTCCTCCTGCATAACGCTTTTTATCTTTCACTAAGCTTTGCATTGACATTTGAACATTCTCCGCAATTTGGTTGCGTTCAAATTCACCGAAACTCCCAAGAAGTTGTAACATCAGTTTACCTGTCGAAGTGGTCACGTCAAATTGTTCCGAGATCGAATGTAACCCCACATCATATCGCAATAGTTCCTCGACGGTTTGTAAGACATCTAACATATTGCGTCCGAGACGGGTCAATTTCCAAATCACTAGTAGATCAAAACGATGGTTCCGAGCATCGTTCATCATTCGTTGATAGGCGAACCGATTTTTTATGGATTTCCCACTGATTCCTTCATCCGCATAAACTTCTACTACTTCGTAGCCCATCCGTTCGGCAAACTGTCGTCCATTTTGTTCTTGTGCTTGAATACTGTGTCCTTCTAAAGCTTGTTCTTGTGTACTCACTCGAATATATAATGCGACTCGTTTGGTTGGTGTCGTTTCCATAGATCATTCGTTCCCTTCTAAAATATTTTGTGTCAGTTGTCGGAAGTAAATCCCACAGACTTTTTTTTCCTTTGTTACCTCAATCCGACAAACATGGTCACATAACAATTGTCGACTAGAGAGGTCTTTTAGTTGAAGCCATTCTTTCACTTTTGCTTCACACTGTTGAAGTGAAAGAAACGAAGAAGTAGACATCGGCTTTTGAAGAGCTTAAGTACTTACAGTAAAATATTCACTGATCAAAAAGGAAAGAAAATCGACTAAGAATCGTTTTCTTTCCTAAATACTTAAAATATGCAAAACGTTCAATCAGTTCCAATTCCTAAACCAAGTTTATTCTTCTTTCTTATTTACTGCCTCTTTTCCATTTTGGTTGAAATAAAAAACAAGCCCAATAGCTAATTCAAAAATAAAATCCTCCATAAAAAATAGTCCTCCAATCGTTATAATTCCATGAGACGATGATATTCAATCATACCTTTTTCCGTAAGCTTCCATATATATTGAACACGTCCGCTTCTTGTTATTCTTTTCTGGTTTGTTTCCAGTAGCTCATCATTTTTAAGAGCATTTAATAGACCAGAAACTTCTCTATCAGTTACCTTATACAAATAAATCTCCTTAAGTATCTCAAACGAATAAAAAGGACTCATTTGATATTTTTCGACTAATGCTATAAAAAATTTAGCCTTCTTTGTATTTCTTCTCATTCTCTTCCTCCTGTTCTAATAAATCACCCTTGTTTCCTTGGGTATTTTCTGAAAAATAGATACTTAAGTCCACCACAAACTGACCATTTTCTTCTTTTAATAGCTCTGCTACTAAAGAATCGAAATTCAAATCATTCATTTAATCCTCTTCTTTCTATAACGTCACTGGCTAACTACCACTTTCATGAAGCTAGAAATTTCATTTTTCCACAATGAAGTTCTTGTTGGCATATATATTCAAGATATCTTTCATACCAAGTTGCTAAATTTCTACGTCTCACTTCTGAATAATTCTCCGTATGAGAGCGAAATTGCAAATTACGTTTTAAAATGCTTGATATATAAGAGGAAAACTCAGATGAATTTTCAACCAACGTTGCAATAACACGATTTGCCCAGTCATGTCGAAGCCTTAACTCTGTTCTGAACCAAATATCTTGTGTTTTCGTCTCTAATTTTTTATCATAAACGACTACCGAGATATCACTCGCTCGTTTTCCAAAATAGATACTATCACCGATTATGTCAGACGAGGATATTCTAGTTTCTTGAATTGTTCTGCATGTACGAAAGCGCGACGTAACTAACCTCTGATTGAGATATCGTTGAACTCGCTTTGTAGTTAAAGTATCCGAAGTAAACCCATCAATTGCTATATCCAGTCTTTTGATGTTGTAGCTTTTGATTGAAATATTTTCTCCTACTTTCATTAGTTTAAAAAAGAACTGTGTCCATTGATGATTCACTTGGCATTCTAGATATCGACATCCTTTTGAACGAATCTCTAGCAAGACAACTGCTTTCTCTCCCTTGTTTTCATAATGGAGAAATAAAAAGCCATTTGTAAGAACTTTATTAAAGCCACGTATACTACTTTCCAATAGTTCAAGTTCTTCGATAATGGAATAGTCAAATAAATATCTACCAACTTCAGCTACGTTTGCTTCAACAAATGAAATCATTACATAATCAATCACAAGCGTTGGATATTTTGTACTCCTAGCTTGTTCTTTCATAAAATAAATCTCCTTTCTTTACCGAGTATTCAAATATGAAAAAGTATCTGTTAAAATAACAATATACCTTATATTTTGAACAATTTAATTTAATCACAGTCATCGTATTGAATCATCAGGCAGATGGTGGGCAATTGGTGGGCAATATATATTTTGAAAGGATGTTTATTATGTTTCATGTACTTTATGAATTTCAATTCGTTGAAATCGTTAAAGAATTTTTTGAATTACCTTATAAAAGTGACAATAGCTTAAGTTTTGATTCGGCTTTTCAAAACTGCGCGAAACCAGAATGGAATAAAATAAAAAATAGAAAACGAAATTTTACTAGCGTGGCGAAGCAAGAATTTGATTTCTTCAGGATTACAAATTCTCCAGAGTATGTACCAGCAAACAATAAAATTTTTTCCGAGGTAGGTTATATTGAACTTCTTAATAAATTTATGAAATACGCCATAACCTTTGATGACGTCACTATCAAGAAATTTTTTCAATATGAAGAATTCTCTAAGGACTTAATTTCAGAGTTAGTTAATTTCATGATGACACAATCTAAGCCTTATAAATTAACTAACGATGCACAATTTGTATTAGAGAAAATAGAATCGATTACTGATGATAATGGGATCTTTAAGCTTGGACAAATTGGTTGGTCACCACAGAAGTATTTAATTCCTCTTCTAAAAAAAGAGACAGAAACTCTCTCACTAATGAATATTTCCTCTATTTTAGCCGAATTATGGAGTACTAAAAAAATTGTTCCTTGTCCACTAGATCCCACTAAAATAAAAGAGAAAGAGAAGGAAAAAGAGAAAGTGGAAAAACAAGAAGAGGAAAACAATCATTCCAATCTGTATATAGAAGTAAATTTAGATTATCCGGAAGATGTTCCTTTTCCTAATGGAAATTATTACACACTCTATATAAAAAATAAGCGTAACTCTCTATATTATGGTGAATGGGATGGGCTAAAACATGTTGCTAAGGAAAAAAAAGGGATATTTAAAAAAGTAACAGGGGATTTATATCAAGAAATAGAAAAGATTAGAAAGAGTCAAGAAATTTCCGAAAAAAGTAAAACGTATATCATTGTTAATAAGAAAAATATGAGCATCATTCATTCGAATATCGAATTCTGGAGCTCCTTTAAAAATAAAATTCATACTGTTAAATCAAAATTATCAATGACCTTATCTCCAAATGAAATCATTCACTACCGTGTCTCAAAAACAAAAAATCTCAATACTTTAATTTTGCCTTCAAATTTGTGGGAATGGCAGCTCTTATCGCCAGAAATAGACTTAGATAGGCATCTATTTGAAACCGAAACTGAGTAATAATTAATTGACTATCTTAGCTGATACTTTACTGATATACCTAGTATTACTGATATACCTAGTATTACATTAAGGTATCAGGGTACTTATAATGCATTTGCTTAGCTACTTTAATGTTACAAATAAACTTAATAGAGCCCCTACTAAGTTTTATTTAGCAGGGGCTCTTAATTATCACTCTTAATTACTTTTTCTAAGGATAAATGTGATTATACCCATGCATACCAATACATTGATACACGCTTCAATCCCTGTAAGTACGAAATTATTTTCTATACTAGTAACTTCATCAGAAATGTTTCTAATATTTCAGTACATATTTCTTTAAAACTACTATTCTCAGTCTATAATATTATTTAATCATTTGAAAATTGTTAGTCATTCCAACACGTTGAGAAATTCTTCCATCTGTATAAACACGGAATTGTTTTCCTCCATTCATTACCGTATTTCCAATATCATCAGTAGAAATATCAACTGGATAAAATTCTCCATTTTCATCTTGCATTAAATCTTTTCTATATTGGGTGGATTCAATAATATTAGTATTTGCTTCATTTTTATCTGGAGACTCATAAATCCATAACGCTTTATTATTTAGTACAGTTTCTTTAGCAGCTTCCCAACTTGAAATTCCTGAACTACTTGTAGCTTGTGTCGTTGTAGTTGTTGCTTGTTGAGTAGACTCTTCTACTACTGGAGTTTGGGGAGTTTGTCCATTAACGATATCTGTAAATCCTTGTTTTAGCTGTTGATTTTGAGTTTCGTTAAAGTACAAATAATTATTTTCATTACCTTGATTTTGTTGAGTGAGATAAACTTTAGGTTGTCCATTTTCAAAACCAAAGAAATATACGTGTTGTCCTAGGTATTCCCCAGTTTCTACATCAGAATAAACTGCTACTAAATTGAAATCTGCATGACCAGTTCCATCTTCTGACCATTGTACGGTAACTGGTGCTTCATTGATTGCCATTTTCCAATTTCCATCAATAACTGCACTTGGTAAAGGCGTACCATACAGACTTACATTATTCTGAGGATTGTAGCTTTTATATTCTTGCCCTAATGTCTTTCCCCATTGTGTGACAAAAGTTGCTAGTTGGGTAGATTTCTCACTATCCCACAAAGTATTCTTAACCTCTTCAGAAGAAGATTCAGTGATTGAACTTTCACTTGTACTTGCTTCCACAGATTGCTTCATTTCTGTTGTAGTTTGTTCAGTTGATTGCGTTTTACTTTTTTTAGTCTCAATTGTTGTATCAGTTTCTACATTCGCTTTAGTCCTCGTATTCTCAGATGTACAACCAGTGAATAAAATCCCCATTCCAATTAGTAATAACAACCATTTTTTCATTTTATTTCCCCCTTTCAATTTCTCCCTCACGTACTTATTTTGTCAGTCAATTAATCTCAATGGTGTTCATTTAGTTAATCCTTTCCCAAGAATGTCGATAGCCAGTATGACAACGATCTCTTCCTTGCGGGCTTTCAGATGGATTAAAACTAGTTGAAATTTCTCTTCCACATCCTCTACAGCGATAAGTTCTCATTATTTTTGGGCTATTAGTATTATTTTTCTTAGTTAGAGCTATGAGACCAACTATGATTACCCCAACTATCTTAATTACTTTTCCTTTATCTATATTCGGATGTGCAAGCATATATTTATATAACCAATATCCACCGTAAATTAAGCCACCTAATACAATCAGCTTAGCCATGTACTTTTCTCCTTTCTTTTTGTTTAATTACTTCTTGAATCCATCTTGCAGAGAAACCATAAATTTCTGTCAATTGACGGATATCCACATTTTTTTCCTGTTCTATCATGTTTTCGATTCTTTTTCTAACTAACTCACGATCGTACATTTTCATTGGAAAAGAAATCTGTTGCCCTCGAAAAGCAAGATAAAATTGATAGAGCAATTCTGAATCCAGTTCCATTTCCTCAAAAAAGTCATTCATACTTTTATAAGAGTTACTCAAACAAGTTTCATCAATCTCCATCTACACACCTCCTGTTATTTTTTACATAATGAAAATAGCATATTACTGAGTACATTGATAATTCATATAACATGTATCATCACATGTATTTTTAAAAGCAAAAAGCATGTAAACCTACTTATAAATAACAAGAGAAAATAAAATGTTATTTTTCTTGAAATAATAATTGACTATCTGCCAATTGCCATTCATTACGAACATGAATACTTAATGGGTGAGATAACTTGCCTTCTGCATTTATCAATACTTTGGTCATCTTCTTTTGTTTCGCACTCAATTGATCGTAAATAGTCTTTGCTTGTTCATAAGCCACTTGACTCGTCGCTGTAATCGAACCACAAGCAAAAATAATGGTGTTGATTTTCTTTTCTGTAAAAACAGTCGTTAATATTTCCAAAGATTGTTCATCATTTCCTCGAAGAAATACCCGAGGACTTTTCGCTTTTGTGTACGAAAAAAGATTCACAGCAATAAAACCAGTAAATCCTAATTGTCGGATATTCTTTTCGATTAATAACATACTCAAATCATTCGTAAATGGTTCTGTATCTGTTGGACGAATGGTAATGACTACCGCTAATTTTTCTTCCTCTTCTTTTCCTTTGATTGTCCATTGTCGTTTGAAAACATAGCGATGAGTATGATGAGGGTCTCGCCAAACCTCTGTTTGTGTGGTCACTAATTCTTTTTCAATCATGTCTCTTCTCCTAAGCAAATTTTTGTTCGATTAATTCAATAATAATTGTGGTCGCAAGTGTCAACACCAATTTAAAATACTTCATCTTCCTTCTCCTTTTTTCTTCAGAATTTGATGAATCGCTGAGAGAATACTTCCTAAACATTCCGCAACAGTTCTTAAATAGTCTATTTTATTCATTCGTTCCTCCAATCTGACTCCAAACCAAACGTCCTTCTGTCAGTAACCCACGAACAAATTCTCGCTGGCTGGTAATATCTGTAATGAAATAAACTACGTAGTCTTTCCCATCTTCTGGTGCGCAATAAATATAAAGATGTGTCATTACTAAACGTGGTAGAGTAACATCTTTAGGAAGCGTACCCATTTCTATTTCCTCTTTTTCCATCGTAACGGATTCATAGCCCCACTCTTCAGAAGTAGTTACTAGCTGTGCACACTTTTCCAGTACTTCGATAGCCGTTTCTAACAAGTCATTTCGCTCCTTTCTTTTAGATACTAGTATTCTTCTGGTAATAACATCGTTTGATACTCACCCGAATCAATGACCCATATTTTTTGAGACACTGATTTCAAACAAAGCTTAGGTGAAATCAGATACTCTTTTCTTTCTTCCGGTTCTTCTTGACGATGAACCAACTTTTGATTTCCTTTTTCCGTAGAAAATTCAAAAATTTGAAGATAGTCTAAAGGAAGTTGCTTTTGAACGTTTTGATCGATTAGATTCCAACATAAAGCTTGGAATTCCACCGGCAAACTGTCCATTACTCCCTTTGTGACATAACGTTGTCCTTTATTTTGAAACATTTCTTTTTCCTCCTTTGCCATAAAAAATAGCCCAATCTTCTATAAAGAAGATTGGACTTCATGGATATAATATATAATTCAAATTATATTTATTTCAGATAACTAATACTACCGGAAATGCCATAGAATAACGTCAATATTTCTAGGTGTCCAGCTGTAAGTTTTAAAAATTTTATTTAAATGATTTGCTTTTTTACGATAGATATCAATTAAATATACTGCATCTTCTATCTTCAAATTTTGTGGATTCATTTGTTTTATTTTTTCATCAGTTTTAAATTCTTCAGTTTTTAATAACGCTCGAACAACCATTTCATCCACCGTACCAAAGTAGCTTGGAAATAATAACGCTAGTAATCCTGATGCACCAGCTACACCAAGTCCGTTGATTTAGTATATATACAAAAATATCCTTTCAGATTAATGTTTCGTTGACTCTATTTCATCCGATCTAGAAATTATAGCATCAAAAATAGTCCAATCATCTTTATTGGATGATTGAACTTCAAAACTGTAATAATATATCTATAAATTATATTTATCTCATTAACATAATGGTAATAAAAGCCCTAATTTCCCTTTCTAGATTTGAGAGGTAGTTCATTGAATTTTTCTAATTCAAAAATCATAGCTTTTTTATCAGGTATCAATTCACCTTCCAATTGATATCTCATTTCTTCTTTCCATTTATCTTTCATTAATGATCTCAAAATATTTCTAAGTGCTCCATACTGCATCTTAATACTTCCTTTTTGTTGACTTTCAGATTTTGAAAAAGGAATAGATTTTAAAGAATTAGCTTTACAAGCTTGAATTGCAAAGATTTTATTTTCCCTATCTAGCAAAGGTCTTATATGACTCGAATACCCTAGAGCTTCTGCAATCGACTTATCAAATGTTATAGAATTTTTATTAAGAGTCAACAAATAATTTCCAGTTGTTTCAACATTAATTACTTCAAAATTATAGTCATCAAAATTTAATTTATTCAATATACATTTTCTCCTTTCGATAATACATCAGCAATTTCTTTTTTTGTCCATTTTACATCAATTACTATAAATCCTTTAAATACACCTGATTTAATGGTAGAAATAAACGTTTTAGGTTTCTCAATATCTTTAGTAATCTTATTGTTTCTACTGTTATGTGGATTAGATAGTAATTGTTGAACTAGATTCCACTCTTCTTCAGAAACAATCGCAGGTACTCCATTTTTAAGAAGATATTTTGGTTTTTCACCGCGATTAATTCTTGTTTTATGCGTAAAACAGTCAACTGTATATGTTTTTTGCATAATTACCAAACCATAATACTTCTCGTTTCTCAATATACGATAAATTGAGGAAGATTTCCACTTCCTACCCATTGCTGTAGGAATATCTGCCTCATTTAATAAGTTAGCTATATCAATAGCACAAACGCCTTCAATAAAATTCCTATAGATAAATCGAACAACCTCTGCTTCTGATTCTTCAATGACTACTTTTCCAAATTTATCTTTTTTATAACCCAATAGATTATGTGTGGGAATAATGGCTAATCCTTTTTTAAATCTCTCAACAATAGACCACAATATTGCTTCACTTTTTTGTTCACTTTCAGCTTGTGCTACTGCACTAGTAAAAAGTAACAATGTTTCTGTAGCTAAATCTAATGTATTCAAATTTAAATCTTCAATTAATACTCCTACTGGGTTAGGCAATGTTCGTAATTCTCTAGTGACTGTTATAAAATCAACTGTATTTCTTGAAAAACGACTAATACTTTTTACAATAATTAAATCGATTTTACCTAAACGACAATCTTCTAACATTCGATTAAATTCTTCTCTTTTTTTGATTGTAGTTCCGGAAACACCTCTATCAGCATAAATGTCTACAAGTTCCCATTCAGGATTTAATAAGACTTTTTCCTTATAGGTTTGAATTTGTAACTCAAAACTTCCTGATTGTGCCTCAGCATAAGTACTTACCCGACAATATGCAGCTACTCTTTTTTTTCTGATATCAGAATTAGTAACCTTAGCAGGAATAATTTCTACTTCTCGAGTATTATTAAACGCCTCCTGTATCTTCTTCTGTTGTTTGGTTATTCGCTTCCCCTTTCTCAAATAGACATTTTTTTTATCCACAAATTTCACATCCTGAATTAATAAATCTACACTTTGATTATATTACGGTATCATCGCAATACCAAGAAAAATCATATTAATTATAATGAATTTATTCGAAAAAATATCATTATTTGTGGTATGGAGCCCCGCTGTTAATCCGAAAGGCACGATAGATTTGTTCCGCGAGAATTAAACGCATGAGTTGATGTGGATATGTCATGTTGCCAAAGGAGATTTGCCGATCACTTCGTTTCATTACAGCTTCACTTAACCCTAATGATCCACCAATGACAAAGACAATTTGACTTTTTCCTTGTATGCCTAATTGCTCGATTTCTTTGGCAAAGGCTTCACTTGTCGGATTGTTTCCTTCAATTGCCAAAGCATAGACATATTCGTGCTCTTTAATTTTACTTAAAATACGTTCCCCTTCTTTTTCTTTGACTTGACGCATTTGTGCTTTACTTAAATTCTCAGGTGCTTTTTCATCAGAAACTTCTATTCGTTCGATTTTTGTATATACTTGCAGCCTTTTTACGTACTCATTGATTCCTTGAATAAGATATTTCTCTTTTAATTTTCCTACTGAAACAATTTTGATATTCATGTTTCTATTCTCCTATATTCATTTTTCTTCCTTGTTACTTACGATGTGCGTTTTTATTATAGCTAAATTTTGTGTTAAAAGAAAAATAATTCTTTTTATTTATTCAAAGATTCCCACACAGTTATACACATCATCCACAGCTTTATCCACAGTTCCCCCTACTATTATTACCTAATTTATAAGTATTTCTTAAGCAAACATATGTTTTACACTTATTTATCCACTTTATCAACAAATTGTGGATAAAAAACATCTCTGTTTTTCCTTGAGTTATTCGGCAATTTCTACACAAAAATTGTGGAAAACTTTTTTCACTTGAATGCAATGATTTTTCCTAAAGTTTTTCATAAAAAGTTCATAGTCTAAAAGTAGACTAAACTTAACAAGTAAGTCTATACTTATAGGTGGAAGAAATTAATAAATGGAGGCCGATCACATGGAGAGAAAAGATGTGACACCAAAGATGAAAAAGACAAATAATAATGGAGTCTGGCGGAGACTAGGTCTTGGCTTAGTTGGCGGAATTGTTGGAGGATTACTGACAGCTGGTATTTTTTACGCCGTCATGGGTTCTGGCAACGCTGCAACAAATTCTAGTGGAAATCAGAACTCATCAGGGGAAACAGTGGTTGAAAATGTGAAAGTTAATGTAAATTCTGATATCACCAAAGCTGTAGACAAAGTCCAAGATGCTGTTGTTTCAGTAATCAACCTGCAAAGACCAAACCAAAGTAGTGGAATTGGACGACTCTTTGGCCAACAAGAAAATTCAGACGATAACAGTTTAGAAGCTTCCAGCGAAGGTAGTGGCGTCATTTATAAAAAAAGTGGCAATACAGCTTACATCGTGACCAATAACCACGTTGTGGAAGGACAACAAGGCTTAGAAGTATTATTAAAAGATGGAACAAAAGTAAAAGCTGAATTAGTCGGCACAGATGCGTATTCAGATTTGGCAGTATTGAAAATTAATGCAGATAAAGTAACTAAAGTAGCTTCATTTGGAGATTCTAATGCGTTAAAAGTAGGTGAACCTGCTATTGCGATTGGTTCTCCTTTAGGTTCTGAATATGCAAACTCTGTAACTTCTGGTATTATTTCATCATTGAACCGTCAAGTAACAAGTACGAATGAATCCAATGAAACCGTAAATATCAACGCAATTCAAACAGATGCAGCCATCAATCCAGGGAACTCAGGTGGGCCATTAGTGAACATCGAAGGTCAAGTAATTGGAATCAATTCAAGTAAAATTGCTAGCACTTCTTCAACATCAGGCGTAAGCGTGGAAGGAATGGGATTTGCAATTCCAAGTAACGACGTAGTAAATATCATCAATCAATTGGAAAAAAATGGCAAAGTGACACGTCCTGCTTTAGGTATCACAATGGTCGATCTTTCTGCTGTTTCAACGCAACAACAAGAACAAATCTTGAAAATTCCTTCCTCTGTTACAAGTGGCGTCATCATCACCAATGTTCAACCGGCAACACCGGCAGAAAAAGCAGGCTTGAAACAATATGACGTCATTACAAAAGTCAATGATACAGATGTTTCTTCTGGCGTAGAGTTGCAATCTGCTCTTTATCAGAAAAAAGTCGGCGATTCTGTAAAAATTACGTATTATCGCGGAACTCAAAAGAAAACAGCTACAATTCAATTAACAATTGATCAATCTTCATTGAAACAAAATCAATCAAATAATTCTGGAAACTAAACCAACTAGTAAATAAAAAAAGGGAACAACATCAAAAACAAACTGATAGTTGTTCCTTTTTTATCTCCTATCAACAGCATGAAACAATTTAAGAAATAATACCGTTAACTTAAAAATCCACTCGTTCATCAAACATTTAATATATAAAAAAATAGGAGAAAATAAATTTTTGCTCCCCTAAAGTAACAGTTATTAACAACAATAAATGAAAAAGGCAAAAAGCAAAAAACTAGGCTAATTTTGTTCTACTTCTCAAAATTAGCCTAATCATTTTAATAAAGATAAATTCATTCAACAAATTAATTGTTCACTAATTAAACTCTGGCGTAGCACCCTCAACTGGTTTAATGTCTTCGTAGTGATTTTGCTCTTCTACTTCTCCAGTATCTAAATTAGTAATTCTTAATACACCACTTACAGGATTGAATTCTTCTTTAAGTTTTTCTTTTCCCTCCACATCACTTACAAGTTGATCTTCATTATCTAGTGTATAAAATTTATCTTCATACCCATATTTTTTTTAGAAATATTCTCTTTCTTCTTTTACGTCTTCTTCATATGATTGTTGCCCCATTTCCCAATTTTCTAAAGTAGATTCAGCTGTTTCATTCGTTGTCTTTTCTTGTGTATTCATTGAATTTTTATTTTTTACTTCCTCTGCAAATGAAGTACTTTTTCCTACAGCCAACATTGCACCTAATATTCCAATCACTGCACCCATTAAATAAATTTTTTTCGTCATATTTATCACTCATCTTTCTTTATTTAATATATTTGTATTATAAGTAACATATTTGAAATATTATTAATAAATATGTTGAGTTTTTTTTAACAGTTTATGAAGAATTTAGAACCACAAAAGTAAACGTAGATAGTTATTTTTTTAAATCTGCTTCTTCAGTAAATATATTCATCTAAAAGTAAAGCAGAAAATCTTATTCGGAAAAGAACCTCTAAATAATTATTTTAAACCTTTGGGAAATTTCTCTAAACAGGACACTTTTCTCTATCATTTATGTAATAAAAAAATTTTATTTTTGTTTCCTACATCAAAAAAAGACTACATTATTTTCAATTATTGATGAAAACAAGCAAAACATGACTTATCCAATAGAAAAGTCAATCCAATTTTGACTTTTTCATCAAAATCAGATTGACTTTACCAATCTTATTTAAAGAATGCTTTACCAATTACTGCATCTTCTGGCAAAACAAGAATCCCTTTCTTTTTCAGAGCATCAGGAAGCTGCAACTCTTTTGCAGAACAAATCATTCCGTAACTTTCCACACCGCGTAAGGTACCCGGCCATATCATCGTACCATCTGGCATCATTGCTCCGGGTTTTGCTACAACGACTTTTTGTCCAGCTTCAATATTTGGTGCGCCACAAACAATTTGTAAGACTTCCGTATCACTTACCTGTGTTTCAGTAATAGATAAATGATCAGAATCAGGGTGTGCTACACAAGTTTTTACATATCCTACTACAATTTTAGGCTCGTTTTCTTCTACCAAAGTTTCTTCAAATCCAACTTCTTTGATTAACTGATTTAATTGCGCAATTTGCACCTTTGTCAGTTTTACTTGACCATTTCCTTGAATCGTTAATTTGTCTGAGATATGAAAAAAATTCCAGCCAACGATTTGTCCTGTTGCATCTTTGATTTGGGCAACGTTTCCTTTACGAATGACAGTATTTTTAGTTCCTTTATCGTCTGCGGCAATCACCATCAACGTATCGCCAACGTGTGCTTTGTTATAAGCAAAAATCATGTTTTTTCCTCCCTTGTTATTTGCTGTCATTTATCTTAACAAAAAAACTAGTTTTATGCATATCTTTTTTTCAACGATCAAAATAACAAGCCATATATTTCCCAAAAAACTGATAAAATCAGCTTTCATAAATCGTTCAAAAAAATAGGACGCAATGACTTTCATGCGCCTATTTTTGTCTAATTTAATTATTTTGTTAAACGCTTGCTGCTTTTTCTACTTCATCAGAAACAATCAAAACGTCACAAGGTGCTCGACGAATCACATAGCTTGCTACACTTCCAGTCATAAATCGTTCAACTGCATTTAGTCCCGATTGGCCTACCATAATCAAATCAATCGCATATTTTTTAGGCAAATTTACCGCCATGGATTCTCTCACCGAACCATAAGCAATGACACCTTCTATTTTTTGATAACCGACTTTTTTCCCATAATCTTTACAATCTTCAATCATTTTCTTTGCTGCTTCCGTCTGCTGGTCAACCATACTTTGGTCAATCGGCGCATACCCCATAAAATTATAAAATTGTTGATCAATTACATTAGTCACATAGACAGTGCCATCATTTCTTCTAGCTACTTCTATCGCTTTTTTAAATGCTGCAAGTGCTTGTTCACTTCCATCAATACCAACTAAAATATGTTTGTATTCTTGTTCCATCTTGATCCCTCCTAACAGTTATGCAGATGTCAGCTCTTAATGATGCGATTTAAGAAATCCTCTATTTCTTGTTTTGTTTTGCGATCTTTGTTGACTAGACGACCTAATTCTTTTCCATCTTGGATGACTACAAAACTTGGGATTCCAAAAATACTCCATTCAGCGGCTACATCTATGTATTGATCACGATCCACTTCAATAAACTGCCAATCATCAAACGCTTTTTCAATTTCTGGCATATTCGGTTTGATGAAAAGGCAATCTCCACACCACTCAGCGGTAAAGAAAAAAACATTTTTTCCTTTTTCAACATAATTAGCTAATTCTTCTATATTTTTAGGAATAATCATCTCGATACCTCTTTCTTATTGTTCCATTTAAATTATACACCTTTCTTTCAAACTGACCAACTCCCAGCCGCCAATAAAGTCATTTGCTAAAAGTGCTTAATTCCAATAACAAGTATGTCACTTAAGCATTGACCTTAGAACCACCAGCAAAAAGCCAAAAAAACACGAAAATATTTCCCTATTTTCGAGTTTTTTTGGCATTATCTTCTTAAGTATTTAACCTCGTGTTGACTCAAATAATTTTTTTAGCTATAAATTTATTTCCCATAAACAATCGTATGAACGGTTGATTTGTCTAATCCTTTTAATGTTTGAATCAACATTTCTCTAGCAGCTTCAAAATCACGGATACTAAACATCGTTTGATGTGTATGGATATAACGCCCTACTACACCAATCACTGTACTTGGAATTCCTTCATTTTGAGTATGAGCTGCACCTGCATCCGTTCCACCTTTTGAAACAAAATATTGATAAGGAATATTATTTGTTTCAGCAACATCCAATAAGTATTCACGCAATCGTGGCAGCATAATCAATCCTGGATCTTGAATGCGCATTAATGTTCCTTCTCCTAAATGACCAAATGTACCGTTTTTTGTTACAGTATCATCCGCTGCTGAACAATCCACAGCAAAAAACAAGTCAGGCTTAAATTTATTCACTGAAGCTTTTGAACCACGCAAGCCTACTTCTTCTTGAACGTTTGCCCCAGCGATCAACGTGTGACCTAGTTTTTCATGTTGAAGTGCTTCTAAAGCCTCTAAAACCATGGTACAGCCATAACGGTTATCCCAAGATTTACTAATAATGTTTTTTCCATTAGCCGTTTTGATTGTTTCCGCAAATGGTACAATCGTATCACCGGGCAACACACCAAAGCTTAGCGCTTCTTCACGTGATTCAAAACCCGCATCAAACAAGATATCAGTCACTTCAACTGATTTTTGGCCGCTGGTACCACGCAATAAATGCGGAGGAACAGAAGAAGATATACAAGGATAATTTTTTCCAGAAGAAGTTTTCAACGTATAACGTTGTGCAGAAACGACATAAGGATTCCAACCGCCCAAAGGAACCACTTTAAATAAGCCATTTTCTTGAATCTGCGTGAGCATAAATCCTACTTCATCCATATGAGCTGCGACCATTACACGTGGGGCATCCGCCTCTTCATGTTTACGTAAACCAAAGATCCCGCCCAATCCATCTAATTGCAATTCATCTACTAACGGTTTCATATGCGTTTGCATATACGCACAAATATCTTGTTCAAAGCCACTTGTTCCTTGAAGTTCCGTCAATTCTTTAATTCGTTGAAATGTTTTTTCATCCATCATAATTTCGTCTGAGGTTCAGACTGTGCTCCTCTCAAATTTATAGTTGATTAGCGAACTTTTTACACGTTTAACCAATCACTCCCATTCATTATAGCTTATTTTCACAAGTAACGGTATTTATTTCAAAGAAAAACACAGAGTATGGTAGAATAAGTAGAGAATCTTTTTGGATTAAAAAGGAGGTCAGACGTATGTATGAAGAATGTGAATCAAGTAATTTTAAAAACGGTCTTGCAGTAGGCATCGGGCTTGGTTTATTAAGTGGCATCACCTCAATGATTTGGTATCAGCGAAAAAAAACACTGTCAGCAGATCACGTCCTAGAGCAAATCAAAACATCTTTTTTAAAAGAAGGCTCAATTGAAGGCTCTTGGATTTCTTTTGAAAAAGAACCCACCAGAAAATTTGCTATCCATTCAAAAGCCTATCGCGGCGGTATTTCTAGAGTGGAAGATGGTGAAGTCGTCTATTACGAATTTTTAGCGGACGCCTATACAGGAACTGTTTTAGAGATCACACGCAAGTAAAAAAGAAACTATCTAAAGTACTTCTTAATGAATGATTCATTCAAGAAGTACTTTTTACATAGCCTTCATTTTTTCTGATCAAAAACTAGTATTTAGTGATATTATACGTTATTCTTAAACTGTCTTATGTTTTTAATAATTAAGGAGAGTGAACAATGGAAACATTGGAAAAAATTGCTGTATTAATTCCCTGCTACAATGAAGAAGCAACCATTTCAACTGTTATTGCAGATTTTAAAAGAGAATTGCCAGAAGCAGACATTTATGTATATGACAATAATTCAACTGATAAAACCTATGAAATAGCCCTTGCATGTGGCGCGATCGTCAAAAAAGAACCGCGTCAAGGAAAAGGAAATGTCATTCGTCAAATGTTTTTTGACATTGATGCAGATTACTATTTAATGGTTGACGGAGATGACACTTATCCAGCAGAGGCCGTTCATGAACTACTTGATAAATTGCGCTCTCAAGAAGCAGATATGGTGATTGGCGATCGTCTTTCAAATGGTACGTATTTTGATGAAAATAAACGTCCTTTTCATGACTTTGGCAATAAATTAGTTAAAAATACGATCACCAACTTATACAAAACTAAAATAAGAGACGTTATGACAGGATACCGCGGATTTAATCGGATCTTCGTCAAAAGCTTTCCTATTATGAGTTCAGGATTTCAAATTGAAACAGAATTGACGATTCACGCATTAGATAAAAAGTTCAAATTAGTAGAAATTCCTATTGATTATCGTGACCGACCTGAAGGCAGTGAATCAAAATTAAATACTTTTTCCGACGGATTTAAAGTAATTATGATGATTATTAAAATGTGTAAAGATTATAAACCATTGATGTTTTTTGGAATATGGACAATCTTTTTCTTCTTCTTAGGGTTATTAACAGGCATTCCCGTCATTCGCGAATATCTATTAACGCATTTCATTACTCGAGTTCCGTCAGCTATTTTAAGTACAGGATTAATGATCCTCGCCTTACTCTCATTAGTTACTGGTTTAATTTTAGATACAGTGGTTTCTAATGCTAAAAAAGAGTATGAATTAAATTTATACCATGTTTACCGTGAAGAAAAAGAAAAAAATAGAAATTGCTAAAAGATAAGCAATTAAAAGTCACTGACAGCTTATTTATAAAGTATTATATTTATAGCAACACTTTATTGCACTTACTTTTTTATCGCAAAAGATGTGATCCCTGACAATTTGCATAAACTTAAGGAATATTTACTCTTTCAGTCGTTTTGCCATGTAAATGAGTAAGACTTACTTACAGTAAAAAAACATTCTGTTTTAATTGAATATTTTCTAGTTGTTTCACCTTCTTATTAACTATAAAAAACAAACAAATTAATGTATTTCTCTTTTTAGTCTGCCATTTCACTCATTCAACGATCTATCAAACCAATCAATCTCCTTATTAATGAAACATCATAGAAAGTTATTTTTTACTATTCGCTTATTCATTCAACAGTTTTTGTCTACTTTAAGTCTGTCTAAGTACGTTCTTACTGTCAAACAAGATTAAATACAAACAAATAAAAAAATGTAATGTTCAATAAACTTCATCCTATTTTATTTGTCTTACTTGAAAATAACTTAGCAATTAAAAGTACAACGATTCGGCAAAAATGTCTTTTAGAAGTCGGCACTGGTCACTTTATAAATAGGTTAAAAGTCATGTTGTTTTTATTTTTTTGTTCTTGCGATTCATCTAAGATAAAAAGATACTTAGGAGGTTATTATAAAAAAACAATTTTATCATTCTTTATGCTAATCTTTGCCTACTGTCTTTCATTAACCGCAGTATTTATTATCTCTCAAAAGACAGTTGAACCGAATTTAACGAAATCAATTGAAATGATTAATAAAGAAACGTTTTATTCCAGCCTTAACAAAGAAAACCTCAACACAACAAAGCTTGATCACTCTGCAGATTTTTTAATGATGCAAAAATCAACAAAAAAACTAACTACACGACCTTAGAAAAAGCTATAAAGAAAAAGATCTGATTTTAATATTACTCATTAAAAACAGATCTATCTTCTCTATTCATTAGAGACTCTTCCTGTATTTTCTTAAATTTGTCAATGCTAGTACCTTTTTTCTTTGATAAATTTAGTTTCTTTAGCCTCCCATGAATGAGTACTTTTACATACTATAAAATCAAAAAAGTAGGACAATTCTGCTTCTTTTTCAATTGTTGTTTCTAGCCTCTACTTTCTTTTTAGAAAGCGCAACCAACTGATGTCTTCCATATTTCCCTCCTATTATCTACATGTCTATTATAGGATTTATAGACATTACAATTACTTTCAAATGTAAGATAACTATTGTAATTATTAAGCGTAACTGAAGAATTATTGTTCCTATCTGCACCAAAAACAATAAATTGAACTATTATTTTTTACTTGTGTGATTATTTTCCACTATAAAAATATTCTTTTACTATAAAATACAATTATAAATTATGAGTTTATCTTCTTAATTATATCAGTAGTTGATACATTAGCAGCAAAAGGGCAGAGAAAAACTTTACCGCCAAGTTCTTCTACTTCTTTCTTTCCTGAAAAATCCCTGTCTAAATAGTCTAGCCCTTTAACTAAAATATCTGGTTTCAATACTTTTATCAATTCTATTGGTTTAATTTCATCAAAACAAACAATATAATCAACACATTCTAAACTAGATAATAATTCTATTCTTTCTTTTAACTTAATAATAGGTCTAGCATTTCCTTTTATTTTGGCTACAGATAAATCACTATTTACTCCTACAACTAAAATATTTCCTAATTGAGCAGCGTACTTTAAAAGTCTAACATGTCCTACATGTAATAAATCAAAACAGCCATTAGTAAAAACAATGGTTTTATTTTTTAGATGATTTCTTAATAAACATAGATTATTTTTATCTATTATCTTTTTATTCATATAAAAGTATTTTTCCATGACTTTTTCAAAAGAAATTCTTTTAGTAAACAAGGAATTCACTTGTTCCGCAGCTGCTAAATTAGCCAATTTAATAATATTTTCTTCAGAAAAAAAGTGCACTAATCCAAAAGCGACATAAGATAATACCGTATCACCTGCACCTAAATCATTTATACACTTTTTTGTATCTGCTTTTTTAAATAAACTTTTACCAGTTTTATTAAACCAGTGCATCCCTGACTTACCACAAGTAGTTAAAATGACCTTACTCTTTGTCACCTCCATTAGTTTATGGGAAGCTTCATAGATATCCACTTCAGAAATTATTTGACGTGCACAATAATTTTGAAGTTCATTCAAGTTAGGTTTTATCAAGTAAGCATTTTTAAATATAGACAACTCACTTTTACTATCTACAATTACTCTTTTGTTATGCCTATCTGCTAATTCTATTAGTTTTTTCCAGATATTTTTATCTATCATGCCTTTTTGATAATCTGAAACTACAAATAAATCTACTCTGTCCATTATTTTAATAACTTCTTCAATAATAAAATTCCAATGATCGAAGCTAATTTTAACAGCATTATCAATACTCGATAGTAACGAAATTTCTCCTGATTTAGTAATGTTTCTTTTTTTATAATTTGTTTTGTATATCCTTTCTTGAATAACTAGTGACGTGTTTATCTTTTGTTTTATAAGTTTTTTTAAAATAAGATGTCCTCTTCTATCATTTCCTAATAACCCGATTAAATAAACATTTGTTTTAGTATTTGCTATATTTACTGCTACGTTAGCAGCTCCCCCCAAATAAAAGTGAGATTTGTTATTTTTTATATAATGGTCTAATATAATATCGCCTATAACTACAATGGTTTTCCCATTTTTAAATTCATGGTATATAAAAATCACTCCTTAAAATAAACAGTAAATGTCCAAGTCAATTACTCAAATAGATACTACTTATCGAGCGTTGCTCCATGTGTACCCTTTTTTCTATTAAACAATAGACATGGAAATCTACTCAGTTATTTATAGTTAAAATAATCATACATGAAAAAAATTGTATAAAAAAGAAATTTTTTCTATATAAATCATTCAAGTATACTCTAAAAGCAAATAAAAAAATAGAACAACAATCAGCTGTTCTTCTGATCATTGTTCCAATTTCTTTTTTTATAAACGGCAAGTAGCTTGCCTTCTCACATTAGAACTATTCGCTTTTTCGTTCTGGACTTTTCCATGTCCCACTGCCGTACCCCAAAATCGTTTTTATAGCTGGAATAAAAGTAGTCAAAATGGTAACGGCATTGACCATCCAAAATAACAACATATATAAAGGCGCAAATAAAAGATACTTTAATTTTCGACCCTGATCATCTACCAACAAAGAAGCAACCAATTGAAAGATGCCTGAAATCATTTCAAAACAAATAAAAATAAAACTGATCGTTAAAGTTTTATAAACTTGTTCAACATTTCCTTGATAAAGATAGCTTCCTATTAAAATAATAAACACAAGAAATGAGAGACAAAAGAAAAGCGACCAAAGGATACTAAATGTTTGATCAATAAACATCATCGTCCTACCTAAGTTTTCAAAAGGATGAAAAAGGACTTTTTTAAAATTTGTTAGCCATACTTCTGTTCCCCCTTTAGCCCAACGTTTTCTCTGACGGTAAAGCATGCGTAAACTTACAGGAACTTCCATAAAGAAGATAATTGTCGGTGCAAAGACAGAAATCCAGCCATTTAATTGATGATCCCAAGCAATACTTATGTCTTCTGTTGCGCGATCTTGACGAGAGCCTCCAACGTCGATTAATGCGTCTTTTCGATACATGGTGTTGGCACCGCTGTAAGCATAAAGTCCACCAAAAACAGCTGACTGTGTTCGCTTAATGATGCCGACAATACTAGAAAATTCAACCGTTTGTGATTTTCCAAGAATGGAGGTACGATTTTTTACATCCATGTTTGCTGTAACAGCTGAAATATTTCTTCCTCCTGGGCGAATAAAATAATTGACGTAGCGTGACAAAGCATCCGGCTCGGGAACTGTATCTGCATCATTGCTTAAGATCAATTTTCCTTTTGCAAAAGCCATACCAATATCAAATGCATGAGCTTTTCCTTTATTTTTCTCAATTCGTACAACACGTAAATTGGCGTATTTCTTTCTTAAACGCTCCAATATTTCCGGTGTTCGATCCGTTGAACCATCATCTGTGACTAATACTTCATAATTTCCATAGTTGATTTTAGTCATTAAATAAGTAATCGTTTCTTCAATAACTACTTCTTCATTATGTGCAGGCACCATGATCGTAATAAAAGGTTCGATAGCTGTTGGAATCTCTGCCCACTCAATATGTTTATATTTAAATAAAAAATCGTAGCATAATACCCCAATAAACCAAGCAAAACTTCCCAGAATAGGGTAAGAGATCAATAAGAAATAGCTCATCGTCAGGACAAAATCAAAGAGCTCATTTCCCGTATGGACCATTCTTTCCATTATATTTCGACTCCTTCTTGTTTATAGAGATTTTCAATTAAATCCTTCTCAAAGTTTTGCTCTTTTGATACTACATAATAACAAATAGTTTCTCGTTCTTCTTTTGATCCAAAACGCCGAGTAAATTCAACTTCTAAGATTTCCCGACGCTTTTCTAATTTTTGTTCGTCATACATTTTTTCACTGATTAACGTCTCTTTATAACGACGATTATTCCAACGTGTCATCAATAAAAATAGTAAAACAAACACTATAAATGCTACTGCTAAAAAGAACAACAAAAAATAAAAAGTTCTTCGAGCTTCTGGAAATGAATGCCACTGAAATCCTTTTCCTTCCATGGAAGCATGGAAGGATTTTTCTACCCATACAAAAGGAAAAATTACACCACACCAGCCAATAATAGCAATTAGCCATTGCTTAACTTTTAGCCAATAGTTTTCCTTAGAAAAAAACTTATCTTTAATTAAAAGATTCGCCACTTCTTCTCTTTTTACCTGCTTCTTCATTTTTCTTCCTCCTTAGAAAATAAATGGATTCTTTTTTCTAGCTAGTTAAGAAGACTCATTCAAATACACTGATATTGATTATAATAACTTTTTTTCTTCGTTCATGTATAAATGGTGTTTGTTAACATTTTTTTAATAAATTAACCTCTTTCCTTTATAAAAAAGCTGTTAAATAATTCGCCAAAAATGATGTAAAAGGTAATTTAAAAAAAATATTAGACGCACTGAAAAAGCATCATCTAAAACTTTCTTCGCTACAAAAAGAGAAGATGCTAAGAATTGGTATGACTAAAAAATGTAAATACTGCTATGCTTCAATTCTATAAAAATAAAAAAGAACAACTCCTTATTTTTCCTATAAAAAGTTGTCTTTTTCTGATTTATTTTTAGCTTACAAAGAAAGTTTTTTTGCAGCATTTAAAAACTAATTATCTCTCCTCATTTTCTTCATGAACAATGGCAAGCAAAAATGACGAAACGAAAATTGAAATAAACTGCACTTTTTGTTGAAAAGAAATCAAACATGCAAAAACGAAAAATTAATTCTTCGAAAATAATACTGCAAGTTGAGGCTCCAAAAAGAAAAAGTGAATTTTTGAAATCATTGAGACTGACATTTTCTTATAATAATATACTTATTATAAGAATAGGAGGAATTGTGAAATGACGCAATTAACAAGTCAAAAAAGAAACTATTATTGCGTTTACACAAAAAATATAGATTCGACAAGACCTTTCATTCTAAAAATATTCGCACGAATCGGTAGGTAGATTCCACGTCTATGGATCTATCCCCCTAAATAAGTAAATTGGCCAGATTCAAAAGTAACAAATTCAGATTCATTATCATAGAAACTCACATGCACAATCACATCTTTTTCTCCTGAATAGTGTTTAAAAAGAGCTGTGATTGCCCTACTCAATTGATAGCTATTCATTAAATATATCATGTTACTAAACGACTTGCAGCTGTAAAACAGTTTTCAATTACTTCGAATGAAATTGCAGAATTAAAAATGGCTTAAGTTTCATCAAACGTTAAACAGATATTGCGCTTGGTCTCTTTATTCGTACAGACAAGATAGATGATATAAAACAGTAAATATTCATCACTTCATATCATCTACTTGATTTGCTGGAAGACATTTTGGTAATTTATTTCCCTCCTATTGTTGGTTCTATCCATTGATTCATTCCACCACGTACATTAATTACTTCATAACCCATTTTCTTTAGTATTTTGCTCGCTTGCTTACTACGCATACCTGACTGGCAAATTAAATACACGGGTTCCTCTTGCTTTCCTTTAAAGCTCATAATCTGTTGTAAAGGAATATTTTTTGCTTGTTTGATATGCCCCTGTTGGTATTCTGCGGGAGTTCTGACATCAATCAACTGAATTGAAGCGTGTAACTTTCCTTTTAATTCTGTTGTTGAAATTGATTTGATCGTTTGAAATAGAACCATTTTTATTTCCACCTTATTTTCAAATTATAAATACCTGTCGGGGTATATTCAACACAAATAAAGGTTAATTGTCAACTATTCAATTTAAAAAATAATTTATCTATTTACAAAATATACCTAGAAAGGGTATCATCTCAATAAAAAGTGAGGGAGGATTTCTTATGGAAATCAATGAAAAAAATATCATCAATCGTTTAAAACGTACAGAAGGACAAATTCGAGGAATTCAAAAAATGATTGAAGAAAATAAGGAATGTATGGCTATTATAACGCAATTAAGTGCCGTTCGTTCCAGCATTGATCGCGTAATGGGTATGATCGTGGCGGAAAATTTAAAAGATTGTTTCGAGCATCCAGAAAACAGTCCTGAAGAACAGGAAAAAAAAATGAAACAAGCGATCAACATGATCATCAAAAAATAACAAACTTAAGACAAACAGTATTCTATGAAGAAAATAGTTAAAATCAAAACAATATCAGTAGATAATTAAAATAGTTCTTAAAATAACACTTGCCATTTACCACAGCAAAAGAATCCCTGCTATCTTAAATACAGATTTTTTTGTACTTCTATATTGTAAGAAATCAAATCCAACCTTTTTGTTTAAAAAAGATTGTTGTACTAGCTAATTCTTATTGAATGCCGACAAAAAGTATCGGCTAAGTTACTCTATAAAAAAACTGACCTTTAAAAATCATCAGATGAAAAATCCAATCATTTGGAAGGTCAGTTCTGTTGTAATTTGATAAATAGACCTGTACTAATGACGAAATACTTTTTAGCTTACACTGCATTCAGATCTAGATAAGATGCACTTCTAATTCTTTTTTCTATCGTGAATCGGCTATTTTAATAATCTGCGATATTCCAAAAAATATAAAATCCATGTTTTTGATAACTGAGGAAATAACAATAAAGAAGCATATCGCTGCAAATAATTGTCGTGGCTACCTTACCACACTATTTTGAACCATCTTAACTTCACATTTTTTCTTCACCCGTTTATTCTTACAAACAGCATAAATCCCTTTTTCACTAAAAATAGTCAATAACCTCCAAATTGATGGAAATGCCATAAAAGTGATAAAATTAATACAAGTTGTTTCAGTTTATCTGTCACAGGATCAAGTATTTTTCCTAACTCAGTCATTTGATTAAATTTGTGCGTAATTAGCCCATGTAAATAATCAGTAACTCCTAAAATTACTATGAACATTACTGCAAGAAAAAAAGATTGTTTAAAAAAAGTAGTAATAAAATGGTAAGCGTACCATACGAAAGAGCAAAAAGAGATTCGGCATTGTTCTTATCTTTTTTTACCAATTCAAATTAACGTTATTTAACTTCCTTACTGTGCTTTTTCTTGTTCAACATTTAGCTTATTTTATTGCTGCAATGACTAGATGAATTAGCATGATTTATCGTCTACTTGTTTTCTCACTTTACGTTCACATGCTTCTTTTAACAATTGTTTGTGAGCTTTTTTTGAACCACGAGCAATATCTTTTTGCCATTTTCTAATATGAAAATCCGTGAATAAACTATCAAGATCGTAATCTTGCGGATATAATTTTTCTGCGCGCGTTTTTAGTACTACGCGCTTACGAGGTACGGTTAAAAATTCTTTTCCTAAATAGATTTTGACTGTTTCATCACCGGTATCTTCATAAATTAGACTTTCTTTTTGATGAATCGTCGAAAATACACGATCTCCTTTTGAAAATAACGACTGTACTGGATTCACACGATTTGTCTTTTCTTTTATTTTTGGAAACTCTTTTTTCTTTATTTGGTAGTCTTTATGATGAATATAATATTGTGCTTGTTGAATTAACATCGAAGACATCTTCATTTTCTTAGCAATCCAAAGTGCTTGACTTTCTCCTGTTGCTCCTACTTGAAGTAAATACTTCGGCTTAAGTGCTTCTCGATCAAATGCCATCGCAGCAGGCATAAAATCTTCATGATCGTTAGCATATTTTTTCACTTCACTATAGTGAGTAGTTGTCACTAAAAGCGCTCCTTGGCTATACATTGCTTCCATAATCGCAACAGCTAAAGCAGCTCCCTCATTGGGTTGTGTTCCACTTCCAATTTCATCAATCAGAACAAGCGTGTGTCTTTTTACTTTCCGCAATATTTCCGCAATATTCTTCATATGCCCGGAAAAAGTACTTAAAGCATTGGCAAGGTTTTGTTGATCGCCCATATCTACATAAACTTCATCAAAAACTGCTAATTCTGTGCCTTTTTCTGCTGGCACTTGCAAACCAAACATCGCCATTAATGTCAACAGTCCCACAGTTTTCAATACGACGGTCTTACCACCAGCATTGGCACCTGTAATCACTAACCCACGGTAATTTTCACCAAGCTCAAAATCTAATGGTACAACATTTTTAACCAATAAAGGATGCCTTCCTTGATTGATTTTAATGTATTCTGATTTGTTAATAGCAGGAGTCACACCTTGAAGATCTCGGCTATATTTTCCTCTAGCAAAAATGATATCCAAGCGTGTAACTGTCTCAACAATCAAATCAATTGCTTGCACCTCTTCTGCTAAAGCTCCTGTAAGAAACGCCAATATTTGGTATTCTTCGGCTATTTCTTCAGCTTTTAACAATTGATAGCTGGCACTTGCTTTTTCAACAGCTGTCGGTTCTATAAAAACGGTCATTCCTCGATTGGATTGTTCAATAATCGTTCCTGACACCCTGTTTTTATAACTTGCTTTAATTGGAATTGTATAATGATCACCTTTTTGAACAATCATTTCTTCTTGAATCATTTCTTTATTGTGCGGATGTCTTAAAAATTTCACTAAACGATCTTGAATTTCTTTTTCAGTTAGTTGCAACTGCTTGCGTATTTTACGCAGATTTCGCGAAGCATCATTACTGATTTTTTGATTTGTAATATGGTGATAAATCAACTCTTCCACTGTCAAAAGTTCAGGCATATTCTTACTATAAGAAAATAACAATGGTGTTTGATACTGATTTTTTTCAAAGAACTTGCGAATCATTCGACTACTTCTTAAAAAATCTGCATACTCAATTAACTCAGCAGGCGTCAACACCATTCCTTTTTTCATCTGTTCCGTCAAAAAATCAATTCGAGTCAATCCCATAAAAGGTACATGTTGATGGCTTTCTAAAATAAAACGTGCTTCTTTCGTTTCTTCCTGACGACTTTTTACTGTTTGCAAATTGGTTGAAAACGTCATTTCTTCGATTCGTCTTTTACTATACTGACCAATTGCACGAGCTTTAACTTCTTTTTTGATTTGATCAAATTGTAAATGATAAATTGTAGGGTTCATATTCTCTCCTTTTAATTGAAGAGATACCTGCCTTGAAATAAATAAGACCTAGTAAAAAATAAAAGAATGGGAGTACCTTAAATAAGACGTCTCCCATCCTTCTTAAAGATAATTTGATTTTGACAGGTATCATCTTATAAGCACGCCAAATAAGCTTCCAGCTTTATTGGCTATTCAACTTACTACATTAGATACCTGCTACACTCATCAAGCTACCTCATTCATCTAGGTCTTATTTATTTCTCACTTAACTATAGCAAGTTTATTTTTTTGTGTCAATACAGTTACTGTCTATAAAATTTGATGATTACTCAAAATTAGCGACCTTTTTTACTTACTAAATTTCTTATCTTAGATTTATGAAAAAATTAGTTGATTGTGTTTTAGAAATTCATTATTTATCTTAATAGAGAAATAGATAAAAACACCCCCTCCTGTTAGAAACATTTCTTTACTTATTCCACTTGTATAAATCAAAGAGCCAAACAAACACATGCTTTGTCGTTTGACTCTTCCCTTTTAAAATAGCTTTAAATAATCCTCTTTTTACGTATGATTTCTTTATCTAAATTATTAATAGCTAATCGTTTTTTTACGACAGAATTAGCTCACCTTTTAAACCATTAACATGTAGACACCCACCGCTATAACTGCTCCTACCATAGGTGCTGCAACGGGAATCCATGAATACCCCCAATCGGAATTTCCTTTTGTTGCAATAGGCAAGAAAGCATGAGCAATACGCGGACCAAGATCACGTGCTGGGTTAATGGCATAACCTGTGGGTCCTCCCAATGAAAGACCAATAGCTAAAATTAAACCGCCTACAGCAAAAATGTTCGTTCCTTGGGCAAATGTAGTTTTTCCAAAAGCTAGTAAACCTAAAATTAAAACAAATGTACCAATCAATTCAGTCATAAAGTTTGCTGGATAATTGCGAATAGCTGGTCCTGTCGCAAACGTTCCTAAAATTGCCGCTTGATCTTTTGTCACCCCCCAATGTGGTAAATAAGTTAACCATACGAGAATCGCCCCGACAATTGCACCGAACATTTGAGCAATTATAAATGGAACCACTAAGTGCCAGCTCATGCCACCTGTCATCGCCATGGCTAATGATACAGCAGGATTTAAATGCGCAGGTCCCATAAATCCAGAGATATATGCAGCCATTGTAACAGCTAGGCCCCAACCAAACGCAATAACGATCCATCCGGATGCTTGCGCTTTACTTTTATTTAAATTAACGGCTGCACATACTCCATCACCTAGTAAAACCAAAATCATGGTTCCAATGAATTCTCCCATAATCTGCGTCATTTCTGCATTCATTTATTTTCCCCCTTTAATTCACGCAAATCTGATTCCGCAATCAATTCTTCTAAATAATCCGCTTGATATTTTTTTTCCTCTGAAGACCACGCAAAGTAAATCGCCATTGCCTCAATAATCGGTTGTTTAATTGCATCCAGCCGGTCTCTTTCAAACAGCAAATGATTGGTTCGACGAATAATATAATCTCCCGGCGTTAATACCATTTCTTCTTCTAAACCATAGCGTAAACGAGCAGATTCAGCCAAACTTAATCCTTCGTAAGGCGTCATTTCTTTTGCTAACGCAAAAATCTTTCTTGCATTCGTTCCATAAAAATCAGCAATATAGCGAGCTTCTTCTTCTTCTAACCCTGCTACCACCCCTAATTTTGCCAATTCTTGAACCGTTTCTTCCAGTTTAGTTGGATCAAAGTCTCCACCAGATACTGGATAATGTTTAGAATCTATTTCCTCTATCGTCATTTGATGCTCTTCTTTTAGCAACTGGCGAATCAACTTTAATGCTCCTGCTGCCATTTTACGGTAATCAGTGATTTTCCCTCCGGATAATGTTAATAAACCATCTTCTTCTCTTTCTAAGGAACTACCGCGAGAAATCACAGATGGAGATTTTTCATCACGACTATTTTCTAAATGATTTAATACATCTTCCACATCTACTCGTGAGACTTTACTTTCCTTGTATTGTGTAACGGTATCAATAACCTTACTGAAACTTTTATCTGAAATTGATCCATTGTCTCCGCCATTATAATCTGAGCCTGAATTACCGATTAATAATGGTCGTAAGCCGACCCAACTCGATTCCACATCAGCCAGTGTAATGTGCGCATCTGGATAGCGATGGTTAATGACTTCTAATAAATAATCAACATCTTCTTGCGTAACTTTTGGATTTGTATAATCTCCTTGATAGTCGGTATCTGTCGTACCAAAATATGTTTTGTTTTCTCGAGGAATCGCAAAGACCATTCGACCATCTTGTTTGCCCGTATCAAAATAAGTAGGTTGCGGTACTGGTAGCTTTTTAGCATCTACTACTAAATGGACTCCTTTAGTTGGACGCATCTTCGGTGATACAGCACGTTTGAAATTTAAGCGACGTATCTTATCCACCCATGGACCACTAGTATTAATTACTAGCTTCGCTTTAATTTCCACTACTTCATTCGTTAGTAAATCTCGAGCTTTAACCCCGATGATTTTCTCTTCTTCGTACAAAAAACCGATCGCTTTCATTTTATTTACGAGATACGCCCCATCTTCTGCTGCTTTTTTGATGTTATCAATCACTAAACGTGAATCGTTGTTACGAAAGTCCAAATAAACACCAGCACCCTTTAATCCTTCTTTTTTCAAAAGTGGTTCTCGTGCGCATACTTCTTCTGGCGTTAACGTATAATTTTCATATTTTGTTCCGATAACGTTCGCTAATTTGTCATAAAGATCCATCGCAATTTTGACTGAAAACATATCAAATGTTGTTGCTCCTTCATCATCATAAATCGGTAACAACATAGGATCCGGTTTGGGAATATGAGGAGCAATCCCTTGCACAACAGCTCGTTCGCTCACCGTATCAGCGACAACTTCAACATCAAACGTCTTAAGGTAACGAATCCCACCATGAACTAACTTTGTCGAACGCGAAGAAGTCCCTTCGGCAAAATCCTGCATCTCAATCAACCCTGTTTTGATTCCTGACGCAGCGGCTTGCAGCGCCACACCAGCACCAGTAATTCCTCCACCAATAATCAACAAATCCAATGTTTCTTGTTCCATTTTTTTTATATTCTCTTGTCTTGTCTTTATTGAAAACATCTCATTTCCTCCCTTTACTCAAATGCTTGGGTAGCCGCTACAGCTTTTTTCCAACCACTGTATAATTTTTCTCTTCGTTCTTCTGACATTTCTGTTTCAAATATTTTACCGGCTTCATAAAATTCTCTAATTTCATCTATATCTTTCCAAAAACCAACCGCTAAACCTGCTAGAAAAGCAGCGCCTAATGCTGTTGTCTCTAAATTTTCTGCTCGTTGAATTGGAATGTTTAAGATATCTGTTTGAAATTGCATCAAATAGCTATTATTTGCTGCACCGCCATCTACTTTTAACACAGGAATACTGATGCCGGTATCGGCTTGCATCGTATCGATAATGTCTCTTACTTGATAAGCAATAGCTTGTAAGGTGGCCTTAATAATATCTTCTTTTGTTGTTCCTCGCGTTAATCCAAACATTGCACCTCTTGCTGCTTGATCCCAATAAGGAGCCCCTAATCCAACAAAAGCTGGTACCACGTAGACTTCGTCCACATTTTCAGAACGTTTTGCTGCTTCTTCTGAGTCACTTGCCTTTTGTAACATCTGCAAACCATCTCGCAGCCATTGAATGGAAGATCCTGCAACGAAGATGCTTCCTTCAAGAGCATAGTAAACCTTTCCATTTATTCCATAACCAATCGTCGTCAATAAATGATTCTTGGATAACTGTGCTTCTTCTCCAGTATTCATCACGATAAAAGAACCTGTGCCATAAGTATTTTTGACCATTCCCGGTTCAAAAGCCATTTGACCAAATAAAGCGGCTTGCTGGTCCCCAGCCATTCCTGAGATGGGTACTTCACTGCCATAAAAATGATAGCCTTGTGTATAACCATAAATTTCTGAGTTTGAAGATGGCTTTGGTAGCATCACTCGTGGAATATTCAATAACTCAAGAATTTCTTGATCCCAATCCAATTCATGAATGTTAAACAGCATCGTGCGGCTTGCATTTGAATAATCGGTTACATGTGCTTGTCCATCAGTTAATTTCCAAACTAACCATGAATCAATCGTACCGAAAAGCAACTCTCCTCTTTCCGCTCGTTCTTGTGCCCCTTTGACATGATCCAAAATCCAACGAATTTTTGTAGCTGAAAAATAAGCATCAATGACTAGACCGGTTTTTTTATGAAAAAAATCTTGATGCCCATCTTGTTTTAATTTGTCCGCAATTGGTGCAGATTGGCGAGATTGCCAGACTACTGCATGATAAATTGGGTGCCCCGTATCTTTTTCCCAAATGACTGTTGTTTCACGTTGGTTGGTGATGCCGATTCCAGCAATTTGATTGGGCTTAATTCCAGATTCAATAAAAGCTCCAGCAATCACGGATTGGACGGAATTCCACAATTCATTTGCATCGTGCTCTACCCAACCTTCTTTAGGAAAATATTGGGTAAATTCCTTTTGTGAACTGCCAATATGTCGCCCTTTTTTATCAAAAATAATTGCACGAGAACTAGTTGTTCCTTGGTCAATTGCCATGATATATTTTGTTTCTGCCATCCTACTCTCCTCCATTTTATGCAAGCGTTTTCTATAATTATATCTTACCTTGTTTTATTTTAAAAAAACTGCCAGAAAAACAGTGATTTTTCATTTTTTTTGACAGTTTTCAATTCTTTCTCTTTTTTTCTTGTTCAATTTTTTGTTTTAGCTTCACAATATCGTAGCTAGAAGCAAACTCTGATAAACAATAATAATTTTGTTCTGACTTTTCTTGGTTAAAAGTAATAACTAAATCATAGCTTTTTCCTTCTTGCTTCTTTTCAATCTCAATACCACTGATTCCCTTTAATTCTTTCAATAAAAATTGATGAAAAGAAATTCGATAAATTAAGATCAATGCCTATCTTCACTGATTTAGCAATATAAAAATCGATCATCAGGAGAATGTTTGCATATTGGAGCATCAAATAACTTAAAGTAGGATCTTGAGACTTTTTTGACGGTAATTGGGTAATGGCAGTTTTTCTTAATCGTTCCAATAATTGACTAAGAGACTGCCCTAACATCTTTTTTTGCTGGTGCAATAAGTGTTCTTGATCATAAATCATCATTGTTCCTTGGAAAAAATAAAATTCATTGTTGATTTGTGCTAGCTGGTAACCCACTGCTTTTTCTTCTTGAATGTTTAAACGTCTCGGACGATAATGCCACACAATTGTTTCACGAATATAAGTATCTAGAACCGCAGTTGGCAATTTCTTGCTTCGTGTTAAATCGTATTGATAAAAAGAAGCTTCATCCAATACCCCAAATGAGACAAAAAAACTATAAAACATCAGGGGTTCGTATTCACTTAACTCTGCTGCTGTACGACTCAAATAAAGAGAAAGGATAGGGGAAATCGCTTGATACAGCTGATCCTTTTGATATAGTAATTTCTTTTCTTTTAATGTATTGAAAGTCGTTTTTTCACTTAATAAACGTTTGTGCATAATGCCCAACCAACAAGTAACTTTCATCGACGAAATTGGCGAAAATGTTGTTTTTAATCCTCGTTCTAGCCCTAAAATAAATGGAGATTTGTCTGCTGTTTGTCTTAAGAAAAGCGGACGATGTGATTCAGGAATAAACTGGAACAATACAAAATAAAAATAGCGAACTTGCAGCTCTTCCCCGTAAAGTTGTCCGTTTTTAATTTGCAGAGAAAACTCTTGTAATAGCTGATTTAATTCTTTGATTTTACGAAAAACTGTGGACTCACTGATATGAAAAACTGTTGCTAAACGAATAATTGATGCTTGATGGTGTTCCAACAAGTGCACGAGTAACTTGAATTTCAAACTTTGCCGAACTAAAAAAAGAAGAATTTTTTCTAAACTGACGTCTTCGGTCAATTCAAGAATTACTTGAAATTCATTTCTTTTAATTACGACTCTTTTTCCCATTCTCACACCAATCATTGAGATTTCTTCCATGTATTGATCAAAGGATGATTTAGAAAGATGAATTTGTTTTCTTAATTGATTCACCGCTGCAACTCCTCCTTGTAAAACCAGTTCTCTAAGAATCATTACTTGTAATTGTTCTTTTTTTTCTAATAATTGTTCAATCTTCATGAATAGTATCAACCGCCTTTAGCATTTGTATCGGCATACGGTATTCTGGTTGAAAGAATAGCTCGTGTTCGAGTAATTTTTCTAACGTCCATTTCTCTTCTACTGCAAGCGTCAATTGATCGAGTAAATAAAACAGTTCTCCTTGACTATGGAGCTGTAACTCCAAGTAATTGTCCTTTTTCATTACAAATCACCTTAATCTTCGCTTCCTGACACTTTGTAGCAGATAATTGAGTGACTAAATACTTTTTAATGACGGGCTGTAGATAAAAAATACTCTCTTCTTCTGTCAATCCCACACTTCCTAGAAAATGACCAAACCAGTAATTTCCGATTGCCCGATAAGTGCCGGAATCTTTTTTAGGGGTTCCACTGATCGTTTGGGAAACCACTTGGGCTGTCCGTATCGCATTACTGACTAAAGAAACATACATCTTTTCTTTGGTCGGTTGAAAGGTAACTTGAATTGCATCGCCAATTGCATAAATATCTTTTACGGAAGTTTGCAAATACTCATCCACCCAAATTGTGCCGTCATCATTTAATTTTAATTGGTCTTGCCACATTCGATAATCTGGACGTGTATGGTTCGCTAAAAGCACTAAATCGTATTTTTCACTTCTTTTATCCGTTTCGACTATTGCTTTTTGTTCCTCAACCATAAGCGATTGAACTTGTTCATTTAACCACACAGGAATGTTCCTTTTTATCAATTCTTTTTTTAGAGGTTCGATCATTTCAGAATCAAAGTAACGAAACAATAACGTTTTGTGGCTTTCATATAAATGGATTTCTTTTTTTTGCTGATACAATCCCTCTGCCAATTCCAATCCTACTTGTCCTGCGCCAACAACAGCAATTTTATTCGCTTTTTTAAGACTTTGTTCCAATGATTCTTTTAAGTGTATTTCCTTAACTGAACAAATGTGAGTATTATTTATAACTTTTTTGAATTGTTGACTTGAGCCTGTAGCAATTACTAAAATGTCAAATGAAAGCTGTCGGCCATCTTTTATAAATAATTTCTTCGTTTTAATTCCTAGAGCAACCACTTCAGTATGCAGTTGAACGTCTATATTATATAGCGCTTCCAATTCTTCTGTTGACATCCAGTAAAGTTGACTTGTTTTAGTTAGTTTTTCCTTTAAAAATAAATTAATTCCACTTGGAATAAACCCAATATTGGCTTGTTTTTCAAGTAGCACGATTTCGCTATCTGGACAACTTTTTCGCAAAGAAATAGCCGCATAAATTCCCGCAAAAGAACCTCCAATTATTATGATTCTCATTCATGTTCCTCTCTTTCAATTGTTTAGTTGAAGCGTATCATGTAACCACAAATGTTTCAAAAAAAGTACTCAAAGCTAGTCACAGAAATTTTTTTCTCTCACCAGAAGAAAGTGATTAATTTTAACAGTAAAAAAAGCAAAAAATAATTTAAAAAACTTTTAAAAGTTTAAAAATTTTAACCCGCATTAAACTAAAAATTAGTTTTCTGCATATTTAAATACGCTGTTCATTTAGAAACTTTTTCATCCTTCAATCGCCTTTAAACAATATGTTTACTCAGTATTTTGTCGTTAAAGCATTATACTATACCTAACAGTTTTCATAAATGTCAAATGAATCTTTTTTAGTATACCTTTACCAGCATTAATTTTAGTTCTCCACTTAATTTGAAGATTTAATTATTAGCAAATTTTTTCTAATTCAGAACCTAAAGATATTTTTAAATCTATAAATAAATGATTCTCCCTTACCACAACTACGAATAGGATTTTACATAAAAAACTTCTGAAATGAACAATTTTGATCAATTCAGAAGTTTTTCATTTTATTTAAAGTTAAGGAGCTATGACAAGATTCCAAGTAACAGTAGCCGAATACGATCCCACTGCTACACTTTGTGAGTCCGGTAAAACTAAAGAAACATTTCCTAAATCAAAATCATATACACCATTCAACACTGTGGATCCATTATTATTGATAATGGTAATTGGTGTAGTAGTAATTTTGGTATTTGCTGTTCCTAATGGACCATTAACAGGTTTTAAGTCAGTATTTTGATTATAAGGGGACGTTCCATTGTTCGTATTCTTAGTAACTCTTATGGGATTACCTATTTGGATATATGCATTACTTGGAACATTTGGAGAACGCCAACTTAATTGTGCATCTACTTTCCAATTTTTAGTTGAATTTGATTGATCTCGCACGCCTATATTTAAAGAGGTATTTTTTCCAAATGGGATAGATTGTAACCCACTGTTATTCAATGTAACATTCGCTATATTGAAACTGGCAGGCAAATAAGAAAAACCTACTGCGCCACTACTATTAATCTTTTTATTATCTGAAGCTGTATTCGGTGTTTCCGCCCAAACAGCATTGTATTTAACTTTTTGTTTCGCTGCATCTAATAATGAGCTTACATTCGCACTAGGAATCCATCGTATAAAATTAGTCCCTGCTTTAGTAGGAATATTATTTTGTAAAAAACTATTCATATTATTAATTGACAGACTATCTGTATAATACGTACAGCGATTAAAATAACTTAATTGAGACGACTTATTAGCAAATATTCCTCCATTAGCATCTAACATAGGATATGGATAAGGAACTCGGTTATCATTTGCCGCTTGATTGTTATAGTTATAAAATGCCTCACCACTTGTTCCGGAAGCACTAGTCCAATTTTGTGCGACCAACAAAAGAGGAGTTTTCGTCGGACAAGCAAACATTCCAGTCGTATCAGCCTTAGGATCGGTTACTACATCCGATACGTCAACAATTTGTAAATTAGGACAATTTGCAAACATGTGGCGAAGATTCACTGCACAAGTTGTAAGAAATCTAATTTGAGTCGTATCAAAGTTGGTTAAAGAAGTACAATCTGAAAACATGTCTTCCATATCTATCACCCACTTAGTAGGTAATGACGGAACAGACGTTAAAGAACTACATCCATAAAACATTCCTGGAGTCCTATTTAAAGCATTTTGAGATGCCTCTACAGAAAGATCATCCATAAAAAATTTATCCATATTAATTAGTCCACTATTGTTAAGGGATGTACACGATTGAAACATATAGCTAGCATTCGTGATATTAGCACCTATTGCAGGAAATTCAACACGAGTTAAATTACGACATCCTTGGAACATATAGGAAGTATCTGTTATTTTATGCAGACTGCTCCCACCCGATGGAGTATTATTAAAAAAGTCTAGTCCTGTTAAAGAAACAGTTTCTAAATTAGTCGCATTTCTAAAAGCCAAGGCACACCCTTGTGTGGATAAACATCCAACTTTAAAGGTTTTATCATTCCATACGCCTGGCACAATGCGAACATTTCGAATCAATGATTTTGTATCAGCAAAAAGATAGTCATTGCTAGTATCAGTCAAACTATTAATTACTACCCTTTTGGTTCCATTATTAGTAGGTATAATACCTGGGATCACCACCGTGGAACTAGAACCTTTGTATCTTCTGAGCAATACACTTGAGTAGCCATTATAAGTACGAGTGTAGTATTCCCATTGACTTAACCATATATTTCCTTGCTGAGGTGTCAACCAACTTCC
The DNA here is from genome assembly GCF_001886195.1 of Enterococcus ratti. Lineage (GTDB taxonomy): Bacteria > Bacillota > Bacilli > Lactobacillales > Enterococcaceae > Enterococcus_B > Enterococcus_B ratti. The sequence continues at coordinate 43,519 of NZ_JXLB01000004.1, read as the reverse complement.
TTCAATAAGGACATTATTTGATGCCCGAGTAGTATCAGAATCGTCCCCTTGAAAATCACTTTCTTGTGGCAATAAATAAGGCGGCTCTTTCGTATCAGAAGTTGGCATTTTTTCTATCTTACTGATATCTGTAGATGAAGTTGTACTGTTTGAAGGAATCGGATTAACCGAGTTAGTTTCTGAAGTTTGCTCCTCTACATTCGAAATTCCTGAAAAACTACTTTGTGTCAATTGATTCAGCGGATTCATTGATTCAATCATTTCTTTGCTTTTTTGAATTTCTTCTTGTGTCAAACGAGGATCTTCATCTGCCAGAACAAATGAAGAAGATGAACAAACAGTCGCTACCAACAACATCCCTACTAGAAAAACACAAAGAAGTTTACGCTTGTTCATTATATGTGTCCTCTTTTCTATGTTTTAATATTCCCAATAAGCCAAATGTTAAGGCACTAGAACCTAGACTAGTCGCTAGATAATTCACAGCATCACCCGTTTTAGGTAATTCGCTTTGTTCTTTCTTAGGAATAATCGTTATATGTTTCGTATTTTCTTGGGGCATGCATTGATTATTTCCTCCTCCCGGTAAATGCTCTGAAGTAATTCGACGAATAAATGTAACCGTTATGGAAGTCGAAGCCTCTTGTGCAGTATCTGCTGCTGTCGACAATGGAATACAAATTAAACAAAATGCAATACTAGTTATACACAATTTGAAATGCATCCTATCTCTCCTTTCAAAAAATGATTCTATCAATAAAAACCTCCTTCATCCTACGTATTTTTCTATAGTATAAACACTATAAAATTTAAGTGGATTTTATTTTTTATTTCATAAAAAATAATTTTGTAAATGATTTAGCTTTAAATGATGCTCTTTCAAGAGAAGAGCTCCTTATAACTCCCCTCACGAAATATTTTATGTAAAAAATTACTTAAAATTCATGCTACAATAAGTCATTTATGATTTGAAGATAACTACCTTTTTAAGGCAGCAAATTTAAAATTACATAATTCAGCTTCTCTAAAGATATTTTTTAGATGCAAAGTCAAGATTTTTATTATCTGCATATGCTAATCAAATCGGATTTTCTCTACATATCCAGTCAATCCCCTATTACTTTTTTCTTTTAACTACCTTCTATTGATAGGATATTCAAGAAAGAAACTTCATCTTAACAGTTTAAAAACCTTCTTAAATTTCTTGTTGGAAACACAATTGAACGGCTTATCTTGTAGGCAATTTTCAAAACACAAAAAAATATTGATGCCTTTAGAAAAGACACCAATACTAACAATAGCTATAATTGTTTTTACATAAACATTATTTAGAATCAATCACTTTATTTTTATAAATACCCCCGTCTTCATCACTTGTTACTAACTGATTTATTTTGTATTCCTCATACTTGACCACTTATGCTCCTTGCTGTACTGCCAAACTTCTCACCTATACTTACCCTTTTCAGGAATGGTTTTGTATATCCTTTTGTTACCTTATTTTTTGCTGCACAAATCATTTTTATATATGCCTTAGAGAATTACCGACTAACAAACATTGTTAGTCGTTTAATACTTGACCTATAATTAACATAATTGATAAAACTTTCCTTACTATTTTTATAATCTATAATTAATAATAAAAACACAGTAATTTATACTTTCAATTAATCGAAAGAAACAATCTTTTATTCATTAAACTAAAAAACTATCTGCACTTTAACTTTTAGAATGATTAACTCACTTCATTTTAACAGGATATAAAAGAATATTTTCCGATAATAAAAAAATAAACGGACATATTCTACCTTTATCAATCATTGAGGGAAAAGAAATTCTCTTTATCATCCTTATATCTTGCATCACCTATAATTAAGTATTTTTCATAATCAGTCGTATGTTTTAATAGTTCGATATCATCAACTATTAATATATCTGCTTTTTGACCTCTTAAATTATAGTAAGGAACAATGTTGATAGCTTTTTTTATTTCTTCACAATATTGTGCTTCAAAAATCCCCCCTCTTATTGAGTAAACCCCTATATTGAAATTTGTATTTTCTACATAAGATTTTTGAAAAGAAAGAATCACATGAGCTAATAATTCATAAATCCATTCTTTTTTTAAATTACTTTTATCAAACATCGTTTCAAAATCCTGTTCCAAAAATCTTCTTATCTTAGCTAAATAATCAGAACGATGCAATTTAGGTGTAACTAATGATCTAGAAAAATAATAGTAAGGATATAAAAGATTAGAAAAATGAATACTTCCTTCAATTTTTACAGATAATACTTCAAGTGAGTTAGAAGAAATATTATAAGATTCTTTCATGAGTATAGTTAAAATAAAAGACTGGTATTGATAATCTTCAATTAATTCATTTGTAAAAAATGTTTTTTCAACTTCTTCATTTGCAAAATGAAGACTCGTCATATTAAATACCAAGAAAATAAGAACCAACAAACATCCATTTCCATCAAAATATTTTTCATTCAGTGGAGAAAAATATTTTCTAATGCGGTTAAGTAACGGGCTTTTTAAATTTATAAATTTGTCATATTCTAAACTTTTTTCAACAAGACAAATTTTTTCTAAATAATATCTGTCACTTACTGTCAACATCCACAAACATAAACTTTCTACTAAAAAGTGTTCAATTTTAAAATTATATGAATTTAAAAAATAAAGAACAGTATTTTTTAAGCTATTCATATTTAACTTAGAAAAAGATTTGTTAAAGGGAGATGTTTCCGTTTGTAGATATAAATTATAGAGAACCATAATCGATTCCAAACTTCCCTTCAATTTAATATAAGGTCTCTTATGAATAGATATGCCAATATGTCCTAGTTCTTTATCCATAAACTTTAAAATATTAAATAATTTTGAATGACTAATATATAATTCACCAGCTAGTCGTTCAAAGGTAACATTTGAATAAAAGAAACAGTACGTAAGTATATCTTTTACTACGCTTTGAGAAAAATAATACTTTTGTACATCGTACAAAGAGCTCTTTTTTACGTTAAAAATAAGGGTACTATCTGAAACAATTAATCTATCCTCCGGCAATTCACTACTTAATTCGCTTAAATATTTATTAATGGTTGCATTGGATATTCCTAATTCTTCGATAATATTATTTTTAACTGTGCAACCTCCTTTTTCAATAATTATTCTAATTATTTCTATTTTATAAAATGAAGCCTTTTCATAAATCAATGTTAACATTTTAACCTTCTCCTTTATTAATTTTGAAGATAACAAAAAATAGGATAAAATAATAAAATAAAATATGCGCTTACACTATTCATTTCTAAATTTTAAATAAATTTAGAAATGAATTAAATAAAAATAAAAATAAAAAGAAAGAAGGATTTTTATCCATAGAGATAAAAATCCCTCTTTCAATCATTCACGTCTTATTTTAGTTGACTATTAACCATAAAAATAGAACTAATTCCTAGAATGAATAAACCTAAGCTAAGTATAATCAATAGCCAATTATAACCTAAATAGGTAAATTTTCTGTTAGTTGTTAAAATCCATTTATAGTCTTGCATTAAAAAGTAAATATTAATACTTAAAAAGATAAATCCTAAGCCACTCGTAATGATACTCCACATATAATACATGCGTTATGACTTCCTCTCTCTATTTTTTTTATTTCTTCGCTTAGATAATCGAATATAAATATAGATTGTCCCTCCTGCAATAATACCGCTTAAACTAGCACTGCTATATTTAAACCATTGAGGTAAAAAAACTTTAAATACAGACGCTGTATTTATTTTTCTAGCTTCATCATTTTTTATTTCAAATTTCTTTTCAAATTTCCAAGTATTTTCTGCTGTTTTTACTGCACCTTTAAATACATAATTTCCCGACTTTAATTCTTTCTTTTGCCAATTTAATTGAAATGGAAAAGCCGAATAAGGCGCAATTGTTACATCTTTCATGGTATTATCTTTTATTTTTTTAGAACCACTTGCATCGTAAACCGCACCTGCTACTTCTGCCTTAAAAAAAACATAAGGATTGGGATTTAAAATATCTGCCTGTACTACTTTTTTACCATCAGCTAATACAGGGCCTACTTTTTCTAATTCTACTGAAACATTCTTAAACAACTCCACTTTTTCTTCATTAGTGAGGATAATTCCGATAGTATAACTGTAATCACTTGCGACAGTACCTTCTTTTAAAGTTTCATCATTTTTTTTATTAGATACCACGACCCCACCTAAAATATTTCCTGCAAATTTTTCCGCTGGCATTTTTATGGCTAACTTTGTTTGAACAGAACTATTTTTAGGAACTATTACTTCCTTTGCTTTAGGTTTTATAATTGAAGTTAAAGGCAATTTTAACGCTTTATTATTTTTTAAATTACCCGTATAATCTACAATACCGTTACTGTTAGTATTTGCATCAACAACTTTAATCGTTAAAGTCTTGTCTTGATTGGAACTATTATTCAATTTAATAGTAATTTCATCTGTCGTATTAGGATTTTCTTTAAGATAAAAATAACTAGAATTTTTATCAATTTGATTAGAATGGGGGATCCCTTCGATTGAAAAGCCTCCAAAATTTTCTCCCGTAACTTCATCTGCAAAAATAATTCTACTCGATAATAAAAATAGAAACAGCGTTAAAATGATGATTAATACAAGTGAGACATTCATCACATATCTGTTAATTTTATACATATTGAAAATTCTCCTTTTTTAAATGTTACAAGATTTGATTTGAAATGAAAAAACAGGAATATTATTCCTGTTTTTTCTTATATCGATTATGGTTGAGGCGTTTGTGCTAAGTTCCAATTAACAGTACCTGTAGCATTTCCAGCTTGCACTTTTGAAGCATCTGGAATATTTAATGAAACATCACCTAAATTCAGATCATACGTTCCTGAAAATACGTGATTTTTGTTACCAGTCATAATAGGCGTTGATTGTGAAGTGATTTTAACATTTTGCGGAACTGTGATCATCCCATTAGAAGGTAATGCATTTAATTGACCATTTCCATCATTCACCTTTGCAACACTCGTACTAGTTTGTAACTCTGCTCCGTATGTTGTTAATTGACCACTTAAAGATGCCGTTAAAATCCAACCACGCGTAGTGTGCGTTGTATCTTTTACCCCTACGTTAAAAGACTTTCCTTGTGGCAGAACTGCCGTAGTGTGAACAGAAGAGCTACCAGTAAGCGTCGTTGTTCCAAAATCAAATTGAAATGGAATATAAGCAAGTCCAAAAGTACCTGTCGGATTTAATGGTTTGTTACCCGGATTCGGTTGAGTGCCTGGATTACTAGGATCTACGGGTGCTGGAGGATTAGGATTATTATTATCTATATTGGAAACTGTAAAATTAGCCGTTACCGGTGTTGAATCAGCAGTAGTTGATGCAGCCGATACGCCAGTTCCTAACATTACTGGAGATATTAAAGCAGCAGCTAGTAAAATTTGTTTTCTCATTTCGTTCATTCCTTTAAATAATTTTTTAGAAATTAAAAATCGTGATTTAAATACTTTTAATTTCACTTAAAGAATAATATTAATATGCACATGCTGCCCTTTTTTTTTTAATAAATAAAAAAAATATTTCAACAACAGAATTGAAATTCATCAATTTAATTATTTAGAGTTACCAATTATTTCACTCAAAAATAGCTTTCGTTCACAAAATAATTTTTTACTGTCACAAACGCTCAAAAGAAAAATATTTTTTTCTTACATTTTATTTTTTTAACTGATATTTTCAGAATTCTTCATTCTTTCAAACAATTAATAGATTCTTTTGAGTTCTCTCCTAAATTTTTGATAAAATACCTAGTATCTCAACTTTCTCTTTAACAATTTTAAAGTATTTTATACCTTGCTAGAAGCGACCCTAAACTGCCTACCATATAGTTGAAAACAGACAAAAAAGATCGGGACAGAAGTGTTTAACTCCGAGAAACAAGCCGAGATTCACGAAAATTACTTTTCAAATTTTTGTGAATCTCGGCTTATTCCCAAAGAATTTGCTCCCGCTCCCGCCGTTTATCTATGTTTAGAACGTGAAGGAAAAGTATTCTTTACTTTTATCCCACGCTCTCTAAAAATACGCCAAACTATTTTATTGTTCTAATCACTTCCCCTTTATAATAGTCAATTACAGCAAGAGATAAGTCATTATTCAATACAAATGCTTGTCCTAAAATATGACTAAAAACAATAGCTTGTCTAGGACTTTGCAAACCTGTGATGGTTCGAATCACTTCATTACGATTCGTATCAATTACAGAAACTTGATTACTTTCTTTTTCACCAGTTAAAAGAATATTTTCTTCTTTAGATAATTTACATCCGTAAGGTTCTTGGCCAACAGGAATTTTTTTGATTAATTCTCCTGTTTGAGTATCTACTAAATTAATTGAATTTTCACTACTTGAAGCCCCATAAAGCGTATTATTTTTCTCATTAAGAGAAATCGCTCTAACCGAAGGAATATTTTTTAAAGTCTTAATAATTTTTTGTGTTTTTAATTCTAAAACTTTAACATCGTCTGATTTAAAATTAGTCACGTACGCCAACTGATCCACAGAATCAATCAAAATCCCTTGTCTAGGACCATCAAATCCTTCAATGATTGTTTGATTACCTGAACTTAAATCTAAAATAGTAACCGTATTTTCATATTGATTATTTGCCAAAAGTTTCTTCCCATCATTCGTTAGGGTGAAACCAAATACGCCTTTTTTCAACTTATAAATTTTTTTTGTCTTAAATGTTTCTATATCGATTTCTTGAATGTTTCCTAGTGAACTATCAGATACAAAAAATGATTTTCCATCTTTTGAAAATGCAATATTTCTTGGAGTAACAAATTGGTCAAGTTCTTTTATTTTTTTATTCAACTGTAAGTCAAAAACAGAAAGTTTATTACTTTCACTTTTTCCAACTACTGCCATACTTTGAGTTGAATTAATCGCTAAAGCATTATTTTTTATTTCTCCATCAAAGACCTCTTTGGAAATACTCGTGTTATCGGATTTCCCACAAGCCGTCAATCCTATTGTTACTAATACAACACTTAAAATAAGAATAATTTTTTTCATATGAATACCTCTTCGTATTAAAATTCACCTTAAACTTAAATGCTACCCATTCTTCGATCATATATATCTCTCACTAGACTTGTAGCAATTCAAATCGAAGCTTAGATTATTTAAATTTGTTACCTTATAACAATAACTTTTAATAATACATTCAAAAACGTAATATTTGTAAATTCAATTGATTAAGATAATAGCTTGAATTTTCTAAAAAAAAATTGACAATACACTTCGTTTTTGATCTGTGTAAATAATTTATTTCTTATGAGTCATAAAACAAATGCCCCCATTTAAATTAAAAATGCTTAGTCTACGATAGCATTCTCCTTCTTCACTTATTTTATAGTATACCTACATTTCTATATTAAATTATAGAAATTTTTATATACTTATTTTTTTTTATATCTAACAATAAATAAAAAAATGTCATTCTATCATTTTTTTAAAGATCGATTACAACAAATAAATAGCTACTATCTCTATTTACAAATTTCTAGGAATTTTTATAGTGACAGGGGAACAGTAAAAGAAATGTGTATTTTTTATCAAGAGATCCATGCCTAAATTTTCTTTTTATGCAAAGTAGATACCTACCTTCTCCTATTTATAGAAACAATCATACAAACAAAATAATTTTAATAATCTAAAATAGACCCTATGCGGATAATTTAGCCGAACTTTCCTTTCGCTTTACTTATTTATTGGATAGACGAAATAAAAAACGTGATTAAATAATCACTAGCGGTTTAAACATTCCATCTTTACACTTGTCTCTTTTGCGTTATTTGCTTTTTTCTGATCACTCCTTTAACAATTTATCTAAAAAGAAGTACAAAAAATACCCACGAGACCTCTTCGTGGGTATTTGTTACAGCTTCATATTTTTCATTATCGATTGAATATTTATGCAAATAAGCAATTGAAGAAATCTTTTAACTGTTAGGATCGACAAACAACTAATTTACGTTTAATGTCTACATAAATTTAGTAAAGACAAAAAAGAACAGATCGTAATTTATAATTTTTCTTCCTTAATTGATGTAAAGAATGTGCATCATACACCAAGCATGATCAATGCCGGAACTATCTTCGGAAAAAAAGAGGTGCAAAAATGATCTTACCCAATAAAATCCTATAGTAATTGCAGTAGGTTTAGAGCGTCCACTTTTTTATTCTATATTTAGTTAAAATAGATTATTTATTGAATAGTTATTTCTGAGTAATTTTTAGTTAAAGTACCCCTTATGCTCGTTACGTTGAAAATTTGATCAATATTGTTTTTCAATTCCATAATTGCTTGGCCACCACGTATGGCTTGTTCTTGATTGACCGACTCAATGACTAAAACTGCTTGTGTGGTGTTTTCAGTTAGCATCGTTCGCTGTGCTTCCCGCCAATTAAAACTACGACAAATAGCACCTTCATCATCATAATAGATAATCTCCTCTGGTAAAGCAGGTGCATCATCTGCCGCCCCTAAAGGGAAAAAACTTTCCCCGCCTTGCGCTTTTCCTAAATATAAATTTCCTTTGATTTTTTCTATATCTTCCCCACCACAAGGAACACCATACTTTAATGAAATACTATTATAGATGTCCACTAACGGATTAATAGGAAAAAATTCACGTCTTTGATTTACACGTTTTAATAAAGCTTCAATTGAAGAACGTGCTCCTTTTTTGGTTTTAAAGCGTGAAAAGGCTTGCCGCCATTGAACAATGATCTCATTTTGACTAAAGGTTTCTTCTGTTAAATATGTTCTTGCTTTATTGGCTGCATCATTTAGTAATTGTTGAAATTGCTTTTTCTTCTCTTTATTTGCATGATTATCAATTCCTTTAACGACTAAGACTTCAATGACCGCTTCAGGAAAAATTTCCCAAAAACTTTGATTTACAATAATTTTATTCATTTTATGCTCCTTCTTTAGTTAAATTTGTTTGACAAACATATAATCAATTTGCGGATCCTCTCCCACGTAAAAAACATGTTGACCGTAATGGCTAAACTCATGTTTTTTATAAAAGTTTAACGCCGAAAAATTTTGTGCCCAAACGCCTAGCCAAATCTTCTGTTTTTGTTTCTCTCGGGCTTTTTGAACAGCGAATTCGATCAATTTAGAACCAATCCCCATGTTTTGAAAAAAAGAGCGGATATAAATTCGTTCAATCTCTAAAAATTTCTCTCCCATTGCTTCAGTTTGTGCTTGTCCTACATTTAATTTCAAATAACCAACCACTTGATCAGCCAGCAACGCCCAATAAAATTCTGTGTTTTTATTTTGAAGTTCTTGAATTAGCTTGTTGATTTCATAGGCTTCTTTTAAATAAGCAGTCATTATTTCTTCACTATTGTACTGCTCAAAGGTGTCTTTAAAAATTTCGATGCTGATAGCTTGTAGCTTTTTTGCTTCTGAAATAGCAATACGCGTTATTTCAACGTTCTTCATAATTTTAGTCCTTTCAATAAATTCTTTTATGACCTTTTTTTACAAAGTTCCAGTCCTCACTGACATTTTTCCGCACTTTTTTTAACAATTTTTGCAATTGATTGATTTCTTGAACGGATAATCCTTTAACAGCCACTTGGTTAGAATAATGGTGTTCTCGAAGAATAAACGGATAAACCTTTTTTCCTTGTTCTGTCGCATATAGTTTTTTAATTTTTTTATTATGGTTATCTACGGTACTTTTTATTAATCCTTTTTTTTCAAGCTGTTTTACTCCTCGTGCCGTTGTCGTACGGTCAACGTTGATCATCTCTGATAGCTTCTCTTGAATAATCCCCGGATGTTCACAAATCCTCACTAAATAAAGATATTGTCCTCTTGTCAAATATACTTCTTTAAACTCAATATTACTAATCGAATCCAAAGCTCGAGAAATCGCACCAATATCTCTTACAATTTCGTCCATTTCACCCTCCTTTGTATAAGTCTTAGAATTATTTTACACTTTTTTGTTGCATTTGCAACAAAAAAGAGATAAGAAAGTCCTAATAAAAATATCCCACCTGTAAATAAAATACCGACAAGCTTGATCCCGAGAATAATGATTCTAATTTACCAAACCAACGCACAGCAATCGATTAATAAAGCCTAAAATACTAAAAGCAAGTATATTACTAATCATGGAAGAAAAATCTGTTAGTTAAAAATGAATATACAATCCAATAGCCGTTAATTCAATCAATTTTGTACTCATCTAGCATAACCAATACATCTAATTTACCAAAAAAGCCCAGTGCCACCCAAATAGCAATAAACGAAATTACCAATTGATTGAAATAGTTCACCTATTACACGCATTAGTCTACAGATGGCTAAGCTAAGCAGGCCGCTGCCAACTTAATGGCTTTAGCAGAATCTAAGTATAATTAGGTTCCAATTGCCCCACCTAATGCAATTATTTGAATATTATGATTCATTAAACTTTTCTTCACTGGGTTCTTTCATTTTATTCACCTTTACCATTTGTTCAATTATGATTCGCTTTCTTTTTCCTCCAAACCTTTTTTTATTTATCAATCAAGTAAGCACTATCTCCCTAACTATTTGCTCGGTTAAACGATGAAAATCTATTGTAAGAAAAACTTTTCATCGCTGAATTAAATAAAAAAAGGAATGTCCCTTTCCTCTCTTCTTTGGCTAACCTTTTCTCTTTATATTTGTCTTAGATTACTGACTATAAAATAAAAAATGAGATAATTTTTTTTATAACACCTCTAAAAAACGGTTTTTTTTTGAAAAAAATAGTCAAAATCTAATTATTCAGAATATTCATATTTTAACAACGAATATTTCAATCAAATATGAGATAAAAAATAGTTGTTTTTTTGTATTTTTTAAAAATAAAAACGTATATTTTAAAAAATATTATTTTATTTATCCGTATACTCATTTCATTTTCATTTTCATTTTTCTCTTCATTTTTTTAGAATTCCAACTTTTATAACATAAATCCATACTAATATGCGTATTTAGTGCCATTTCAAAAAAAATAAAGATGCTTTTATTCTTAAACCATGGCATAATTAACGCAATATTGTTTAACAATAAATAAAGTGGGGGAGTTCTAATGTTTGAAGACTATTTGGAAAAAAATATTTTACGTCAATTATTTCTTTGTGACCAATTCTACAACAAAAAAGAAATTGACATAGATGTATTATCAAAATTATTACAAGTCTGCAAAACTACTTTGCTAAACGATATTAAAGATCTTAAAAAAGAACTGGAACCTGAAATCATCTATACACAAAGAGAAAAAAATCGCTATTTTTTGTATTTTGCACCTGATATCCCACGTTTTCTTTTGATGCAAAAATTAACACGCTCTTCATTATTTCTTAAAACTTGTCAGTTATACCTTGAAAAAGAGCCTAACTATATTCAATTGACAGAAACCGAATATATTTCTGTTAGCAAAGCTTATTCTTTAAAGAAACAAGTATTCGCTTATTTTGAGGATTGCGGTATCAAAATTCAAAATGGTTCTCCAAAATTTACTGAAATTGAACGACGCTTATTATTATTAAATATTACGTATCGAACGGGTACGCTCGCAACGCCTATTCTTCCCAAAGGCTATTTAGCTGCTATCAATGATTTTATTAACAAGATTACCTATAAAAGTGGTCGCATTTATGACAAAGAAAATCAAGAAATCTTACGCATGGGATTTTTGATCGGTTACTTGTATCAAGCTAAGTTTCCGTTGATGATTAACATTGATTTCATGACAGAACTTAAAAAACGGCCGAGCTATCACTATGTAACAGAAGTGTGGAAACAATCAAAGTTAAAAGATTATTATCAAGAAAACGAAGTTTATTTTATCTTAATTCTATTTAACCTATGTGACTATGGATTTAACTCTTACCAAGCCGTTGAAGAAGATTTTTATCGACTACATCAAGTTTTTATTGACAATAATCACGAAATCAAGGAATTGATTACTCAATTTGAAGTCTATTTCAATCGAACATTTGTCGGAAATAAAGCATTGAGCGAGCGTTATTTCGTTTAATGCGTTCCGCATGGGACAATTATCAGCTTTTCATGCCTGAAAAATTTTCTATTTTAACACCAAAACAGCAGGCCTTATTGAATGAAATACAGCCTTTATTTAAGCATTGGCTTGATCAATTGCCTTATTCGTTACGCATTAATAGCAATTGCATGAACACATTTGTCGTTAAGTTAAGTGCGATTTTACGTATTGACAAAACTCAACTTCATATTTGTATTGTCACAAATTCAGACATAAAATATTTAATTTATCGTGAAGCATTAGAAGCAGTTGCCACCTTAGACATTAAAATAGAGCCTACCATTCATAGTCAACTAAACGATGAATTAAAAGATTTTGCAAAAAAAGAAAACCATCGAATTTTATGTGAAAGAACCCTTTACACACCAGAAGCAGATGAAATTCCAACGATTATTCCTGTGTCAGTAGATAATCTTGAAAAATCAATTATATGGGCACTTAAATAAAGTATCTAGCAAAAAATATTTAACTTATAATAAAATTCATTTACTGTAGGTATTTTGGTAAAAAGAAAACAAGTATTAGACGTCTTTTCAGTAATTCAAATAGTATTCAAAAACTTTCCTTAACATAAAGCTAAAGATAGACCAAAAGGAAAAGCTAAAATTAGTTTTTCTTTTTGGTTTAAAAAATGCTTCCTTTAACTCCCCTTACCTAGATATTACTTATTTTTTTCCTGTTCATCTATCCTTTTTTGATATCCGAACCAATTTCTTTATTTAAGAAGTAAGAAATAATCGTACGAATAACTACTAACGCAGCCAGTTGAAAAACGTCTTGCAATGTCGGTTTAGTGATTGATTCAATGATTCCTGCTGAAACCAGTATTTCAAGGCTTAACAAAATATAACCACCTAACATTTTTTTGATGGCATTATTTTGACTGATTCGTCCTTCTTTCCGTTTACTTTTTGTAAAGGAATACCAAAGAAAATCTTTTACAGCTAACCATGCTCCCCATAAAAGAAGAAAAAGAGCAAATATATCAAGTAATAACACAAGTTTTTCTAAGTATGGTGCTAATCGTTCCATCAAGTTAATTTCCATTAAATCTTCCTACTTTCGCCTGCTGTTTATCTTGCGTCTCTAAATTTAAAAAATAAGAAATAACTGTACGAATAATAATAATTACCGCTAACTTTAGAATATCCGTCCACGTTGGCTTAATTACCGATTCAATAATATCTGCTACTACCAGTACTTCTAAGCTTAACAAAATATAGCTAGCTAATAATTTACGAACTTCTGCATTTCGGAAATTGCGCTCACCATAGTCTTTTTTTAGTCGTGTCCAATCAAAAAAATTTTTTAAAACTAAACTAGCGCCTATCATTAAAATGATGATTGAAGCAATGTTTAAAATAGCAATAAACCATTCTGAATAAAAAACAAGCTTTGAATCAAACATGTAATTTACCTCCTCTTTCATTTTATGGTACTAGCAGTCTATGCAATCGTCCAACGATATGAAAAAAATGGGAATGGAAAAAAAGGTTTTTTATAAGAAAACAGCTTTTCTCATAATTAAAAATAGGCAAAAGCTTTTCCTACTCTATTTATTAGATTTGTCTTTTTGGCATGATTCTTGACTTTTGAACGCATACATAATTTAAGACATTTTAAATCAAAAAAGAACAATAGTCAGCTTTTCACTAACTATTGTTCTCCATACACTCTCTATTTTTCATTGCTCTAAAACAATTCAATCATAACAGAACCTCCTCATTCAAAATAATATAGCTACAAATCAATCATACACTGGGAAACTACATTTTTCAAGATTTGGAAGTATTAAAAATAACATAACTCTAAAACACATAGCGAACGTATATCAAACGTTTAATCGTTTTGGAAGCATTCAAAACAACATAGCTCTAAAACTTTTCCTGTTCAATAAAAAGCGTAGAATCTGTTTTGGAAGCATTCAAAACAACATAGCTCTAAAACACACTTTTAACATCTCCTATCATTTGCTATGTTTTGGAAGCATTCAAAACAACATAGCTCTAAAACCTCGCAGAAAATTTTTCTGCGCTATTTTAGCTTCACGCTATTCGTCCATAGCAAAACTTTCGTCTTGAATGCTTAGTAATAATTACTTCTACTAGTTGTTTTTAAATATATTTTACCATAATTATTAGACTAAAAAATAGTCTTTATCTAAAATTGTTTGTGTTATTCCTTGAATCTTACGAGGCTCTAAAAATAGAACATCCATATTATATAAAGAAATGTAATTTTGTATTTCAGATAGTTCTTCTAACTTTAGGTAGGCGCAAACATTAATAAACACTAATAATTTCTTTTTTGAGAGATATTTATAAATTTGTAAAATCTCCAGCAACTTCTCAAAGAGAGTATCACTTCGTGTCTCAATTTTCACTCCTAACGCTTTGAATAATTCTAAAATAGTAATCTCATCACTCTCCAAATCTAATTCATGATCCAACAGCTCATAGCCGATCAATTCACTGATCGTAGCGGTCAATTTATCAATCATTGACTTTACTTCTACTTTTTCATTTAACTGTTGTTCCAAATCTGCATAAATCAATTTTAAAACTGCTGAAGAGTTTATATCAAATCCTAAAATATCCGTCACGATCATTATTTCTGTAGGTTTCATTAATTTGTAGTGATGATCAAATAACTTTAGTTCCCCTTTTTCCTCATATTGGTAGAACCACTTAATAACATTTGCAAATACCGCAACATCTTCAATAACAAAGAATGTTCCTTTTTCAATTTTTACTGGTTGGTCGAGCAAAGAAAAATTAAGATTCATCATATACGTCCTCCCCTAAAAACACCACGCGCTGATCAGAATTGGCTATACGTATGTCCTTTGCTCCATTCAAATAAACCATTCGTGAAAATTGTTTTTCCGTCACTGTTAGCAATGTAATTAATCCTTTTTTAGGATTATTCGTCTTCAATCTTCCTAGCATTGCTTGACTCGCTGTATTATTTAATAACAACTTACTATAGACAGAAAATTGATGCATAATAAAACCTTCACTTAATAAAAATTTTCTAAACTTTCGATAAGCTTTACGATCCTCACTTGTATCTGTTGGCATGTCAAACATCAATATCATTCTCATATAGCGATAGCTCATATCCTAAATTGAGGAACTCCTTTCCACTCATTATTTAATCCCTTGATGACTTTATTTGTATAATCGGCCACAATATTTGTTAAAAACATTTCTTTTTTGCCATAAGTATATTTCACCAAAAATAAATCAAATAGTCTTCTTTTAATGACGGGAAATTCTTTTTCCCGATACGCAAACACAATTTGATCAACTAGTGGGCGAAAAGGTTCCATTAAATCGCTTGCTCGATTAAAGTCATTAAATTGATTGGCATGTTTTAAACCAAATTGTGTCATACATCCATTTTTAACAATTTCTCTGGCAAATAAACTCATTAGTAGCGTATAACCATAATCCAAGCTTGCATTAATTGCGGTAGAAGACTCCCGGGTAAATTTATTTCCGAATAATGTTTGAAAATAGATTCTTGCTGCATGTCCTTCTCGATTTGTCGGATCGAATACTTCCAGTTCGTCGTATAAATTCAAAAGTGCTTTGGCTTTTTCATGGAAATTTTGGGTCTGCAAAAAACAACTTTGATTTTGAATTTTTTGTGCAATGATTTCTGTCCAAACACTTCCCTTTGCTTGTTTTGTCCATTGAAGTTGCTTGGTTAGTTGCAAACTACTGTCATGACGACCATAAAACGGTAATAGTTTGGCTGTTGGTAACCGTTTGTCATCACAAAAGATGACTAAAATTTTTTCATCCATCAAGCGTTTAACCAGCATCGTCGTAAGCGTGATATCTGTTGTCTCTAAAAGCAGAACATCAATTTCTGAAAGATGAATCTTTTCGACCGTTTGCGCACTTTTAAAAACTAGATGATTGTTTGTATAGGTTAGTTTTGAATGTGTGTTAATAATTACTGTACGCCAGCCCATAGATCTGCCATCCTTCTCCTAGTTTCATACAGCCCGGTAATGGATTGGTAAATAATCGTTGCTTCCCAAATTTCAGTTACACTGTTATACCGTTTTCTTGGAATAGATGCATCAAAAAATTTAAAATCTGCAGGTGCTCCTATTGCATTCAACTGCATCAAATTTACAAATGATTGCGCCATTTTTTGAACATCTCCTGCTTGATTTTTATCATATAATTCTTTAATTTTGTCTGTATTTTTAGTAGCCAACGTATATTTATCTGAAAAATGGATTACCTGATTTAATAGCTCATTAAATTCATGACGATGTTCATTTACGTAATTATAACTTTCTTTATGGGAAACTTCATCATAATGTTTCGCATGGTAAAGCAATGTCACAAGCCTTTCTGGTAGAATAAACGAATTGGCTTTTTGTAGCTCTTGGTGACTAGCAAGCATCCTGCGCCGGCCACTTTCTAATTCAAACAACGTATATTTAGGTAATTTGATCCATCGTATCACATTAGGGTATCCTTTTTCTCTTAAGAAAGAAATTGGATCTTTTTCAAATGATGCTTGATCCATCATCATGATTCCTTCAATGGCTTTTGTTTTCTTGCGGTTCTTTCCTTTTTCATAAATAAATGCAACTGCGTAAGCTGCCACTGGACTGCCAAATCCACCATACTTTGTAACATCCCAATTATTTTTTCGTTTAATCAACTTATCTGGCTTTTCTTTGGAGTTTACTGTTTCTTTATAGAACGCCCCTGTTTGTACTTCTACTTTTTTCACTATGTTTACTTGATGTGAATGAATCACCTTTTTAATTTGAGGAAGATGTCTTGCCTTATCCCAAAAGATTTCACCATTGTCATCATGCCAGTACTTCTCTTTTTCAAAGAATCTTAAAATATTGGAATAAAGTTCTTTTTTAGCCGTTGCTTTATTTTCCTTTGCTGAATTAAATTTGGGGTAACGACCGTACACAAATTCAGGCGCTAATTTAGGATACTTTTTTAACAAGGCAATAGCGACTACTCCATTTAAATACGCATCATGTGCGTGATGATGATGATTGATTTCTCTGACTTTATAGATACCAAACGTTTTCCTGAATTGGCTAACTAAGGCAGATTTCAAGGTGATGATCCGTGTTCCTTCATTTTTTTCGATTTCTTCTTGTGTATTGAATCGTTGATTCAAGATCGCCGCCACTTGTTTGGTGATTTGTCTTGTTTCAACTATTTGTCGCTGAATAAATCTTGCCTTGTCTTCCGGTGTTAGCTTTAGTTTGGTTAAATAAGAAAATTTTTTCTCACTAATCAACTTTGCTTTTAACAGTTTTTCCCAATAAGCTCTCATTCGTTGAACAACCGCTTCACCCGGGACGTCATCTTTTTTTATTCGATTTTCTTTAGACGCCACCAGTACTTTATTGTCAATTGAGTTATCCACGATAAAATTTCGAGGAATGATATGATCAATATCATATTCAGAGAGTCGGTGGATATCTAATGGTTTTTCGGTATACATGTCTTTACCATTTTGCAAATAATAAAGATACAACCGATCTTTTTGAAGGGCTTGATTATCCACAGGATGTTCTTTCAATAATTGGCTATCGAAGTTTTTCAATGCCTCTTCCAGTGATTTTAATCGTGGGTGTGAACGAGAAATTCCCTTTGCAGTGGTTTGATTTTCACGAGCCATCTCAATGACGATATTTTTAGGTTTATCTCCCATAATTGTGATTAATTCTTCAACGATTTTAAGTGTCTGCCAGATTCCTTTTTTGATGGCAGGACTTCCGGGAATGGCTTCAACAATCTCCTTCATTGACTGACCATTTGTTAAAGTAAGCTCTTTAGCAATTTCTGATTTGAAAGATAAATTCTCATCATTAATCAACTGCATAAAATTGCGGTTGCGATGCTGTGGAAAGTCATCGTCATCTATCAAGTAATCAAGAATTGTTTTTTGTGTTTTCCGATCTTTGATGCCATTGATCAATCGTTGTGATAAACGTCCCCAGCCGGTATAATGCTTTTTCATCAATTTTTTGAAAACGGCAGGTTCGAAAATATCCTGATATTTTTTCAACTGTGTTTTAATCATTTCTCGATCTTCAAAAATCGTCAGAATTTTTACAATTTCTTCGAACATTTCTGCCATTTCAGGATCTTCTAACAATTTTTTCATTTTTTCTTCCTGAGGCTTAGCTATATTCAAAAAATCATGATAGGTCGCATATGACGCATTAAATGCCTTATCAATTCCTAGAATTTCTACGTCTTCTAAATTATAGTTGGCAAAAAGGAAATTTTGTAATTTTTTGACTGTTACTTTTGAATGTTTCTGAAATAGTTCTTTAAAAATTGTCTTTTTTTCTTCACTTGAAAATTTATGCTTTATTCCTCGCTCGTCCTTATAGACTACTTTCGTTAATTCGTTAAAAATCATATATTTTTGATAAAGCAAGCTATGTTTAGGTAGGACTTTTTCTGATGGAAGATAGGTATCACAATTAATCATTCGTTGAATAAATTTGATCGCCGAAGCGCTATAATCAATCACTTTTGAAGCATTCCAAGGCTTTATTTTCTCCGCTGTTTTTCTTTCCAACCATGCAAATGAACTTGTTTTTTCTGTCTGCGCTAACGGTCCTACATAATAAGGAATCCGAAAGGTCAATAAAGAAATAATTTTTTCTCGCTCTTGTTCTAAAAATGGATAATAGTGTTTTTGCCGTTCAATAATTGCCTTTAGTTCTGTTAAGTGAATTTGATGAGGAATTACTCCATTTGCAAAAGTGCGTTGCTTCAACAAAAAATTTTCTTGCTCAATTTTTTCAAGAAATCTCTCACTTTCCGGTACACCGTTCAACTTTTTTTTAACAAATTTATAAAAATCGGCCTGCGTCGTTTTTCCATCAATATAACCAGCATATCCATTTTTAGAAATATCTTTGAAAAAAACTGCATATGTATCTGGACATTTTGCTTTTACAAATCGTTTGAATTCTTCTAAATCTTTTTTATGGTCTTCATAACGTTCAATCATTCCTAAAGATAATTTAGCTTTCGTGTTCTTTTTCTTTGTTGAAAGAATATCTGAAAGTAAAATAGCATCATACACTTTTTTTGCTTGTAGAAAAACATCAGCTACCTCATCGAGGCTTTTCTCAACTATATTTTCAAGCTCTTCTTCATACGTTTCTTTGGAAAATTGAATTTTTGCCTCTTCTTCTAAAGCAAATACTTGCTTAAAATTCCCTTGATTCCCAACTATTAATTTTAAAAATTGCGCCAAACAGCCATTCATTTTTTCTGCCGGATAGTACGTAAGGATTTTCTCAACCTTCTTTGTTTTAGACAATTTATCCGTCAAGATCGTTAGAACCGGTTCATGAAAATCAACAGCTTGCTCAAATTGTTGATTATAAATTGCTAGAAACTCTTTAAATGTTTCCTCTATAGAAGTATTTTCCGTATTTAATTCTCCTTCAAATAAAAAATGACCTCGGTACTTGATAATATGTGCAAGTGCAAGATAAATCAGACGGATATCTGCTTTTTCCGTTGAATCTGCTAACTTTTGACGTAAATGATAAATGGTAGGATAGCTTTGATAATAACTTTTTTCTTCTAATGTTGGAAAAATAGGCGAACGAGCATAATTCTTATCCTCTGGTACCAAAAAGCTTTCATCTAATCTTGCAAAAAAGTTCGCGTCTTTTTTTAGGAGTTCTTCTGCAAAAATCTTTTGCAATTCCGTTATACGGAATCTTCTACGTGTCAATCTCCGACGTGATGTGCGCTTATTTCTTCTTACTTGAGCCGTTTGTCCTTCATCAAATAAGCGCGCGCCCCAAAAATTCTTTTTTATTTTCTTTCTTTCCGTCATTCCGTGGACACTCATTTTTTTTGACATTAAGCGATAGTCATCCGTTACGATGGCCCAGCCAACTGAATTAGTACCGATGTCCAAACCTATTGTATATTCTTTTGTCATTTTCTTTTCATCCTTTCCTTTACTGCAGAAATCCCTAGTGATTGCTTTTTACTCGAAGCGTTTGCACTTTTATTTTTTTCTTGGATGATTTTTATTCTATCTCTTGCAACCTTTTTAATTTCTGCTATAATAAAAGTGTTGGTAGCATTCAAATCAACATAGCAAGTTAAAATAAGGGATTATCCGTCCTCAGCTTTTTAAGCAAGCACTGTCTCGGTGCTTTTTTATTTTGCCTCTTAACAACACAAAATATAAATTCTACAGTTATACTATAACACAGAGTTTTTTTATAAATATCGTTTTTTTATTTTACTTTAAAAATAACTCCTCTTATGCTAAAAATTGCTTATTATATATTTGATGAATTTATGAAATCCTCTGAATATTTTGAAATTATTTACTCTTTTCTCCTCTATTTATTTTCCGTCATTTGCTTTAAATCACAAAATTATTTCAGGTAGCAATGTAGTTGTCATATTATTTTTAAATACACATCCCCCCTCTTTACTGTTAATTCATCATGTCTCTCACCTTCTTTTAAGTTTTTCGTCATGTTTCAACTTGATTTTAGACACAATTAATAATTTGTCAAAAAAACTCTTTTTTGCTTATCCTATCATTTGGCATTTAGCGTGAAAGGTTTTATGCTTTTAATAGAAAGGCGTAAAACGTAAAAATAAAGGAGGAATTTCTTATGGGAAAAAAATGGCTAAAAGCAAGTATTGGGTTAGGCTTATTCACCTTGGGAATTATTTATCTTGGAAAAAAAACAGGATTACTAGAAGATGACAGCCATTTATACGACGAATACGAATCAATTTAAACATTTCCTTAAACTGTTCACTTGTAAATACTGGAGGGATCACAATGAGAAAAAGTAAAGCAATTATGATTGGCGCTGGAATCGCCAATATGGCCGCTGCTGTCTATTTGATTCAAGAAGGAAAATGGCGCGGTGATCAGATTACGTTTTATTCTTTAGATGATCATGGCTCAAATGATGGCGCACCAACGGATACTGTCGTAGATGAATATTGGAATAAAAATCATCCCATGGAAAATCAAAAAGGGTACATCGCACGTGGCGGTCGCATGCTCAACTACCGGACATATGTCGATTTAATGGATTTACTAAGCCGTATTCCCTCTGTTACTGAGCCAGGAATGAGCGCAGCCGAAGACACCAGAGATTTTGATGCCAAGCACCGAACGTTTGATAAAGCGCGCTTGATGGAAGGCGGCAAGGGAATTATTGATGGCGGCAAATTGGGCTTTAATAATAAAGATCGCTTATTACTAACTAAGCTTATTGCTATGCCTGATTCAGAAGAGGAAAAATTAGATAACGTCACAATTGAAAAATATTTTAAAGATGATCCGCATTTCTTTGAAACAAACTTTTGGTTTATGTGGGAAACGACTTTTGCTTTTCGTACCCGTAGCTCCGCTCAAGAACTTCGTCGTTATATGCATCAAATGATTTATGAATTTACACAAATCGAACATTTAGTTGGCGTCAATCGTACACGCTACAATCAATATGAAAGTATTATGCTGCCGCTAATTAATTACTTAAAACAACAAGGATGCCAAATCATCTTGAATCGGCGTGTAGTAGATTGGGAATTTAAAGAAACAGCCATGCAAGATGAAATTACTGTTACTGGCTTAAAAATGATTAATACAAGAACAAATGAAGAAGAACACGTTGATGTAGATAATGACACAGCCGTAATTTTCACAAATGGGTCAATTACTGATTCAGCCACATTAGGTGATTATGACACGCCGGCTCCTGAGAACATGGATTACGGTGCTGCTTCAGGATTATGGAAGAAAGCCAGTGAACGTTTTTATAATTTAGGAAATCCTGACAAATTTTTTGCCGACCGTGACGCCAGTGAATGGGTAAGCTTTACTTTAACAACCAAAAATCATCTACTTTTAAACGAAATCACTCGAATCACTACCCAAGTACCCGGAAATGCGTTAAATTCATTTATTTCAACGACGCCTATTACACCTTTAGGACAAAAAGACGTCACGATGTCGATCGTTGTTCACCATCAACCACATTTTACTTCACAAAAGCCAAATGAAACTGTAATTTGGGGATATTTCTTATATCCTAGACGCCGTGGAGAATTTGTGGATAAGCAATATATAAAAATGAACGGTAAAGAAATGTTAGAAGAATTAATTAGACAACTTTCTAAAGTTGATCCGGGACCTGAAAATATTCGAACAAAAGAAACAGAAATCTTTGAAAGTGTTGTGAATAATATTCCCGTATACATGCCGTATGCTTCAGCCTTATTTAACAATCGTGCAAAAAGCGATCGACCCAAAGTCATTCCCCAACATTCTACAAATTTAGCTTTTACTGGAGAATTTGTGGAACAGCCTTATCAAATGATTTTTACAGAACAAAGTGCCGTACGTTCCGGAGAAATTGCTGCATTTCATTTTGCTGGTATTCCTATGTCTCGTTTGGTTAAAACACCACGCTATGATAAAGATATCCCTACGTTAATGCGTGCTGCCAAGAAAATGTTTGAATGATTTTTTACATTTATGATCCTCTAACAACAAATAAAAAGAATCAATCCTCAATTTTTTTTTAAACATTGCCATTGATTATTTTTTTAATACTGAACACCTTTACGAATGAATTTTAAGTATTTCTATTTTATTCACTTCTTTTCGAATAACTTCACCTATCACTCCAAATACTCCCGCACTAATTAAAAGTATCACACCTACTAAGACAAGATGGGTAAGAAACTCTTGTACATAACTCTGCATTAACTTTGAAATGGCTTGTGAGGGAAAAGCAATTTTCTCTAAAAAGTTCCTCATATTTAGTAGCCCTGCTAAAAGTAAAAACATACTTCCTGAAATTCCTAAAATAAACGCTCCATAGCGCAACAAAAGGTATCCAAGCTTTCTTACCAACAAAAACAAATAAAACAATAACAAAGCAAATAAAAATGTTCCTATGTAAAAAGCAAAGCGAACTCTTTTTTTAGCAGACTGAATATTTCCTATAAAAATGTCTAAGTATCGATCTCCTGTAGCATCTTGAAGTTGATGTAAGAAGTTGAACTTCATCGTTTCAATTTCTTTTTGTTCTTCATTACTGATGGTTAATTGATGCTTTTGAGCGTATTTATCAATGGCCTCTGTTATCTCTTTATTTATCTCTTTACTTTTATCAATCGGATACTCTCTTTTATTATATGTATGACGAATATACGCTTGAAGTATCTGCTTCATCAACTTGGGAGAAATCGCCGTTGCAATGACTTCAGTAAATTTATTTTTTTCTCTATTTTCTTCTCTAAAATTTTTACTTGCCTCTTTTATCACTAATTCACTATATCTTGTTTTTTCAATCTGATTCAGTAAAAAATTTTCTCTTAAAAAGGTGCCTTTTACTACTGCAGCTGAAATAGCTACAAATAACATAACTGAGCAAGCGGTTATTACCAACACGTTCTTCACTTTAGAGGCTTTTTTTTCCTTCTCCACAAACTTCCTCCTTTTTTGAATTTTTTATATACATATAGTTATTTATTTTTTAGATATAATTTTATTATACGCCTAAAAAAATACGAATCAATAAAAAGTAAAAAATATGCTTGTTATTTTAAATAAATACTTTCTTCTACTTATAAGCGTTTTACTATTAAAAAAACTATTCTCCCCTTAGAATAAAAAGAGAAGTTTATAACTGATAAAAAAGGAGATTACAGGAATTAAAGAAGGGAGATTTTCCATGAAGGCAGTTACTTGGCAAGGAAAACAAAAAATGGAGATTCGAAATGTAGATGACCCTACAATATTAGAACCGACCGATGCGATTATCCGCATCACAGCTACCGCCATTTGCGGCTCTGATCTTCACCTTTACCATCATGGTGAAGCGGTATTAGAAAAAGGGTACGTTGTAGGACATGAACCGATGGGGATCGTTGAAGAAGTAGGTTCAGCAGTCAAACGCTTAAAAAAAGGACAACGGGTAGTCATACCATTTAACATAAGTTGCGGGCATTGTCATTTTTGTACGCATGATATGGAAAGTCAGTGCGACCGTTCCAATCCGAATGAATTATATGGTGGTCTATTCGGATTTGGACGACTAAATGGCAATCATTGGGGTGGTCAAGCCGAATACCTTAGAGTGCCATTTGCAGACACTACTTCATTTGTTGTACCAGACAATGAGTTGGCAGATGAAAAGGTCCTTTTCTTATCTGATATTCTTCCTACCGCTTATTGGAGTGTCAAAAATGCCAATGTAAAAAAAGGAGATACCGTAGTTGTATTGGGATCTGGGCCGGTAGGATTATTTACACAAAAATTTGCAGTTATGGCTGGTGCCAAACGAGTAATTGCCGTTGACCCTGTCCAACATCGAATTGATAAAGCGGCTAGATACAATAATGTCGAAACTTATCTATTACAAGATACACAGACGGCTGGTGCCGACCTTTATGAACGAACAAAAGGTGGTGCAGATGTCATCATTGATTGTGTAGGAATGGATGGCTTAGAACCAGTAAAAGAAAAAGCAAAGAACTTAATCAGTTTACAAAGTGGCACCATTTCATCACTTCAAATGGCTTCACAAGCCATCAGAAAATTTGGAACGGTGCAAATCACTGGAGTGTATATGACTCCGGCTTCTTCTTATCCTTTGCAAGAATTTTTCATGAGAGACATCACGGTCAAACATGGACAAGCGCCGATCGTCCATCTAATGCCAAAAATTTATGAAATGATTGCAAATGGTCTATTCGATCCAACACAAATCATCACACACGCAATACCTTTAACAGATGCCGCTAAAGCATATGAAATATTCGATAAAAAAGAAGATAAAAACATCAAAGTCGTTTTAAAACCCTAATTTTTTACTTTAAATAGCTATATAATAAATGAACATTAAAACTGAAAAAGAAAGTTCAAACAAGAAAAAAATACAGACAAGAGCGTTTTACAACGTTTGTGTCTGTATTTTTATAACCGTTTTTCTCGATTAACTTTTATAATTGATTCAGTATAAACAACTTTTTATAATTTAGCAGGTAAACAACATGATTCTTTCATTCAATCAATATATTTTTTTAAGACCTCTCTTTATTAATGCTAAACATTATCTAGCTAGATGTGGAATACATTTAACGTAAAACTAGCGCTTTGGAAAATGAATTCAGTCTACGATTTTATAACCTTCTTATTTCTTATTAATCCTATCTATTTGATATAAATAAACAGGTATTCCCTCATTGTCTTGAGCCATCGTTAAAAATTTCCAGTCATGTCTTTCATAAAACCTACTATGATCAGTTACTAAATATAGTCGTGAAATACCTAATTTTCTCATATCCCTTTTGATAAATGTTAAGATTTCTTTAGCGATCCTCGATTGCGATACTCTTTTTCCACAAATAAAGCACATACATTAAGTGTTAAATCATGGCGATCATGAAAATCATTTTCAATCACTCCTGCTCCAGCTACAATTTTTTGTTCTTGCGTTACTAAGATATACCATTGCAGAACAACCTGACGCGGTAACAACGATTCCCGCATGCTATCTTGATAAAACGAAAGTGGTAGATGCCACTTTGAAGTAAACCACCGCGTTGCTTGTTCAATCCATTTGGGCTATTTTCTTAATATAATCAACTCGTACCCCTTCATGCATTTCTTCACTCCTCTAATATTTGCACCATTATATCACATTCGTTATTAAAATGAATTTTCAATAACTCTCAAAAAAAATTATCCTATTATTTGCTCCCTTTAAAAAATTTTTTTAAAGGGAGCAGACTCTACCTAAAAAACCAGTTGCTAATACACACGCCTAGCAACTGGTTCTTTAATTGTTATAAAATTATTCATTAAAAACTATTTTTCTTCCCTGTTCTTTTGTTGCACGTAATTCTAGCCATTCAATACTTCTTTTCTTCTTTCATGAATTGTTGCCACCTTAACAAATGGAAGATAAATCAAAATAGATGAAACTAAGTTTACAGCAGCTAGTACCCCGCCAGCAATACTTTTTGTTGCTAATACCCCGCCAATAACAGGAGGTGTTACCCATGGTGGCATTACTGTTGCAGCTGGAACTAAACCAGTTGAAGTAGCAAAATATGCGACAGATACTAAGACCATGGGAGTTAAAATAAATGGAATAAACATAATTGGATTCAATACGATT
The DNA here is from genome assembly GCF_001886195.1 of Enterococcus ratti. Taxonomy (GTDB): domain Bacteria; phylum Bacillota; class Bacilli; order Lactobacillales; family Enterococcaceae; genus Enterococcus_B; species Enterococcus_B ratti. The sequence continues at coordinate 17,145 of NZ_JXLB01000004.1, read as the reverse complement.
GGTAGCCCAAACATCGTTGGTTCGTTGATATTAAAGACTCCCGGCGCAATAGATAAGTTTGTTACGACCATGTAAGGCTTATTTTTACGGCCAACTAAGTAAATCGCTAATAATAACCCTAAAGTTGCTCCTGTACCACCTAAGTTAACAAAACTATCAAAAAACGGTTTGTTTACGATGAAAGGTGCGTGCTGCCCAGCAGCGATTGCGTTTACATTTGCTTCGATTGCAGGTGCATTGATTGTTTGCATTAAGGGATCGACCATGTTTGCTCCGTGTAAGCCAAAGAACCACAAGAAAGGCGTAATGAACGCTAATAATAATGCAGATGGATATGAATTTGCCAAACCCATAAATGGTTCTTGAACTGCTGTGTAAAAAGCGCCAACGATATCGTCTATGCCAAATGCTGCAAAAATTGCTGCAACCAAGGCAAATAATGAAATCGTAATCATTGCAGGTAGTAAGGAAGCAAAGGCTTTTGCTACTGCCGGTGGTACGCCATCAGGCATTTTAATGATTAATCTTTCATTTCCACTTAAACGAACAAAAATTTCTGTTGAAATAATTCCTACAATAATAGCAATAAATAAACCATTAGAGCTCATGCCTAAAGCTCCGCCTAATGCGAAGAATGAACCTAAAGAAATAACACCGGCGGATACACCGTCTTTACGGTAGCCGTTGGCTAGATGATAAGCAAGTAAAAAAGCAATTAATACTGAAAGAATCGCAAACGTACCATTCCAAGCTGATGCACCAAATCCTTTCCAAGCTTCACCGCCAAAAATCGAGTTCATTAATTCTTGGAATCCAGGGATAGGCAGATTATTAATCATGACAGCTAAAGCCCCTAAAATCATTAACGGCATGCTGACCATAAAGGAATCACGTATTGCTACTAAATGCCGTTGGGCACCAATTTTTGATGCCACAGGTATAAAGTGTTTCTCCATAAACGCAACAAATTTATCCATGTTTCTTACCTCTTTTCCATTTTATCTTCTTAAGTTAAACATCTACTCTACGATACAAGTCGATAATTTCTTTTGCTAGATCAGTGAAAGCGATCGAAGTCATTAAGTGATCTTGGCTGTGAACAGTTAATAATGTCACTTCCATATGGTTTCCTTGGGCTTCTTGCGTTAACATTTCTGTTTGGGAATGATGCGCTTGCACTAAAGATTCTTCTGCATCCTTAATTTTTGCATCTGCTAACTCAAAATCACCTTTTTTAGCAGCAGCAATCGCTTCCATTGCATCGCTTTTAGCATTTCCGCCAAACATAATCAATCCCATGATGGCTTCTAGATTTTTTTGATCTTGCATATTGTTTTCTTCCTCCTTTATTGATTGATTAATGATTCTGCTTGTTCTAATACTTTTGCGCCATTCATCATGCCATAGTCTTGCATATTGATAACAGCCAGTGGAATTCCTTTAGGGGCAAGCTTTTCAGCAAATTGATTTTGCATGAACCGCACTTGTGGTCCTAGTAGTAAAACATCTACGTTTTTTGTTTCTAATTGATTATCTGCGTCAGAAGCTGATACAGCAAAGATGTCTGCTTCAATTCCTTTTTCTTCCGCTGCCTTTTGCATTTTTGTTACAAGTAAACTTGTACTCATTCCGGCTGAACATACAAGCATAATTGTTTTCTTTTCCATTTAAAACACTTCCCTTTCTTTATTCTTACACTTTTATATAAAGCAACTATCGTGCCAATTTTTAAAGCGTTTTACATCTTGGTTTGCTAGCGTTTTCAAGATGTTTTTCTTTACATACACACATTTTTTTTATTTACACACTATAATTAGTGTGTAAATCACTCGCTTTTTGAGTCGCTAAAATACGCATAAAAAACATACTAAGCTATTGTAGATTACTATTACAAATTAAAAACGCAACCTTTACCCAAAAAGGATAAGGTTGCGACCGTAGCCTGTATGAACAAACTACTAAAGTGTCACTATTCTATGGTTGAGAACAAAACAAATTACGACTATGCGTACACGGTCTCTAAGGACCAATAAGGCAATGACCTGATAAAAAAAGTAAGCCCCCTGATAAAAAAATTGAAACGAGTATCAGGGGGATTTGGTATGGAATTCAATAATTAATTTTCATTATTTACCTCTTGACTAATGGTAGGAAAGAGGCTGGAGCAGAAGTGTTTAACTCCGAGAAATAAGAAGGAATACACGAAAATTGCTTTTCAAATTTTTTCGAATTTAGGCTTATTTTCGAAGGAATTGCTTCTGCTCCTGTCATTTATCTGTGTTTAGAGCGTGAAGTAAAAGTATTCTTTACTTTTGTTTCACACTCTAAAAATCCAGCTCTTTAAGATATTTTGCCTGTTCGATAGCCTTTTTATTTTAAGATTTTATTTGTACAATACTTAACCAAACAATGGGTAAGTAATTAAAGAAAAAACTGACTCGCTGGCATAATCCTAACTTATTTAAAACTGGTAAATGATTTAGTCCGGGAATCCGAGCTATTCCATAAACGCCGGCAAAAAAAAGACTTATAAGCATCATGATTAAAAACTGTTGCCTTAATTGCGCAGATCCAAGCTTATCGTACAAAAGAAAAGCAAATAAAGGAAAGAGGATAAATCCGCTATAGCCAATTCCTGATCCCACATTATGAATCCACGTAGAAAAATTCCAAGCAGTTTCATTCGTATTAAGACTAAATAAACCAGTAAATATACAATCAGTCACACCATATAACCCAATAGAAACGGTTAGCAAGAGGGAAATTGGCTTTGAAGTCGTAACAAAAGTTTGATACAACGCCGGCATTGATAAAACATAAAGTCCTCCTGAAACAACGGACCACACCAAAAATGCACTTCTTACAGGACTGCCAATATCCCCAAACAGACTCATTACTGCTGTCATTTGATTTAATTGAGGATAAAACATGCCTAAAATATAAGGCGTGAGAAAATCACTTAGTACGCCTAATAATAAAAAATAAAAACCAAACTTACGTAAAAAATCCATTTTATTTCCTCGTTTCTTTAATAAAAAAGCAGAGAAGCAATCCAACGCTTACTTCTTCACTTTTTATCATTTAAAGAAATTGTACCGAAATCTCACAAATTAGACAAGCTTACAAAACGATTAGCCACCTTTTTTTAATGAATTTATGATTCACCTTACCCTTCCTCTATTCCATTAGATTCACGATATTCTTTTGGGGATTTGCCAACAATTTTTTTAAAAAGTTTAGAAAAATAAGTAGTGTTATTGTATCCGATTTCACGGGAAATTTCATTAATATTTCGATTACTATGCAATAACAACCACTTAGCTTGATCGATTCTTAAATGATTTAAATAAACAGAAAAACTTTTTTTCGTCTCTTTTTTAAAAAGTTGCCCTAAATACATCACATTCAAATGTAAACTTTCAGATACTTCTTTCAACGTCAATGGTTCGGTATAATGCTCATGTAAAATCTCAATCACTCGCTCAACATTTTTGCTGTACCTTACATGCCTTTGCTGTGCCTTTACTAAGGACAAAAGCAGATGATGCAATTCTTGAACAGTTTTTGCTTGATTGATCCTTTGAATTCCTTTTAAGTACTCATCATCTTCTAAATGGATCAACTCTCTTTGAATATCCATAAACAATAAAAAACTAAAATGGCGAATATCTTCGGGTGCCATCACCGCTGTTTGAAATTGATCAAAAAAATGAGTGAGCATTTGCTGTGCTTTTTCTAATTGCCCACTTTTTAAAATACGAGTGAAAGAAGAAAAGTCAATTGCTTGCTCTTTGGCAGCTTCTTGTTCTGAAAAAAAAATTTTCTGATCTTTGTCTTCGTAAAATTGATGCAACTGTAAATTGTCTTTGGCATGCTGATAGCTTTCAGGAATTTTATCTAAATCAGTCGTTTCATCGCCAATACTGATTAACCACTCCTTATTTGCACTAGTCTTTTGAATGAAACGGCAAAATGTTGAAACGGATTGTTCTTCTAATAGCAAAGTAAATAAGATCATATCACTAAAGTTCCGTTGATAATAAAAAAGTTCCTGCTGTTTTTTCAACCATTGATTCACTGATTTACCTATCGATCGTGAAACTTGAGCAAGTAAAATTCGTCGCTGGTGTTTACCTATTCTTTCTAACAGTTCTTCTTCACTTGATTCGTCTAATTCTTCATTGAGCCACTGGCTAAAAAGTATTTCTTGATAAATTTCTTGTTGATTCTTTTGTTCATTTTTATGATCTAAATGTTGTTTCACTTTTTCCAAGCTTTCAACTAATTCAGTTTTATTTACCGGTTTCATTAGATAATTAACTGCTCCTAATTGCATGCCACTTTTTAAATAATCAAATTCTTGATAACCCGAAAGAATCATAAATTCAAATGTATGGTGTTCTCTTTGTGCCGCTTCAATAAATTCTAATCCATTCATTTCCGGCATCGTTACGTCAGTTATAACCAAATCAATCGATTGGTCTTCTAACACTGAAAGTCCCTGCATGGCATTTTCAGCCGTTGCAACTACCTTAAAACCTAAACTTTTCCAATCAATAATTTTTTGTAATCCGGTCAAAATCATATATTCATCATCTACTAATAACACTCGATACATTTTTTACTCCTTTCTCTTAAATGTAATAGTGACAGTCAATCCTCCTTCTTTATTTTCACATAGCTGCATCTGATAACTTTTGCCAAAACTTGCACGCAACCGTTCATTCACATTTTGCAATCCAATTGATTGCGATAACTCTACTTTAGGTTTTGCTAATCTCAATTTAATTTCTTCTAATCGCTCAGGTATCATCCCCTTGCCATTATCTTTAACGATAATCATCACTTGTTGTCTTTCATGAAAAACTTTGACACTTAACGCATTATCAAAACGTGTAAAATCAACTCCATGTTTAAAATAGTTTTCAATTAGCGGTTGAATGATAAACTTAGGAACTTCAATTTTTTCTAACATCGGTTCAATTGAAAAATGATAAGCAAGGCGATTGGGATAACGCATTTGATATAAATAAACATATTTTTCACAAAAATCCAGTTCTTCCTTTAAACTAATCGTCTTTTCTTGATTAGTATTGTTTCTCAGTAAGGCAGAAAACGCATAAACCACATCAGCGAGTTCTTCACTGCCTTCACTTAGCGCATACATTCGAATGTATTCTAAGGTGTTATATAAAAAATGTGGGTTTATTTGCGCTTGAAGAGCGCGCATATGTGCTTCTTGCTGCTTGATTTTCAGTTTATAAATATTTTCAACCAGTTGATTGATACTATCTAGCATTTCATTAATCCCAATTGAAAGGTCTTTTAACTCGTATTCTGTCATAGCCGTATTAATTCGTGTATCTAGATTTCCTTTAGCTGCTTCATCCATCACATTTCTTACAACATCTACTTGCTGTGAGTATCTCTTAAATGTCTGATACAAAAAGAAAAGTAAAACACTATCTAATAAAACTACACCAAGAATTAGAGGAGTTAAATCTTTTTCAATCGCTTTTCTTACCATTTGTTTATCTAAAGTAGCTAATATACGATAATCATCAATAAGCCGTTGGTATTGGACAAAATTGCCTTTTTCAAGCATTGCGATTGGCAATGTTGAGTTTTGTTGAAGACTAGTGGCAATTAATAATTCCTGTTTCTCTAAAGTTTTTTTCGGCATTTCTTTATCATGAAAGGTATACAACCGATTAGCCGTACCTGATATCATATACAAAGAAAGTCCACTGAAACTGTTTAAACTTTCTAACGTCGCATCTAATTTTTCTTTTTCAAATCCAATAAATATACTTCCTACTTCGTTTCCCCCTTGAGTAATGGACATTTTAATATAAAACGCATTCGCAAGTTTTGGCGTTCCCTTTTTAATCGTTCCTGCTTTGTTTTCTCTGGTAGATTCAAAGTATTCAGATAATTGACTAAATACAACGTAAAGTGTCCTTACTTCTTCATAGTTCACATAAATATCTCTTACTTGATAAGGAAATGATAAAAAATCAGATGTTTTTTGCTGTTGATCATAAACATACATTAAATACTGGTCAATTGGTTTAGTTAAATAAGTCGTTGTATTTTCAATCTTTTCTGAACTTCCCAACAATTGATCTTTGATAATTTTACTAAGAGTCGTTTTATCATTTAACGTTCGATTTGTGCTTTGTAATGCTTCATGAGTCAATTGTTCTGCTTGATTTTCTGTTTGCATCCACGTATGAACACTAATAATTATTGTTGCTCCCATTGTTAATAAGACCATCACCCACGCATATTTTCGTAAAAGACGATTAAGTAATGTCCCTTGCAAAAATAAAATACGCCATCTACTCATAGCTTTCTAACTGATAGTCCAGTTGTTCCCGCCATTGTTTAGTTATCATCCCATTGTATACAGTCAACAGACCGACTATACCAAAAAGAAGCAGCCCCTTATAATTCCACGTCACCCATAAAATAATTGCTTCTCCAATTAATAATTTCAAAAAAGAAAAAAAACTAACAAAAACAGATATAAAACTTAACTTAAGTAAATTAGGAATAGAAATAAAGTAACTACTGTCTAAAATTAAACTATATTGGTAAGCTGCATACACAACCAACAAACTAAAAATAAGAATAAAATCAATCAGTAAGAAAAAGAGGCCTTGAATCTGAACAGATAAATATAAATTATAGCCCAATAAACATATAGTTGCTAAAAATGTTCCAAATAAAAGATTCCCTCTACCAAAAGATTGCTTAAATATTTTTACCCCATGTTTAAATGTTATCTTTTTATATGTAAATCCATACATATAAAATAATTCATTCACTGTTTTATATGCTGGGCCGACACCTAAAACAACGCCCCCTAACAAAGTATAAAACCAAAAATAAAAAGTTAATTTCATCACAACCCATACTCTTATAAATAATGTTTCTAAAGCCTTACCTAACATACAAATTTCTCCTCGCAAACGACCACTTAGAAAGATAAATTTTTTTCTAAGGAATTAAACTACTATTTTTTAATAAAAATCTTTATAAAACAGATTACAGTTTCACTATCTTTCTTAGATACGATAAATCATGAGAAAGAAGATAAGAAAGTGATAGGAATGTTCCTGCTTCCTACAGTCCACATTAAACGATTTATCCCCAAGCATTCCTACCATTACCAACATCTGGTAAAAATGTAGTCATTTCAGGATCTTCCAAAAAATAAGAAAGATCAAAAATAAGTGATTATTGATTCTCAAGCAAATAAATTTTGAAAAAATAAGCAGAACTGACCAAAAATTTGAAATGCAAATTTTGGAAAATAGTTCTGCTCATTCTCATTATAAAAGCTTAGCACTTTTGTCTTAGTTTCTTGAATTATTTACTTTCATTTCTAAACGCATCGTATTGTTTTTGCATTTCTGTTAATACTTTATCATAACCAGCTTTATCTAATGCCTCCATTAATTTTGGTAAAGTTTGATCAGGATCGACGGTTCCCGTATTGACACCATCCAAGTATTGATTCATGACATTTGAAATATTACTTAGTTCTGTTTTTACTTTATCCGTATTGAAGCTAAAGCCTAAAATTGGTGATGTATTAGCTTTTGCGATAGATGCATCTCTTTCTTTAATCATATCATCTGTAATTGTATCTTGCGTATACAAAATTTTATTGTTTCCAGTATTCCATGCTGGCAAATGCATGTTTGGTTGGTAGCCATCTAATAATTTAATTTTACCTTGACCATCTTTTTCCCACGCTTTTCCTTCAATCCCCCATACTAAGCCATTTAACAATTCTGGATCACTGTTCAATAATCCTAAAAATTCAACTGATTTTTCTTTATTCTTGGACGTATTTGAAACCACAAAATTGGCCATTTGAGCTTGAGCTGTAGATTTCAATGGAATTGTAATTGCTTTGGAAACTAATTCTTGGTTAGCCGTATTCGATAAAACTGTATCACCATAATCGTATGGGCCTTGTGTTTCGCCACGCATCAACCAAGTGTTCCCTTCTAAAGGATAATCTTTAGTGCTTGTTGCAGCATCACTAGGAATCAACCCTTGCTTGTACCAGCTATGCATGGTACGTAATAAGCTAATATAGTTTTCATCATTGTATTGATTAATAATTTTTGTATCGTCGCCATTTAAATCGATAGCAAATGGTAAGGTGTTTCCTAATGGATAATCAAAGTTTCCTTGTACTTTAAAGCCTTGACCGATAGCAAAAGCAGCCGTATTAGGCTCTTTTTTATGAAATTCTTGCAAAACTGTTTCCGCATCTTGATAAGATTTAATTCCATCAATGGATAAATTGTATTTGTCTAACAACGTTTTATTAAATGTTAAAACTTGTTGAGCAAAAACATTCCCATTTACTGGAAAAGCATACAATTTACCATTGACTAGATTTCCTTTGATATAGGCTTCGTCTAGATCATCATAAGCTTTTTTAGCATATTTTGGTGCTAAATCCGTCAAATCTGCAAATGCACCTTTTTGAGCATTGGAAACATAGTTATTGGCAAATGCAATATCATAGTTTTCACCTGATGAAATAATCACGTTCATTTTTTTCTCATAATCGCCCCACCCGATATAATTGATATTTACTTTTACACCAATTTTTTCTTTAATTCGTTTATTGGCAATATCCATTAACTGATCAAAATTTTTAGGTTTGTCGCCAATTTGATACATCTGTAACGTTGTTTCATCGCTAGCATCTGCGTTTTCTTTTTTGCCCGAATCACAAGCTGCTAAGGCTCCAACCATCAATAAAGAAATTCCTGTAAACGCTATTTTTTTCCATAACTTCATTTTTCTTCCTCCTAAATTATTTTTTGTTTGACTTTCTATTTATTCTTTGACTCCGCCGATCGTTAATCCTTTAACAAAATGTTTTTGAAAAAATGGATAACTAACGGCAATCGGCAAAGTTGAAATCACAACAATAGCCATTCGAGCGGACTCTCCCGGAACGGCGGCAAGTCCACCGGCCAATTGACTGCCGGCTCCTGAATTTTGTGTCAAATATTGGATATTGCTTTGGATCTTCATCAATAAATATTGTAAAGGAACTAATTGATCATCTTGGATGTATAATAAAGCGTTGAACCAATCATTCCAGTAGCCTAAAGCAGCAAATAAACTAATTGTTGCAATCCCCGGTACAGCTAAAGGCAAAACGATTTGGATGAAGATGCGCAGTTCACTTGCCCCATCAATTCTTGCCGATTCAATGATAGAATCTGATACGGAGCGTTTAAAAAATGTACGCATGACAATAATATTAAATGGGCTAACGGCCATAGGTAAAATTAAAGCCCAAATTGTATCTTTTAACTGCAAAAGATTCGTCATTACTAAATAATTGGCAACCATTCCCGGTGAAAACAGCATTGTAATCAAACAAAAAATTGTAAAAAAGCGCCGGAATGGAAAATTAGAGCGTGAAATCGCATAAGCGTATAAAGAAGTCGCTGTGCTGTTGATTAACGTTCCTAAAATTGTAACAAGAATCGTTACAAACAATGCTTGAAAAATCTTATCTTGCATTTGTCCAAAAAGATATGTATAGCCAAATGTGCTGAATTTTTCAGGCCAAAAACTATATCCGTGTACTGACAAAGCTGATTCTTCTGTAACAGAAATCGCTATGACAAATAAAAACGGCAGGATGCAAGAAAAAGCGAATAATGCAATCAAAATATTGGAGAAAAAATTGACGGTTTTATTAAATGAACGAACTTGAACTCGTTCGACTTTCTTTTTCTTCATTTTCTTTTTCCTCCTTAAAATAATGCAGATTCACTGTCAAAACGACGCGCAATTGTATTTGTAATCATTAATAAAACAAATCCTACCACTGATTGATATAAGCCAGCGGCAGCCGTCATTCCGAAATCCCCTGTAGAAGCCAAACCATTATAAATGTAAGTATCTAATACTTGGGTTACGTCATAAAGTGCTCCTGAATTTCTAGGAATATTATAAAATAATCCAAAATCTGCTCGGAAAATATTTCCTACAGCTAAAATCGTGAGAATTGTCATTAACGGAACTAATTGTGGGATCGTGACGTGTTTGATCTGCTGCCATTTGCTGGCCCCATCCACCATCGCTGCTTCATAATAGGTTGGATCAATCCCCATAACCGAAGCAAAATAAATGATGCTGTTGTAACCGATTCCTTTCCATGTACCGATGAAAACCAAAATAAACGGCCAATACTTCGGTTCGTTATACCAGTTGATTGCTTCACCGCCATGATCTGTAATCCATTGATTGAATATTCCTTTATCTGGGCTTAAAAAAGCATAAACAAAATAACTGATGATTACCCATGATAAAAAATAAGGCAGTAAAGACATGGTTTGATAAACTTTTACTAGTCGCTTGTTTCTCAATTCACTCATAAGAATAGCAAATATTACCGAAATCAATAAATTTAAAAGAATAAAAGTGAGGTTGTATAAAACGGTGTTTTTAGTAATCAAGAATGCTTGATCGGAAGAAAATAAGAATTTAAAATTTTCCCAGCCGACCCAAGGACTTTCTTTTAAGCTAGCTAAAAAACCATCGGCGGAAATATGGAAGTTTTTAAATGCTACGACATTTGCTAATACGGGGATATAAAAGAAAAAAATCATCCAAAGCATGCCCGGTATTGCCATGAGTACTAAGGCTTTGTATCGCCATAAATTATAAAAAAAATGATTTAGCCCCTTTCTTTTTTTCATCACAAAACTCCTTTCGTGTCATTCACAAAAAGATTATAGCGCTTACAAATGAAAGAATAAATAAACAAATTATAGGGAATTTGAAACAAAATATAGGAATATTAAAAAAATAGCTAAAACAAGAACCGAAAGACAAAAGTAAAACGGCTTTTATTAAATAAAAGCACAACACAAACAACAATCTTTTCAAAAATAAGTCGCAATTCACAAAAATGGGGTGAACCATTTTTGTGAATTGCGACTTATCTTGTGTAGCTGAATCCTTCCAGTCTTTTGGTAATTGCAGCAATTATTAAAGCTACATGTGAGGACTTTTAAGTTGTAGCACTTCCTTTTCAGTCATCTGACGATAACTTCCAAGTGTTAAATCTTTCGGAAGTAAAAAGTTCCCCATCCGAACTCTCTTAAGATAACTCACTTCTTTTCCCACTGCTTTTACCATCCGCTTGACTTGGTGAAATTTACCTTCGTGCAAGATCAAACGAACGATGGAAACATCATTTACAAGATCAACGGACTCTACCAATAGCTGCGCGGGTCGTGTTTTTTCCTCTCCGTCAATCATTATTCCTTTACTAAAAGCTAAAACGTCTTCTTGCGTCATGATTCCTTTGACTTTGGCGAAGTATTCTTTTTCTACATGATTTTTAGGAGATAATAACTGATGCGCTAATTTTCCATCATTCGTTATTACTAGCAGACCTTCTGTATCTTTGTCTAAACGTCCTACTGGAAAAAGATCTCTTCGGAAAACTTTCTCATCGAATAAATCAAGAACCGTTTGTTGATGATTGTCTTGTGTTGCAGAAACTACACCAGCCGGTTTATTAAGAACATAATAAAAATCTTTTTGATAAACTAAACGTTCGTTCTCATATATCACTTCATCCGTCCATTCTCTTACTTGAAATTTATCACTTTTAATTGATTGATTATTTACTTTAATTTTGCCGCTTTTGATAAGTTTTTTCACTTCTTTACGGCTTCCTATTCCAACATCGGCTAAAAATTTATCTAATCGCATCTTTAGACTCCCTTTTAATTGAAAAAAAGAAGTTAAGGCAAAATAATCATTATTCCTAACTTCTTTTTATTATTTTTTACTTGATCCTTAAACGATGACGAAGGCGTATCATGCTGGGTCCTAAAAGTCGTTCGGCTAAACGTATTTTCAATGCTAAATACACATATACTACACTACCTACACCTGCAACGAGTACAATTAATAATAGGGATTGAAATTTACTGTCTTGATTTAAAAAAATACCAAAAATTGACTTCGTGATCCAAGACGTTCCTAACATAATAAGCGTTAAGATAAAAATCAAAAGAGTTCTACGCCAAACAAAACTCGGCTTGAAACGTGCAACTTTACGTATTTTTTTCAAAATCAATACACAAGAAACAACAAAGCCTATCAAGGTAGCAAATAACGGACCATATACTTCAAACAAACGTATCGCTGGATATTGCAAAAACAGCTTCACCACAAAACCAATCGCTAAATAACGTATGGCAGCTGCATTTTCAAACATTCCCTGAAGCATGTTTGAAACCAACATGTACAATCCTAAGAAAAGTCCGACAAAACTTGCCTGAATTAACACATGACTGCCCAATTTATCTGGAGCATAAAACAGTGTATTCAATGGATAAGCGAGCAGTATCACACCAAAAGTTGCAGGAAACATAAAAAATGAAAAAAGTTGTAAATTTCCACTCGTTAGTTTGGCCAAACCACGATGGTCTTTTAGCGTGACTGCTTCTGTGATCAAAGGTAACCCTGTTGAGGCGATTGATGTTGCAAGAGCAATTACTACCATCGTCAATTTATCTGGATTCGCACTAAAAATCGAAAATAGGTCTAATAATTGATCTTTTGAGTATTCAGTCGTCGCTGACATGATTTTAATGAATGTAAACTGATCGACAAGTTTAAAAATCGTTACACCTGAACCAACAATAATAAATGGAATAGCTTCTTTGATCGTATCCAATAGCAATTCTTTTGTTGCGACATTTACTTGATTGTGACTATACTTTATACGTATCGCTGTATACATTTGTTGTTTTTTTAAAAAGTACAAAAGGATTAAAATACTGGCCAGCATGCCGACAAATGCTGCAAAAGTAGATTGCGTGACAGCTGTGACATAATCACCTTTTATGACTTTCATAATAATAAACGTGGCAAGCAACATATAAAAAATCCGGGCAACTTGCTCGGCAATTTGAGAAAGGGCATACGGCATCATTTCCTGATTCCCTTGAAAATAGCCGCGTATCACACTCATACAAGGAAAAACCAACACGGCGATGCTTAGTGAACGCATCGTTGGAATCAATTCTTCTCCGCCCCCAGAAGCATGAGCCAGCCAAGGAGAAGCGACATACATCAATACAGCAAACAAGATTCCCAATACTCCCATCATTTGTAAGGCACGAATAAATAAACGCCGAGAGACCCCATATTCATTCAGTGAATTATAACGCGCTGTCTGCTTCGCAATAGCCGCCGGAATCCCAGCTGTTGAAATTAAGAGAAACAATGCGTAAATGTTATAACCCATATTAAATAATCCATTCGCAGCTTTGGCGTGTTCATCCATCCAAGCATACCAAGGAATAATATAAACAGCACCAAGTAAACGTGAGAAAATGTTACTAGCCGTCATCCAAGCAGAACCTCTTGCCATTTTTTCTTGTGGTGTTAAATTTTCTGTTGTTCGTTTTCGTTGATTATTCATCGATCAGATTCCAACTTTCTACAAAACATTACTAACATTTTAATTGCAAAATAAAAAACTGGCAATCTTTTTTGTATGATTTTTCTGTAAATTCAGTCTGCTAAACAAATGATTTTTCTCTATCAGAGTTGCTATATTGGCTGGTCGGTAATTGTTCATTTCTATTACTTGATTCACTGATAGCTTTAGCTTTTAAGTCTATAAACATATTCTTAAGGTTTGAACGTTCTGCTTCGGCTAAAATTTCTTGTTTTTGCTCACGTATATCTTTATATTTATAGATAAAGCTTTGTCTTGAATGCTTGTATTGCTCCCATAATTGTGGATCAGATTTCCAGGGGGCTTCACATTTTTCACCTTTTAAAAAAAAGTAATTTTATTTTCTAAGGAAAATCGATGGCGATAAACGTATCTTAACTCTCGATTGGTTATACTTCTTCCATGAAAATCATTTTTATGTACAACGTCTCTCATATTTATTTCATCTAAGACAAAAAACAACTCAACGTTCGGGTCTAATCTAGCTACGTCAATTCCGATTTTACAACCTCTTTTTGCATGCAAAATTGGTTTAATAACTTCGCCATTTTTTTCAAAAAAATAGTTTTCTCCTGACTTTAATATATGTACGTCTCTATAGATATTTTCTAGTCTATTTTTCTCCTTTTTTTGTAAACACTGCAAGTAATTTTTCCAAAGAGGAAAATTACTTACAGGTGAAGAGAGATAGTTTAATAAATTATTGGTAAAGTCCTTCCATTTTTCTGCAGTGGACAAATTTTTAGCTGCACAATCAATCGCCTTTTTTATTTCATTGTTATAACAGTCAATATAATTATTTGATGTTAACTTTTCTTCTGAGTAAGAAAGAATAAACTTATCTCTTGATGATTTTAACCCGTAAATTAAAATCTGTTTTTTTACTCCTGCTAACATTTTCTACCTCCTTTAATTTTTATAATGATTGTTTTTAACTTTTTTACTAGACTATTGTACTACAATTACTAAAGTGATTTATTCTAAACAAAAATTCATTGCCAATTTTTCTTATTCTAAAGCCCTTCATAAGCTGCTTCTCCAAAGAACACAGACATCAGTTTTATAGCATTGATACTCTCACATCTTGTTTCACAAAATTTATTATTTGTATTTTAAATAAATTCGTTTTTATCTTTAAGAAAGTATTTAATCTCCTATACTTAATTGAAAAGAGGGATGGCTGATACCTTTTTATTCCTAATAACAAGCGCATGTAAATCATTTACTAGAGTTTTTTTAGGAATAGCCAAGTATCGAATTTATTCACAAGTTCTACTTGTCTGTGGCTAATTATAAACTAAATATTTCTTTCAATTTATCTCTTCATTCGTGAAATGTACTTGGTTCGACTCCTCTTCTTCAAGTAACTTCTTCAAATATGCTATAATAAGCAAGAATCAAATGAAAACAAAGTGAGGGACTAGTCAATGAGCTTCTCTTTAAAAGAAATCCGTAATTTATTAATCAAAGAAAATTTATTAAAAGAATTTGTTTCCGTTAAAGGTTGGCATTTAAGTGCCCCTGAAGAGTTTGTTTTTTATAAGCTAAGTTATGATTCACGACAAACAGATGCCGAGACCCTCTTTTTTTGTAAAGGGCTTAATTTCAAAGAAGAATATTTAAGACAAGCAATTTTAAATGGGCTAAACTACTATGTCGCCGAAGAGCCTTATGAAAATTCAGCCACTGGAATTATCGTGACGGATATTCGTAAAGCGATGGCTGTTCTTTCCATGGCTTTTTATCATTACCCACAAAAGCGATTATCAGTCATTGGCTACACGGGAACGAAAGGAAAAACCACCGCTGCCTATTTTACTAAAGCGATTTTAGAGTACACTACAAAAAACAAAACAGCATTGCTTTCAACCATGAATACGACATTAGACGGTAAAACGTATTTTAAATCTCATTTGACGACACCTGAATCTTTAGACCTGTATCAAATGATGGCAGAAGCAGTAAAAAATGGAATGACGCATTTAGTTATGGAAGTTTCCTCCCAAGCGTACAAAACACAACGAGTCTATGGATTAACTTTAGATGTTGGTATTTTCTTAAATATTTCTCCTGATCATATTAGTCCCATTGAACACCCCACATTTGATGATTATTTCTATTGTAAACGTCAATTGATTTTAAATTCTAAAACAGTAATTTTGAATCATGAGAGTGATTACTTTGATTTATTACAAGAAACAGCTCAATTAGCCAACATTCCAACGATTACCTATGGGCGTTCTTTAGAAACAGATTATGAAGTAAAAAATCTGTCTTCTGGTAATCACAGCTTTTGCTTAATTAACCATCATGGGCAACTATCAATAGAAGCGGATTATGACATTCAACTGGCTGGCGACTTCAATCAAGAAAATGCCGCAAGTGCAATTATTGCCGCAGCATTAACAGGCGCAAGCGTGGAAGATGCACAACAGGGCTTAAAAGAGGCTCGCGTGCCGGGACGAATGGATCAATTGATCAAAAAAAATGGTACACATGTTTACGTTGACTATGCGCATAACTATCTAAGTTTGAAAACCTTATTGGCGTTTGCTAAGAAAGAACATCCAACTGGCCGTGTCATTGTCGTTTTGGGAAGTCCGGGAAATAAAGCCGTTTCTCGCCGGCAAGACTTTGGAAAAGTGCTATCTGAAACTTGCGATATCGTCTTCTTGACTGCTGATGATCCAGCATTTGAAGATCCTCAAAAAATTGCCGAAGAAATTAAAGCTGCAATCACCAATCCCGCTTTAGAAGTTCATTATGAAATGGATCGCCCTAAAGCTATAAAAAAAGCGCTGGCTAAAAGCAGACCTGAAGATTCAGTTGTCGTCGCAGGAAAAGGAGTAGATCCTTATCAAAAAATCAATGGCGTAGATGTTCCTTATGAAGGAGACTATACAGTCGTTAAACGGTTAATAGAAGAAGAGCGCACCTAATTTCAACGCACAATAAACACCATAAGTCGAAATTCAAGGAAACAGTTAAAAAAGTACATTTATTTTTAGTCGTTTATCGAAAAAGCTCTTATCAAAATCTAGCATTTCTCAAATTATTTCAATTCGTGAGCAACGTCTTGTCGCTTTAAATTAATGAATTCAAAATAAAAAGTTATACCAATAGTTGGTATAACTTTTTATTTTTGTTTATTCTTCTTTATTTACTTCAAAGCGTAAATTCATCATATAAGTAGGTTTAATGGGAACTAGTAAATCTTCCAGAGAAATATTATTTCCCGCTGAACCAAAGAACGAAAATTCATATATGCCAGTTTCGTTTGATAAAGTAGTTAACGGAGTTGACTCTGATAGAGTTTGCCCATGTGAAACTAATAAAATTGACTGATCTTGTTGTGTATTTTTCATTCCCAATGTAAGATCAGTCAAACTTTCTGTATGTTCGCCATTTGTTACAGAATCAATAAAAACTGAAATCGAACGTTCTGAATGATTTTGAATTTTGTAGATAGGAGAAACAATTCCATCGCTACTTTTATTTTGTGCAAATTCAGTCTTTACAGGAACAGTAACATCAATATATTGACTCCTAGAAAAGATAGTAAGTGTTCCTTGTAACGTTCCTTCATTTCCTGCTTCATCAGTCAACGT
>NZ_JXLB01000039.1 GCF_001886195.1 Enterococcus ratti | reverse complement strand
TAATTAATGAAATAGAGATAGTTGAAACGACTATCTCTATTTTTATTCAAACGTGCGATGTATATTCGAGAAAAAGATGGAGATATCTTTTTTGAACCTGTATCTGTATTTACTCATGAAAAGTTACAACAAAGAAGAGTATTTCATAGCGGAGAAAAGCCTGACATTCAGTCACTAAATTTTTCCAGTTCAGAAGATAAGCAATTTTTTTCAGATGATGAAGAGAAACAATATTCTTCAGATTCAAAAGATAAACAATCTGTTTCGTATAAGAAAGATAAACAAAAAATAAATAGTAACTTAGATGCTTTTTCAAGAGGAAATCAGCGCCGAATTTTAGAACAATATTCTGAAGCAACTCTGGTATATGGTTCACAGCAATGGAGATTGAAAAATCGCAAAGTAAAAGAAGATGAACTTTCAAATGGTATACGAATTGTTGCGCCACGAAGAGATGAAATGGGTTATATAGAATTTATAGAAATTTTGGTTTATGACATTAGCCAAACAGAAGAATTGCCACTTCATGAGAGAAATAAAAATGATGAGATTGAATCTAAGCGACCTAAATCTAAAGTTCAAACTAGAATAGGATACAACGGATATCAACCAAAGAACCAAGAGTATGAATTAAAAAAGATAATGAATCAGCTAAGAAAAAGTTGCGACCGGAGTCTTCAACATTATTTGAATCAACGAGCATATGAAGAAATGGAATATGCAATTGAGCATAACCTTTAATTGTGTAAGCACAGATAAAATACGTTGTAAAATCTAATTTTACGTGGTAAAATATTTGGCGAACAGGGGGAATGCAGAATGATTCATGTAACAGCTAGAAAAGTTGGTAATTCAATCTCTATTTCAATTCCTAAACAATATCAAGTTGAAGCAGGAACAGAGTATGTCACCTATAAATCAAAAAATGGTGGATTGATTTTTACACCAAAAATTAAAAATCCATTTTTATCAGATGAATCTTTTCAAAAAGCAGAAGATGAGGAATGGCAATTTTTAGCTCAGGAGGAGATAGAAAAGGATGTATGAACCGCAACAAGGTGACCTTATATGGTTGAATTTCACGCCGTCTTTTGGAAGAGAGATGAGTGGGAAACACCCAGCCCTGGTTGTTTCTTCCAATGCGTATAATCGTAAAACGAATTATATTATTGTGTGTCCAATTACTTCAGGAGGAAATAATTTTTCTGGTTATATTCCATTGCATGGATACAAAATACATGGAAGAATCAATGCGACACAGATTCATAGTTTTGATACTGAACGAATTGTGAGTAAAGAGTTTATTGATCGATTAAGAGGTGAAGACTTTTTATTAGTGAAACAAATCTTAGATTATTCATTAGAAATTGATTTTTGATAAAAACTGAATAGAAAAGGGTACGCCTTTTCTAAGGAGGGGCGTATCCGCTCCTCCTTCTTTTATCTTTATGGGAGGGAAACTATGAATTATCAAAAGTACAAAGAATTAGGAAACTTATTCAAGGAGACATTCCAAACGGTTGTTTCTGATAAGAACAATTTATTTGATTTTTTTAATCAGGTTCAGATGTTTCATAAATACGATATTTATGAGCAAATATTTATTTACGGACAGAAGTCGAATGCTACCCATATCGCTGATTTTGATACGTGGAAAAAATTAGGACGATTTGTTAAAAAAGGCGAAAAATCCATTGCTGTTCTTAGTCAGTCAACAGGGAAAATAAATGTAAAACATTATTTTGATTTTTCTCAAACAGATGGAATAGAACTTCATTTTCCTGACTATACGTTAGAAACAGATGACTGGAATCTTTTAGTTAGCCAAGAAATAGAAGATTTAATTGATGAAACAGTTGATTTTACTGAAGAACCAGATATTCGTAGACTATCTATAGAAATTGGTTTATTTTTGGCAAAAAATAAGAGTATTGGTTCTGAAATAATTGATATAACCGAACAAGAATTCACTATGTTACAAAGTTTGCCTAACTTTTTTAAAGTAATGGGTTATGCAAATGAAGTAAACCGACTAATTAGTAAAGAAATTTTAGTTTATAAAAGAGAGAGGATGAATGAACATGAGTCTAAAATATTACGAGAACGAGACAGGACAATTGATACCAGAAGTCGAGTATCCAAATTGTCCACTGGGGAGATTCGGGAAAATAGCCGTAGCCAAATTACAGGAAGAGAATCCAGTGGAGTACCAAATCAAACTAGTCGAGGGCGATCTGATGAAGTGGGGACACGAAATCAACAAAAAAGTGTGGAACAGAGTAAGCGAATTGATGGAAGCATTGGAAGAAGCCAATCCACTGACACCAGCTCAACAAGCGAATTTCGAGGAAGCGTCGAAGATACGAATGCAATTTCGGGAACAAGCAATCGAACTCGCAATGAGCGAGATTCTATAGATGGAAAATTCAATTCAGATATAAAAGACTTTGAAGAAAAACAATCTTCGGAGTCTTTTTTTGTTGAGAAAAATTCTGATTACAAAGAAATTACTCCAGATTTTACGAAAGAAAAATCAGCTAAAGAAGAGCTAAGTCAAGCGGATACTGAAATAGAGGAATTAACGCTATTTGATTTAGAAGAGATAGAAACAGAAGAAAAACCTGTTGTAACTGAAGGATATGGAACTGAAGTCGCATTTATTCCGAAAATAGAATCTAAAAAAGAGATAATCAATCATGGTGAAACAATATTTGAACAAATTTATCGGAATAAAACAAACGGTTTTTCTTTTGAAAATATAGATGTTGCTCAATTTTATCCTAGTAAAGCAAGAGAAAAAATCAAAGCTAATCTTGAAGCGATTCGGTTATCGAAAGAAATTAGTCAGACACCTGGACGAATCGCTACTGACAAAGAACGAGAAGTTCTTGCAAAATATGTCGGTTGGGGTGGTTTGGCAGCGATTTTTGATGAACGAGATGACCAATATTTAAGTGAACGAAATCAATTAAAAGTATTGTTGTCTGCAGAAGATTACCGATCAGCTAGAGAAAGCGTGTTAACGGCTTATTATACTGATCCACGTATTATCCAAGCCATTTACCAAAAAATTGAATCAATGGGCTTTAAAGGAGGTACAATTTTAGATCCTTCGACAGGAACAGGGAATTTCTTTTCTGCTATGCCAAAAACAATAAGAGAAAATTCTACGCTTTATGGAGTGGAATTAGATCCAATCACTGGCAAGATTGCGCAACAATTACACCCTGATGCCAACATTGAGATTACAGGGTTTGAAAAGACTCCGTTAAATAAGAATAAATTCGACTTAGTGATTAGTAATATTCCTTTTGATAATTTCAAAATTGAAGATACTAACTATTCTAGAAAATATTCGATTCACGATTACTTTATCAAAAAAGCCCTTGATAGCGTAAAAGAAGGTGGAATTGTAGCGGTTATTACGTCGATGTCGACAATGGATAAATCAGATTCTTCTATTAGACGTGAATATGCCGAAAAAGCTGATTTATTAGGTGCGGTTCGCTTACCAAGCAATGCCTTTAAGAAAATTGCAGGAACAGATGTGGTGACAGATATTCTTTTCTTCCAGAAGAACTCCGAGCGAGAATTAAAGTATTCTCCAAGTTGGGTCTTTGATGGCACAGATCCAGAAATACCAGAAGTGATAATGAATAATTACTTTATTCGTCACAAAGAGATGGTCTTAGGTGATTTAGCTATCAAGAATTTCAGGGGTCAAACGTTAACTGTCAAACCACGTGAAGGAAATTTAATTGATCATTTAAATCAAGCTTTCTTGAATTTTGATGGTCAATTAACTATTTCAACGGAAACAGAAATGATTGATTTAGTTTCTGTAGAAAAAGAAGGGTTAGAGAAAGAAATTCCAATGTTCAATTATGGAGTCATTGATGACGAAATTTTCTTCAATGATGCAGGAGAATTAGAAAAATATACGGGTTCTAAAAAGTCCATAGAACAAATGAAACGATTGATTGAAATTAAAGAAGCTTTGCTTTCTGTCATTGAGTTACAACGAAATACAGAATATATACAGGAAGAATTACAAGCTTCTTTAAATCAGCTTAATGCTTGTTATGATGAATTTGTGGCTACCTATGATTCGATCAATAAAACAGGTAAAATATTTGATCGTGATGAATATTATCCGTTGTTAAAGTCAATCGAAGAAGTTCAGGAAGACGGTACAGTTCGAAAGGGAGATATCTTCTTTCAAGCAACGATTCGAAAAATAGAAGAAATTACTCAAGTGGAGACAGCCCAAGAAGCTTTACAATTATCAATCAATCGTCAAATGAAAGTGGATCTTGATTATATGGTCTCTATTTATCCAAAAGATAAAGAAATAATCATTGACGAATTAGAGGATTCAATTTTTATCAATCCCACGAAGTATCAAGGAGATATTTATGGTGATGTTTGGGAAACACGTGAAGAATATCTCAGTGGAGATGTGAAACAGAAATTAGCAGAAGCAAAATTGGCGATTGAATCGTATCCAGAAATTTTTCAAAAAAATGTTTCAGCATTGGAACAATCACAGCCCACACCATTAAAAGCTGGAGATATTGACTATTCATTAGGAGCTACATGGATTCCAACTGAAATTTATCAATCGTTTATGTATGAATTATTTGAAACACCTCAATACATGCAGAGAAGCGGGATTATTCAACTAGAGTATGATTTCTATGCTTCTAAATATTTGCGCTTTTATCCTGCCAAAAAAGTATTGATCACCACAAAAAAAGATTTTGAGAAAAGTAAACGCAAAGAGTTTGTTTCTCGAATTGCCGTAGGAAAATACGATGCAGTCATTATCGGTCATAGTCAATTTGAAAAAATCACGCTTTCTCCAGAGCGACAAAAGAAAATGTTGCAAGAAGAAATTGATCGAGTTTCTGAAGCAGTGGCGGAATATCAAATGAATAATGAAGAAGAATCTTGGTCAATCAAACAGATGATTTCTTTTGAAAAACGATTAAACGAAAAACTTGAGAAATTAAATAAACAACTTATTCGATCCCCATTTTCGAGTC
>NZ_JXLB01000038.1 GCF_001886195.1 Enterococcus ratti | reverse complement strand
ATAAAGAACAGTAAACGGAGGAATAGCCAATGAAATTTTTCAAAGTGAAAGAACCATGTTATTATGCGTTGATTGCAGCAAAGGATGAAGAAGAGTGCATGGATCTTTACGAGAGAGTAGTAACAGATATCGAAGATCGTGAAGAATTTGTACGGTGTTTGCAAGAATTAGATCAAAATGAAGCGATTGAAGAAAATGCAAAAACAATCAGTGAAGAAACGTTAGAACCAATCGGTATGGAAGAAGCTACAAAAGAAATTTTTAGTATTATCAATGAACAAAAATCTTGTGTGTTAAGCATTGACTCTGCACTTGTTTAAGGAGAAGACGATATGAAAATAAATACAGGTAGCACAGTTTCTCTAACTACATTTCGGCTAAAAAAAGGGGATCAAAATGAATTAATTGAAGCGAAAATTCCAAGTTTTGTACAAGAAAGAATTGATTATTATGCGAAGTATCTTTCCAAAGGGTTAACTTATACGGACTTATATCTATTGGTTACAGCCGAGCCAGGAGAAGATGAATTACAAATGATGTTTGAAGTTTGTTTTGGTGGAATCTACTTAGATATGAGTTATGAATTTAGGAAATGGTATCGAGATCCAAACAATTGGAAACAGCGACAAGTCGATTTAGCAAATGCAGTTATCCGTATATATCAGCAAAAAACAAGGAAAGAACGGATGATTATATGAATGGGTATTTTTTTATATTTTTAGGACTAGTTGGTTTCGTGATATTTCTTTTGCAAGATCGACAAGAAGTATGTGAGAGAAATTCTGATAGAAAAAATCCATGAAAATGGAAAAAGAGATTTTACTGTTTTTGTGATGTATGGCAAATCTAAAGGAAGGAAAATGAGTGTAAAATTCACTTAAACAGGAAAATAACTAACAAATTTCAGTTACTTTCTTATGGAAGTAATTGAGATTTGCTAGTTATTTACTAGTGGAAACTAATTTCATTTTTACTCCTTTCTTTTCATAAAAAATCTTACGAGGGAACACCCCTCGTAAGTAATAAACGATTATGATCCCAAAACAATATTTTATGAATGAAAGCGTAACATTCTATGGAAAATTTGTTATAATAAGCAATGAAACTATGCTTATTTTTCTTTATATGCGAAATAGGTATTCTCTTTTTTTGCTAAGCCAAAAATATCACCTATTTTCAATGATTTAGGAGCATATTTCAATTTTGGAATTTCAAATAATTTTTTTTTTTTGTCAGTTACTTTGATTGGTAACTGAATTTCTTCTTCGGATTCAGGAGAAAGAACAGCCATATTTTTATCTTGGAAAAGTACGGTAGTAATTTGAGTCTTCCCCCAAATTTGTAAATTATCATCTATCGATTTTGCGCTTAGAAGCGCTTTTAACTCGTCTAGTGAGAGATAATTAGAATCACTAGTCACACTACTTGACGTAGTTGTGATTGTGGAACTACTTGTTTCTGTTTTTCTAAACAGAGAAAAAGCAATGATAAGTACAGATATCAGTACGAAACTGAGTGATAAGATTATGAGGAATTTTTTCTTCATAAATAGTTATTCTCCTAAAATTGTTTTTTCAATAAAGAAGCAGAAACGACTTATTGTTGTCTCTGCTTTTTAGCTTGTAACTGTTTAGCGTAGGCTTCAACGTCACTTTTTAAATATAGTCTTACTAATGATGTTGCAGGATCACCGTCAAATTCTAGAAAAGGTGTTAATACTTTTCTATTGATTGCCTGAGAAATTCCAGCATAACTTTGACCGGTAATTTTAGCGGCACCTCTTCTAGTTACAAGATTTTCTTGAGCCCAAGACTGAAATGAATTTATAGTTTCTTTATCCAATATTTATACCTCTTTTCTTATGATCATAAATTTATTATATCAAAAGAAAAATTTTTTTCAAAAAACTGTTTACAAACGACTATAAGTTTAGTATCATAAGCTTGTAGTCATGAAGAATATAAAATAGAAAGTAGGAATACAAAATGAAATTATTACGAGTACTTGCAATTGGAGCGACTATTGGTGGGGTTGCGTTAGCAACTGCTCACGAGAAAGTAGATGCGGCAGAATGGACACCACGTACAGTGGAACAAATCAAAGCAGATATGAAAGGTAACGAATATACAATCGTTTGGGGAGATACATTAAGCGGAATCAGCCAAGCAACAAATATTTCAGTACAAAAATTAGCAGATATGAACAAAATTGCGAATGTAGACTTAATCTACGCAGGCAATAAACTAGTTTTTGATGGAAATGTAGCAACTGTTCAGAATAATAAAGGAGAAACAGTTGCACAATCAGTGATTCAACCACAAGATAAAGTAGATTCAACTAAACCAGTTGGACAACCAGTACAAGGTACAACAAATTCAGTAACTCAAAACACAACAACACCTTTAATTGATAACACAGTAGCAGGTAACACACAAACTGGTGATCAAACAACTGGAAATACTGGAACAACGCCAAGCACACCAGAAAACAACGGTGGCACAACTCAAACACCAACGCAACCAGATAGCAATCAAACTGGTTCAACAGGTAATACAACAACACCGTCTCAACCAAACACAGGTGGAAATCAAAATAATTCAGGAACTTCCAATGGAGGAACAACGACACCTTCACAACCGAATAATGGTGGTAACCAAAATGGATCAACAGGCGGAAATAGTGGAACAACTACTCCAAGTAAACCACAAGCACCAACGATTGTAAGTGGTTATATTGGAAATAGTGGAAAAGTGTTTGATACTCCAGAAGAAGCAAATAAATTTGCTGATGAAAAAGCTGCGAATGATTTAAGTATTAAAGGATATAAATTGATTACTATTGATTATAGTGATGGTTCTGAAAAATTCTCGATTGATTTCTACTAAGATATTTTAAAATAGTAATTTTTTTGTTAGTAAAGAAGGAATGACGATAAGTTATTTCTTCTTTTTTTATGTTTATTTTAAGAGGTGATTTCAATGAATTACTAATTTTATTGTTAAATTGATAAAAAATTATAGGGAGGAAAGTATAGATGAAGTTTAATCAATTGAATAAGATACGGAAAAAAGTAACTGTTTTTATGCTCTTATTGAGCTTATCTGGTGTTATTAGTCAACCATTAAGTACATTAGCTGAAACAGAAATATCTAACCAAGCGGAAAGTAGTCAGGTGGAAAAAAGCAATTCTCAAAAAGAAAACAAGGATATAACCAATAATTCTGTTCAAGAAGATAAACAGATGAAAGAGGAAAATAAATCTGTAGGTAAAGATGAAGGAGGAAAAACGGAACAATCTACTATAATGGGTACTGATAACTCTACAGTTGATTATACGGATGTCAGTAAAAATGAATTAACATCTAATTCTTCAATAGAACAATCAGATCAAGCGAATAAACAACCATTAACGCCTATTCCTGCGAAAACTGAAGATCAATTAAATCAAGAAGTGAAAAAAATATTTGCAGATAATGGCTATGAATTGTTAGAAGATGGTTCAATTCGTAGTACGACAGGTACTTCGTATCGTTCTGATTTATTTGAAGTATTACAAAAAGTAGAATTAATTAAAGCACAAAACCAAGCACAAGCGAGAGCAGTATTGGGAAGTGCTTTTTTTGTTATGCCTAAGGGAACAGGTGTGGTTTATGTAGACTCTAATTATGGCGATGCTGCTTTTCATTGGTCACAATCCAATGGAAATGTAGAAACTGGTTATTATGCTAAAAAAGATGGTAACGGTAATATGCTTTGGTGTGTTGAACCAGGAGCTCCTTTAAGCTGGGGAGCGAATGCTGGTTATACTACTTCTGAAGTATCTGATGCTAAGTACGTAAAAGCTTCTTTAATTGCTTATTGGGGTTGGGAAAAGCAAAAATCAGTTGTGAATGCTTTTTATACAGAAAAATTAGTTCAAGAAATTACAACAGGGGTTAAACCCACAAGTATAAGTGATTTGAGTGGACAAGGAAGAATTAGTTTAGCAGGTTATGAATCATTCAAAAAAGAGGTAATGAAAAAAGTTAACGCTTTTTATACAAAGCCTTCATTTGATGGAAAAACATATACTATTAAATTGGGAGAGACTTTGACACTAACGGATTCGAACAATTCCTTATCTTATTATAAAGTTCTAAATAATAATGCTAATGTTGCTATTTCTCAATCTGGAAATACTTTAAAAGTTACTCCTACTTTAAGTAGTAATATTAATGGATTTGTTAGATTTAAGTATGAAATTGATCCTTCATTTAGAAGGGCTAAAATTTTATATCAAGCGCCTTGGCTTCAAGATGTAATTTTTGCTGGCATAGGAGATCCAGCATATTCAGATATAAATATAAAAGTACTAAAAAACGGAAATGCCAAAATTAAGAAAGTAGATGCAGACACAGGGAAAGCTATTTCTGGTGCGAAATTTAAACTTTCTTATGGTGGAAAACAGGTAGAAGTTGTCACAAATGCAAATGGGGAAGCTGATCTGAAAGATGTTCCTCATGGGATAAAAGTAACGATTCAAGAAATTCAAGCTGCCAATGGCTATGTAATTAATAAAACACCACAAACAGTCACAATTGAAGCCAATCAAACAGTTACGGCTACTTTTAAAAACAAAAAGCAAATTGGACGTTTAGATTTAGTCAAAGAAGACAAAGAAACAGGCAATCAACCACAAGGTTCTGCCCAATTAGAAGGTGCTGTGTATGGATTATTTGAATCAAATGGTCAAAAAGTAAAAGAAGTGACGTTGAAAAAGTCTGGAGATAAAGTCACATGTTCTTTTGAAAACATACAAATTATGCATGATTATTACGTACAAGAAATTAAAGCACCAACAGGCTACAACCTTGACCCGACAAAGTATCCAGTAAATATTGCTTATGCAGGTCAAGATAAAACTGTGGCAGTACAAAGTATGACGTTAAAAGATCAAGTCATTAAAGGTGGTATAGAAATCGTTAAAATCGGTAATAAACCATTAGTTAATAAGATTATGGATAAAGTGACTGGTAAGTCTGATAACGTGAAGCCTAAACTAGAAGGTGCAGAATTTACAATCACTTCTAAAACGACAGGTAAGCCAGTCAAAGTAATTACAACTGATAAAGACGGAAAAGCAAATACAGGTAAAACATTGCCGTATGATTCGTATATCATGGAAGAAACAAAAACCCCAGAAGGTTATTTAACCATTGAACCGATTGAATTTACAATTTCTGAAGAAGATCAAAAATTCTTTTGGGTATTGGAAGATAAAATCATTGAAGCTCGTTTACACCTAGTAAAAGTAGATGGTGAAACAGGAAAAACAATTCCATTGAAAGATACCACGTTCAAAGTTTGGGATCGATGGGCAAACAATGGAAAAGGAGACTACGTTTCAATGCGTGTTCCTAATTCATTGGAAGTCAGTGACGAGTTTAAAACTAATGACAAAGGCGAATTGGTTACGAGTGATAGTTTAGCCTTTGGACATGAACGTTACGAGATTCGTGAACTGCGTGCCCCTGAAGGATATCTTTTAGCTACCGAACCAGTTGTTTTTTCTGTAACTGAAGCGGACGCTGGCGGTGTGATTACGATTAAGTTCGAGAACATGCCACAAAAAGGGCAAGTGAAAATTCATAAAACTGGAGAAAAAGGGATTTCTACTGTCGAAAAAGAAGGCGAATATGGTAAATATGTCGATATTCAATACGATCAAGTGGATTTAGCAGGTGTTAAATTCAAAGTTCGTGCGGCAGAAGACATTAAAACTCCAGATGGAACAATTCGATTAGCCAAAGGAGAATATATTCAAAAAGACGGAAAAGATCTTGAATTAGTGACAAATGATTTAGGAGATACTCTTTCTGATCCTAATTTATATATTGGGAAATATGAAGCTGTAGAAATTGAAGCACCAAGTGGTTTTGTGATGGCGGAAGAACCAATACCTTTTGAAATTAAATATGCAGGTCAATTGGTTGAATTATCTTCGACTGATGTAGAAGTTGAAAATCCATTACAAAAAATCAACGTATACGGCTATAAAAAACAAGAAGTCGTAACTGGTTGGGAAAATGGAAAACCAACGATTGAACTTGAAAATGCGAAAAACGGTCAAGTGTTCGGTTTGTATGTCGGTGAAGAAGGATTACAAATTGGTTATGATATCTTACCTGAAGGAAATGCTCTTGCGTATGCAAAAGTAGAAGACGGCAAACTTTCATTTGAAGGATTGACCTTACCTAATATTCCAAGTAATTACTACTTACAAGAAGTGAATGCTGGGAAAGATCATGTATTAGATGAAACAAAATATACGTTCCAATATGTTCCATCAAGCAATGAGAAAGAACATAATATTCATGTATTTGCGGACGGATATGCCGAAAATAAAGAAATTCTAACGAAAATGTCTCGCAAAGAGATTGAAAATAAATTAGCATATACAGACGTTGAGCTAATTAAAACGGATAATCTAGGAAACAAACCGCTTGAAGGGGTTGAGTTCCAATTGATTCGTATGGATGGTAAAAAAGAAACAGTGGTAAATACGTACAAGACAGATAAAGATGGAAAAATCGCTGTAAAAAAATTACCAACTGGAAAATATAAATTCAAAGAAACAAAACCGTTGAATTGGTATTATCCAAATACAGGCGATTTGAGCTTTGAAGTAACGCCAGAAACGAATGGACAATTGATTACGTTAAAAGCGGTCAATAAACGTCAGCCAATGAAAATCACCACACTTTTAGCAACCGTAAACGGCAAAAAAGAAGCTGACCCGACTGTCGATAATACATTGCGTGACAAAGTAGAAATCAAAGGTGCAGAAGTCGGTCATACGTATTATATTGTTACTCCATATGTTGATCCAACAACGAAAAAAGTGATTACCACTGTTGAATCAACGTATACGGCAAAATCAGAAAATGAAACAATTCATGTGGATATTCCAATCGCAAAAAATACGATGAAAGACGGTCAAAAAGGTGTTGCAACGCACTATATTTACTACGACAAAGAGAAAACA
>NZ_JXLB01000037.1 GCF_001886195.1 Enterococcus ratti | reverse complement strand
GGTTGCTAGAGGTGTACAAATGGAAGCCCAAAGTATAGAAGATAATGGACTTTCTTTCAATGTTTATATCCATAACACGCAGGAAGGTTATGTTATTGACTATCAAACAGGAAATTCTAGGGTTCAAAATTAATTAAGGGCGTAAAAATAGAGGTTACTTCCGCAAAAAGTAACCTCTGTACAATATAGAACCTACGCCCCATTCTAACAAGAGAATGGAGAGAAATCAAGATGAAGAAAATAAATAGTAATTTAGCAATGCTTATATTAACAGTAGGTATTTGGATTAGCTTTTTATCCATGGAATGGAAAGTTATTTTGTCTGGAGGAACAATGACTTACTTGTTTTGTTCGTGGGATGAATATATTGTAGAAGAACAATCAATCAAATATGAGCATTCAATGAAGAATATTTAGATAATTATATATGTTGAAATGATAAGTTTTTTTGATAAAATAATATTGTTAAACGTCCATACTATAGACTTTTTAGGTACTGTCCGTTAATGAAGTTTCAGGCAGTACCTATCTTTTTTATTTGATGTATAGATGTTATACTCAAGACGTAGTAAGTTTACGATAGCATTTTTTGTCTGTTTCTGAAGCAAATTTAGGGGCTATGTTTACGCATAGCTTTTTTTATTTTATTCATAGTATATCATTTGGTAATTTGCTAATATATTAAATGAAGAGGAAGTGAATAAGTTGTTAGTAGAAGCTGTTCATGTTCAACCAGCACATGGAAGGATAAATGATTCTGTCTACTTAAAAAATAAGATATTTACTTTTCGTGTAGCTGAAAAATTAGAAAAAGAGATTCAAAAGGGAATGCTTGTGTATTCTAAAGATGGTCAATTGGTTTATGTAAAAAATATAATTACAGGTAGATCTGAAGAAGAAGAAAATGAGTATACTGCGATCATTAGTAAAATCTTTAACGAAAATTCTGGCATTCTTCCTGTTCGAAAAGGAGAAGGAGTGCCTAAAATACGATTCATAAATAAAAAGACAATTTTTGAAGGGCTATTTTTGGAGTTAAAAGATAAGACTTTACACAAAACCAAACAAAAGGTTTATTTTAAAGCACCACAAACTGTCTATAAGAAAATTGGCATAGGAGATATTGTGATCTTTTCTGTTAAAGGTAAAAAGTACCATGTATTAATTATTCAAGTCTATAAACCGACAGAATTGAATAAAGAAGTAACTTTCACTCAACCGAAATTTAAACCATTTTTTTTGAAAAAAGTTGCGAAAGGGTTCAAAAAGACAGACTATATCACTATACCAAAGGAAGAGAATATTGTAACTTCTAATCAAAAGAAACAAGAAAATCGTAAACGTCCATTTATAATAAGAAAAACAAGTAAATAAGAAGTTATAGTTATAAACGAATATTTAATTTGTTCATTTGAGGTAGAAATGCTATAATACAATTGCGAAATGTAAAGATTTTGTACAATAGAAGCACAAAGACAAGCCTACTGCGAATAGGCTTGTCTTTTTTTTCATTCGTTGTGACTCCGAATGTGTGGTTATCGACAAATTGCCTAGTTATCGTCTTTATTGACTGCGCAGGAAAAAGCAGGATTTGAGGTACCAGCACTAAGAAAGTGACGTTACTTTTTATCCTAAAATTCTAAAAGTGATAGCACTTTACACACGTGTTAATACGTGTTATAATTATTTTGTAAGGAGGTATAGTGCACAATGCCACTTACGGGAAAAGAAATGCTTAAGTTATTGAAAAAAAATGGCTGGGCTGAGCGAAGGCAAGAGGGATCTCATCATCATCTTTATAAGGATGGTGTTAGAATCACTGTTCCTGTTCATGCCAATCAAGATCTTGGCCGAGGACTTGAGCAAAAAATTTTAAAGGATGCGGGATTGAAATAATCTCGCATTCGATTAAAGAAAGGATTGACTGAAATGTTAAGTGAGCCTTTAGCAAAAACCTATCCTGCTATTTTTAGCCCAGAAGAAGGTGGTGGGTACTTTATTGAATTTCCTGATGTTCAAGGTGCTTACACAGGAATTAACGAAGACGATATATCTTATGGAATTGCTATGGCACAAGAGGTGTTAGGTATGGTTTTAGCAGATTATATTGAGCATGAAGATCTACTTCCAGAACCAACACCAATCAATAAGATTTCTGTTGAAGATGATTCTTTTACTACTTTAATTCGTGTAGATGTTGCCAAATATTTGAAAGACACAGAACTTGTCAAAAAAACCTTAACAATTCCTCAATGGGCGGATAAGTTAGGCAAAAGAGCTGGCATAAATTTTTCAGTCCTTCTAACAGAATCAATTGCAGATAAAGCAGATAACATTCTTCGTTCTGGAAGAAATAATTAGAACTCAAAAGGGTCAGAAACTTAAAAGTTTTTGATCTTTTTTTATTGCTAGTTTCATAGAGCCTTCAGCAGCTCACTTAATTAGATTCGATAATATATTATTTAAGAGGCAACGAGTATACTCTGTTGGGCTATTATGTATTCATAAGATACTTGAATTTGTCATTTTTCTTTTTAAATGGTAATTTGTCTGCTATATAAATGATAAAATCAAATTGCAGAACTTATATCATATTCTGAAAGTTCTGCAATTTGAATAAATAAATTTCTTAATTAGAACTATCCTAATTAATGTATTCAACAGTCACACAAGATATTTGATTGATATTCATTAAAATAGTTTTTTTTAGCGTAACAATATCGCCCATTATCAGGAGCATAGAAAAAACTAATCTTATCTTCCATATTTGAGTAATGAATAGTATTTTTTTTCTTAGTTTCTTTTAAGTATAGTAGCGCCAATTCGTTTCTACAATCTATTTCCGAAGATTTATATTTTTTTAAATCAATAACGTTATCTTTTTCATGCCAGATGACCCAGCTTGTTGCAGATTCCTCAGTAAGTCCAGTCAAATGTTCCATTCCTTCACGAGTAATAATATATGTTGTACCAAATAATCGTATACTTCCTTCTAAGAATTTCTGAGGATTTTTATTATATTCTTTTCTAACATAATTTTCATTGAATCCCCATCGTTGACTAGCTTCAGCAGCCGAAAAAACGTCTAAATAATTAAGATCTGTATGCTTGCCCATATACAAGTTATAAGTATTGTTTGTTTTTACTAGATTACAGTTACTAAAATCTTTATAACATTGATTGATGAGTTCAATACTTGAATCTTCAGGAATATCTTTGAGTTTTTGTTTCATATCTTCAAAATATTCTACTACTTCTTTTTTTAACATATAATACTTCCTTTCTATAATAGGTACTTTGCAGTACCTATTATAGAGTGCAATAAGAAGAAAATCAAGGTTTTATGTGTCCATAAAATCGTCCCTTTCTGGACACTTTATTTTTTGACTTTATTTTTCAAAAAATCAACTCATTTTATGTTCATAAACCCATAACAAAATCTATGTTCAGTTAAACTATATAGATAAAGTTATGTTACAATGGAATTAATGAAGGAGTGATTTTTTGAAAATAGGATATGCTCGAGTATCTACCGGTTTACAAAATTTAGATTTGCAAGAGGATAGTTTAAAAAAATTCGGCTGTGAAAAAATTTTTACCGATCATATAAGTGGGATAAAAAGTAATCGACCAGGATTAGAAATGGCGATCGATTTTGTTCGTTCTGGAGATACACTTGTCGTTTGGCGTTTAGATCGTTTGGGGAGAAACATGGAAGATTTAATTTCAATCGTCAATCGATTGAATGAATGTGGTGTCAGTTTTCATAGTCTTCAAGAAAATATTACAATGGACAAATCTAGCTCTACTGGACAACTCATGTTTCATTTATTTGCAGCGTTTGCCGAGTTTGAACGAAATCTAATCTTGGAACGCTCTGCGGCAGGAAGAGCAGCTGCACGAGCAAGAGGAAGGTTTGGTGGTCGTCCTGAAAAATTGACTAAACAAGACTTGGAATTACTAAAGACTTTAGTGGATAGTGGAACACCGATTAAGACGATTGCGGAACGTTGGCATATTTCTAGAACAACGATTTATCGTTACTTAGATAAACTGGAGGGAAAATAATGGAAACGAAAACTGTGAAATTGGATGAAAAAACTTCCTTAGAAATAGTTACTTCTAAAGATTTCAAGGATTTTATAGTAATTGATGTCAGCTGGAATAAAAAAGATATAGAAAAGCTTTTTACTAACTGACAAGGTGATTTCAAACGCATTATTTTTGAAAAAATACTTGAACTGATTTTTTTATTTTCTAACATAATAAACACACTCTTAAAACTTACAAGTTTGCCGTTTGGAAGCTTTTGTCGTTGTCGTTTGCAAAGGATAGCAATGTTAGGATAGTTTTGAAGAAGTTCAATATGCTATAATTGAACTGTAGAAAAGTGAAAAGATGGTGGCTAATCTCTTAATAAAGGGGTGATGCCTATGGTTCATAGCTTTATCCCTAGAAGGGAGTAGCACGTGTC
The DNA here is from genome assembly GCF_001886195.1 of Enterococcus ratti. Classification (GTDB taxonomy): domain Bacteria; phylum Bacillota; class Bacilli; order Lactobacillales; family Enterococcaceae; genus Enterococcus_B; species Enterococcus_B ratti. The sequence goes on along the minus strand of NZ_JXLB01000037.1, from coordinate 4,291 downwards.
AACGTTTGAAGCAATTCAACTGATGATCGCTTTTGCGACGCTAGTTTTGCTGATAATTGACCATAAGGACAAAAAATAACCATCTAACACTTTGACCGAAGAGTAGATGGTTTGAGTAAATCATTTATTTTTAAGTCACCGTCTTTTTAACGGTTCTACAAGGGGCTATGTTCGAGCATAGCCCCTTTTTCTTATTTTAAGTATAGCAAAGTAATGTAGAAGTTGCAAATATGTTGGAGTAATCCTTTTTTTATTGAGTGCCTCATAAGTTTTTATATCTATGACTATATTTATATCTATATTTATGTTTATATTTATATACATGGATATATTTATGACCAAAAAAAGAATAGGCAAAAGCCTATTCCTGATAGACAGAGTGTTCTATATTTTAGTTTGGAAATTGACGTGAGTACTCTGCGTTTATAAGATCACGAATTACTTCAGAAACTGATTTTCGATTTAGAGTTTGTTTAAGGATTTGTACCTTCTCTTTTTCGGAAGGATAGAGAGTTATCTGTGTTGGTTTTGTTTTTTCGACTTGTTCAGCTGGATTTAAAGCTGTGTCTAATCTAGTACTAGTAGTATTAGAATCAGTTATTTCTGGACTAGTTGTTACTTCTTTAAAATTATTTTTTGCTTGTTCAAATCTATTTGCCATTATTGATCACTTCCGTTCAATTTATTTAAAATTGTATCGTATACTTTCCATGTCTGATTAAAGAAATTTTTATGTTTGTTGTAAAGCTCTTTATTTTCTGAATATTCAACTAAAGGTATCATTTCTAAGTTTGCTGTATTAATCAGTTCTTTATCGGGAATATAGCCTAAGTAATTTGGCTCTTTAGAAATAATTTCTAAAAACTCTTTACTAGAGTTAGTATTGTGTTTTACTTTATTTCCGATGAAATAATAGTCTGCTATTAGGTAACTTTCTCCCGTTCTAACCTCTACTAATTCTTTTCTTAATGTGTCAATATCTCTGCCTAATTTCAATAAAGCTTTAAAACCATCCATAGATGGGTCGGATACGCCAAGTATGATATCTGAAACTGCCCATGCATTTTGAGTAATCAAGCTTGTATCATTATGAGTATCTATGAAGATATAATCATACTTCTTCTGTAATACTTCAATATTCTTAACAAACCAAGAGAATAAAATCAAGCGATTATTTGGTTTATCCCTTATGAAATCTTCCATATCTGCTAGTTCGTGTCCACCAGCTAGCAAGTCTAAATTTTTATGAATATGAATAGGTTCTAAATTTTTTCCTTTGTACAAATTTGAGATTTTATTTTCGTCTTTCATTAATCCGTAATCATACTTTGAATATCTATCCGTTAAGTTACCTGATTTGTCCTGGTCTATCAAAAGTACTGAAGCTATTTTTGAAACTTTTTCAGCTACATTATAAACTGTACTAGATTTTCCTGTACCGCCTTTTTCAATATTCACTGTTAATGTTTTCAAATAATTGCCCTCCTTAATTTTCAATATTTATTAAGTTATTATATACATATATATAAACATGAATATGATCATAAACACAAACATAAATATAAACATGTTTATGTGGTGTCTTAATCAATAAAATCCGATTTTTTCTTAGAATGCATAATTTTGATGCCTATCGTAGAACGACCTTCCTTAACAGTTTGGTAATCGATTTTCATAGTAGTGCGACTATTTATATCTTCTTTTGCTTTTCTTAGATATGGAAGAACTCTATACCATTCAAGATGTTCTTTTTGAAATAAGAATTTTACTTCGTTTACAGATAAAAAAATTTCATTATCTGGTTTACAAGATTGTAGATATTCATAAAGCTTTTTAGCATGAATACTTTTCAAGTTAACAACGTCCATAAAAAAGAGTCTAGTTGATTGTCCTTCAACTAAGTTCAACAAATATGGCGCAAGATCAGAATCAAGGCGCAGTTTGACTCGACCGTTTTTAATATAAGGTTTATCAAGCCACCGACCGATTGTTTTTACTCCGTCAGGAAGCTCAATCCAGAAACCTTTATTAGCTAAATTTAGCAAAGCTTTTTCTGTGTTTAAATGAGCAGCCCCACCATGTCCAAACTTGCAAATTTCATTTAATTCAGCAATAGTTGTTTCTATTGTGAAGAAATCATCGTCAGTTTCTTTAACGTTGGTAACCATAAAATCGACTAAAGTGAGTTCTTTTGCTGTTAATGAATGTTTTGCTTTTTGAATAAGATTGGTTGATTTTTGAAGTGTTTTATTTCTCTTATTATCTATTTCATTTAAATCAAATAGCACAACATTTTCCATTTCATTCACCTGGCTACCTTTCTTATAGATTATATCTTCATGACTTATTCTACTACACATAAACATATTTATCAACATATTTATGTGTATATTTATATACATAAATATGTTGGTGATATCCATTGGTTTATATTTATGTATGTATTTCTATGAACATAAACACAAACATAAATATATACATGTTTGTGTTGAGGAATATTTATTTTCTTTAGTATTTTTGTAAAATAGTATAAGTAAATGATATAGCACAAAAAATTCCATTTTGTATATTAAGATTAAATCAATTAGCATATTTTTTTCCATATATTTCTCGTATACACGAACAAAAACATATACATGCACATGTATATGTATATGTTTTTGTTTATATTTATATATGTGTGTGTTTGTAAGAATATAGTAACGTAAATGCACGATAGAAAAGAAGTTAACTGCAGTTTAAAGCATATTCTGTAGACTTACTTTTGTAACAATCAATTATGCTATAATTAAATTAAATCGTTTACCTGGAGGAGATTTAATGGCAAAGACTGGATGGCTAGAACGTGCTAAAAGTAATTTGTTGCCTTTGAGTGAAGATAAAAATAATTTTTTTGAAGCAAAAAGAGAATGGATTTATGTCGGATTATTTGATAATGAGGAAGCTGATTTTGATTGTCAATTATGTGGTCATAAAGAAATCAGATATGAATATACAATCAAAAATAAATTGAATCAAAATAAAATGATTGTTGGAAGTTCTTGTATAACAAAGTTCATAGAACATATGGCAGAGACACATGAACATTTATATGATACTTTAGGAGATACAGTTACTGTGCAGAGGGTAGAACAAGATAAAGTTGATTATTGGGAGACAATTTTATTCGAAGCATTAAATAGTCGATTTTTTAAAACTGAATTTCAGCAAAGTATTACTAAACAAATCATAAAAGATGGAAAGTTAACAATTAATCAAGCAAAATATTTAAGGTCATTTTATGATACTTTAAATCAAAATGAAAAAACTGCATTTAGAAAAATTGTAAGTATAAAATTACGGAAAGACAAACATAAAGATCAATACAAAGATTTAACAGCATTAGAAAAAAGTTTTATTTTGAAATTATTAACTCCCCAACAAAAGAAAAGAATGCGTGAATTGTATGAAGGTTAACCTAAAAGGTAAGCTTTGGCTATGGATGTCTATAACTAAAAATTTAAATGAACTGTTTGTTGGTTTTTTTCTAATATCAAAAAAGGCTAGAGATAGTATCTTTTTACTCCAGTCTTTTTTGTTTTGCTAAAATTATCTTATTAGTTTAAGTCATTATTGGATAGAGAAAATAAGTTGAGATTATGAAATTTTATGGGAATTTTGCTAGAGATGGAATAACGTATGCTATGTTTAATAGTGGATAGAGCTTGATTTAAAGCGATTTGATTATTTAGCATAAAAAATTCCATGAAAAAGATAGTTTACTTTTTTTAGATGAATAATATAATATGGAGTAGAAGAAAGTTACATAAAAAAAGAGACGGAAATAATTGACTTTGGTCGGATCAATTATTTCTGAATCACATGAAAGACCCTCATGTGTTCGCGCTCGTCTCAATAAATAAATTAAGCGGTCTGACAAACCACTTATTTGTTTTACAAATGTGCGTTAATTATAGCACATTTGGAGCGAGCAGTTCAATAGATAAAGCGATACTTTTCTAGGTTTTTACAGAAATTTAAGCCGAATATTGAAAGAGAACACAGAACCATTTTTAAAATTGGCATGTGTTCTCTTTCAATACAATTCGGAGGAAATTTTAGGATGGAAAACTTAGATCAATGCTATACAGCTTTGTTAAAACAAGGCATTCGTACATACAAATATCGAAACAGCACCATGAAGCCTGTCGGGTATGAGAATACCAACAGGAATGGTGCAATCTTTGCGTACCGCAGCAAACAATTAATGAACGCAGGACGTGGGATGGTTATTACGTCTGAAGAAGCGATT
>NZ_JXLB01000036.1 GCF_001886195.1 Enterococcus ratti | reverse complement strand
TTAGCCACCATCTTTTCACTTTTCTACAGCAATCATTATACAGATAACAAAGCTCATATGCTATAATATCCATAGAATTTTTTTCAATGCGGTCTATATTGCTAATGTAAACGTCTGAGAGTATTCTTAGGCGTTTACTTTTGTTTTGATTCGACACATCTGACGAAAAATAGGACTCGTGATTTTTCACGCCACCGATTTGTTCAATGATATTTCAAACAAAAAAAACAGACGTACGTTGTACGCCTGCATAATCATCTATTTAAGTGCTGTTACATTTGAAGCTTGTAACCCTCGTTTACCTTCCACTACGTCATATTGTACAGGTTGACCTTCTTCTAGGGTTTTAAAACCCTCAGTTAAGATCGCAATATAATGAACAAAGATGTCTTTTCCATCTTCTCCAGCAATAAAGCCATAGCCTTTTTTATTATCAAACCATTTCACTGTACCTGTTTTCATATTAGAACATCTCGCTTTCATTATTCATTAGATTGTAGTTTTTGTAGTATTTTTTGGTAACAGATGTTCACAACGTTACCTTTAAAAGGTTGCAATAGTTGCAACCAAAACAAACTAATAACTTTATCATACTACATTTTTCATTAAGTTTGTTTTGAGATATTTACTCTCATCTCTCCATCTTTTACTTTTTTTGCATAATAGGTTACTGCTTCTTTGCTCCAGCAATCAGCTTCGATCAATCGTTTCTCTATTTCTGCCATTTGCCACCGATACATCAAATCAGTATATAGCCCTGTCTTTTCAGCATTTAAATTACCTAAAGGAGCGCCACCACCTCTATTTCCTATTGCATTCTTGTTCCCATATGGCGCACCTTTCTTTTTAGGTATATGAATATAGAAAACTCCCTTAGAACGATTTAAACGATAATCACCAGTGAATAGAGCGTGTAACATGTAATTGATTCTTCTTGCCTCTTCTTTCTGATGGATCATTTTACCCTCTCTATATTCTCTTGCCAATGTTCCAAATCTGCTCCCTCAATTTGATCGATTAGCTTTGTCATATCCTTTACTTGTGCTTTATAGGCTGACAAACCTTCTATACGCTCTTTTTCCGTTGTAGCGATGAAATAACCTCGATTATCTCCATTCCGCTTTGCACACACTGGCACGCCTTTTTTACGTAAGCTATTCACAGCTTCATAGATGATTCGCTCATCTACATTTAACAATTGCCCGATTTCTTTGATTGAAATTTTTCTTTCTTGCCCAATCGGGATAAGATCAAGAACATCACTCTCTAATATATTTAATTGTTCCATTCGATCATCACTCCTTATATTTCGATAAATAAAAACGCCTTTCGCCACTTGTGGCGAACTACCCCCACTGGCATTTAGCAAAACGTCAACAAAGACGAAATTTTCGACTTGATTATTGATTTCAAAAAAGAGTTACATATAGTAACCTCGTTTTCTTCTTATAGAGCAGGGTAGCTTTCATCTGTTAAGTATAGAAAGCAACGCCCACAAAAGTGTGGTGAGTGATTTTCTCTTTTCCCTTTTTAATGACGGAATAAAATTTCTTTTTTAGAGTATTGCCTTCGTTAGGTGTCCCACCCAACTAATATTTCATCTCTTTTCTATCTTTCAGCTAGGTCGAAAATTTCGACTTGGCTTAATATAAAACAAAATTGCATTTCTATTTAACCATTTTGGCTTTTGGCGTTTTTGGTTAAATTCTTACCGAAAGCTATATTACAAATTGTAAGGTGGCTCTTAAATTCTCGCCGAATGCAGTATCGCCATGGACATTTTTATCCAACAGTGAGTTTTTCCGATAAAAAGGAAAAACCCGTTAAACTGTTCGCTGTCTTCCGCTTTGAGCTTTTTCACTTTTTTGTGATAAACCTATAAATGACATATTCGCATTTTCCTAGTTTGAACGGACAGAACGAATCGTTACCCCCTTTTCTTGTCATTCATCATCTTTCTTGATTTTCGCTATAACAACATACTCATTATTTATAAACGAAATATCCATATCATAAACTACATATTCAAGCGGGCACGTTTCTATTGCTCTGTCTACACATTCATCTAAATCTTTCCCATGAAAAACTTCTACTCCTGAATATCTACTCATTCAACTTCCCGAGCCTTTCTATTTGTTATTTTAACCCCAACAAAACATAAATCGGTATATATGCTAACACTCTTATTTTATTAAGAAATTATTAAGAGTTGGTATGTCACTTGGTATACCAAATGGCAACCAACGGTCTACCAAATGACTACCAGAATTAATGTAAGCATTAACCCCGTTATTGGTGGAATTAATGCACTAATAACAGCCCTTAATACAGTGTCGTTCATATTGACCACCACACTGAACAACACTACGGTTAACAGTCCGAACAGCACTGTATGAGCTACTTCGTTGTAAACTCTCTTGTAAACTACTGCGCTACTTTCTTGTAAACTATTTGCTGTTTATTTGATGTGCAGTTGATGTTCATTTGCTGTTCAAATCACCGTTAAAACCCGCTATCAACAGCGCTATATCAACCTCTCTTGATGTTCACTTTCCTGTTTGTTGTAAATTCTCCAGTAGATTTCCCAGTAATTTCTCCAGTACAAATAGCATTGCCATTAGCATTTTATAGCTAGCTATTTTTTGCCATTAGCATTGCTTTCCAATCTAGAGATGATTCACTCAAATTTACCCGATTTAATTTTAAACCCTCTAAATTACGTTTTAAGGCATTTCGAACATCTAGGTATATAAATATACTCAAAATATTTTAAAACATCTTCATAGCGATTTTAGAAACCTTAAAATTAATTTTAGATAAATGTACACATCTCAAAACGAGGTAAAAATGTAAAATCAACCTCCAAAACATCTCAAAGGGTCGTTAGGGCTTGCCCTGACCGCCTGTAAGGCGCTTAGCAAAGCTTTATTCAATGCCAAGGATAAAATAAGCTGGGCTAGGATAAATCAACGTCTACCGCTAGCCCCACGCTCTTAAAACGGCATATCATCTCCAAATTCCCAATCAGACATCTCTTCTTGACGTTCCTCTTCTTCGTTCCTGATGTCCTCAAGCGTTTCTAAGCCTTTCGCTTTCCAATCGTTTAGAATGCCTGTGATATAGGCTAACGGCGATTGTACTTCGCCATTGCTGATTGTTTTGAGTATTGCCTCATGTAGCTTAGCGCCCCCATGTTCGTCGTACAGCCTTTTTAGTGTGCTACGGTCAATGTTTCCTAGCGGATGTTTTTCGCAGTAAAGACCACAGCAATCGTCAAACGTTGGTTCGTTGCTGGTGGTGCAATCAGCAGACACTAGGCTAACCTGCTCTTTGCTATGCTTTGCTAGCCTATGCTGACCTAACCTCTCCTGCCCTATGCTATTCTGCTCTTTGCTATCCTGCTCTATGCTATACTGGGTTGCCATTTGGTTGACCATTGGTATACCAGATGACATACCAACATTTTCTTGATATTGGTATGCTTTTGTCTCAGTTGTTATTAAATGCTTCTTTTCTTCAACATATATAGTTGGTTTATATCTATCTTGACGTATATAATTGTTTAATTGCCAGTCAGTTATTACAATAACTCCACTAGGAAACGTGATAATGAATTTTTCATCTTCTAATATTTTTAAATCTTCTTCGCTCGATGAACAAGCACGAGCTATTTTCTTAGGACTTGCTACGAATCCATCATCATCTGCTTTCAACCCTAGATGGAAATACAAACTTTGAGATGTCGGTGGCATTTCAAGAAATTTATCAGTGTCAGCGATATCATTGGAAAACATTCGTCTATTTGCCATTTCGCTCACCTCTATCATTCATCTTGATGCCATCACTTATTGAAACAATAAAATTATTTTGCTCTAACGTTTGTAAATACTCTTCTGAAATGTTTGCCATTCTAGCAACAGCTTTGGGTTTATGATTATAGCCATTCTCGTCAGCATGAATACCTAATTGAAAATATAAACTTTGTGCTTGAGATGGCATACTTAGAAATTCTTGCGTGTCTGCTATCTCTGGGTCAAAAGCATAGTATTTTCTATTGGATACTAGAACTTCTGCCATTCCTAATTCTTCTAACAACCTTACCGTCTTTTTTATGTCATTGATTGGTTGGCGTATCTTTTCTGACAATTCAAGCCAATGTAGCGGTATTGATCCGCCTTCGTAATATAAAATACTTATGATTTGCAATTTTAGCCATATATTAGTGTAAACACGTTTCTTGCTTAAACTATCTAGTTTATCCACTCTTTCATCATTAAAAGAGATATTTTCAACCAATTTCAAATATTTTGTTTCTTCTATCATTCTGCTACCTCTTTTCTTGTATATCCTAATTCCTCAAGCTTGTTTTCGATGTATTCCTTACCCTTATGTTGTTTTCCAAATACTTCAGCAATATGCAAACTAGTTGTTACAACTTGATTATTTTTTACTTTGACTAAATTCATTCTGTTACCTCCATTGATTCGGCAATTTCAACTAAATCAAAAGAATTATCGCTTAAAGCATTTGTTTTACATTCATTATCGAGCGCCTCCGTTCTCATACTCCGCCACATAAAAGTCATAGCCTATATATAAACAAACACCTACAGGAACAACACATACTAGCCACAAAAAAAACGGCAACCATTTTGTAAATGATCCAATAAGAAAAGCGAACAAAAATAGATTTCTACGCTTGTTCATCGGCTGTTCCCTCCACATCAGAATAGTCTAAGATAAGTTCAGATAATTCTTCCGCTCGATCACTTAGCATTTCTAGAGTCCCTATTACATTATCTAAACCACGATTATTCACCAAACTATGAAAGATTAACGCTACATCTTCACTATTTTTAGCTTTAGTAGTTTGGAACTTGATACAATCTAAATAATTGACAATCACTTTCATGGGAGCTTGTAAATCTACCACTTCATAAGCAATTTCATTTAATTTTTTCATTTGCATTTCCTCCAGTTTTGAGGGCGCAAAAAAGCCCTTATTCGTTTGTTTGAATAAGGGTATAGAAAAATACCCTTATACTTTCACGCACAGCAAACAAGCCATGCCATTGACGTATAAAGGCATACAGTGATATTATATTTGCATGCCGTTTATACGGTACACTGCTCTCTAGTTGTTCTTGCCGTCCAAAGTTCGAACAGCTAGAGAGTACTTTTTATTTATCAGACTCTAAAATAAGTTTGATTCCTTTTCTGATGACTTCAGTTCGAGTAAGCTCGTGCTTTTCAGCATAAGCTTTTATTTTTTCGTCCGTTTCTTTATCAATACGGACTTTTACATCAACATTCAAAGGATTTTCTTTTTTAGGTCTGCCAATGCGTGGACTCATCTCATCACCTACTTTTTGCGTTCCACAAATACATATTAATATTTGAGTTCCGATAAGTCAAGCACTTTCCCAAAAATATAAACTGCATGCTTTTATTCTATTGTCAATGTGCTATACTAGAGAAAAGTTTATAGGGATGTTCCCTACTTTTCTTGCCTTTTACTCTGTCCGCCAAGACTAATCGAGTAAAGGCTTTTTCTTTTCTCTCGTACATGTTTGTTTTCTCCTATCCAATCAATTCATACTCCAGTTTTTTATTCCGGTATTCATGATTTAACTCTACTTCATCAATAAAAAGTATATCTGCTGTAGCTTTGTATTCGTCTTGTTTAAGTAGATAGTCTTTTTCACTGATTGGAATATCTAAAATACTTGATGTTAACTCCAAAGCGTAACTTTGCTTTACTTCCTGCGCCTTTTCAAGTGAATCAAATACTCCGATAATTTCAAAATTAGGAAACTCCTCCACACTATCCATATGCGTATTACTCGTTAATAAGTACAACTTCATCTCGCTATCTCCTTCTTTTTGGTTTCAATCTTAATATTAATTGAATCACCTTTTAAAATCGTTGCTATATCCTTAAAGGTAAATCCAGAATCCAGAAAAACAGCTATTCGATTTAAATAATCATTGTATTTCTTTAGTTGTTGCTCATCTAATAACTCAGCTAACGCTCGACCATCAGATACACCTAAGCTTTTCTTATAGCTTCCTACTGATTTGTAGCCTGTTACCAACTCGCATAACAATTGAGAAAAATTAATGCATCTAATTTGTACTTTTTCCGCAGGGAAATGCTTAGCAATTATAGTGTTTAAATCTCTATGACTCTCTTTGCTAATTTTTCGCCGTTCTTTCCATACAAGTTGACCATCTATAAATCCGTTAAGGACTTTTCTTGCCCACGCCCTAAATTCACGAGCTTTTGGTTTAGGTGACAGAAAGCTAATTTCCATAATGCCATCACGAGTAAATACGATTGTTTCTTGCGTTCCTCCTTTTGATTTAGGTACCGCCAATCTGTGGGTACCTGAAAATTCTTTACTTCTCAAATATGGATTTCTTGAGATGATATTTTCTATACCCGATTTACTTTTATATTCCAACGCATTAGCAAGTTGTTGAATGGTCATGTAAGGATTCCCTTTGTTATCCACCCAAAGGTCGCAACTGATACCCTGAAACAATTCTTCTTGTGCTAATACTAATCCTTCCATTAGTTTATACCTCCTTAAAACTGTGAGATGTCATCTCACTACTATTTGTTTTCCAAAACTATGTGCTTGCCTGATTACTGCTACACTCTGGCATGGTGGTTTTATAAATCATTTTCTAGTAACCAAGCTCGTATTTGACGTTTACTATAAACAACCTTACGAGATGATAATGTCCTGCCTTGTGGCAATCCCATCGCTAGCAATTCCTCGAAATAATCACTGGAAACATTGAGAAACCTCTGACATTCCGCTTTACTCATCATCAAGTCACGATCCAGCTCGCTATCTCTACGAGCGTCCTCAATCGCTTGTAACATCGTTTGATAGATACCCTGATAAATACCATTCAATTGCTCTTTTGCCAGCGTGTGGCTTACTTCTAGTTGCAATTTTTGCGGTTCGGCTACAGTCATCTCTACACCTCCTTTCTTCCCGATTTCTTGGGAAATAATCATCCCCACTTATGGGGATAATTAACAACCGTAGTTAAAACTACTCTTTATGGTCGACCTAAACGACCACTTTTAACAGCCCCGATATTTCCGGTGTTGCTACGCTTTCCGTTCAGCTAACAACTCATCAATCGCTTTTTCTACTCGTGCTTTGCGATCATCACGCATTTCTGTTCGTAACCATACAGATAAATTACTTTGCGCAATACCGACTTTATCCGCTACCTCCCAATATAAAATACGATTTTTTTCAATTCTTTCTCTGATTTTTGCATTTGCTTTTATTTTCATATCCCTACCCCCAAATAATCGATATAGCTACAAAATGAAGCCAAAACGAAACATTTTGTAGCTATATGTTATAACTGTTTTTTTTGATTGTCAACAATAAAATTAGTGCTTATTGATATTATTGATGTGAGTATGCTACAATTATCAAAAAAAGGAGACAAGATAATGCTTAGAAATAAATTAGCTGTATTAATAGCAGAGAGAGAGTTAACGGCAGCCAAAGTTTCAGAAGAAACTGGAATAGCTCGTTCAACTTTGTCATCATTAGTCAACAACACAGGAGACGGAGTTCAATATAAAACACTCGATAAGTTATGTAATTATTTTGGAATTACTCCAAGTGAATTCTTTGATTATGCTCCATTTATTCTAAAATATAATTTTGATATTCCAGAATACAGAAAAAGAGTTATAAAGAATGTAGACAGCGAGAAAGAGAAAATACTCTCTTCAGGAAATACCGAAGAGCGAGCTAATTTTCTAATAAATGAGTATTTGGACATCTTTGGAGAAGCTCGTTATATCATTGAAATCTTCGTAAATAAAAAAATGAAACAAATTAAATATTCCATGTGTATAAATATCTATAAAATTTCACCTATCGATGAAAGCAATGCGCCTGAAGGATTTGATATAGAAATTATTTTAGAGGATAACTATAATGGAAAAAGTTTCATAGCTGACGTTTACGAAAATGTGTCTATAATTTTTCAAACTCAAATAAAAAACACATGCTTTGAATTAATTGAACAAAATATAGTGAATGAAGATTTACAAAATTGCGCAAATCGCAAAAATAAACCTTTAAAAATATTTCTCGAAACACCTTTCGGTGATAAAGAACTAACTATTAAACCAATTAAATAATAAACAAATTAATCATTGAGGCTAACACTCCTCATACATATCTACACTATTGGCATGGTGGTAGATAGGAGAAAAACATGACACAGATTAAAAAGTATACAAAAAAAGACGGTACAACCGCCTATATGTTTAATGTTTACGTAGGAAAGAATAGCAAAGGGAAAAATGTTTATCGTAAGCGACAAGGCTTTAAAACGAAGAAACAAGCACAAATAGCGCTAGCGAACCTGTTAAAAGACGTTGAGGAAAACGGCGTTGAGAGAGATGAATCAGTAAAGACATTTAAAGACTTATATGAGATGTGGTTAGCTCAACATCGCTTAAATGTAAAACCTTCTACGATCGCTTTAAATAGACGTTTTGTAGAAAAACATGTCTTGCCTTATTTAGGCAATTATCTATTGCATGATATTACCGTTGTTTACTGCCAAACCCTCGTTAACAAGTGGTTTAAACAAGGCTACAAACAGTATCCATATTTTAGGAAAGTAACAGCTCAAATTATGCGATATGGTGAAGCGATGGAATTGATGAATAGCAACCCAATGGCAAAAACAATTTTACCAAGAGCGCAACAAGAAGAAAAAAAGTTACAGTACTACACGAAAGAACAACTCATTCATTTTTTTGAATGCTTAAAGCAATTCGGAAATTATAAGCAAATGACTTTTTTTCGCTTACTAGCTTTCAGTGGGGCTAGAAAATCCGAATTGCTTTCGTTGCAGTGGAAAGATATTGATTTTTCAAATAAAAGCGTGATGATTGGTAAAACTCTAGCACTCGATGAAAATAATCAGATACTCATTCAGACGCCTAAGACAGCCACTAGTAAACGTACAATCAGTTTAGATGATGAAACACTCAAAACATTATCTAAATGGCGTACAATGCAACGTACAGACTATTTAGCACTTGGTTTCAACACTTCGAGCGATAAACAATATATTTTTACTAACGAACGCAATGAATTATATTATCCGCAAGTTGTGAATGACTGGTTAAAGTATCTAATAAAAAAATATGATTTGCCACAGATCACACCTCATCATTTTAGACATACACACGCTAGTCTATTATTACAAGCTGGCGTACCTGTCAAAGAGGTCAGCGAACGACTAGGGCATAAGGATATAAAAATTACCTTAGAAATTTATTCTCATGTAATGCCCGAAGAAGCAGAAAAAACAGCGAATAAGTTTGCTAACTTTGTAGGAATTTAATTTTTATAAGGAGTACAAATTATGCCTGACACAAACTTTATTAAAAATCATTATTATAAATTTGCTAAAAAAAATACTAAGTATATCGAGGAAGTTGATTGTTACATTGAGGAATATAAAAACGATAAAAAATTTCAAATTTCAAATATTTGGGCGTTGATAATTTCGCTTGCTAGTGTACTTCTCGTTGGAATATCAACCAATTATTCGATAAAAACCAGTATAATTACTCTACTTTTCCCAAAAGTAATGGAACTTTACGAAAAAGAAAACCAAATTTCTTTAAAAGAATTAGATAATTTTGAAATTCCTGATATTAGTAAAGAGATTAGTGATTTTCTTGTAGTTATTCTATTCACTTGCACCTTTATTTCTATAATCTTGTGTATGTATAACTATTTCAAACAGCAAAGATTAGCAGGATTTTATGAATACAAAAGAGAATTAATCAAGAATAAATATAAAGATACAGACAAAAGCACAGACCTTTAATATTTTTATCAAAACAAAAAAGCTAGAACCCTTGTATACCAA
>NZ_JXLB01000035.1 GCF_001886195.1 Enterococcus ratti | reverse complement strand
TTTATTCAAAAGTAATCGAAACGTTTTGCCAAAATAATCATTTTCTTCTTTAAGGTAGGATCAATTTTCTATGTAAAATGGGCGGATTCACTTTCTTTTGAATTTCTTTATAGTAACCGTTATAAGTAATTAAGAAAGGATTATGTAGAACACTGTGAATATACATATAATTTCACTACCATACCTACGTTTGCCCCAATGTATTCTGGTAGCTCTTTGTGCTACTATAAAAATTGATCTAAGAATGGATTTAATCTTTAAACATAAGGGCACTCGCTTCTTTTCTGGTTGGGTTTAGATGCTTTAATCTTAACATGGACGAATGCTTTTTGTGTACCCAAAAATAAAAAAACTGGGGCAATAATCAAATTTCTCTCTGATTATTATCCCAGTCTCTTTTTGACTTTATTAATAAGGATAAAGCGTCTTTTTTAAAATATTTGGATACACAGTGTTCATAGCATGACTTTTGCAAAATTAAATCTAAAGTCTAAAAAAATGAGGAACTGTTTTTAAGGTTGTGTTCGTAATTTTTACAGCCGATAGTAATTTTTACAGCTTTACCAAATATGCACACGTTTTTCAGGGGGGAGGTACATGTCATCTTCTTCACTAACTGCAAATGTTTCATAGAATTCATCAAGGTTTTTCAGTTGAACGTTGGCACGTAATTTAGCTGGAGCGTGTACGTCGATTTGCAGCAGCAGTTGTTGATATTCTTTTTTTGCTTTTGTGCGCCAGATGGTGGCCCAGCTATAAAAGAAATCTTTTAGTGAGTAGCTTTCTTGTGTTTTTGTGGCTTCTAATGCACAACTTAGACCGCCGGCGTCTGCAATGTTTTCAGAGACTGTGAGTTTGCCGTTGACTTGTCCATCGGCAAAAGGTAAACCATCAAATTCTTCAATCATAGCTTGGGCTTTATTTTGAAAGTGTATCAAATCTTCTTCCGTCCACCAATTATTTAAATTGCCGTATTCGTCAAATAAAGCGCCATTATTATCAAAAGCATGGGAAATTTCATGTGCAATGACAGCACCAATTCCACCGAAATTTGCTGCACTTGATTGGGTTAAGCTATAAAAAGGTGCTTGTAAAATGGCGGCGGGAAAAACGATGATATTTCTAAATGGATGGTAATAAGCATTTACCGTATCAGCACTCATTTCCCATTCGGTACGATCCACTGGCTGGTTCCAGCGAGCAAAGCGATCTTTTATAGCTATTTTACTAAAGGCTAAAGCATTAGAAAGTAGTGTTCCGCCTTTTTCTTTTGTGACAGTTTTATACTGGTTGAATAAAGAAGGAATGTTTTCCGGATAGCCAACTTGTATGCCTAGTTTTTCTAGTTTGATGATGGCTTTTTTTCTAGTATGACGGCTTAACCAGTTGTTTTCTTCCAAGCGTTTTTTATACACACGAATCATTTTTTGAATCATTTGCTCCACATCTTTTTTTGCCGCCTCGCCAAAGTATTTCTTCCCGTAATAATTGCCTACTACATGATCGAATTGACTAGCAGCTAAATAATAGGCTGCTTTTTTTTGCGGCATTGCTTCATCGATGCCTGAAAGAGCCCGAGAAAAAATTCCACTCACTTGTCTGAATTTTTCTGATAGATAACGACTTAGTGAATGAACTGTTTTTACAATCATCCAACTTTTAATTAATTGAAAATGATCGACAGTTAAAAGTTTTGCTAATTGTTCAAAGTAAGCAGGATCAGTAACGATTACTTTGTCCGGTGTTGTACCAATTAAGCCCACTATTAGCTTTTCCAAATCCAATTGTTCAGTGTGGTGAATGAAGGTTTCAAAAGATTGTGGGTTGTACATAGTACTATAATCGGCTTTTTCTTCGGAACTTTTTACGTGCGGAGCGATTAATTTATCAAATTGAATCGCTTGTTCTACAATGGCTTCTGCTTGGCTCTTTTCTTTTCCACAAAGTTCGACTAATTGAACCATCATATCAAAGAAAACTCCTAATAATTGATTTCCATTTGGGTGTTCTGCGGTGTAGTACGTTTTATCTGGTAAAAACAAAGCCGGAGGATAAGCAAATAAAGCATTTGTTTGAGCATTTTTCATATCAGCATCTACATCTAAACTTAACGGCAGCGGTAAACTAGCTAGTGTCCATTCTGGTAATTGTTGGTTTAAGTCTTCAAAAGATTCGATTTTTTCAATCCGTTCCAGCAAAGGAATTAATGGCCTTTCAGCTAACTTGTTTCTTCTGTCATAGTCATTTGCTAACTGGTAAAAATAAAGAAAATGACGCATCTTCTCTGATTCGATTATTTGAGGATCAACTAGCATTTGATCCACGTCTTTCATTAAGCGTTCGTCAATTTCGTCTACTAAGTCTTGAAAGCCACCAGCCGCTGGTTTGTCGGCAGGAATTTTTGCAGTTTTTAACCATTCTTCATTTACTGCTTCGAAAAAGTCTTGTTTTAAACGTTCTTTGTTCATTCACTCATCACTCCTCGTAAAATAGTTTTTGTCTAATATTTCTATTATGATACAAAACGAAGGAATAAACAAATTTTAAGAAGAAAATCCATGGTAAAAGATTAGTCAGTAACGTGTGGCTGCCTATGGTTTTTCTCATTTATTTTTCTCATTTTTTACCTTATAATTGAGGAGTCGGAGGTGATTAATTCTGAAAGATGTAAGAAAGAAAATAATTGATTTAACGATAGACGGCAAAAAGAAACGTTTAAATGCGATTGAACCGTTCATCTCTAAAGAAGGGAATTTAGTATTCACCTTGATTTTTGAAGATGGCAGTTATTTGATTCTTGACCAAAATAAACAACCACTTGAATATGGACCAGCAGCCGATTCTTATCTAGAAAAAATGGAATCATATCAAACGTTTAAAACGAAAAAAGATATTGTGCCTGACGAATTGAAAATTTATGAAACTTATGAGTCATTAATTACCTCAAAAAAAATGCAGTCAGCATTCGTAGATTGCTGGATAGGGGTACCTGAAAAACGTTTTTTAAATTACAAAAATTGGCGTACTCCTTCTGGATATCTTTGTGGTACTTATGCTGCGACAGTACTTCTTGCTTATTATCAGGATTTTCAGAATGAATTTTATCTCCCGCCAAATTTACGAGAAAAAGGCAGTAAAGATTGTCAGCAACTAACTGAAGCTTTAAGAAAAACAATCCAACCTTTAGGCTTGCCGACAGTTCCTTTACAAGTCAGTAAAGGAATAACCAAATTTTTAGCACATGCCGGCAATTCCTTAGCAGCACGAAGCACGTTTTTAGGTTCTTGGCAACGAGCAACCAAGCGAATACGGCAAGGAAAACCTGTGCTTTTAGGTGTCTTGAAAGTGTTGGGAAGCACGTATGGGAATCATTGGGTAACGGCATATGCTTATTATGAATCTTCTTCAGGAGCACGTTTTTACAAAGTACACGATAATTGGGGAAATACTCAGCAAATCATCCCTGCTAGATGGTGCAATGGAACAGTTTCACTTCCTTAAATATTTATAGAAATAAACAGAAAAACTTGAAAAAGTGTGTTAAACTATCGAAGAAGAGAGAACTTTAGGGAGGACAACATGGGTAAAAAGTATCAGGATGACAGGTTGAAAATCTTTAGTCTAAATGGCAATCGACCATTAGCAGAAAAAATTGCAAAAGTTTTTGGAACAGAGCTAGGAAAAAGTGTAGTAAAGCAATTTAGTGATGGAGAAATTTCGATCAATATCGAAGAAAGTATTCGTGGAGATCATGTTTATATTGTACAATCAACGAATCAACCCGTCAATGATTACTATATGGAGCTGTTAATTATGATTGATGCGATGAAACGTGCCAGTGCTAAAACAATTAATATCGTTTTACCTTATTATGGTTATGCAAGACAAGACCGAACAGCCAAGCCTCATGAACCAATCACAGCAAAACTGATTGCAAATTTGTTGCAAGAAGCCGGTGCCACTCGTGTGTTAACATTGGATCTGCATACCGTTCAAGTGCAAGGATTTTTTGATATTCCTGTAGACAACTTGTTTACAATGCCATTATTTGCTCATTATTATCGACAACTTGGTTTAATAGGTGATGACATTGTTGTCGTATCTCCAAAAAACAGTGGCGTTCAACGCGCAAGAAGTCTTTCTGAGTATTTAAATAGTACCCTTGCGATCGTTGATCATGCAGAAAATGTGAATGAAAATAGTAGCTATGTGATTGGAGATGTCCAAGGAAAAATCTGTATCATGGTGGATGACATCTTAAATACTGGTGCAACTCTGTCTCGAGCAGCAAAAGTTTTAAAAGAAAATGGCGCAAAAGAGATTTATGCTTGTGCTTCACACGGACTATTGTCGTTTCCTGCCAAGCAAATTTTAGAAGACGCACCGATTAAAGATATTTGCATCACTGATTCTGTTTTTACGCAAATAAAGCGTCACCCAAATAATTTAACGATTATTACTTGCTCAAACCTCATGGGAGAAGCCGTTAAACGAATTCATGAAAATACACCAATGAGTCCGTTGTTTCGCTTAGAAGAAAAAAGTTTTGATTAATTATTTTTTAGTGCAAATAAGATTTGTTTGGTTATCGTGAATCCAACGATTGTCAAATGAGTCTTATTTTTCATTCTAGTTGCTAACAATTTAAGGAATAGTTCTTTTGGGAACTTGATTATTTTATGCTAGAATGTGTCTAGTTCTATTTGGAAGGGATGAAAAGTGTTGGAAAAAATCTACTTGGATCATGCAGCAACTACACCCATGCACCCAAAAGTTATTCAAGAAATGACTATGATGATGCAAAAAACATTTGGGAATCCTTCGAGTATTCATGGATTTGGACGAATGGCTCATGAAAAGCTAGAAACGGCCAGACAAATGATTGCTAATAGTCTACAAGTCAGTGAGCATGAAATTATTTTTAACAGCGGAGGAACAGAAGGAGACAATACAGCAATTCTTGAAACAGCTTTTTCACGTAAAACACGAGGCAATCATTTGATTACGACAGCAATCGAGCATCCAGCTGTACTGAATACAATGAAATTTTTAGAAACGAAAGGCTTTGAAGTAACCTATTTACCTGTGGATGAAAAGGGCAATCTTTCGTTAGAAATATTTGAGCAGGCATTAAGAGCAGACACCATTTTAGTGTCAATCATGTTTGGCAATAACGAGACCGGTAATTTAATGCCGATAAAAGAAATTGGGGAACGACTACAGAATCACCCAGCTTATTTTCATACAGATGCTGTACAAGCTTATGGAAGTCAAACCATTCATCCCAAAGAATTAGGAATTGATCTATTAAGTGTTTCTGCACATAAAATCAATGGACCAAAAGGTGTGGGCTTTTTGTATAAGAAAGATGGAGTCAACATTCCTTCGCTGCTTTTAGGCGGAGAACAAGAAGAAAAACGCCGTGCAGGTACAGAAAATCTTGTAGGAATCTGGGGAATGGCTCAAGCAGCCAGTGTTCTTACTAGTGAAGAACGACAAGCAAGAAATAAAAAATATACCGAATTTCAACAATTAATTTTGACTACTCTGGAAAAAGAAGGAATCCCTTATCAAATAAATGGGGATGTAAAAAATAAATTGCCTCACGTGCTAAATCTACGTCTCTCCGGAGTGATGAACGAGTTACTTTTAATGAAGTTAGATTTAAATGGGATTGCGATTTCTACTGGTTCTGCTTGTACTGCAGGAAATATCGAACCTTCTCATGTATTAGAAGCCATGTATGGAAAAAATACCCCAATTTTAAAAGAATCGATTCGTATTAGTTTTGGCTATGGGAATACTACAGAAGAAATTAAACGCTTTATTGACGTTCTAGTACAATCACTTTGAGAAAGAAAAACCTAGTAAATAAAGAAAGAAACTTTTATAATAAAAGAAGAAACTAATTTTACCGAGGTGAGAATTATGGCATTTGCAAAAACAGCCACAGTATTAGGGGCGAAGACAAGTTATCGCCTGCATTCAGACGCAAAACGCTATACGCTTAAAGACAATGGGTTTACAGAAACAAATGGCGGTAACTATCAATTAATTCGTCCTTTAGACGCTACCCCTCAAAGTAAGACTGGGCTTAAATTAAAAATCACAGTTTCAAAAGACCTCCAAACGTTAAAGATGTCGATTACTACAGCGAATGGGTTAAAAGCCGTCAATATTTTTAAAGATGACAAGCAAAAAATGTGTCAAGATAAATTTTATTTTTTAATGGATAGTATGATTAGCCGTGGATTATTTGAAAAAATAAGTGATAAATAGAAAAGAAGAAAAGAAGCAACAGAAAAGGAAAGTTGCTTCTTTTTTAAAAAGGAATGTTGTAGTAATAAAATGAAAAATAATTCATATATATAAGAAAGTATGGTTGCTCATAATGGCTGGTTTTTCAAAAGTAATTGGAGATATCTCTAAAACATAGTTCCAATATTTTAATCTCTGCTTACAAGTAAGAAGAGCGTTTTTAAATGTTTAATTATTTGCTTGTCACTTATTTGTTGTCCTACTATATCATGACCCTAATAATACAATATGTTGAAAAAAGTCTGTATGTTTTGAGTGATCACTTTACTTGTTAATTGGTAGTGCTTTTTGTGAAAACGATCTTCGTTACGACATTATTTTTTCATTTTTTGATAAAAGAAACGATTTCACGCTTTGAGAAATAAAGGGTGAAATTTTCAAAAATATATCGTATAATGGAAAGCACTGAAAAGTTGCGACCTTCAACTCGTAGATGTTTCAGAATCTAATTGAAATGATGGTGATACGATGAAAGACAACAGCAAGACACGCGTTGTCGTTGGAATGAGCGGCGGTGTCGACTCATCTGTAACAGCACTTTTATTAAAGGAACAAGGCTATGACGTTATTGGAATTTTTATGAAAAATTGGGATGACACGGATGAAAATGGCGTATGTACAGCTACAGAAGATTATAAAGATGTTGCAAAAGTTGCTTCACAAATTGGCATTCCCTATTATTCTGTCAATTTTGAAAAAGAATATTGGGATCGTGTTTTTGAATATTTTTTAGCAGAATATCGTGCCGGTCGCACCCCTAATCCAGATGTGATGTGTAACAAAGAAATCAAATTTAAAGCCTTTTTGGATTATGCTATGGATTTAGGGGCGGAATATGTAGCTACTGGACATTATGCACAAGTGGTAAAAGATGAAAATGGCATTTCTCACATGCTTCGCGGGGTAGATAAGAACAAAGATCAAACGTATTTTCTTAACCAATTGTCACAAGAACAATTATCGAAAACTATGTTTCCATTAGGGGGTATGGAAAAAACGCAAGTACGAGCCATAGCAGAACGTGCCGGTTTAGCTACGGCTAAAAAGAAAGATTCAACAGGGATTTGCTTTATTGGCGAAAAGAATTTCAAACAATTTTTAAGTAACTATCTGCCAGCAAAAAAAGGAAATATGGTGACGCTTGATGGTACAGTGAAAGGACAACATGCTGGTTTGATGTATTATACAATTGGTCAACGACAAGGCTTAGGTATCGGTGGCGGTGGCACTTCTCAAGAACCATGGTTTGTTGTAGGAAAAGACTTGGCTACCAATACATTATATGTTGGGCAAGGATTTCACCATCCGGCATTGTATGCTACCAGTCTTGATGCAAGTGAGATTCACTTTACTACAAATGAAAGCATGCCAAAGGAATTTAAATGTAGTGCTAAATTCCGTTATCGCCAACAGGATGTACCTGTTACGGTTCACCTACTAGAAGGTAACCGTGCAGATGTTATTTTTGATGAACCGGTACGTGCAATTACACCCGGACAAGCAGTCGTATTTTATAATGGGATGGAATGCTTGGGTGGAGGCTTAATTGATCATGCTTACCAAGAGACAAAAGTATTACAATATGTTTAAGTTAATAAGAAATCACATCATTAAGAGAAGGTGCTAGCCTTCTTTTTTTTAACTGGTACTGTTAGTAAATAAACCAATTGATTGTTCTTACAAAGAAAGGAGGATAGATCAAAATGGTGAAAGTAAAAAATGTAAGCGGATTTTCTAGACTTTTAAAAAATATTGTATTTTTATTCAAATAAATCTTGAAAAAAGCGAATAAAAAGTACATAATATCTATTAAAATGAATAAATATATTTATATATGGCTGTTTTTGTATGAATAATCATTTTTTAAAACTGAATAAAAAAAGGTGTGAGGGAAATGGCGAAAGAAACAGTAGGAATTAGTAAATTAGGATTGGTGGCTTTAGTAGTCAGTTCTTCGATAGGAAGTGGGATCTTTGGAATTACGAGTGATTTAGCAAGGACTGCTGCTCCTGCTCCAGCAATGGTGGCATGGCTAGTTGTAGGAATCGGTATGGTAGCGTTGGTTTTATCATTAAATCATTTAGGAGCAAAACATCCAGATTTAGACGGAGGTATTTTCGGCTATGCGCAAGCGTCTTTTGGAAAGTTAGGTGGATTTATTAGCGGTTGGGGCTATTGGCTGTCGGCTTGGCTAGGAAATGTGGCTTTTGCGACTATGTTGATGAATGCAATGGGGGAGTTTTTTCCAATAGTTAAAGGAGGGCAAAACCTTTCCTCAATTCTTTTGGCGAGTTTATTTATTTGGGGATTAACTTTATTAGTGAATAATGGAATTGAAAGTGCTAGTGTGATAAATATACTCGTGACGTTTTGCAAATTAGTGCCTTTATTTTTATTTATAATTTTTATGGTTCTTTCCTTCAAATTAAAAGTGTTTACAGCTGATTTTTGGGGAAATATGTCAGAAAATCTTACGTATTCCACTTCTGCTCAAGCAAGTCTTTGGGAACAAATCAAAAGTTGCTTAATGGTAATGATGTGGGTATTTGTCGGGATCGAAGGCGCAAGCGTTTTAGCCAATCGAGCAAAAAAACGTTCGGATGCACAACAAGCGACAATCTTGGGTTTAGTGTGTTTGTTGTTTATTTATATTTTTGCTTCTTTATTACCCTACGGACTTTTGCCTCAAAGCAAACTTGCAATGATTTCACAACCTGCAATGGCTAATATTTTAAGGGAAGCTATTGGAAATTGGGGAGCGGTGGTTATTAATATTGGACTGATTCTCTCAATTATTGGTTCATGGCTTTCTTGGACGATGTTGCCAGCAGAGACAACGAGGCTAATGGCACAGCAAGGATTGCTACCAAAAATTTTTGGAAAAACTAATAATAAAAAGGCACCTACTTATTCTTTGATGTTAACTGCAATTTTAACGAATCTTTTTTTATTAACATTTTTGTTAACAGATTATGCATATCAATTTGCTTATTCATTGTGTACAGCGGCTATTTTGATCTGTTATTTATTAGTCGGTTGGTATCAAGTTCAATTTTCTTTTCAGCAAAAAAATTATAAACAAGTTGCTATCGGTAGTCTTGCTGTTACTTTTGAAGTAGCAGGGATCACTTTAGCCGGTTTTTCATATGTTTTATTATGTAGCATTGCTTATATTCCGGGTTTTTATTTTTATTGGAAGACTTGTCAGGAAACCAATCATCAAATGACAGGCAAAGAAAAGCTAACGATTGGAATGATTGTCGGTGCAGCACTCCTTTCAATTTTATTACTTGCTGTAGGAACGATTAAGATATAGGAGGAATTTTAAATGGATATTGCAAATTTTGGTGTGGAAGAATGGCTTAATCATTGGGAAAAAAAAGCAGTGTATGATATTGCTCAAAGCTCTATCGAAGCACTAACTTTGGAAGAGTTGATTGAATTGGATGGAACGTCGGTGAAAGATTTTTTTGAACAACGAAGGCAGATTTCTTTAGATTATGGCTGGATTGAAGGCTCCACTGAATTTAAAGAACGAGTAGCAGCACTTTATAATAAAGTTGAACCTCAAAATATTTTGCAGACAAATGGCGCAACAGGGGCAAATCTATTAGTATTGTATGCGTTAATTAAGCCGGGTGATCATGTAGTTTCCATGTTACCGACTTATCAACAGCTTTATGATATTCCCAAGTCCTTGGGAGCTAACGTAGATTTTATTCAATTAAAAGAAGAAGAAAATTGGCAGTTTGATGTAGAAAAATTAGCGGCAGCAGTGAAACCTGAAACAAAGCTAATTTGTTTAAATAGTGCGAATAATCCTACAGGAACATTACTAGACCGAAGAACATTAGAGCAAGTTGTTGTAATTGCTAAAAAAATAAAGGCGTATGTATTGGTTGATGAAGTTTATGCACCGTTGACAGATACTGGTGACTTTGTTTCGATAGCTGATTTATATGACAAAGGGATTGCCACCAACTCCCTTTCAAAAACGTACTCGATACCGGGAATACGGATTGGCTGGATCGCAGCTAACGAAGAATTAACAGAAAATTTCAGAAAATATCGAGATTATACGATGATTTGTGGAGGTGTTTTATCTGATGAGCTGGCGGTTCACGTATTAAAAAATAAAGAAAAAATCCTCGATCGAAACAAAGCAATTATTTCAGAAAACCTCACGCTTTTAAAAAAATGGGCAGCTTCTGAGTCCAAAGTAGCGTTGGTTGCGCCTAATTATGTATCGACTTCTTTTATTAAATTGGCTATCGAAGGTGAAGATACCCAATTTTGTGTGGAGTTGTTAGAAGAAACAGGTGTGTTGCTGGTTCCCGGAAGTGCATTTGGTTTGCCAAAACATGCGCGTTTAGGTTATTGCTGTAAAAAAGAAGTGTTAGAAAAAGGCTTAACTTTACTATCAAGTTTTTTGGCCAAATATTAGGTTTTAAAAAACATACTAAGATTAGAGGGTAAAGTCATCTGTCGATGAC
>NZ_JXLB01000034.1 GCF_001886195.1 Enterococcus ratti | reverse complement strand
GATAAATGGCATAAATTTTCAGCGCTAGGTGACAAATGATTAGAAAACTGGGCCAATTAAATATGAAAATGACAAACTGTATTTTTCAAGATTACATTATTGACTATTTAGGGTACACTCTAAATTAACACTAAGTTGTTTTTATAAACTATAAAGTATACCCGTGGTGCTAGTTAATTTTTCCCTAGAGGAAAATGTCTAAACATGTTGGTAAATCAACAAAAAAACGCATATAGTAGTCTCAAAATTCCCAAGAAATGAGGACTACATATGCGTTCATCAAAATATACTGAACATTATACAGATACTTTTATAACATTCAAGGAAATTATGAGAACTGTTTCTAACATATACCACAATTGTGTACCAGATAAGATTAAAAACCGAAGAAATACTGATAAACTGAAGCAACGCGATACAGTGATTATTGCTTGTGTTATATGGGGAATAATTAATGGCTATACTAGCCAAAGAGCCACGTATAGAGCGGTTTGTTCCGTCTTATTTCCTAATGGTGACTTTGCTAGTAGGAGTCGATTCACTCGCTTAAGTTCAAACTTAGCTTACACTATCAAGATTATTCGATACTTTTTCATCAAGAAGCTCACCAAAGGTGAACTAGTCGGAATTATAGATAGTTTTTCTAGTCCATTATGTAAACCAGTTAGAAATAGACAAGCAAAACTATTGAATCAAATAGCCAAAGTTGGCTATAACTCAACAAAAAAATCTTATTTTTATGGTCTTAAAATTCATATGATCGTTACTAAGACTGGCTTTCCGATTACTTACTCAATCACGAATCCAGGTGTCCATGACGTGAAAGTGTTAGAGACTTTATCGGAAGAAGCGAATCTTCCCAATATCCTAGGGGACAAAGGATATATTAGCCATAAAATCCATGAAAAGCTTGCCCTTAAGGGCATTACTATATCCGTTCCGCCACGTAAAAACATGGATAAATCAGAAAAACTAGATCACAGCTTACTTGGAAAACAAAGAAAAACAGTTGAGACTGTTTTTTCTTCCTTAGAAAAATTAGGTTGTCAAAATTTCAACTCACGTTCTGTTAAAGGGCTAGAGAGTAGATTTGAAAGCATATTACTGGCTTACAGTGTTCTATTAAGTCGAGCACAACGACGTTTTGAAGGAACTTTGAGATATTCTTTAGGATATTAAAATTAACTAGCACCACGGGTGATTTATAGTATACTATGTCAAAAGGAGGAGTTAGATGAACAATCAAATCACACTAGCGTATTTAGATTATGATGATCTAGATGCTTTACAAGTTGTAAGTGTTGTCAGTTTTTATGAATCGTTTATCGATGGCGCAGATCCACTTGATATGCAAGGATATTTACAGACACAATTGACAACTGAAATATTGGCAGTAGAATTGGCACAGTCAACCAGTAAATTTATTGGTATTAAGGATCATCAAATACTCATTGGTTATATGAAAGTCAATGATGAAAAAGATGCTATAGAGATTCAACGGCTCTATCTGCTCAAAGATTATCAAAACAAAGGGTTAGGGCAACGGTTACTCTATGAAGCGAATCGTTATGCTAAAACGAAACAAAAACGTTATTTACGTTTGACTGTTTATGAAAAAAATCATGCAGGTATTCGTTTTTATGAACGTCATGGATTTAAAAAAATCGGGATCAAACATTTTCCTTTAGGAAAACAAGATCGTATTTGTCCGATTTTAGAAAAAGAAATCTAAAAAAACGTCCTCACTTTTGATGCTGAGGACGTTTTTTTAGACTGGTAATGGAACCATAATTCGCTTTCCTTTTTGATAAATCGCTAATTCCGTCACACCTTTTGCTTTTAACAGAGCAAAAAGATCATCGAAATGGAAACGGAAATGTTCAAGGTAATGCCCATCTGATCCAACACTAAACAAGGTACCACCACGTGAAAGATATAAATCGATGACATATTCATATAACGCTAAATTGTCATACAAGTAAGCGCTCTTAGCATTTAATTCGAATGCCAATTTATTTTTGATTACTTGATCTAGAATCGGTAAAAACTGCGCTTCATATTGTTTAAATTCAGCAACGGATAGACCAAATACCCGAAAACCATAGTCAAAATGAGCAAAGACATCTGCTTCTATAACAACTAGTGCTTCTGAAAGTTGTGCAAAATACTGAGGAATCACAATAGCAGGATCCATATCTTTGACTTCGTCATCTAAATAATCAAATTGACCATTATGATGCACACTGAGTAATTTTAAATCGTAATCTTTATCGGCTAAATAGTCGATGATCCGATCCTTTTCAGAAGCGATGTAACCGATTTCGATACCTTTTAAAACACGATTGCCAAAACGCTTATTTAAGCTATCGATTGTTTGACTGTACATTTCATAATCGGGGATATCATCGACTTTAGTAACAGGATTGGCTAAGTCAAAATGTTCAGTTGTCACGACGTAACCATCGTAGTTTGTTAAATAGTCCTCATTTCTTGGGAGTTTTGAGACTACTATATGCGTTTTTTTGTTGATTTACCAACATGTTTAGACATTTTCCTCTAGGAAAAAATTAACTAGCACCACGGGTATAGTTTATGAATTCATAGAATGTTAATCTAATTTTCAAAAAGTAAGTAAATAAAATAGAAACAGCAGCATGATCAACTATTCGTCATTGACCATGCTGTCTTTTTTTATTCTATATACGGTTTGTCTCGTAACATTGTAGTATTTCGCAATCTTAGCGATTGCAACACTTTTTTTTATATCTTCAACGATATTTTTATAAACAAGGCGACGTTGAGGATCTTTTGCATTAGCACTGTATAGTTTAGGACGTCCTTTGTAAACACCGTTCGCTTTAGCAATTTTAATTCCTTGTGCCTGACGACGTTTAGATTCAGTCCGTTCTTGTTCTCTGCACCGAATTTTTTATTTCTTCAATCTGGTGTTGTTCATTTTGATCGATGGATGAAACACGTATGTATGCAACTCTTAAAATTTTTACCTACTTTCTGATATTATTTAAAACACACCCTAATCATACATGTGAAAACCATATGTCATTTTTCTAGATAAATGGCATATGGATACTAGGAAGGATTAAAATTAAAAAAAACAGAATTACTAGAATAACCAATCGTGAATAATTTATTGCCTGCTATAAGCAACAAAAAGTCCCTTCTAATAAAAGGGACTTTGAAGTTATTTATTTTTTTTTGGATTTCCTGTAAATCGAAAAGGCTTCAAGAAGACTTAAAAACAATACCGTATAGAAACCAGAACCTATAAAGTCTTTATTTAGTAAATATTCAACAGAAATTCCGATAATACTACCTAACAATAAGTTGATTAAAAGTGCGAGATAAGGATGTTTTTCGTAGAATAAATCTATTTTAGCTTTCATAGGTTCTCCTTTTAAATTATTTACTCTGTTTTATAAGCAGTGGATACAGCTCTTCCCGCTCCATCATAACCAGTTCGTTTGTAAAAGCCTACCCAGCCATTATGATTTTTATCCCATAGCCGAGCGACTGCATTTCCTGGGGAATTACCATAATTTGTCCAACCAGCTGCAGTTAGAAGATTTCCTATTGCCCAGCCAGGCAGTCCAAAGATACCTAAAACAGAACCAATGCTTTTGTTTCCATTTTTACTACCATAAGGTCACCATTCTCGTCTTTTTGTATAGATACACCCACATTATCGCTGCTAGAATAACTTGAATTTTCGGTGATATTTTGTTCGCTAGCAAAAACCATTCCAGTTGGGAGAATTGTTGAGCCCAAAGTTAATAACGAGGTTGATAATATCAAACTTTTTAATAATGTTTTTTTCATGATGTTCACCTCTTTAAATAAATTGTAAGATACGTATTTACGAATTTAATATAACATGTGACTTATCTTGAAAGCGAAAACAATCACAAATAGTTGTTTTGAGTTCATAACCGTTACCTGTTGTCATTTGGCGTTTTAAGAAACAGAATGTATTGCCCAGAAATCATCATCCTTTAAACGAAAGAGACACAGCTAGCTTGTGTGTCATTTTTCTAGATAAATGGCATAAATTTTCAGCGCTAAGTGACAAAAGCAACTAATTTTTCATGATAGATTTTTAAATATCTCAATCTATCTCCAAAATTAGTTGCTTTTGTAGCTATAGTTGACTATGAATATGACAAATAATTAGAAAAAACTGTGCCAATTAAATATAAAAATGACATAATAGTGGATGTACAAAAGTAGTTTAGAGTCCAATAGAGTATAGTTTCTTGCCCTAAAGTAAATTTAAACATATAAATTCTTTTCAGAGGGACAATAAAGTTGTGCATGTAAAGTAATGACGATGTATTTACTTGTAAAATGATATAAATAATAGTAACTAAATATTATAAAAATCAGCTCTATTAGCAAGCTCTATTAGCAATAGAGCTTTTTTTATGAAAGATAATTGGAATTTAGATATATTTTTCTATTAACTTATGGAATTAAATAAATATTATAATAGTATGTATAAGTATAGTTTTTAAAATTTAGGAGGATTCGCTAATGCATATGAAATTAAAGCGTGATAATTTAAATCAGCTTGAGAAACTGTCACGACGGTACTTTGAGCTATATCCAAATAAAGAAATGGAAAAAAAGATTTTTTCAGGTTTTGTTACAATTAGCTATGCTCATGATGATCTTAATACGCTGTATGAAAGATATTTACGTGAGAGTTTAGATATTGACTCTTTTTATCATATAATGGTAAAGGTTGATATTATTAGAGAAACTTTCAGAGAAATATTGAAGTTATATAGTTTAAAAGAAGAAGATGTTTACGGTAGCAAGGGTAGTTATAATAGGGATATAATTGATTTTTTTGTAGCAATAAGGAGTATTTCACTTGCACATCCGCAAAATACTAGCAGACATGGCCGTTTTGGATTTGATGGGGATATTTGGTTAGAAGACGTGAGAAAACAATCAGATTTAGGGAGGGCTTTTCCTAGTGAGGATTCTTTAGAAAGTGCTGACTTTGTTTTGCTACTAGTTCGATCTATAAATGATGATGATTTAGGGGAGACAAAAGAGGAAAAGAAGGGTATAAATCTTGATAATGAAGTTTTTAATGTGGTTAGGATAATTGAGCAATCTATAAGTAAATTAAATAATTTTTTAATTAAAAAAATTGATGAAAAGGAAGCTATTTTTAAAGACGAATCAATTATTATTACTGACTCTTTAGATGTTAATGATTTTAAAATTCTTATTAATGAAACAAAAAAACGTTACCCTTTGTTAATTAAAGAATGGGACTTAGATAATATAAGAGAATTACTTGATTTTACAAGAAAAAATTATCTTGATACAGATTTTGAAAAAGTTTTAATTGAAGTAGTAAATTCGTATCATAGGCAATTACAAGAAATGAAACTTGGAAGAAATGACAAAGAAGCTGAAGAGTTGAGAGAAAGGATTCACGAACTATTATTTCCTTCTTTGCAAATATTAGAAATAAAGTCTGAAGAAAATTTTCATTATCAAAAATCCAAAATATATCAGTATTTACTCCGTAGTCAGGAGACTTCTGCATCTAAGCTTTTTGAAAAAATGAAAATATATCCTAAAAAGTGGTTTGGTGATATAAAAGAAAATAGTTTTGAAATGAATTCTACGAGTGGTGAATGGGGAATACTTCAACTATTATATATAGTAGAAAAATTTCCAGAATTTAATTTTAAATTTGAGAATGACGATAACGTTGCATATACAGATAAAGAATTATATTTTCAATTTATTTTTAAAGTTTTTGAATATAGTAGAAAACACAAAAGTGACGCAGATATTATCGGAGGAACAAATTAAATAAAATATTTAGTAAAATTGTTTCGGTAATTGTAATAAGTAACTTAAATAAGGAGTATTTTTATTATGAACAAGAAACTTAGTGATCTAATCGATTTTTCAAAATTACCAAAAGAGATTAAAGGAATGCTAGAAAGTCTTCCCGAAGAGGGGCAACAAGCTTTAGTTGCAATGTATGATGAAAATTCGGATTTAAAAAAATATGGATCTCCTGATAATATAGCTAAAGACTTTTTGGTTGATGATGCTGCAGTGTTGTGCCATTACACAGAGTTTGGAAATTTATCATCTATTCTTGAAAATAAAAA
Organism: Enterococcus ratti; assembly: GCF_001886195.1. Classification (GTDB taxonomy): domain Bacteria; phylum Bacillota; class Bacilli; order Lactobacillales; family Enterococcaceae; genus Enterococcus_B; species Enterococcus_B ratti. The sequence goes on along the minus strand of NZ_JXLB01000034.1, from coordinate 7,645 downwards.
ATTTTGGATTAAAAGCAAAAGTTATATGAATGATCCAAAAGAGTTCTTATATACTTATGAATTGGGAGAAAAATTACTAAGAAATTTAGGAGCAACAGAGGATGAAATTTGTGAATTTTCTAAAGTTACAAAACAAGTAAATTTTGATGTTTATATATGGTCCTTTTCAGAGAACGTAAACTCACAAGCTTTGTGGGGAAATTATGGTAATAAAAAAGGAATTGCCATAAAAATGAATCAAAAAAATATTATGCGTAATCTTGCTAGTCATTTTGCAAAAGGAAAAAGTAGTTTAAGCAAATATAAAGAAGGGAATGGATATGTATTTCCTGTAAAGGTTTTATATAATATAGCTGAACAAAAAGAAAGACTATCTGCCATACTATTGCAATATTTAAATGCCGTTAGATCTTTTAAGTTCGATCCAGTTGATATGAATCAAATAATTCTGGAATGTCTATCTGTACTCACTCTATACGCATTAATTTTAAAAAATCCATTATTATATCAAGAAGAAGAAGTGAGATTCATTATCAATAACATTAATAATGGCAACAAAATACATCCTGAATTTGAAATTAATAATATACCATTTGTTTCTTGTCCAATAAGTAAAGACTTAATTTCTGAAATAGTAATACAAACAGGAAGTGATATTTCTGAAATTGAAGTTAGAAAACTTTTAGCAAAACATGGCTTTAATAATTTAGAAGTAACTACTTCTTTGTTACCATATTAAACTCAATCAGTTATTCTTCTGCTCTTTTTTACTCTATAAACTGTTTGTCTTGTTACATTATATTCTCTAGCAATTTTTGAAATAGCAATTCCATTCTCAAGATCCTGAACGATGCTTTTATAAACAAGGCGACGTTGGGGATCTTTTGTGTCTGTACTGTATAACTTAGGACGACCTTTATAGACACCCTTTGCTTTAGCAATCTTAATTCCTTGCGCCTGGCGTCGTTTAGATTCGGTACGCTCTTGTTCAGCAATCATGGCCAGGATTTGAATGATTAAATCTTTGATGAATTTATCCAGGAGCGGATTTCCAATTGCTTCAGCCATAATTGGTAAACTGGTGATGATCAGTTGCACATTTTTCTTTTTTAGATAATTAACTGATTCAATGATTTCGTCATAATTTCGTCCGAGTCGATCAATGGCTTCCACAATAAAAATATCTTGTTCATGGACAAACTCTAAAGCTTCCTGGAAAATCGGTCGATGAGAAATAGTTGCTCCAGATTGTTTCTCAATGAAAATTTTTTCTGCGCCGAACTTTTTCATTTCTTCAATTTGCCGTTGTTCATTTTGATCAATCGACGAAACTCGAATATAAGCAATTTTCAAAATTTAACCTACTTTCTTGAACTATTTAAAATACACCCTAATCATACACTTGAAAACTAGTGTCACTTTTCTAGATAAATGGCAAAAATTTTCAGCATTAAATGACAAAAACTAATGAGCATTTGTCTTTCCATTTTTCTCCTCCATTTTTGCCAAATAACGATAAATGGTGGTTCTTGAGACGTTCCACCGTTCCGCAATAGTCTTAATAGGTGTACCGCTATCCACTAAAGTCTTCAGTAATTCCAAATCTTGTTCAGTCAATTTTTCAGGACGACCACCAAACCGTCCTCTTGCACGAGCAGCCGCTCTTCCTGCTGCAGAGCGTTCCAAGATTAGGTTTCGTTCAAACTCGGCAAATGCCGCAAACAAATGGAACATAAGTTGTCCTGTAGAACTTGATTTATCCATCGTAATATTTTCTTGAAGGCTATGAAAACTCACGCCACGTTCATTCAATCGATTGACGATTGAAATCAAATCTTCCATATTTCTTCCTAATCGATCTAAACGCCAAACAACAAGTGTATCTCCAGAGCGAACAAAATCGATGGCCATTTCTAATCCTGGTCGATTACTTTTTGCTCCACTCATATGATCGGTAAAAATTTTCTCACAGCCAAATTTATTTAAACTATCTTCTTGTAAATCTAAATTTTGTAATCCGGTAGATACCCGAGCATATCCTATTTTCAAAAAAATCACTCCTTGTTAAATTCTATTGTAACATAACTTTATTCGTTATGTTTAAGTGAACATAGATTTTGTTATGGGTTTATGAACATAAAATGAAATGGTTTTTTGAAAAATAAAGGTAAAAAAGAACGTGTACAGAAATGGACGATTTTATGAACACTTCGTTTTAAAATAAGAGCTAAGAAAATCCCATAATTATTTTGAACGGTTTTCTTAGAGATTAAATATTTATATTTTGTGTCAAATAAAATTAAAAATTTATGCCATTTAAAAAGAAAAGTGACACTTGGATTTCTAAGGGGTCAACAGAGTTGGGCAACAGGATTTTAAAAATGATTCAAATTTTTGAATTTTAAAGGAGTTTTTTCTATGGCTAAAATTGGATATGCTCGAGTAAGCAGTATTGATCAAAATTTAGATCGGCAGTTAGAATTGTTATCAAAGTGTGATAAAATTTTTACTGATAAGGCAAGTGGGAAAGATACCAATCGTGAAGGATTTCAAGAAATGATGAAATTCATACGTGAAGGTGATATTGTCGTTGTAACAGAATTAAAACGTCTTGGACGAAATAATAAAGAGTTAACAGAAACGATGAACTTGATTCAGCTGAAGAAGGCGACTCTGGAAGTTTTGAATTTACCAGCGTTAACAGGGATAACTGATGATAATTTGCGTCGATTACTTAATAACTTAATTATTGAACTATACAAGTACCAGGCAGAAGAAGAACGTCGATATATTCGTGAAACGCAGCAACAAGGAATTGCGCTTGCTAAAGCAAAAGGTAAGTATAAGGGTGGAAAGCCAAAGTATCGAGAAGATGATAAGCGTCTGCAATTAGCATTTAAATTATTTTTGGAAGGATCTACAGACAAAGAAGTTGAAGAACAGACAGGTATAAATCGAAGGACATTTAGAAGGTATAGGATGAAGTATGGTATTACTAAAGAAGTTAGGGAGCAGCAAAAAGATGAAAAGTAAATATTTTATCTGGATCGTAGTAGCTTTTTTTTGTAGCCCTAATTTAGATAAAATAAAAAAACTCTCGTAATTAATATGAGAGTTTAGATAAATATATTTAGTAAAATAAATGAGTATAATCAGCCTCAGTCAATATACCGTGGAAAATTATACCTCTTATAAAATAGTTCAGCCTCAGTCAATATACCGTGGAAAAACTATTTTAGATTATTCAAAAGTACTTGTATAAGCATTATAATATAAGAAAGTAGAAATTTCAATTGAAATGAGTGGAAAATTTGAATTATAAAATCTTCTTTGATGAAGCAAATAAAATTGACTCTCCAAATAAAGATTATTCTTACTATGGTTCTTTTGGTTTATCAGAAGAAAATAGTTCAATTATTGATTCAGAAATTAGTAGAATATATACTGAAATCGGGAGTAGAAATGAATTACATTTTAATAAGTACAATGCAGGTGATTTAAAAAAATATTTTCGTATAATTGATATGCTTTTGAAGCAGGATATAAGCATTAATATCTATATTTTAAATAATAAAGAATATATTTCTTTTGGTAAAGAACTAGGTTTGGATATCACAGAACTAAAAGAGTATTTTTACGTTAAAATTCCAGAACGATTGTTTTATGGAGTAGTTAGAGACACACAAAATATTGATAAGCTATCAATATTTATGGATGAAAGCACAGAATATACCACGCTAGATGTCTATAATAAAGTCAAGGATCAGATGAATGCTCATGCTTTGTATAGGACAAAGAAATATAGAGTAGGGGATGTTAAAGGAATAAATTCTGAAAGCTCTAACTTAGTACAAGGTATAGACGTAATGATGGGGATAATAGTCTTTATATTAGAAAAGAGCTACCTATCACCTTCTAAAGCTATGCTTGAAAAATCAGATTTAATTTATAGAGTTTTAATAGAAGGCAGAAATATAGAGTTATTTAGATCTATGATTAAACTTTTTTCGTGGAGTAGCACAAGAGACTATATTGAAGAAATCAATATCTCTGAAAGATTGAATGATTTTCTAATGTTTATGAATAAGCAAGATGCTAAAGACAAGTTTAGAGTCCACAAAATATATATTGACGAAAAAATCGACCAGATTCCTGAAGATAGTCGTATCAAACAATTGAGACAATATTTAGGATGTACTAGTCGAGAAATGAATAGATATTTGGGATTCTTATCTGAAATAGAAAAAAATGATCGCAATGGTTATATAAGATAAATTTTTAAATATCTCAATCTAGCTACAAATTTAGTTGCTTTTGTTGCTATTATTGACTACGAATATGATAAATAATTAGAAAAAAATGTGTCATTAAATATAAAAATAATAGCCATCTAGAAAGAAAAGTAACACAATGATCAAGTACTTATTTCTCAATTGAAATCACTAAATTTCAAAGAAAACTGAAGAAAATTGAGAATTTACCTTTAAAAGATATGGCTATAATCGATCAAATCATTGAATATATTTTTTGATATAATTGAGATAGACAAAAAGCAAAAGAAAGTCGATTCTATTTGTTATAGAATTGGCTTTCTTTACTAGCTTTCATAATGAACGAACGTTAATTCTTATTCTAAGAGCGTCAAATTTAAGAAATATCAATAAAAATGTCACTTTATGGACAATAAAGAAAAAAGATCACTAAATGAATCAAAGGAAGTGTAGTCATTTGTCGAGCAAGAAAATTAAGATAGGAAGTCTCTACTCTTTTTGTATTCCAGGTACAACTGAAGAGATTCCTGTGCGAGTTTTAGAAAAGTTGAACTATGAAAAACTTCCTTATCAAGACTATCTTGTCGAAGTAGTAAAATGTACGCCAAAGCAGCTTTCAGGAGTTAGGAAATATAATTATAAATTCATTGCGCGGGAACAAGAACTAAAAATAATCAAAAAATATGTAGAAAAAAATATTCAAATTGGAAAGATCTATGTTTGTGAAGTACCTGCATGTCCAGGAAAATTTGAAGTAGAAGTTTTGTCAAAAATCCAAAGTGAAGTTCCAGCACAATATGTTGTTCGTTTGATTCGTTGTCATATAAGACAACGTGAAGCTTTATTAAAAAAATATGGCAGACGATTTATTGTTTCTGAAGAGAATCTTTTATCAGAATCTTTCAATTTCAATTAGCTTTCTTTACGATGTTCAGTCTAACTAATCGAAAAGATCTAATAAAAATATTGTAGAAATTCAATTAATGATCGCTTTTGCGACGTTAGTTTTGCTGATAATTGACCATAAGGACAAAAAATAACCATCTAAACACTTTGACAGGGCGTTAGATGGTTTGAAAAAAACTATTCATTTCAGTCACCGTCTTTTTAACGGTTCTACATGGAGTTATGTTAGCGCATAGCTCCTTTTTCTTGTCTCAAGTATAGCAAAGTAATGTAGAAGTTGCAAATATGTTGAAGAAATATATATAGTTTGTAAATACACAAAATAGTACACCAGTATACCTGTATACTGGTATACTATTTTTTCATCATGTTTAATTGCGTGTCATACATTGATTTGAAAGCTTCTTGTTGTCTGGTCGTTAGACGACTATTAACATAGCTATCGATAATTAAATCTATTATTTCATTTATAGTAGGTTTAGACATATTTTCTAATTCACCTAAAAAAGGTTTTAATGTATTTAACTTTAAATTTACAGACGGAGAAATTTTTTGAGTGAGAGTTGCTTTAAAACGTTTATCAATAGCGTGACTTTCTAATATTTTTTCATTCTCTATAATTGGTGTCTGGAGAGTGTTAGTACTAGATTGATGAGTATTTCTACTAAAATCTACTTTTCCTTTTATTTCAACATTTTTTTGATTTAATGAATTATTTCTATGAGATTTAGTATTTATTATAGGTTTAAAATCATTATCCACTTATTATTCCTCCAACTCTTCTAAAATTTGTTCATGTTCATAAAGCTCTTCTAAAACATCTATAAAAATTTGGTGAGCTTTTTTATCCCAGCCATCTATTTTCCCAGTATAAGAATATCTAATATTAATACCTTCAACATCGTAAACTTTTAGTCTTTCTTGATATTTTACAATAGTGTTTAAAACATTTCCTCCATATAAGGACTTGGCTTGATTTAGTACTTTATTGTCTACACGTCCGCCAGGTCTAAGCATACAAGGAATTATCCCTAATACTTGTAAATCATTATTAAAATTATCTGCTAGATATTGCATATATGCGATATAAGTTTGTGCCCCATCAAGAGATAGCTCTTGAGTTTGTAATACAATAATGCAATAGTCAGCAGCAAGCATTGCATTGTCACTATAATCTGAAATGGTTGGTGGGACATCAATATAAATAGAATCATATTGATGTTTAAGTGGTTCAAGTAATGTTCTAAGATAATTAATTTGATTGAATTCATTATTTGGGAATTTAGTTAATAGAATTTTAGATAGATTTCTAAAAGCTGTGTTGGCAGCAATTAAATCTAAATTATTTGTGATGTTGATTATTTGTGGTTCTAAATTTCCATTTTCAAAGCCTTCAGTTATATTTTTTTCTATTCTATCAATATTTCCAGTTTTTGCTAAAACACTTGTTGCATTTCCCTGTGGATCTAAATCAACTACTAAAGTTTTTTTATTTTTAATCATGGCATTTTCATAAGCTAACATTGTTACAGTTTTAGTTTTTCCGACGCCACCTTTAAAATTTCCAACAACATATGTTTTCCCCATAATTATACCTCCGTATACTTTTGTTAAGTTGTCTTAAGTATACTGTATTAAAATAATTTAGTCAAATAATTATTGCTAAAGTATACTAGAATACCAGTATACTTGTATACTTATTTAATATGTGTATACCAGTATACCAGTATACTGGTATACTTTTTAACTCAATTATACTGGTAAAACAATAAAAAATTGCGCTAAAGTATACTTGTATACTAATAAGAAATCTATTTAGGTATACTGGTATACTATACAAAGTATCTTGGTATACTGGTATACTAAAAAGGAAGTATACTGGTATACTTCCTTTTTTTTGACTATAAAAATAAGCTTTACAAAGAAAAAACTTTCGTGTAATTTAAATTTGTAGACAGTAAATTCAAAGAAATTTTGAAAATAAAAAAGAGAGACGGAAATAATTGACTTTGGTCGGATCAATTATTTCTGAATCACATGAAACGCACTCATGTGTTCGCGCTCGTCTCAATAAATAATTAAGTAGTCTGGACAACTACTTTATTGTTTAATAAATGTGTTTAAATTATAGCACATTTAGAGAGAGCAGTTCAATAGATAAAGCGACATTTTTCTAGGTTTTTCTAGGAATTTAAGCCGAATATTGAAAGAGAACACAGAACCATTTTTTAAATTGGCATGTGTTCTCTTTTTCAATACAATTCGGAGGAAATTTTAGGATGGAAAACTTAGATCAATGCTATGCAGCTTTGTTGAAACAAGGCATTCGTACATACAAATATCGAAACAGCACCATGAAGCCTGTCGGGTATGAGAATACCAGCAGAAATGGTGCAGTCTTTGCGTACCGCAGTAAACAACTAATGAACGCAGGACGTGGCATGGTTATTACGTCTGAAGAAGCGATT
>NZ_JXLB01000033.1 GCF_001886195.1 Enterococcus ratti | reverse complement strand
ACATTTATAGGCAACAAAAAAAGAGCTACGAGAGCTCCTGCTAAAATTTTCTTTTTCATTCGTTTACTCCTTATCTTTTAAATTGTAAGCTGATACCCCTGTAATTACTCCTAAAAATGTCGCTATGGCATTGATAGTTAATACTGTCATATCAGTGTCATTCCATCCATATGCTTTGCCTAATGTGGCTACTAATGCAGATAAAGCTGGCAGTACTATAAGCACTGTCCATTTAATAATTTGATAATATTTATCGGGTAAAATCATTTCTTCTCGCCTCCTTTCATTTCCTGAATATCATGTTCTGCTTCATTCATCCGTCCTTCTAATAGAAAAGTACGTTCAACAATATGGTTATGCTTTTCAACTTTTTTCTCCAATTGTTCAATTCGATAAATGGTCAGTTTATTTGAAAAAACAATGCCTGCAAACGTACCAACCAATGTTCCTGCAATACTTAAAGCAGAAATAATCGCATCAATATTCATAGTTCACCAACTTTCCAACAAAAAAAGCACACTCCACGGAGCATGCTTTAACTTTCTTTATTAATAATTTTATCTGCTTCTTCCTCTGTAATGCACAATGGAACAAATTGCCGAACTTGATCTGCAGTAAAACAATTCCAGTCATACATCATTTTAATATCATCATAGGAATACATATTATTTTCCTCCTTCATTTTCTGATAATTGAAGTTGACTTTTTAATGAATCGATTTCTTTACTATTTTGAATAGTTGTAAGCATTGTTTTTGAATTGATTTGTGCTAATGATTCAGCTTTTTTTGCTAGTTCTTCATTTGATTGTTTCAAGTTTTTGTTATCATTTTGTAAGCCTATAGATAGTTCTTCTAAAAGATTCAGTTTTTTAGAAACATCTTGGGTCATAACTTCTTCCCATTTCCGCTCCCTCGGATTCCAAAATTGGCGATCTAATGGAATATCTGGTAATGGCGGTACTGAGGTATAAGGGACTCCCTCTGGGAAATCATCTGGCATGTTTTCCCAAACTTTACAACCTACCGGATAAATATATTCATACATTGCTTTCATCATTCATTCCTCCTATTCATTCGGCCATGCATCATTTGTAAAATAGCTGATGGTTCCAGAACACTCTTGATTTTCTGGTAAATTTGTAGTAGAAACCATCACAGCAATTCCCGAAGCATTCGCATAAACAGATAATGCAGGATTTCGATTGGTTTTATTCGCCAAAGTTCCACCCCAATCCTTTAGCGAAGTTGGAGTATATCCTTTTGGAAAAGCCATTAAATTTTTCCACCCGGCAAAATTAGCCGCTTTATTTGTGATCGAAAAATTGGCTACTACACTTCGTCCATCTCGTTCAAATCTGACTGAACTTTCATTGGTAAAATCTGTTGTATTCGTTGTTTTTACTGTTGTTGAAATAAATTGATCTAAAGCTACTGGTACATTATTAACTGTTGGTGTTTGTCGAAAGTCTTTGAAACCATCAATGGATTCATTTCCTGAATTATGAACCACACAGTCTTCTCTCGCAAAAATGTTTTCTGCATGCTTAGATGTAATATTCCAGCTGTAATCATTTGGATTATCGCTATCTTTCAAGCCTTCACCGAAATATTTATAATCTGTGATATTCGGAGTAGCTACATCTCCTTCTTCTATTTTTAACCACTCAATTGTGCAATTTCCAAGTGTATTTTTTGGTACTTGATAGAGTTCGATATTGCTAGGATTAGCAGTAGCTACCTCATTAGGTGTAAAAGTTAAACGCCATGTATCAACTAAACCATTCACAGGGGTTAATGTGCCGTAATCAATCGAACCATTTCCAAATAGTTTAAAAGACTGATTGACTGGCTTCGTTCCTTTTAGTGTAATTGTCATCGTTTTCCCTATTTCCAAATTCTTTCTCATTTTTGCGGCATACAAATTATAAGTTGATGTATTTATTGGAAATACAACCGACTGATTTGCCAGATTTTCATTCAAAGGAATTTTGGATATCTGCCATGGTTTTTCAAATAAGTTGGGGTGATATGGCGTAGGTATTGCTCCTTCTTCTAACTTGATATATTCTATACTGATTGATCCATCCACTATTTGGGAATTACTATCTAAACGTAGATAAGTACGCTCTACTTGTTTCATCTCTGATACACTACCAGTCACAGAAATCATTTTTGTTTCTCCAACTAACGTATCAGCTAAGTTTGTTCCCAGCAGAATGTTACCTCCAGGAAATTTTCTATAAGTTAGTCGAACTTTTGACAAGTCTCCTACAAAATCCTCATTCACTGTTACCTTAGCAGAAAGCGTATAGGTTGTTTGGGGCTTGATTTGCATGACATTTCCTGTTTCAGCACCAAATCCAGAATTTCTAAAAGTTAATTTTACACCCCTATTTTCGTTGGTGATTGTTACATTATCTTTTGTTGTAAAATAATCACTAGTTATAGTGCTTAATAGATTGGGATTTCCACTATAATCATAGTCTCCAAAATTAATGCTGTTTGAATATATCTTTTTCAACTTGCCGAGATCGCCGATTTGCTGATTCGTTTGATCAATACGATCATTTGCTTTATCAATATTAGTATTGAGAGTTGCGACATCTTGATTGGCTTTCGTGATTTTGTCGTTTGTATCTTTTACTTTCGCCTCAATCTGCGTTTCAGATTCCGCAATTTTCTGTTCAATCTCTAGCTTTCCATCAGCTAGAATTTTTTCGATTTTATCGATTGTCTGGCTAAACCCATTGAAATAATAATCTTCCAGCTCTGGCGTACTATCATCAATTGGACTGCGTTTGATATAAAAAGTAAAACGACCAGCCGTATCTAACGAGCGGTCGTTTGGGAAATCAATATATACGCTACCTTCTACTTTACCGACATATCCTAAAATATTATCTTCTAATACGATAGACACAATGCCACTCATACGATCTTCAATGGTAGCTAGATAATCATGTTTCCCATATCCGTCTTCTGCTGTTGAAGACAGAAACATCAAGCGAATCGGAACAGTTGTCCCTTCGGGTAAGCTTTGAGGGATGCCGTTTTTCCGAACTAACTTCATTCGAAGCTTAGCTGTTCCTCGATCATGCGACCAAAAAACAACATTCGTCCTGTTTGGACTACTTTGCAATTTTTTAGCAAGGCGTAAGTGTTCGTCAGAATACTTACCTCTCTTTTCTTCTTTATCTATATCTATATCTTTCTCTATCTCTATCTCTAACTCTGGTGTAGTTTTGTCTGGACATTTGTCCGACACTTGTCCTCCAGTTATTAAATTCCGTTTTGCCTCTTCTATTTTCTTTCTGTATTCTCTTTTTCTATCTGCTTCAGTTGAGGATTTTCCAATGAAACTTTGTATATCAGACATATAAATTGCTCCGTTATCTAATACGTCAATAAGCTGTAAATCACGGAAAATTTGTACCGCTTTTTCTACGACTCCTACAGAATGTCTTGTAATAGTTGCGAACATTGTAGAGTTAAATGGAATCCTGTCATTAAACATCAACTTACCTTCGTGTTTTAGACTTCTTAAATAAAGTTTGAGAAGAATATTAGAATAAATATAGCCATCTGGCATACTTTCTAAGAGAACCATCTCGTCACTATCGAAAAAATTCTCTTTTAGTTTTAAATAGTAGTAGCGTTTGTTGTCAGACAATATTTTTTACCCTCCTATTCTAAGTTTCTTAATTGTTTCCTGGTTTAACTTGATCCCTTTGATTTGATACTTATTTTTGAAATTAATCACACCTATACATAAGTACCTGTTTCATCCATAAGAAAAGGTTTATATTCCTCAACAAGAAAGTCTTGATGAGTTCCAGAAACAACCTTGTAGTGTTTATACTCATTAATAGTTACCGTTGCCTGTGGATCATTCTTTTTCATAATCTCCCATGCGTGAGCCCAAGATAAATAATCAAAATTTCCTTTTTTCTTGAGAATTTTATTTAACTTGCGACTAAAAAGTTTTTCAAAATTCGTTGTCCCTTTGTTTTCACTCATCAAATTCTGCCTCCATTTCAGCAATGTATTTCTTACCTGGTCCGTAATAAGAGATATCAATCAAGTTATCTCTGTCATACTCTTCTAATGCATCAGTCAAGCCATCTTCGATGACATAAATGTATTCAGGTTTGTTTGAATGTTTTGATAGATGAATAAGGTAAACATGATCCCAAATGCTCACAAAATTGCCCAAATCATCTTGATCACATGCTAGTTCTTCATCTGTCAGAAGATTACGTCTGATTTTTCGATTATTTGTTTCCTTGACATTCGATTTGCCCCAACTAGGATCAGTCAAATATTGATCTAGAGTGGAAAGTTCATTTTCCATATGTTAAAATCTCCTTAGATGTATTTTCTTTGTGACTCTATGCTTGCCGGCGGAGTCACTTTTTTATTTGTTGCCATGCTTTTTGCTTTTCGATATGTTGCTTGCTTAAAATAAACCGATTTTTAGCGCTTCTTCTCGTGCCATAGTTGCTCCTTTCTTTTGAGTCAAGCAGGTTGATTAAAACCATCAATGTTGCGAACAAGCTTCCTCCGATAATACTTTGGTGCGCTACAATCACTAATAACCCCAAAATGAATCCTATAAAAAGTGTGTCTGTCTTCTTCATAATCTAATCTCCCTATTTTTTATTTCTAGCATTCTCAAATCCTCAAGTTCAGAAGCAATTAGTTCAGCTTGTCTATCTGATAGCTCATCGGCTTTTCTAAGCGCTGCACGGTCATCTTGTAATTGTTTCCTGCGTTGTTTAATCAAACCGAGAATTTGATGTTCTTGTTGCAATGTGTAGGACATAAAATCATTCTCCTTTGCCTTTAAAACTCAAAGTTTTCTTTCAAAAATCTTTGAAGTTCCGATCGTTCAATTCTGATGTCTAACTTGCTCCACTGCTGTGTTTTTAAGCCTAAGTTTATCCAATGTGTTAATTTGTCATCACCAATGCCTAAAACTTTTTTTACCTCTGATTTGTTTGGATATGGAGGAAGCTCCACTGATTTGTTCATAAGGCGTAATCGTTCGTCCAACGAATTAAACACAGCATTCGTAATCTGTGCAGTTAATTCTGAAACTACTAAATTATCTGGAATTGTTATTTGCATGTTTTTCCTCCTTCTCTAATTCTGCTAATACTGCCTCGATTGGCTTGATTTGTTTATCTGGCTTTCTACGTCCATTCATAATATCCGACATGTAAGCTGTTGAAATATCAAGCTGTTCAGCTAACCAAGCTTGACTCTTGTCATGCGTAGCTAACGCCACACGTACTTTTAAAATGAAGTCCTGCGACATAACTAACTCCTCCTAAACATCCATTCTTGTTTGTCTTAATTCGAATTTCGTTACACTAGATGGTTCCCAACTATTAATAAAGTCCATCACCTTTTCGTAGTGTTTGGCTCTCAGTTGAGTCCGTGCTCCTACACCTGAAATCTTTTTGACTCCACTGTTTATATCTTTGAAAAGTAATCCAATAGTTTTACGATTTGAGCGATTAATTGAGTAGGCATCCGCTACTTCGTACACTCTTTTATTAATTCGAGAAGAAATAATGCTGTATTCACCTTGTGGTAACGGCTGATTTTCTTTTAAATCGAAAACTTCTTGTTCAATGACATCCACTCGTTGATTAGTTTCCTCACTTGCTTCTAAAGCTAGTAGTGCCAATCCTCTTTTTGTAGTTGGAATGGATACTGATTTTTCTTTTATTGTTTTTTCCATTTCATTGAATGCGTTTATATACTGCAATTTAAATTGCAATGCTTTCTTTCCAGTAAATCCCATAGCAAGCAATGTAAATCCATCACGATTCATAATTATTTGACGATATTTTTGTTTGTTTTGGGGATGAATATAAGCATCTTCGTAAAATAAGTCTGCATAATTTTGTGCCACCCCATCAAATGAGTCTGCGGAATTTTCCGCCACCCCTTCTTTCAGCTCATCGATGGCTTTTAGAACAACTTTATGTTCTTTCCCGAACACCTCCGCTACTTGCAAACTAGTCGTTACTGCTTGTTGATCTTTCATAATTACTAAGTTTGTCATATGTGTATCTCTCCCTTGTTAAATTCTGTAAGCTAATAAAATTAGCTAATTTTGTTGACACTTTCTACAAAGTTTTGTAGAATAAGTGCATAGTTAAATAAGCGCAGAATTACCCTATAAATTAACATTCTAAGTTTCCCGACCTCGAATTTGTTTACTTTATTAGGTGTCTTTCTTATTGCTTGTTAGCTTATTAAATTAGCTTACGAACATATATTATTATAAAGTTTTGTAGATGTCAACGATTATCTACAAAGTTTTTAAGATGTGTTTTAGGCATGATCGGAGAATCATTATTATGACAACATTTGAGAGAGTAAAAATGTTAGCAGATAAACGCAAAATATCTATTGTCGAATTGGAAGAAAAACTTAATTTTAGTAAAAATTCACTTTACGCGTGGAAAAAAAGTAAGCCATCCATTGATAAACTAAATGCAGTTGCTGATTATTTTAATGTCTCAACTGATTATTTGTTAGGACGCACAGATGATCCCAACATAGGAGTTGCACCAGAGGAAAGAAAACTAACCGTGGAAGAAGCTTTAGCATCTGTTATGAGTAGCGACGGAAAACCGCTCACCGATAATGATAGGGAAATACTATCAGCTATGATTGAAGCATATTTAGAGAAAAAAGATAACTAAATAAGTAGGTGAGTCATTTGGACAGTCAAATTGAAATGATAATTAATGAACTCGGCGTTAAGGTAGAAGAGCGTGAAAACCTTGATGCCGATGGCCACTATGTTGCTTGTATGAATACCATAGTAATAAAAGCTAATTTATCTAAGTATAGAAGACAAAGAACCTTATTACATGAATTAGGACACGCTTCTAAACATCATGATAATTATTTTTTATATAACTTAGCATTCTCTCTACATTCAAAAATGGAATATGAGGCTGATCGCTTCATGATTGAAAAATTATTAGATAGATATATTGCAAAATCTGAATTAGAACCACACAATATCAATTACATGAAATTTATAGAAGATAACAATTTAAGCGTTCGCTTCGAACCACTTGTGAAAGAATTATTAAAAGCTCGCATCTATTGTTATGCAGCTCTCTAAAATTTTTTAAGCAAAAAAGAACATATGTTCAAAAATAGAAAGGTGAACAAAAATGATATATACAGAATTCAAAGAATGGTTAGAAAAAAACACAACCGGATACGAAACATTTATCGTCAAAGCTACTAATTATCAAATTGAAAAAAACAAAAATAGACCCCAAAAAAAACGCTGGGATGATAAGAAAATAGATAAAGCTGTATTAGAAATGTGGAAACAAGTCGTGACTAACTTGTATCAAACAATTCGTAAAGAAAAAGGAGTTCCATTAATTAACGGGAAGGAAATATGGCTTGAATTTATAGAGGAACAAGGACTGATCGAATTTTTCAATGATAGCATGGCAGAATTAGAATTTGAATAGGGGTAATATTGATGGCAATGATAAAACAATATAAAAAGAAAAATGGCGAAAAAGCATGGTACTTTAAAACTTATCTCGGTATTGATCCGCTAACTGGAAAGAAAAAATATACTACTAAACGAGGATTTAGAACACAAAAAGAAGCAAAAACAGCACTTTCTAGGTTAGAACTAGAATTACAAAAAACAGGAATGCCCACAAGTACAAATACTACTTTCAAAGAAGCAGCAGAATTATGGCTAGAAAGCTACAAAAAAACTGTAAAAGAAAGTTCATATTCAAGGACTAAAATAATCTTTAATAAACATATATATCCCAAATTTGGAAATATTAAGCTTTCTAAAATTAATACGGCATATTGTCAAAAGGTAGTAAATGATTGGAGTGAAAAAGGAACTTCAAAGCAGTACCCTCTTTTCATAAACTATATGAATAAAGTTTTTAAGTATGCTATAAATATTGGTTTAACATCTGATAATCCAACATTAAATTTACTTATTCCAAAGCCACAAATTAAAACAGAAAAGAAATTAAAATTATATACAAAAGAACAGTTGGAATTATTTCTAAATGAAGTATCTCAAGAACAGAATCCATATTTTAAAAACAGAGACTATACGCTCTTTAGACTATTAGCATTCAGCGGATGTAGAATCGGCGAAATATTAGCACTCACTTGGGACAATATTAATTTTAAAACAAATGAAATTGCCATTAAAAAAACTGTAGCTCGTTCAGATAAATATTATATATCTGAAACTCCTAAAACCAAAAAATCAAATCGAATAATTTATTTAGATGAAAAAACTATAAAGCAACTAAAATTTTGGAAGCTCGAACAAAGAAAGTACTTATTTCAATTAAGATTTACTAAAGCTAATTATTTGTTTACCAATGACGAAAATAATTTCACAATTAATCAGTCAGTGGCAGAAAGATACAATATATATCGTGAGCGTGCCGGCTTACCTTATATCGGTCTGCATGGTTTTAGACATACACATGCATCAATGCTATATGAGGCAGGCGCAGATCACAAAGAAGTCCAAGAAAGAATGGGCCACGCAAATATAAAAACTACTATGGACACATATACACACATTACTAACAGCAAAAAAGAAGAAACAACACAAAAACTAACAAATTATATTAACTTCTAAGAAAGTATGGTCAAAAGTATGGTCAAAAAAAATCCCATAATTTACAAAAAAGCTCCATCCCTTGCTACACAAGAGATAGAGCAGTTTATTTATTAAGCTTCTTGAGCTACTGGATAAACAGACACTTGTTTTTTGTTGCGACCTTTACGTTCAAAACGTACCACGCCATCAACTTTAGCAAATAAAGTGTCGTCTCCACCAATACCCACATTTACACCCGGATAAATTTTTGTACCGCGTTGACGATAAAGAATTGATCCACCTGTTACAGTTTGTCCATCCGCACGCTTTGCACCCAAACGTTTTGATTCTGAATCACGTCCGTTAGATGTAGAACCGCCACCTTTTTTGTGGGCAAAAAATTGTAAATTCATTGATAACAACATGGTCTGCACCTCCTATTTGTCATTAATTGTTTTAATTTGGATATACTCTGAATTTTCAACTTCTATCGATTGCAACCCTAATAAAAGATTTTCCAATAGAATTTCAGCAATGTTGTTTTGTTCTTGTGTCATTCCTGAAGTGATTTCAGCATATAAATAGCCGCCTTCTTCTTCATTCATTTCGACAATCGGTTCAAAACCAGCTAATGAAGCAATCCCATTGATCGTGCTAATTGCTAAGGAAGAAACTCCTGCACAAACAATATCACTACCATAAGGACCCGCCTCAGCATGCCCTGTCAAAGTAAATGAAACAATTTGACCAGCGTCATTTCGTTTAAATGTTCCTTTGATCATTATTCAGGCCTTCCTTCTCAAGCGCTAATTAAGCGTTGATTGCGTCAATAACCACTTTTGTGTATGGTTGACGATGACCTTGTTTACGGTGTGAATGTTTTTTAGGCTTGTATTTAAAAGTCACGACTTTCTTTTGTTTGCCGTGTTTTTCAACTGTTCCTTCAACTGTAGCACCAGAAATTGTTGGAGCACCTACTTTTGTAGATTCGCCGCCTACTAAGATAACCTCGTCAAATACAACTTTTTCACCTGCTTCAACGTCAAGTTTTTCAACGTAGATTGCTTGTCCAACTTCAACTTTTACTTGCTTTCCACCTGTTTTAATAATTGCGTACATGCTATAAAGCACCTCCTTATAATAAACTTAGACTCGCCATCTTGAGTGACAACAATTGTACTTCATAAACTCATTCTGTGCGGTTGTAGCTGTGGAGTCCACAATTACAACAACATTAGGTTATCAGAAACAAAAGGATCCGTCAACTATATTTTACATAAAATACCATTAACAAATGCATGACCTCGCTTTTTTTTATTTTTCTTTTTATAATTAAGTAATGAAAGGAGACAAGAAGATGAATTATCCAGATCAATTAGTTAAAGAAGCCACAGAGCGAATGAATGGAAAAAACGTAGAAGGCTTCGTAACTGGACAAGGCCCGCTTCATCCTAAATTGATGCTTGTAGGAGAAGCTCCTGGAAAAACAGAAATTGAAAATCATGTTCCCTTTAGCGGACAAGCAGGAAAAGAATTGATGCACGCTCTTTCACTTGTGGGTTTAACCCGTGAAGAAGTTTACATCACCAGTGCCGTTAGAAGCCGCCCTTATCGCATTCTTCAACGCGTGAATAAGCACAGCCAACAAATAGAAACTGTTTATCCAAACCGTACACCAACCAAAGCAGAAGTATTGGCACATGCACTTATTTTAGATTATGAAATTGAACAAGTACAGCCAAAATTGATTGCTACGTTAGGTAATATTGGGCTAAAACGTTTATTAGGCAATACCTTTACCATCTCAAAAAATCACGGACAATTCTACAAGGGACCAATTTTAAAGCTAAATAAACAAAAAGACACCTATGAATGGAGTAAAAAAACTTACACTGTATTGCCTCTTTTTCATCCTGCCGCTATTTTTTATAACCGTTCATTAACAAAAACTCTTGATGAAGATTGGTCAAAACTTGCTCAATGGCTTAAAAACGAAACAATTTCTTCTACTGAAAAAACATAATCAATCACACTAAGGAAGAATTCAACAAAAAAAGAACCCGAAATATTTGAAAAGAGTATGCTCTTTCTCAAAAAAATTCGAGTTCTTTTTAATATACTTAATCATTTTTTTCAATCGAAAAGTTTCTTTATTCATTTACTAAAAGATCCTGTTCATGTAACGCAGATAACGCATGAGCAACCGTTTGATGTTGTTTAAATCCTTCTGTTTTCCACAAGTGCTGCAATTGTTTTTCTACTTCTGGTTGCAAAGAAGTATAAATAATCGTTTGACCATGATTTTCCGCTTTTTCTTGAAATTCATCAAAAACTGTTTTTGCCGTTAAATCAATACTTGGTACACCACGCATCGAAAAGATGACCCCTTCTTTATCACGAAGTAATTCTAATTTATTTTTTAATTTCTCAGCAGACATAAAAAAGAGCGGTCCACTGATATACACGACTGCCCAATTTTCCAATTTTTTTGTTTCCGGTAAATTCATTCGCCGCCAATCAATTGTTTCAACAGAAATAGTAATAGCAGCACTCTTGATGATAAAGAAAATACACCCACCGATCACACCAATCACAATTGCACTACTTAAATCAAAAATTACTGTACAGATCATCGTAACCAAAAATAAGAAAATAGCAGACCAATATTTCTTTGTAAACACTTCTTTAATGGTTTCCCATTCATTCATGCGCCAAGCAGTAACAATCAAAACCCCGGCTAAAGCCGGCATGGGGATTTTTGACATGATCGGGGCAAAAAAAAGCATAGATAAGAATAAAACAAATGCATGAATGATACCAGCTAATCTAGTTTGAGCACCGGATTTAATAGCAACACTTGTTCTGGCAATTGCCGCCGTTGCTGGTATCCCACCAAAAAATGGTAAAACTAAGTTGCCGACTCCTTGTGCTACCAGTTCTTGGTTACTATCTAATGATTTATTTGCCATTCGTCCAGCACAAGCTCCACAAAGCAAGCTCTCCACCATCCCCAGTAAAGAAATACTAATAGCTGGAACTACTACTTCTTTTAACCCTGAAAGCGAAAAAGCATCAAGTGTCAAACGATTACTGCTAATTAAAGTTTGAGGAATGTTGCCAACAGTTGCAATCGGTAATTTAAATAGAAGCATTACAGTCGTCGCAATAACAATAGCTAATAAAGAACTAGGAATTTTTTTTGCCCATTGTTTTGGATAAAAAATCATGCCACAGATCACCAACATTCCCATAATCATTGAAGAAAGATTCACTTGAAAGCCAAAGGTATGGTAACTGTTTAATTTTTCAAGTACATTCGTTCCTTGTGAGTGTACACCAAATAAATTATCTACTTGGCCTAATGCAATGATAATAGCAATTCCTGAAGTAAAGCCTGTGATGACTGGAGCTGGAATAAAAGAAGTCAACGTACCTAATTTAAAGATTCCAGCCAATAGTAAGAAAAAACCTGCCAGAAAAGTAGCAAGCAACACCCCTGCCATTCCTTGCGTTGCTGCAATAGACATTAAAATTGCAGCCATTGCACCTGTTGGACCTGTTATCTGATAAAAACCACCTGACAGACTGCCAACGATCGTCCCTGCAATAACAGCTGTAATCAGTCCAGCTGCTGCATCTGCACCACTAGAAACACCAAATGCTAACGCCAATGGAAGTGCAACAGCTGCTACAGTAATTCCTGCCAGTAAATCTTTTTGAAATTTCAGACGGTTATAGCCATTAAATTCTTCTTTTAATGAGAAAACATATTTTTTAAGCAATTCATAAACTCCTTTTTCATAAAATTTTATGAAGTATGCATGTACTAGCATAACATATTTTTTTCAACAACGTCATCCTCTTTATGAACATTTTCTTGAAAATACCAAATACAATTTCATTATTACGCATCAGAACACCCGAATAACTTCATATACTACTTGCTTAAAATAAATGAACTTCTTACTTATCAAATTTTTGCATACCGTTTTTATACATCGTAAAATATTGTTGTTCTTTTTTACTTTCAACTAAATAAAATTCATTTGGCACAAAACCAAAGAAAAACCGCTAGAAACAAACGTTTCTGGCGGTTTATTTACGTCACAGGAGGGATTCGAACCCCCGACCGTCCGCTTAGAAGGCGGATGCTCTATCCAGCTGAGCTACTATGACATGTTTTTTCGGAACAAAAACAATTATATAGAATCATTTTGTTTCTGTCAATATAAAATAGTTATTTTATCCATAAAAATAGAATAGGCACGCAAAATGGCTTTTCGTTCATTCATTTGTCTAAAAGGTTCACGACAAAAAACAAACTTTTTGTCGTACCTCCTAGCTGTCTATTCTATTATAAAATAATTGAATTTTTTTCTTTTGTAATCAACATCACACCATCACCTAATGGTACCAATGTAGAAGTTAAATCCGGATGCGTCATAACTACGTGTAAGAATTCATTCAATTTACGATGAATACCACGTTTCCCTCTAGGAATCTCTTCATCCGGCAATAAAATCGTTCCTCCTTGAAAAACATCGTCTACCATTAATACGCCACCTTTTTTTAATAGCCGTAAACAATCTGGCAAAAACTCAATATATTTAGACTTGGCACTATCCATAAAAATAAAATCATAAGGTCCAGTTAATTTTGGCAAAATATCGGCAGCTTGCCCTTCCAACAGCGTCACCTTTTCAGTTAAACCGAGTCTTTCGTACGTTGTCTTTGCTTTTTTGATCATCACATCAAAACGATCAATCGTTGTGACACGCCCTTCTTCACTGATTAGTTGAGCCATCAAACTAGAAGAAAAGCCAATTGCTGCTCCAATTTCTAATATATTTTTTGGGTTTAATTGCCCGAATAAAAATTGTAAAAATACCACAGTTTCATGGGGAATAATCGGTACTTCTGCCAAATGAGCTTCCTCTTCAAGTTTCCCCAATTCACCCGACAGTTTTTTTTGTTTTGTCCGCATAAAGTCAACTAGTTCTTTTTTTACTACCGGACGATGCATCATTTCATTACGCATATTTTGCCTCCTTTTCCCAATATTATACGAAGAACCTGCTCATTCTACAAGACAGTCCTTTTTCTATTTACCTATGCGGATGATGTGTAAAGAAGCGATTTAAATTTTTTCTTTTTTTAAATTCATCAAACAAATTCCAAGCATTAAAGCCAGTAAGACAAAAGGCAACACTGAAAAAGAGCCAACGCATCCAAACAAATGCTGTTTTTGATAGTAACATCCCAATATAGGGAATTTGAAATACTGGTGTTCCGATGATGTATCTTTTCCCAACTACACCGGATTCAGTCTGTAATGCACGATCTGCTTTGGTATAAAAATTTTGATGGTTTTTTTCCACCGCAATGATACGGCGAGTAGTTATTTGTTCACCTAAATTTTCATAATAAGTAATCACATCTCCTACCAATAACGTCTCAGGATTTTTAGATCGCACGTAAATCAAGCTTCCTTTACTGTAATAAGGACTCATGCCGGTATCTTCAATAATATGTGTAGATAAGCCAAAACCTTTAAGAAGTAAAACAATACTCAAAATGACTGCTAGAAGAATAATTAAAGCAACCGAACTAAAAAAAGCGATTTTTTTATAAATAGGCATTGTCTTTTTGACCCCTCTAATTATTTGTTATTGTCTCATAATATAATAACGAATAAAATTTATCAATTTTAATTCTACCTCCTTCGACTAAAAAGAGAAAGAACGTTAGCAAAAACCATAAAATAATTTTAGTTATCTAATTTTATACAGGATATCGATTGACGCCATCGTGAAAAACGTTTACCCTAAAAAAAATGTTAATTTTTGAAAGGAATAGGAAATGAACTTTTTTAATAACGTATCAAATAAAAAAAGAAACAACTTTTTAACTATAAAATGGAGTATCCTCCTTGTAATATTATTGTTGTTTTTGATAGTTTCTGTTTATTTCTTTTATTATATTTTTACGCCTACAGAAAGCGAAAAAGTAAAAGAAATAAAAAATTCATGGGTATTTTATTCAAAAAATGATCCCAATTTCCGTTTCAATAGTCGTTATATTAGTTATTTTCCTAAGATTAAGAAGGACGAAACATTTGTGATGGAGACAGTATTAGAAGATGAACTGAGCGATTCAAACTTAGTCATCCGAGAAAACTATCAATGGGTAAAAATTTATTTAGACCAGCAACTTTTATATGATCAAATAAAAGAATATAAACAAAATCGTCCTGGCTTATCTCTAGCAATTATTGATTTACCTCCAAACGCTATTGGCAAACAATTAAAAATAGAAGTTTCTTCTCCTTATGAAAATTATGCCTGTATTCCTCCAAAAATTTATCTAGGAAAAACTGGTCCTATAACCAGTTTTATTTTTTCTCAATCCGTTCCTCAAGTAATGACACTAATCATGGCACTTTTTTTAGGACTTAGCACATTAATTTATGCTATGCTTATCCTTTATAAAAAAAAGACCTTTGCTCCTTCAGTCATTGTTCTTAGTTGTTTTGCACTTTCCTTAGGGTTTAAGTCTATATCAGAAGATGTCTTGAGTAGTGTCTTTTTTGAACCAATTCTTCACTCGACATTGTCTGATACATTTAATATTTTAACTTCAATTTTTCTTATACTGTATTATTTATCACGCATGGTTCATTATAAAAAAATATATGGTTTATTCTGTCTATTCCAATCAACGATTCAACTGGGTCTTCTTTTTTATTCAGTCATATCTTCAAGTGAACTGATAGAGTTAATGCCTATTATCAATACCATTAGTGTAATCAGTACATTAGTTACTTCATTCGTTTGTATAGGAGAAGCCTATCACAACAATCATTTTTTCATTGCGTGTGCCCCATGGATCGTATTAATTGCCATTTCCCATTGCATGCTTTATATTCAAGCAGCTTTAGGCATTTATTCAACGATTAATTGGTCTACTATTTTATATATGTTAATTTTAATTATCATCATTGGCTATACGATTATCGAGTACCTCATTCGTTTTGAGCACCATCAACGAGCAGTTAATTTTTTGAAAACGAAGTCCGATTTACTGGAAAAGCACTACGAACAATTACGGAATCATATCCAAGAAATTCGTACATTAAGATTTGAATTTATTCAAAACATGGAAAACTTAGAACAGCTGATTAAAGAAAATCAACCAAAAAAAGCACAAGATTACGTGCAAGAGATCTTAGCCAATGCACAAAGTTTTGAATTTATTTTCTCGTATTCTTCTCATCAGTTAACAAATCTTATTTTAGCCCGTTATCAAGAAATAGCTTCTAAAAAAAATATTCAAGTACAATTTCAAGCGGATCTTCCAGAAGCGTTGCCTGTAAGCGATGATGATATTACGCAGCTATTAATTCACGTGCTGGAACATTCTTTTAGAGAAACCCATGCGATTGAAAATCCTATGCATCGAAAAATCTATTTATCCATGCAAAACCATGAAAATCACTTATTTATTCACTGTGAACACAGCGCAAATTATGCAACTAATCTTTTTTCTCAAGGCATTGCAGAAAACTTTGATGAACAAGAGCAATTTGATTTGATGATGATAAAAGATATAGCCGAACGTTACGCAGGTTCTTTGACACAAGAAAAAAGCAGTGAGGTCGATCGAATAAGTATTTACTTGACTAAAAAGAAGCAGAAAAAAAGAAGTTAAACTTCCTTTCTTGCCAACAAAAATATCTGAAATACGAAAGAAAAGCTGCTTCGTGCATCACTTCTTGATTTTTTTGACAAATCATAACCACCCTTCAAAAGGGCGGTTTGCACCAAGGCTATAAGCCCTTA
>NZ_JXLB01000032.1 GCF_001886195.1 Enterococcus ratti | reverse complement strand
ATTTTTGCCATTTAAATAGAAAAGTGACATACTAGCAATCAGACAATTTTTTAAAATAAAAAAACCGGCCGCAGCCGATTTCCTTATTTAACGATTTTTTTGCTTAAACGAGATTTATCGCGATTTGCTTTATTTTTGTGAATTAGACCTTTTGTTTCAGCCATATCAATAGCTTTAACAGCTTCTTTATATAACGCATCTACGTTTTCAGCACCTGAAGCTACAGCATCTTCAAATTTTTTGATTGCAGTACGCATAGCGCTTGTTTGAGATGAATTTTTAGCATTCGCATTTTCACTTGTACGAACGCGTTTGATTGCAGATTCAATGTTTGGCATTATTAGTTTCACCTCCGATAAATTAAGTTCTTACGCGAGTGACCGCATAATTCAACATTCATTATTATACCTAAATCACGTAATCTTTGCAATATGAACATGACAAGTTTTTTTCCTTAACACTAAAATCAAAAATAAAAAACGCTACTGTGGGAGACAATAGCGTTTCACCAGAACAGATGAATGTATCTTTTAAAACAAAATTTGAATGGAACTGCTCGGTACTTAAATAGTATATAACAAAGTGAATCGTCTGCAAAGTTTTTTTGAAAAGGGATACGTTCCTTGTAAATAAGATATTCCTAACGATACCATTGTTCAGTTATTGATAACTGATGACCATTGAGTGAGGCTATTTATTCTGGGGTACCGATAATTTTAATGTATTCATCGATATTTTTAATCGTCATTTTTTTTATGACTAATTGATTGCGACGATTCCATTTTCCGCTAACTTCTAGAATGTATTTATTTAATGGAAGTCGCAAGATATATTTTGCAAGATAACGATCCTTAAGAAGACCGTTAATTATTCGATCCTCAAGTTGAAGATTTAAACCCGTTAACATCATTGGCTGTTCTTGTAAAACATAAGTATCAATTAAAAGACCTTCAAAAGTTTCCATGAGCGTCTTCCTTTCTATAAATGAAACATATGAGCGAACAAAACAGAGCTGTTCTATCCTTTAGTATAACAAAAAAAGAAAGAAGGAGGAACAGTGAAGACTAAACTTAAAATAAAGAGGCAATATAATTTTACTGAGTGAAAAAAGGTCGACAAAAAAAACTCCATTTTATAAAAACTGAAAAGATTTTACAAAATGGAGATAAATCATAGAGCATAATTGAACATTTTGTCTGATCAAATGATTTCTTTACTCATCTTAGTTGCACTATTCCACAATCAAAAAAAGGTAATAAACACATTTTTAAGTAAATCAGGGAATAAGAGATAAGCTAAACCTGAAATCAATAGGATAGCTAACAAAAACCAACCAATTGTGCCAGCAAAATATTTGAATTTTTCTAACATCAAATCACCTCATAATAAGTATATCATGAATGATTCGATTATTGAGGTTAAAACTCTTTAACAACACCGCGAGATCATTTGCTTAAGGAAAACAATTGTAAGAGACAATAAGTGATACCAGAGGCAATTACTGGTCCTGCTGCGATTCCTTTTAAAAAGACGACGCCAAGAATCGTACCAAAGACTAAAGCAACTGTAATTTGTGGATCTGAAGCAATCAGACCTACTCCTTTAGAAGACAACACAGCAACTAATCCCCCACAAAAAACAGCGATCCAACCAATTGGAGATTTAAATGCGTCAAGTAAATCTTTCAAACCAATGTCACCAGTAGCAATTGGTACTAGAATAGCTGTAGTAATAATGGTCACACCAAGATTGATGCCTTTACCTTGAAGCCAAGTAAGAAATAGTTTTGATGTAGGTACACACTTAAGCAGTAAAATAAATCCAGTTGCAATGATCAAACTTTGATTTTTAGAAAGTAGTGCAACCAGTAGAATTAACCCAAGAAAAAGCCAACTTTCCATAAATAAAGAACCTCACTTTCCTGCCAATCATCATATCATTTTTTTTATTGATACAAAAGAGAGGTTTTATTTTTATCAGAAAATATCAAGAAGAAAATTTTCTAGATTGTAGGGGGCAGCCAGTACAACGAATATTTTTTTTGTTCGATTTAGATAATGGTCTTAATAAACGCAATCCATTTAAAATTACTAAAATGGTGCTGCCTTCATGTCCAACAACGCCTAGAGGTAAGTTTAAAAATTGAAGAAAATTAGATAGAATTAGCAAACAAATAACTGATAAAGAAAAAATGATATTTTGCTTAATGACTTTTTTCATTTTAAGAGACAGTTGATGAGTTTCTACTAATTTGTTTAAATTATTTTGTACTAAGACAATATCGGCAATTTCCATTGCTGCATCCGTTCCTTCGCCCATAGCAATGCCTAAAGAAGCTGTAGCAAGAGCAGGTGCATCGTTTACCCCATCACCAACCATAGCTGTAACGGAGTAGGCTGTTTTTTGTAGCTGGGCATAGGAAGTTTTTTCCGCTGGCGTACAATTAGCTAAAAATTCCTTAATACCAACTTGTTCAGCGATTGCCTGTGCTGTTCCTTGGTTATCTCCTGTGATCATGCTTGTATGAATGTGGTGAGTATTAAAATAGTCAATGACTTGATGAGCATTTTTTTTGGGTACATCTAATAGACCAATTATTGCCATCAACTGGTTGTTTTTCGTTAAGGAAATAACTGTTTTTCCTTGCTGTTCAAGCAAAGTAATTTTGTGGATGATTTCTTTATCCTCAATCCTCGTTTTTTGGGGATTCCATTTTCCTACAGTCCATTCGTTTTCTTGATAAACAGTTCGTAAGCCAAAACCTGTAATTTCTTCAATAGGTAATCGTTGAATTTCCTTTGGTAATGGACACTTGAAATGTGTAACGATTGCTTGTGCTAAAGGGTGAGACGTTTTTTGTTCCATTGTAACTAAAAGTTGTTGAGCAAGTAATTTATTTTCTATAAAATGACTATCTGTGACGACTGGTTTTCCTTTAGTTAACGTTCCCGTTTTATCAAAGGCAATGGCTTTTAAATCAGACAGTTGCTCCAAATGAATACCGCCCTTAATTAACACGCCACTTCGTGCGGCGCTAGACAATGCCGCTAAAGTAGCCGGGGTGGCAGAAGCGATCAAAGCACAAGGAGAGGCTACCACTAGCAAAACCATTCCTCGATAGAAGCTTTCTTGAAAGCTCCAACCAAAAAAGAAATGAGAAACGATAATCATTAATGGAACAATCAACAGCACCGCTTTAACGTAAGTATTTTCAATGCGTGAGATAAAAGAAGCTGTTTTTGTCGGCGTATTTTGTGCTTCTTCCACTAATTTAATAATTTTGGCAAAAACAGTATCCGAAATTTTTTTAGTTACACGAAGAGTGAATGGATTTCCTTGATTGATGGTTCCGGCAAATAGCTCATCATGTTGTATTTTTTCTACAGGCACTGATTCTCCGTTGATGGTTGATTCATCAATAGTTGCTTGATGACTCTCCAAGAAGCCGTCAATAGGAATCGTCGCACCCTTAGGAACAAAAACGCGATCATCAATATTTAAATCATTGACTTCAATTTCTTCCAATTCTTCTTTTTGATTTAAACGTTGAGCTTTTTGCGGTTGAAGGTTCATCAATGCTGTGATTTCTTGTTGGCTTTTATTTGTAGTATATTCTTCTAAGGCTCCGCTTAAACAAAAAATAAATGTTAACATCGCTCCTTCAAAAAAATTTCCGATCAAACAAGCACCAATGGCTGCTAAGGCCATTAATAAATCAACATTTAAAGTTTTTTCATGCCAAAGTTCTTTTAATCCCTCTTGAGTTTGTTTGTAACCACCAAATAAAATGGCTCCTAAATAAAAGATTAAACTCCAGTAAGGAAAAAACGAATGAAAGATAAATCCTAAAACCATGAGTAATAAACACCCGATTGTTGGTAAAAATGGGTAATTTAAATTATTCAATTCATATGTCCTCCTTTTTAAAATTACTATAACATAGCAAAAAACTAATTGATAATAAAAATAAGTAAATGAGAACGATAATGGTTATCAGTTATAATTTAAGGCTATATAGAGAAATATTAATTAAAATAAATGTAAAAAGAAAAGATAAATATAATGGTATATCTCTAAGATTTTTTAGATAAGCACGACATTTTATTGGATAGAAAAGACAAAGCTAAGTAAATGTAAAGAGCAAAACTTTGACTAAGAATGTTAGCCTTAGAAGAGTATGTAATAGAGAATAAAATTTGTTACATGGCAACTCTATTGTTTTGACCGGAAAGCTATAATAGTTAATGGTAAAAAACTATAGTCCATTCATAAACAAGACTACTCAAAGAAAAAGATAGATTTAAATGATGAAAATAAGTAGGATTTTATAATGTTTCATGTTGTCAAAATCAATCTTAAATAGGACTTGTTCTTAACTTTATGATAGATTATTATGAGGTTTATTACAGTAAAATAAGCATCATCATTGATTTTTACGATGCTTAAAACAGGTATTATATAATCTGATCTGATCAATTTTAGCTATATCTTGTAAGGGAAAACTTTCCATTTTCTTTGTTTAAAGTCAAGGGATTTTAATTGAAGGATAAGTACTTGTCTTTTTATATCTAATTCTTTTGGTAATGTATAGTGTGTCGGCAAATTTTTTATAGTGGAAGTAATCGGGTTAATAACTGCAAAAATTGTCTTACGATTAAATTCACAATGAGAAACAACTAATCTAAGAAATAGATCACAATATATTCTTGATTTTCTGAAGGAGTTTTTTTTCGGTATTAGAAGGTAAAGTAATCACTACATAGCTTTCTTATTTATAATCTAGATTTTATAATAAGCATTATATGTACCCTTTAAGAATATATATTATGTAACTTAAGCAATACAAAGTTAATCCTATTTATCTAATAATTTAAATTTAAGAATAAAGTGTCTATAAAATCAATGTTTTTTAGAATAGAAAATAGATCCAATTTTAATATTACGCATTAAAATTGGATCTATTTTCTTTTTAAAAAGAACGAATATCACGTCTTTTTTATTTGTGAGAAGAAACGATTTGCTACTTGTTTACATTGCGATAAACCAGTAACCAATTAGAATAATTCCTAGAATAATTCGATACCAGCCGAAGATAGTAAAATCATTTTTCTTCAAATAGCTTAATAAAAATTTGATAGCTAAAATAGAGACAACAAATGAAACGAGTGTACCAATTAGTAAAACAACAGTTTCTTCCATTTTAAAGGAATTTCCTTCTGCAAGATACTTGACGATTTTCAAACTGCTGGCTCCAAACATGACAGGAATACCTAGGAAAAACGAAAATTCAGTAGCAACGAATCTTGATGCGCCAATTAAAATAGCACCGAGAATCGTGGCACCAGAACGAGAAGTTCCCGGCACTAAAGCCAATACTTGAAATAATCCTACGAGTAAGGCTGCTTGGTAAGTGAAGTCATTCAAGGTTGTCCAACGTGGAGTTTGCTTTTTATTTCGTTTTTCTACAAGAATAAATGCAATTCCGTAAACAATCAATACGATTGCCACAGGCAGGAATTTATGAAAGTGTTCTTCTAACCAGTCATCTAAAGGTAACCCGATGATAATAGCTGGAATACAAGCGACAATTACTTTAAACCAAAGTGTCCAAGTATCTTTTTTTTCTACTGTTGTTTTTCTAGGAGAAAAAGGATTTAATTTATGAAAATATAAAACAACAACTGCTAAAATCGCTCCTAATTGAATAACAACGTTAAACATTGACATAAATGATGAACTAGCATCAAGCTTGATGAACTGATCTGCTAGAATCAAATGACCAGTGCTACTGATCGGCAGCCACTCAGTAATTCCTTCAATAATTCCTAAGATAACTGCTTTAATAATATTTGCAAAAAACATAATTACCTTCCTTCCAAAGTAAAATACATTATTTAGTATACCGTTATTTGTTGTTAAAACTCAAATGCTTTCTCAATGTTAAGAAAAATTTGAGGAATGGTAGAAAAAATGAAAAGAAAATGAATGGACAGAACGTTTTTTTGTTTTAAAAAATAAGGACAAAATAGGGTTACCTTTATTTTATGATTTCTTATTGATTTATTAATAGAGTAGTGATTCAAAAAATAGAACGTAAAATATAAAATACAAATGAATTAATCAAAATAAAATTGGTATGTGTTGAATAAAGCTGTTAAAAAACCACCCATGAAAACGGGTGGAGTATACTTAGATCCATCTATTAAACGGAAAATAGCTGTATAGATAAGAATACTAGGCGTTATGTTTTGCATTTTCGATGTAGCTAATATCATTAATTCCTGCAATTGAAAATTTTCCATTTTTATAGGTTAGTTTTGTTACACTGCCATTTAATAAGCCGGCTCGAACAGGTTGATTTTTATCAACCAGATTTAGCAAAAAAGCAATGGTTAAGCCATGAGAAACGACAAGCACATTTCCACCACCATTTTTTTCACAACGATGAGCAATGTCTTCAAATCCATTCCAAACTCGATTTTTTAATGCGTTATATGTTTCAGACCAACCAGCTGTATCAAGTTCGTAGATTGCATTTGCAATTTGCTCAAAGGTTACCTCTTTCGTAAACATTTCATTATAAGTTTTAAAATTCAAGATACGGGGGACGACACCCCACATTTCCATATCGTAACCTCCTTCTAAAGAACCAAAACACCATTCACGGAGCCGTTGATCAATAAAGTAAGGTATTTCTTTGCCTTTTGTATGTTCACTTAAAAGAATACGAGTAGTTTCAATGGCACGACCACTGTCACTGGAGTAGGCAAAAGCAAAATCAATCGTTTTTATTCCTTTGCCGAGAAAATGAATGCTTTCTTGTCCTTGCTTTGTCAAAGGGGTATCACACCAACCTTGGACGCGTTCAATGGTGTTGAACATTGTTTTTCCGTGTCTAACGATATAAAGAATTGTTTCTGTCATTTTTCTGTCCTCCTATTTTATG
Organism: Enterococcus ratti; assembly: GCF_001886195.1. Classification (GTDB taxonomy): domain Bacteria; phylum Bacillota; class Bacilli; order Lactobacillales; family Enterococcaceae; genus Enterococcus_B; species Enterococcus_B ratti. The sequence continues at coordinate 11,056 of NZ_JXLB01000032.1, read as the reverse complement.
GTTTGGCTAAGCATTAAAAAAAGGATTGGTTCGTTTTTCATGCTCGATCGTTGTTGCATCTCCATGACCGGGGTAAACAGCAAATTCATCTGGTAAAGTAAATAGCTGGGTATTGATGCTGTGCAGCAATTGTTCTAAGTTTCCAGTATATAGATCCGTTCGCCCGATGCTGCCTTTAAAGAGTGCGTCTCCTGCCACGACAAAGTCATCAAAAATAAAACTAACACTGCCAATCGAATGACCGGGAGTAGGAACTACGCGAAAAGAAATGTTTCCAAGAGAATAGGTTTTCATTTCAAATTTATACTCTGCTGGAGAAACGATAATATCATTTATGTCATCGTGACGTCCTAATCCAGAAAGATTCAAAATAGGATTTCCTAGCCATTCTTGTTCTAAAGGACTAACGTAAACAGGAATATGATAGAAATGCCGAAGTTCTTCTACGGCTCCTATGTGGTCATAATGGGTATGAGTAAGTAAAATTGCTACTGGTTGTTGGTGTGTTTTTTCAATTTGTGCTTTGATTTTAAAGCCATCTTCACCGGGATCAATAATTAATAAAGCCTCTTCGTTGTACACTAAATAACAATTTTCTTCGATCTTTCCTGTTTTTAGTTGTTCGATTTGCATAAAGATTCCTCCTGTTTGCTTATTTGTCCTTAGTATAACTCAATTAGTAAAAGGAAACAAAAGACCATACTTAAGAAAATAACAAAAAGCAGTAGTGAGAATTTGCGTTTTAGTTAACCACCTATATTCTATGAGACAAAATATTTTATTAATTTTAATTACCAAAATAAGGAACTTTTTTCGGGCGTTTTTATTGTTACATTGTTCTATTTAAAGAATAATATTGGGATAAGAAAGCAAGGATTTTTGTATTTTGCTTATCTGTCTTTTTTCAGGTAAGCTTATAGATGAAGGAGGCGGAATGGGTGAAACAATCAAAAATATCGGTACGAAACTTAGTGGAGTTTATTTTAAGAGGTGGCAGTATCGACAACCGTAAAAAAAGCAACCATACCGCATTAGAAGGTGCTAAAATCCATCGAAAGCTGCAAAGAAAAGCCGATAAAACGTATGAAAAAGAAGTTTTTTTGAAAACAACTGTTCAAATGGAAGAATATTGTTTGATTGTAGAAGGGCGAGCAGATGGTGTTTTTCAAAAAGAAGGGATGTATTATATTGACGAAATAAAAACTTCAGAACTAAGGTTTGAAGACCTTGAACCAGAGCAAGTGGAGCTATTTTTCCATCAAGCAAGAACGTATGCTTATATTTACTGTCATGAGCATGATTTAAAAGAAATCAAGTTACAACTGACTCATTTCCAGACTACAGAAGAAGTTATTACACGCAAAATTCAGCATCAAACAATTGAACAATTGGATGATTTTTTTAAAAAACTAACAGAGGCGTACAAAGAATGGCTTATTTTTAAAGAAAATTGGCGTATAGTTAGAAACGCTTCGTTGATGGCATTAAAATTTCCTTATGAATCCTATCGAAAGGGACAAAGAGAATTAGCGGTTGCTGCTTATAAAACCATTTGTACTAGACAAAAGTTATTTGTTGAAGCACCGACTGGAACGGGCAAAACGATGTCTACTTTATTTCCTGCTCTAAAAGCAGTTGGAGAAGAAGAAGGCGAGCGAATTTTTTATTTAACTGCTAAAACGATTACTAGGCAAGTCGTTGAAGATGCGTTAGTAGTTTTAAAAGAAGCAGGCGCTGAAACAAAAAGTGCGACGTTAACTGCTAAAGAAAAAATTTGTTTTTTGGATGAAACAACTTGCAATCCAGATCAATGTCCTTATGCGAATGGTTATTATAATCGAATTAATGAAGGATTATGGGATTTGTTGAACCACGAAAATCAAATGACAAGAGAAGTGATTGAAAGGTATGCAAAAAAGCACACGCTTTGCCCTTTTGAGTTGTCTTTAGATGTGAGTTTATGGTGTGATGTAATTATCGGTGATTACAATTATCTGTTTGATCCGACTGTTTATTTGCGTCGATTCTTTGAAGAGGAAAAGAACGAAGACTATCTTTTTTTGATTGATGAAGCTCATAATTTAGTAAACCGCTCCAAAGAAATGTATTCAGCTAAGTTATCTTATCGAAGTGCAAAAAATGTTTACAGGGTCATTCCTAAAGAATATCAAAAATTACGGCGACGTTTCAATAAGTTTCTGAGAGAATTTGATAAAATTGAAGAACTTTCCAATAATGAAGGCTGGGTCTACCATCATCAAAAAGCACCCGCAGAAACACTGGTTAAGATCGGTTATTCATTGAGTGAGCAAATTCAAGAATGGTTAGCCGAATATCCAGAACACTCCATTCAAGAAATGCTACTTCCTTTTTATTTTGAATTGCTTCATTTCTTGAAAATCAGTGAATATTATGATGATCATTATGAAACGACCGTTGAAAAAAGTTACCGTGATTTGATCATTAAAGAATTTTGTATTGATCCTAGCCTCTTTTTGGAACGCTCTTTAGCCAAAGGGAGAAGTAGTTTATTATTTTCAGCTAGTTTTTCTCCGTTATCTTATTATCAAGAAACTTTGGGAGGAAAAGAAAGTATAGCTTATCGTTTGCCTAGTCCTTTTCCAGAAGAAAATCAAAAAATTCTGATTGCTGCTTATTTAGAAACGACTTATCGTAAAAGAGAAGCAACGATGTCGCAATTGATTGAGACGATCTATCATTTTTCTAAGGAGAAAATAGGTAACTATCTGGTTTTTTTCCCTTCGTATCAATATTTGGATCAAGCAGTCATGGCTTTTCAAAAAAATTATCCAGATGTAAATTTATTGATTCAAGATACGAAGATGAACGAAACAGAAAGAGAAAACTTTTTAGCTCATTTTAAAATTGATCCTGAAGAAACTTTGTTGGCGTTTTGCGTGTTAGGGGGTATTTTTTCAGAAGGAATTGATCTAAAAGGCACGCGCCTGATTGGAAGTATGATTGTTGGAGTAGGCTTGCCGCAAATAAATCATGAACAAGAATTGATCAAAGCTTATTATGATGAAAAGGAAAGTCTTGGTTTTGCTTATGCTTACCAATTGCCGGGCATGAATAAAGTTTTGCAAGCAGCTGGGCGGGTGATTCGAGCTGCAACTGATAAAGGAATCGTGTTACTAGCAGATCATCGTTTCAGTCGGATTGATTATTGTCAACTATTTCCTAAACATTGGCGTTTGGCAAAAACAGTCGCAAACATCAAAGAGCTGTCACAAGAAATTCAGAAATTTTGGGGGAATGATGGAATGAATCGTTGAAGAATTTTTTGGCGTAGATTTATTGGATTAATTTTTTAAGGTACGAAGAAGTAAACCAATCGTCTTTTTAAAAAGGAAGTAAGACTGATTTTTACGGGCAAGATCAAAATCAGTCTTATTTTTAGAATCTTTATTTTCTTGTAGTATGTAAAAGAAAAACGACTCAACTATTTAATTAGTTTTTCCAACTGTTTAGCGATAGTTGGTAAATTGCAGTTCGATCGGCCATTCCATTTTTCTAAGCAAAGTAATCACCGCTTGCAGATCATCACGATTTTTTCCTGTTACGCGAATTTGGTCTTCTTGGATTTGTGTTTTTACTTTTATTTTGGAATTTTTGATGGCTATTGTGATTTTTTTTGCATTTTCCCGATCAATTCCACAAATAAGTTCAGCCGTTTGGCGTGCTTTTCCACCTAGTGCATGCTCGGATTCTGAAAAATGGATGTTTTTAATTGGAACATTTCGTTTATTTAACTTGCTAAATAAGACATCTTTCATTTGTTCAATTTTAAAATCGTCATCACTGACAAGGGTTAATTTTGGAGGATCAAATTTAATGTCTATCGTTGAATCTTTGAAATCAAAACGATTAGTTAATTCCTTAACGGTTTGTTGAATCGCATTTTTTACTTCTTCAATTGTTACCTCTGAAACAATGTCAAAACTTGCATCTTTTGCCATAGACACTCTCCTTCGTTTTTTCTTTTATTGTATCATAGAAAATAAATACATTTGAAGCTTTACTAAAATTCTTCTCATTTATGATTCAAGTATTTTAATTTAATGAATAACCTGTTATTCTTACAATTGAACCACATTGAAAGGAAGAGGTGTTTGTGAATAAGATTATGACAGTGTATCAACGAAATGAAAGTTTAAAAAAAATTGCGGTTATCTTAATTACCGGACTGACTGCAGCGATTGCATTGAATTATTTTTTGATTCCAGCAAACGTCTTTTCCGCAGGAATGAATGGAATTGCTCAAATTATAGCTTCGTTATTATCTGATTGGCTCCACGTCCACGTAGATACAGGAGCATTTATTTTTATTTTAAATATTCCTGTGTTTATTCTAGGTTTTCTAAAAGTAGGTAAACGAGCTACCTTTTTAAGTTTTGTCAACGTCGTTGCAGTATCAGCAGCAACTGCTTTGCTGCCAACGGGACAAGTTACCGACAACATTTTAATGAATGCTTTAGTAGGTGGTGTTTTATTGGGTGTAGGTGTAGGTATTTCTCTTAAGATGGGCTTCACTACTGGAGGAATGGATATTATTTCTTTAGTTCTTTCTCAAACGACAGGAAAAACAGTAGGAAATTATATGCTTATGCTCAATGGATTAATTGTAGTTATTGCCGGTTTTCTTTTTAATTGGGAAAGTGCACTTTACACGATTATTTCTATTTATGCCATGACACAGGTAATCGATGCGATCCATACGAGCCATCAAAAAGTAACTGCGATGATTGTAACCGTCAAACCAGAAGAAGTGACTACCGCTATTGCTCAGAAAATGGTGCGAGGAATGACGTTGTTGCCTTCAATTGGGGGCTACTCTAAAAAAGAAGGAAAGACGATCATGATGGTGATTACACGTTATGAAATGTATGATTTGGATCAAATCGTCCATGAAATAGATGAAGATGCCTTTATCAATATTTTACCTACACATTCTGTTTTTGGGCGTTTTGCCAATGAAACCGAACAAAATCTTTATCGTTCTACGGGAATCTTACCGGAAATAAAGAACCCTTCATCCAAAAATAAAAAATGATAATTAATTTAAATAAAAAGTACTAGTAATCGATAATTAAATTAATAAATGAGAATATAGTATATTAATTCTCATTTACAAATGTTTAAAAAAAGAGTATGATAAACAAAAATTGCATGAAGGAGTGTTGTAGGATGAATAATCAAGTATGGTCGACAGAAGAAATAGAAGCCATCAAAGAACGTATCTTAGCTGCTTTAGAAATGGTCATTGATCCTGAATTAGGTATTGATATCGTAAACTTAGGTTTGATTTATGACGTTGAGTTTAATCCTGAAAACGGAGAAACAGTTATCAAAATGACGTTAACGACGATGGGATGTCCATTAGCAGACATCTTAACTGATTCCATCCATGACGCATTAAAAGAAGTATCAGAAGTCAGCAAAGTAGAAGTAAAACTAGTTTGGTATCCGGCATGGACGACCGATAAAATGAGTCGCTATGCTCGGATTGCTTTGGGGATTCGCTAGGGGAAACGTTGATTTAACAGCATTTTTCACTCGTTAAGTATGTAATCTAAGCCGATTTTTTGGACTTCGGATACCTACACAAAATGAGGGTGTTTCTAATACGGATACCAGACAGAATGAGAAAACAAGTTGAAACTCTTTTATTAACTTTTAGAAAAAGTTGATAAGGGAGTTTTTGTTTTGCAAAATTTCAGGTTAGAGGAACTATTAGAAGAAATGTTATTCAACGAAAAAGCCAGAGGAATATCACAAAAAACGATTAAGAAGCATCAAAAATTTTTGAATCTGTTCTTTGAATTTTTGAAAAAAGAGCAGATATACTTTATTGAAGACGTGGCACCAAAAAGCATTAGGCAATTCATATTGATGAAATTAGAAGAGGGATGTGCTGAAACATATGTGAATAGCCATCTAAGAAGCATCAGAGCGTATTATTTAAGTATTGTGTAGATGAAGATTACATCCGATACGATAGAAACCCCTGTATGCGTGTTAAGTGGGTTAAAGAGCGTAAGGTAATTATTCAGACATTTAATGATATGGAAATCAAAGAGATGTTGGGAGTAGCAAAGAAGTTAACTTTCTTTAAACCTCAGAAAATGGATAAGCAACACACTGGCTATCAAACAAAATTCACGAATTAAAGAGATTACTTGCTCTTATTAATTCTTATAGACACGGGACTTAGAATTAATGAGGTAATGAACTTAAAAGATTTTCACATCACTAATAAGGAGTTATTCGTTGAAAATGGGAAAGGGAAGAAAGATAGGATTGTTCATTGCTCACCGTTGATTTACAAAGAATATATAAAATACAAGCGAGTAGCAAATTCCTTTTTTGAATATAATGAAATAGAGAATATAGACAATTATTTATTTTTAACAAGAGAAGGCAAACAATACAACTATATTTTAGCTGAACGAGCAATCATAAAAATTGGGAATCAATGCAAGATTAGAAAATCTATTCGGGTAAGTCCACACAGTTTTCGGCATTATTTCGCTCAAAAATTAGTTCGGAATGGTACTGATATTTATAGAATTCAGAAACTACTAGGACATGCTTCAATAAAAACTACTGAAGTTTATTTGAGAAGTTTAAATATTGAAGATGAAATTAGTAAAGCTGTGGACTATTCACCATTGCAGACGATTTAAAGGTATTATTATTAGTTTAATGTCAATTAATAGAAATCTAAAGAAATGTAGAATCAGAATATGTAAGAAAATTTGATTCATCTTTTTGAGTGAACACACAACATGGCTAAAACATAGTCTTGGGGAGAAGTTGCAAGTAACAAACGTGCTAAAGGAACTGGTGGATGATTTTTCGTTTGTGGAGATTTGAATTTTGAAATGGGAGGGTTACAACGGTTTACACTCTAAATGATTAAACATTAAACAGTTAATATTTCATTGATAAGTAAATTAGAACAATTACTAAAATGATAAGTTTGTCGTAATCATGTTATGTTAAAAAAGTATGTAGTAAAAAATAATCATCTATATTAATATGATATATATTAAGAAATAAGTATGTCTAAGGAGAATATTTTAAGGAGAATATTTAATGTTACTAACATACGATGAATTAAACTTAATGACTGATTATCTTAATAGTAATGACAAAATCATTATTCAAGATTATGTTTCTGCTGAAGAGTTTAACTATACTAATCCAGTTCTGATAGTTATCGACCCAATCCTTTCTCAATTTAGAAAATATGATGTTATCAAGAAAAATAATTTGAATTATTTCAGAGATAATTTTTCGGATAGCATTAATACCTTACAGCAAATTGTAGATATCTATGAACAAGAAGGATATGAAGGGTTAGTTCCAATAATAAATTATTCAGCTGAAATTAAAATAATCACTATCTATCAAACTTGTAAGGCATTTATTAATTATAGAAATACCCATGGATTTAAAAATGATTTAGAAGCGATGAAAGATTGGGCTATTCATGCAGAACAAGGGGATTCAATTAATTCAGTTAAAGGAATTGGCATTGCTACTTTTCAATATTTTCAAATGCTCCTTGGGGTCGATACAGTTAAACCAGATGTCCATATCATTAATTTTTTTGAGGAACAAATTGGCAAGAAATTTAATGATAGAAAAGTTATAACAGCATTTACAGAGTTAGCTAATTATATGAATGTGAAATTAGTTAATTTAGACCACGCTATTTGGCTTTATAAAAGCAAATATGGAAAAACTGTCAATACTGTAAGTAAGTTGAAATTGCTAATCAATGATTTAAATCAGAGAGAACTAAAAGAAGTTCAAAAATATATTGATTCCAAATTAGAAACAATATGATTTAGAAATAGGAAAATTGAGACTCGAGAAAAGAATATAGAATGGCTTATGTTTAATTCACAGTGACTTTTTTATATCTTACAAATTTGCTAGAGGATAATTCTGCTGATTAATACCAAGTATACATGGGAGATAACGGTGCATACTTCAATGACTTGAAAGCACAACATCTAACTCAAAAAGATGTTGACTTTGCTCGTAAAGTATTGGAAACTGCGAAAGGGAATAACCAATTCAAAAAAGATGAAGATGTAGAAGGAACAGAAGCTACTGAAAAAGTAGCAGTTCCAGATGAAAAACCTGTTAAAGAAAACACTGCAGTAGTTGATGAATCAGCTATCCCTGCTGAAGATTTACTAGGTTTGGATGATTTAGAGATTTAATATAAGTAATAGAGAGGAAATTTCCTCTCTATTTTTTTGCCTGAAATAGAGCTAATTATTATAGATAACTTTAAATTTGGCGTGCTATACTAAAAGAAATATTTTTGACAAAGGAGTTCGTTAGTAAATGATTCTAGAAGAATTTTTGAAAATGGAAAAACACGAGGCAGTAGAATATGATTTTAAAAAAGAAATTTTTCAGCTGAGAAATCTTAATTACCATAATTTTAGAGAAATTGAGAGAGTTCTCATTTACAAAGGGAACATTTTTCAGAAAGAAAGTGACTGTGACAGATTACCTTTGACGATGAGTATCTATAATACTATTTGGGGCGATGAGATAAATAGGTATTTTGATATCGAAAATGCGGGAAGTTTTATCCCGTCTAACGGGGAAACAATGAACTCTTTCACAAGAATCTACAAAATTTATGCAGATGTCATCAAGCAAAATAGGCGATATAATTTTGATTGTGATGAGCTTAATAAATTTGCTAAATTAACTCATTCATTGGGTAACTTTATACCTGTTTATAGTATTTATGAAAAAAATGCTTCGCCATTCAATGTTTCAAGAAACGCTAGCACACATGATTACTGGGACTTAACAATGCTTGATATTAAAAATTATTTTGCTAACAAACAAGAATTTGTACCAAAGTATATCAGAAACTCTAGTAATTGGTTTGAAACTTATCGAAACGACTCGTTTGATAATGGATTTAATGAATTTTGTAGTAAACACTTTCTAGACGATTGGATAATAAAAGAAAATGAACCGGATTCTAAGTGGAACGAAAGAAATCTATTTTGGGAACATCATGAGACGAAAAGACATGCAGTATCTCATTTTTCTAATGAAGGTGGAGAAGAATTATTTAGGAAAATTCTTTCAAGAATAAATCAATCTATCATTACTAGAGGAGAACTCATGTATGATAAATTAAAAGAGGAATTTGAGAAAAGATGATGTTCCATGAATTTGTCTTCCCTTTTTATTGCTGATACAAAGGATCTATGATTATATAGGAGTTGAAAATATGTTTGTTTTTCCGAGCGAATATACTATGTTAGTGGCATTATATGGTAGTTTGACTAGTGATAAAAGATTATCTTAACACAAGGCAGATTAGCTATTTTAATGCTTATTTCTACATTTTTTTAACTGTTAGAAAGGTTATACTAAAAAAACATTCAAATTTTCATCTATGCTTTTGATTGGATTGCGTATTTATTTTGCAAGATTAGTGATTACAGCCTCCATCAAGATTTTCTTAAATATCTTTGATTGTTCTTTCGAAATTATATTTTTCCATAAAAATAACTACGCCTAAAAATTGCGTTTTTTTGTGCTAATTTTTTCGGCGCAGTTCAATATTTAAAGTATACGGATGATTGGAAAACAGAATTTAAATGTGGCTTGAAAAACTATGAAGCATAGTCATAGTGCAGAGTTAACGAGAAAAAGAAGTTTTGCTTTTCAATTCTTTAGTTATGGTCATTTTCCTAGAGTTGTTTTTTGCAGCAGATTGCATGAGTCGAATGGTATGGATACTTTTTTGCTGCTTGGTGGTAGTCGAACACTGCTCATACGTATTTTTTGAGGAGTAAGACTTTTTTATTTCAAGGGATTTCTTGAAAGAATACTCTTTAACAGCTTCTTTAATAGCTGTCTTAATTGGCCGTATAATGTATTGGACGAATCTTGAAAAAAATCCTTTTCGTTTAAAATTTAGACTTGAAGAGTGATTTTTTTGAGAGACTTGGGTAACAAATAATCGTTTATTCATTTTATTTCCTCCTTTTTGTAAAACCATCATATAATTAATTTTTTTAAAATAAGTATTTATTTTTCAAAAAAATGAAAAATTTAACTTTCGCAAATAAGGAGATAGCCAATTATTTTTTTATTTGCTGATAAAAATTATTTGAATTTAGCCAACAATTTCTTTATGAATTGGATAAATAGAAGAATACATGAAGATTTTTGTTATGCTATAATTTGTAAAATGAACAACATTATAATTACATATTTTTTTATTGTTCTATATTGCTTTTTTTGCATAGGCCTAGGTTGTTTCGTTATTTTTAACTCATTATTATTCTACTGATTTTTACATGGATATAACAGTAAAGATTATAATTGGAGATTTTAAAAAGACTTCTTCACTATTGGCAAAGGAGAAGAATTACAAAAACGGGACGTTATTAATGATTGAAGTGATGATGGATAGGGTGTGTTTATGATTGATAAAAGAATCAGTTTGTTATAGAAAATATGTAATGGAGGAAATTTATGAATAGAAAAGTTCTTTATTGGTTATTGGTAGCATTTAGCCTTGGCTTAGTCGCTTGTGAAGGAAGGAATTCTAGTCAGGCAATGGATTGGTTGGTCGGTAGTTGGTATAGTAAAGAATGGCAGGTAACTTATGATATTCATCAGTCTGATAGTCAATGGACGATTAAAAATAAAACCAATGTTTTGACAGAAAGTGCTAAATTAGTTAAATCTTCGAATGATAAAAAAATTGTACTGATTTCATCTGAAGGAACAAAATTTTTAATTACTAAATTAGATGATCAAACTATTGATTTTCAACAAGTTGCAAAAGCAGGATTATTTGGTATTACCAAAAAAGTAACGTTCAAAAAAATGAGTTGATTGAAAAGTTAATACATAAAAACGTTTCAGATGTCATGATGAAATTGCAGTCATGATTGATTCAATAAAAAAAGACAAAGCCGAATAAAAAAGGCTTTGTCTTTTTTTATTAGTACCAGCCGTTAGCTAACCAGAA
>NZ_JXLB01000031.1 GCF_001886195.1 Enterococcus ratti | reverse complement strand
GATGAATTTAATTCATCTGCTTTTTTTATACAAATGATTCAATGTTTTTTTAAAATACGAACAAATTTTCGTTTTTTAATGAAAAAAAAGATTGAAAATGGTAAGATAAAAGAGTTAGAAATTTAAAAATTAGTCTAGACTTGAATTTAAGGAGGATTTTTGATGGTGAAATTTATCCATGCGGCTGATTTACATATGGATCGATCATTTGAAGGGTTGATAAATTTGGATAAGCAGGTGCAGGAAAAATTATTAGAAGCAAATTTGAAAGTTTTATCTAATATCATAGAAGAAGCAATTATAAATGATGTTGATTTTATTTTATTTGCGGGAGATAGCTTTCATCAAAATCGACCTTCATTAAAAATGCAGAAACATTTTTTTGATCAAATGCAACGATTGAATGAAAAAAATATTCATCTATATATGATATTTGGTAATCATGATTATTATCAAAAAGAGCGTTACTGGTTTACATTCCCAGAAAATGTTCATCTATTCGTTTCTGAAAAAGTTGAAACGAAAGAGACAATAACTAAAGCAGGAGAAACGATTGCAATTAGTGGTTTTAGTTATCAACACCGGTGGATTTCTAATGATAAAGTTGTCGAATTTCCTTTACGTAATTCAGTTGATTATCATGTTGGGATTTATCATGGTGAAGTAGGGGAAGAGAAAAATGGCAATTATGCGCCATTTCAGCTTTCGAAAATGCAAGAAAAAGGATATGATTATTGGGCGTTGGGACATATTCATGTACCAATGACTTTAAATGAAAAAGGTACGATTAATTATCCGGGTGCTCCCCAAGGTCATACACAAAAAGAACAGTCCTCTAAATCAGTTTTATTGGTTGAATTAATGCCTGGAGAGTGTCAAACAAAATCATTAGAAGTAGCAGAAATTTATTGGGAAACAGTAACAATTTCTTTAAGACAAACACAAACGACTCAAGATGTTTTACAGATCATTGGCAAACATTTAAATGAAGAAATACCAAAAGTGACTTTATTAGATATAAAAGTAACAAACTATCATCACTTAAATCAAGAAGTAATTGAACGAGTCCAATCAGGAGAATTATTAGAATATCTAATGGAAATTCTAGTTTCTCGTTCATCGAATCTGCTTATTTGGCGTATATCCATTAAGAATGAAGAGTTTACAAATCGTGTACCGCTAAACGTTTCCCATGCATTAGTTGAGCAAATTATTGAGTCTTACCATATAAGTGAAGATTTTCATCAAATTTTAAGCGAAATATACAATCATTCAGATGCTGTACGATTGCTGCACGATTTTCCAGATTATCAAGAACGAACTTTAAACAGAGCAAGAGAAATCTTAAAGCAAGATTTTATATTCGAGGAGGAAAATGTATGAAAATCCTACGAATTGAAATTGCTGCATTTGGTAAATGGAGACAACAGACGTTTCATTTTATATCAGGAAATCAATTGATTTATGGCGAAAATGAGGCAGGAAAGTCAACTATTTATCAATTTATACAAGCTATGCTATTTGGCTTCCCTTCAAAAGGAAAGAAAAAAAAAGATTACATGCCTAAAGATGGAGCAGCTTACGGCGGAAAAATTTGGCTTGAACATTCTGTTCATGGAGAAATTATTGTAGAGCGTTATAAGCAACAAAATAGAGGAAAGGCTAAAGTACTATTTAAGGGGCAAGTAGGCGGTGATGAGTTATTAGAAAAACTACTTTCACCGTTATCAAAAGATTTATTTCAACAGGTTTTTACTTTTCAACAAGAGCAATTAACTGAGTTAGATCATTTGCGTGAAAAAGAATTACATGACGCATTGATTTCCTTAGGAATTACAGGAAGTTCTCATGTTTTTCAAAAGAGGCAGAATTATTATCAAAAAGCCCAACAGCTTTTCAAGAAAAAAGGTCAAAAGCTAATTATCAATCAAAAACTGAATGAATGGAAGAATCTTCAAGAAAAAGTAAGACAAAAGCAAAAACAAGAATCTTTTTTTAGTCAGCTTGTTCAGCAAGAACAAAACTATGAGCAAAAGCAAGCGATCGTACAGAAGAAATTAAAAAAAATAAATAGAAAGATTTTCCATATTAAACAGCAAAAATTAAACTATTCATTGTATGAAGAATGGCAAGAGCTTAAAGTCAATACGTTATCTCAAGTTCCTGAAGAGACGTTGCTGTCAGATTTGGGAGAATTTATCAAACGTTATCAACAAATGGCAGAGCGTCTGGATGAATTAGAGGCTACTTTGGAAAAGCATAGTGGCATGGATCAACAATCAGCAAGATATTATTTTTACTTAGAACAAGAACAGGTTTTAAAAGAATTACAAAATCAGCAATCATCAATTGAAAATTGGGTAAATGAATGGCAAAGGCTTCAAGTTGAAAGAAGAGAAATTGAATCGGAGTTAAAAATTTTAGAACAGCGTTGGCATTGGCAAAGAACACAAACACCACAAGAATTTTTTCACAGAAGTGAATGGCAACAGCTATTTTCAGACAATCAATTGTTAAATGATCATATGAGCCAATTGATGATTAGGGCAGAACTAGTCTTTGAACAACAACACATACTTGAAGAAGAAGTCAATAAAATAGAAAATACCTATCCTGAATTATTGCAGACAAATAAATCAAAGGCTCAACCAATACAAAAAATGCCGTTATATATTCTTATAAGTTTATTTTTTGTTTTAAGTTTACTTATTCCAATGCCTTGGAAAATTGCGTTTTTTACAATAGTATTGGGAATAATAGGCTATCAAATTTACCGTGGCAAAGATATCAATGGGAAAAAAAGTACTTTATTAGAAATTAAAGGAATGTGGCAAGAAAAATTAGGCCAATTAGATAATGTACTTTTGCAAATAGAAGAAATCAACCAAAGTAAACAAAATATTACCAATGAGCAACAAAGATTACAAAAGCAAGTACTGGAATTTTCAGCGGCTTTTCATTTAGGAACAATGGATACGTTAGAAACAATGAAAGAATACGGACAAGAAGTATCCGACTATCAAAATTTATACGAACAGCTACTAAAAAAGCAAGAACGAACAAATCAAATTCAACACAAATTAGTTGAATTTGATCGTCAGTTTGAAGTAATGAAAGATTGGTTACCATTACAAGATAAGAAAATAATTGAAAAAATGATGCTTTTATCCAATTTTATTCAAGAAATGGAGCAACTGAAATTTGCTAGAAGCTACCAACAAAATACATTATTGAAACAAGAAATTAACCAGTTAAAAAAGAAACAAAAAGTTTTATTGTTGGATTACAGTAAAGAATTAAAGCAAGCAGAACTTACTTATCCCTCTGAAGTACCAGCGTATTTACAAAAAGCGAAACAAACAAAAATACAACTACGCCGGTTAAAGGAATTAGATGCACAATTAGCTCCGCTCTTTCCTAAAAAGCAAACCTATGAACAATTGAATACTGGGTTATCCAATTATCAAGAAAAACAACGTCATTATCAACTGGAAGAACAAGAAATAATCGAGCAGCGACAACGGTTAAAAATACAGGTTGAAGAATTGCAAAAAGACGGTACGCTAGATGAATTGTATCAAGAAGCAAGTTTATTAAAAACACAGCTTCAGCTATTATTTGAGCAATGGGGCGGTTTAATGGTGGCAGCCACTTTCTTAGGGGACATTTCCACTGAAATGAGTGAACGCCAATTACCTCAGCTATTAAAAGCTGCTGGCTATTATTTAGAAATTTTAACTCACCATAACTATCAGAACGTTTCATTAATAAATAATACATTAACCTTAACTGACGGTATTACTGATTTTCCTATTTATGAACTATCTACTGGTACTAAAGATCAATTGATCATGGCCATGAGATTTGCTTATCTGTCCTTAGAATCACAGCGTGTTATTTGTCCAATTATCATTGATGATGGTTGGCTACATTACGATCATCAACGAAAATATCAATTAGCTAAACTTTTGGCTGAATTTAGTCAAAATTATCAAGTTATTTGTTTTTCTTCTGACCAAGAAATGGTAAGCTATTATCAAGAACTACAACAATCTGTGAATAGATTAAAGGGAGTAAATAATGAAAAAAATTCGTGAATTAGTTATAGATGAGCAATTTGAATTGTTTGTTTTAATTAAAAATGCTGATGTTAGGATTGCTAAGAATGGTAAAAAATTTATTGCATTTACTTTTCAGGATGCATCTGGGAGCGTTGATGGTAAATATTGGGATGCTTCAGAAGAGGAGATTAAAAGATTTACCGCTGGTACAGTTGTTTTTTTAAGTGGAAAGAGAGAAGTTTATCAAGGAAATCCACAAGTGAAGATTTTTCATATGCGAGTCGCCAAAATGGATGAACCGAATGAACCAAATCTTTATATGGAAAAAGCACCATTGAAAAAAGAAGAAATGGAAGAGGCGATTAGTCAATTATTATTTGAAATTACAAATGCTCATTGGAATCGTATTGTTCGTTATTTGTTAAATAAATATCAAAAACAATTTTTTGAATTTCCAGCGGCTAAACGTAACCATCATGCATATACGAGTGGTTTAGCCTATCATACATTAACAATGTTACATTTAGGAACAGCTATTGCGGATGAATATCCGGAACTAAATCGTTCGCTACTGTATGCTGGTATCATTTTACATGATCTGGGAAAAGTGATTGAGTTATCGGGCCCGATGAGTACAGAGTACACCTTAGCAGGTAATTTAGTGGGACATTTAGTTTTAGTAGATGAAGAAATTACTAAAGCATGTCTTGCTTTAAAAATCAATGAAGCAGATGAAGATGTTCTAGTATTGAAACATATGGTATTGGCACATCATGGTTTATTAGAATATGGTTCTCCTGTGCGACCGCGTATAATAGAAGCAGAAGTGCTTCATCAAATTGATACGTTGGATGCTTCTTTGCAAATGATGTTGACTTCTATAAAACAAACTGAACCAGGAAAATATACGGAACGTATTTTTGGTATGGACAATCGCAGCTTTTATGTACCGAAAAATATATAAGCAATACACGTAGTTTAGTAAAGAAACTTTTCTGAACTACGTGTATTTGCCAGTTCTATTTTTGCTATTGATAAGTGGGTCAATCATGTACTATACTCAGTGTGGGAAACGCTTTATAGAAGGAGGAAGTGATTAATGAGTCAATATTTTGAATCTCTTAGTGATCGAAGAGAACTGTTATTTTTTTGGTTAATTGGATTATTTTTCTCAATAAGTTTATTGTATTTTGCTTATATAATGAGAAATAAATCTAAATTCGTTTTGATCACTTTGACTACTACAGGCGTGTTTAGTTGTATTTTTATGATGTTTGCAATGATTGTTACATTGATGAGTCGAATTAGTTATTAAAATGTAAGAAGATAAAAGTTTGGAGAAAAGCACAATTTCAAAAGATTAAATGGTTATAGTAAAACTAGAGTTAAACAGATGATAATTATTAGCTTATCTATAAGAATTAGAAACTGGAAATGCCGAAAAATGCTATGTTAAAAAGTGAATTTTAAATTTTAGGTATTCAACTATATTTTATTTTTAGAAGAGATAAAGAGACTGGAACAAATTTTGATCCAGTCTCTTTAATTTATTTACTTGATGAATCGGATGTTTTTGTCTCAGAAGAGTTTGTTTTAGAACCGGATGCTTTTGTATTAGATTGTTCTGTATTAAAGGTGCTTAATATAGCTTTAAAGGCATCGTCTTTGATTTTAACGTTTTCTTCTTTTAATACTTTTGCAATTATTTCTTTTTGGAAATCTCGATTGGCTACTTGTGTATCTGTAGCAATTTGTTCCAGTTCCTTTTTATATTTGTTCATATCATCGCCTTTGCTTTGATTTTTAATCATTTTTACTACATAATAATCAGTCGCATATGTAGTAGTATTTGTAGTGGAAATGACATTAGATATTTGACCATCTTTCAATTTGAAAGCTGCTTCTTTCACTTCATTAGGGATAGTTTTTGTTTCAGAATCAAATTTTACTTTTCCACCGTCATCTTTAGTATCAGAATCTGTTGATTTTTCTTTTGCCAATTTAGTAAAATCAGCACCATCATCAGCAGATTTTTTCACTTTTTTCGCTTCATCTTCACTGCTTAATTTAATGATTTGTGCTTCAACTTCTGGATGAAAAGTTTTCCAAGCGGTTTTTAAATCTTCGTTTGTAATTTTGACGTTAGCTTTTAGACCAGCCGTAAATACTAAGTTATCTCTAATTAATTGTTTATAAGAATCTTCTGTGTATCCTGCTGCTGCTAACTGAGATTTAAATGAATCTCCATACATTTTTTCATTTTTCTTATATTCGGCATTAACCTCTTTTTCACTGACTTTATCGCCGTACTTATTTCCAAAGGCTTTAAAAACAATCATATTTTGAACCAATTGTTGGTTGTTGCTAGTATTTTTTGCTTCATTATAAAAATCTGAAACAGTGATTGTTCCGCCTTTCATTGTTGCTATATCTTTGTTTGTACTTCCTGAACAAGCAGCCAATGCTAAAACAGCTAAAGCACTAGTTGCAGCTAAAATTATTTTTTCCTTTTTCATTAAAATTTTTCTCCTGTGTTTTATTATTATTCTTACATCTATAACTATACCATATCTAATTACCAATAAAAACGTTCTTGTGATACTTTCAAATAAAATTCAAAATTTAGTCATATTCAGTTAATAAAATAATAAAATTTAAATTAAAAATGTTGCATTACCGCTCATCTTTCGATAATACATTTTTGAGTTTGTCCACTTGTTCTTGAATTTGTGCAACACGTGGTTCTGTTTGAAATTTAAAATCTTCAATCTCTTTTTTCATTGACTCTTCAAAGACTGGTATGACACTTCTAGCTGTTTTTTTGGTTTCAATTATTGCCTTTTTAAAATGATGAAGACTGTTATTTAATTCGTTGGTTAATTTTGTTGCTTCCTCTAATTCAGTAATTAGTTTTTTTCTTGTATCATTTCCGCTTCTAGGAACGAATAGTAACCCAGAAATTGTGCCAACGGTAGTACCAAAAAGAAGACCTTTTAAGAAATTTTTAATCAACTTTATTCACCTGCTCTTTAATTTTTCGCTGAATGTCTTTAAACTCTTCAGAGGCGTATTCTGTTTGATGATTACCAAAATGAATGGAAAAATCATCTTTGTTGCTGTAGCGTGGCACTAAATGAACATGCGAATGAAAAACGGATTGATAAGCTAACTCTCGATTATTATTTAAAATGTTTAATCCTTGCATGTTAGGAAATGCTTGCTCAAGGGAACGAGCGATTTTGGGAATGCGGGAAAAAACAGCACCAGCCAATGGCTCACTATACTCGAAGATATCAGAAACATGTTTTTTGGGGATAATCAGCGTATGTCCTTTGGTTGTTTGAGAAATATCTAAAAAGGCATAAACTATTTCGTCTTCATAAATTTTATAACTAGGGATTTCTTGATTGATGATTTTGCAAAAAATACAGTTTTCCATGTGGATCTTCCTTTCCATAAAAATACTTGTTTAATTAACTTTAACATATGTTTAAAGATTTGTATGAAAAAAATAAATTGATTTTTTTTTCTTCATGGTATAATAAAGACAGTATAGCTATGGAGGAAATTTTATGAGTTTGATTGTTGAACATGTAACAGGTGGTTATGGACATTTACCTGTTTTAAAAGATATTAGTTTTCAGGTGAAAGCTGGTGAAATGGTTGGATTGATTGGTTTGAACGGAGCCGGTAAAAGTACGACGATTAAACACATCATCGGACTTTTAGAACAAAAAAAAGGAAATATAACAATCAATAATCTAAGTTTAAAAAAGAATACAGAAGAGTACAGAAAGCAAATCGGCTATATTCCTGAAACGCCTTCTTTATATGAAGAACTTACGTTAAAGGAACACATCGAAGTTACTGCAATGGCTTATGACATTCCAATAGAGGTAGCTATGAAAAGAGCAGAAAAACTTTTACATACTTTTCGTTTAGAAAACCGCTTAGAATGGTTACCGGTGAACTTTTCAAAAGGCATGAAGCAAAAGGTGATGATCCTATGCGCATTTTTGGTTGAGCCTTCTTTATATATTATTGATGAACCTTTTTTAGGTTTAGATCCCTTAGCCATCAATGCTTTGTTAGGATTAATGGTAGAAATGAAAAAAGAAGGCTCAGGTATCTTGATGTCTACCCATATCTTAGCAACGGCAGAAAAATATTGTGATCGTTTTGTTGTTTTGCATAACGGGAAAATTCGGGCCAATGGCACATTAGACGAATTACAGAAGGAATTTCAATTGCCAGATGCTTCATTAGATGAGATTTATATTTCTTTGACAAAGGAGCAAGCTCATGAATAATTTTTTTCACTTACGTTTAACCAAACACCATAAAAAAATGATGAAGTATTTGCGGTATGTACTAAATGATCATTTTGTATTGGTTTGCTTATTTTTAAGCGGAGGAGTAGGATTTTATTATTCAAATTGGTTAAAAACATTGATTTCACCTTTTCAAATGGGGGGAATTATTCTTTCTATTTTTTGGTTTATTTGCTTGTTTTTTGGTAAATTTGCAACATTTACTCAAGCAGCAGATATCGTCTTTTTATTACCTAAAGAAAAAGAATTACATGGATATTTACAACAAGCGTTTCGACATTCATTGATTTTTCCTTTTTTATTCTTAGGGTTAGCTTGTGGTTTTTCAATGCCACTAGTTGTAGTCACCACAGGGCAATCTTTTTCTTATTATTTTGTTTACTTGCTTATTTTATGGTGTTTAAAGGGCAGTCAGCTTCAAGTAAAACGAACGGAACTTTTTCGTATAGAAAAAAAAGAATTAATGTTATGGAAATTTTTTTGGGGAATTTCTACTTTTTTGCTTTTATTCATTTCTGTTTATGGATGGATTTGGGTTAGTTTATTAGGTGCATTTGTGCAAATAGAGATTTTTTATTTCTTTTTATGGAAGAAGATGGCTCATCGCTTGGATTGGGGAAAAATGGTGAGAACAGAAGCACAGCGGTTACATCAAATCTATCAATTTATCAATCTTTTCACTGACGTTCCGGAGATAGTATCTAAAGTAAAACGAAGAAGTTATTTGGATCCGCTTTTGCAAAAAATAATAAAGAAAAATTCAGAAAATGTTTATTTCTATCTTTATGTCAGAAGATTTGTTAGGAGTTCCGATTTCAGCGGTCTCTTTTTGCGACTGTTGTTAATTGGAGGAATATTGTTAGCAGGAATGAAGGATGTTTATTTTATAACAACTGTTGGTGCATTGTTTATCTATCTTATAGGATTTCAGTTACTTCCTTTATACAATCAATTTCGATATATGATACTTGTGCAGCTTTATCCAATAAATAATGAGCAAAAAAAACAAGCAATTCAAAAGTTATTGTTTTGGCTATTAATAAT
The DNA here is from genome assembly GCF_001886195.1 of Enterococcus ratti. Lineage (GTDB taxonomy): Bacteria > Bacillota > Bacilli > Lactobacillales > Enterococcaceae > Enterococcus_B > Enterococcus_B ratti. Next base: position 10,159 of record NZ_JXLB01000031.1, on the reverse strand, counting down.
TTCAGCAGTTATTTTTGGATTAATTGGAGGAGTCGTATTAAGTGGTTTAGAGAGACTGATTCCGTTAGTTAGCTATTTGCTCATCGTCAACTTATTTATCAAAGTTTATATACCTAATCGACTAAAAAAAATGCTTGACTAATATCAAAAAGAACGAAAAACGAGAGAATAAAGCAAGTATGCTTTTCTCTCGTTTTTTTGATAAAAGGTACTTTGCATGAAGAGAATAAATAGAAAAAGAACGTATATGTGCTTGACGTTCGAAGTCTAGGCGACTAGAATAATAAGTATTGCAAAACATTAGAGCTAAGAGGACGGGGAGAATGCATGATGGAGTTTCAGTTAGACCAAGAATGGCGTTTGCGCCCAATCAAAGGTGATACGGGAAAAACATACATAGGCATGCGTGATGAAGATAAAGTCTTTATTAAACGAAACACGACCCCGATGCTTGCTGCATTATCCCGAGAAGGAATTACGCCAAAGCTGGTATGGACAAAACGTACGGGCAATGGTGACACGCTAACAGCACAAGAATGGCTAGAAGGACGCTTGTTAACTCCCAGTGAAATTGGTCAAAGAAATGATGTGATTGATGTATTGTATCATCTGCATCATTCCATCTCACTTAAGACAATGTTAACACGGATTGGCGGAAAAATAATGACGCCAAAAAAAATGCTTCAAAAGTATGAAACTGAATTACCTGAAACACTTAAAAGCAATCAATTTTTACAAATTGTGCATCATTTTTTACGTCAACAACTTCCACAAATGGACAAAGAAAGTTTTGCAGTGGTACATGGAGATGTGAATCATCGCAACTGGTTAGTATGTAAAAATTATTTATATCTGGTTGATTGGGATTCGATCATGTTTGCTGATCCAGCAGTAGATATTGCAACGATTTTGGGTAACTACGTGCCATTATCTAATTGGAATCAATGGCTAGTGACTTATGGGATTCGTCCAAATGATGAAATACTTGAAAAATTACATTGGTACGCTGCAATGAATCTTTTACAAGAAATTACAAGATACTGCAAGCGAAAAGATCACCGAAGGATGAATGAAGAAATATTACAGTTGAAAAGAATTTTTAGCGGTTGAGAAAAAGCATCAAATAGATGGTAAGGCTGCATGTAAACAATTCATGTCGTATATTTAGTTAAAGTTAAGATCAGAAAAGTAGAACTTGTCTGATCTTGGTTTTTTAGCAAGGAAAGGAATGATTTTGTGCGTGTACGTCATCGTGCAGGTGCTGCAGAATTGGTAGCATCGCATCCCAATTTAGTAATCAATGATCCAGTAAAATGGAAAGGTAAGTGGAATGAATTATTTGGTAATACTCACCCCATTCATATTGAAATAGGAATGGGGAAAGGAAGGTTTATTACCGGTATGGCAAAAAAACATCCCGAAATCAATTATATCGGTGTTGAAATGCAAGTCAGTGTTGTATCAATTGCTTTGGATAAGTTAATTGAAAAGCCTTTGCCTAATTTAAAGTTATTGCATGTTGATGGTTCGGCATTAACAGAATATTTTGCAGACAGTGAAATTGATCAAATCTATTTAAACTTTTCAGATCCATGGCCTAAAAAAAGACATGAGAAACGTAGGCTAACTTATCAATCGTTTTTAGCCGTGGATGAACAAATTTTGCGTCCCAAAGGAGAAATTCATTTTAAAACAGATAATCAAGGCTTATTTGAGTATTCTTTAGCCAGCTTTTCTCAATATGGAATGATTATCAAACAAGTATGGTTGGATTTACATCAAAGTGGATTTGAAGGAAATATCTTAACAGAATATGAAGAAAAGTTCTCTTCTAAGGGAGAAAGAATTTATCGAGTAGAAGTTCAGTTTCCAGATAAAACAAAAAAATAATCAGAATGCTTTAGTAGAAAAAATAAAAAACGATCGAAAAATTGAAACGCCTCTTTCAAAAAGTTAAATTTTTTAGTCTAATTTTTGGGAGGTTTATTTCTTTTTTCAATCGTTTTTTATTAAATATTTAAAAAAGCTTTTTTAATATTGTTCCTCTGATTGCTCATATGAAAAATTGGAAGAACATTGATTTTAGAGCAGAATTTCATAAATTAATATGTGTATAATTATTCTTATTTAATAGAAGGTTCAATCAGACAAAATTTAGAAAATGAAAATATCCCCTTATCAGTGATCTTTAATTCAGGAATTACGGATAGTGTTAAAAATGAAAGAGTTAAAAATGGATTAAAGGCTTCACTAACGCCTAGTTTATGTGCTTCTTTAGTTAAAGCAATCAGTTGATCACTTACTATTGAAAAAGGTTCTTGTGACATTAACCCACCGATTGGCAACGGCAAACAAGCTAATTCTTTTCCGTCTTCAATAACAATCATTCCACCTCCTTTTTGAAGCAATCGGTTAGCTGCCATAAGCATATCCTCATCATTGGTTCCTACAACAACCATATTATGGGAATCGTGTGAAATGGTGGTAGCAAGAGCTCCTTTTTTTAACTGAAATCCTTTGACAATTCCTATTCCGATATTTCCAGTTTGGTGATGGCGCTCAATAACGGCGATTTTTAACTGATCTTTTTCGACAGAAGGAAGAAACTTTCCATCTTGACAGAGTACTTCTTCTATTTGATCATTGGTTAATAAACTGTTAGGAATAATTTCAATGATATGAGCTTTTTCAGAAACTAACGGTAAGGTAAATGATTGGAGTGTTAATGGCTGAACATTCATTTTTGGCAGCTTTTTTGTGTAGGAATTTATTTGTGTAGGAAATTGGTCTATTTCTAGTTGATTTTTTCTTACAATAATTTTTCCTTTAACAAAGACATCTTTAATTGACAACTTAGCTAAATCATCTGTTAAAAAGAAATCTGCTTGATAACCAGGAGCAATAGCACCTAAATTTTTTAAGTCAAAACATTCAGCGGCATTTAAAGTGGCCATTTGAATAGCTTGTAAAGGATCCATTCCTAACTGAATGGCTTGACGCACGTTATGATCAATTGATCCTTCCAAAATCAAATCATCAATAAGTTTATCATCTGTTACAAATAAGCAACGTCGTGAATTGTCTGATGTGATAGCCGGCAGAAGTGCCTTAAGATCTTTTGCAACCGTTCCTTCTCGAACCATTAAATACATTCCTAAATCTAACCGTTCTTTTGCTTGTGCCGCCGATGTTGCTTCATGATCTGTTTTTATACCAGCTGTTAGGTAAACATTTAACTCTTCTCCGTTAATTCCGGCAGCGTGCCCATCAATTTTTTTGTTGTTCTCAAGCATCAACAGTAGCTTATTCATGATACTTTCTTCAGTAGTTGCGACTGCTTGATAATTCATGACTTCTGCTAAACCTAAAACTTTTGGGTGTTTAAGAAAAGGAAGAAATGATTGTGCATCTAATGATGCTCCATTTGTTTCAAATGGAGTCACAGGAACACAAGAAGGTAGCATGAAGAAAATATTCATTGGAACATTTTTAGCATCTTCAATCATAAAATTAAGTCCAGCGCTTCCTGCGACATTTCCAATCTCATGAGGGTCAGTAATGACAGAAGTAACACCGTGCAGTAAAGAAATTTTAGCAAATTCCTTTGGACACAAGAGTGAACTTTCGATATGAACGTGCCCATCAATAAATCCTGGTACTAGGTATTGATTTTTAGCGTCATAGGTTTCTTTACCTTCATATTGACCGATTCCTACAATTTTTCCATCACAGATTGCTACGTCTCCTTTTGTAATTTCTTTTGTAAAAACATTAATAATTTTGGCATGTTTAATGACTAAATCTGCTAGTTGTTTTTTTCCAGCCACTAAGATGTGTTTTTTTAATAATGAGTTCATTAATATTTCCTCCAAAGCAAATTTTTAATAGTGTAACATAGATACACTTTTGGCGATTTTTTATTTTTTAATTAATAAAAAATAAAATGATAATTAGAAAAATACGTATGTTTTTTATGGAGGGGATAAGATGGATATAAAAAAGATTTCAGATGATCTTATTAGAGAAAGTTTTAAAGATAATGTGCAAGATATCTATATATTACCTTATAAAAATAAATTTAAAATTTATTTTCGTTATAGTAAAAAACGAACATTTCACAAAGAACTCCTGCTCGAAATAGGGCAACAGTTGATTTCACGATTTAAATATTTAGGAAAGATGGATATTGGTGAAAAACGAAAAGCACAGTTAGGTTCATTGACGTATATTTTTAATGAACGAGAAGTTAGATTGAGATTGTCTTCAGTAGGAGATTATCTTCAAAGAGAAAGTTTAGTTATCCGGTTATTGTATGATTTGTCTGAAAAATATTTTCGTTGTTTTTCTTCCACGGATTTGCAATTGATCAGTGAACGTACTAAAAAAAGAGGACTTTATTTATTCAGCGGACCGGTTGGATCAGGAAAAACATCGCTAATGTATTATTTAGCACAAGAAGAAGAACTACAAGTGATCACAATTGAAGACCCTGTAGAAATTGAAGAAATGTCATTTTTGCAACTGCAAGTAAACGAAAAAATTCAACAGACTTACGATCAATTATTAAAACTTGCACTGCGTCATCGACCAGATTTATTAATTATAGGAGAAATTAGAGATCAAAAAACGGCGCAGATAGCTATACGAGCGGCTTTAACTGGTCATCGAGTTTTTGCCACTGTTCATGCACGTCATTTAAACGCAACAGAAGCAAGAATGATTGAATTGATTGGTAGAAAAGAAGAGTTATGCGAATGTTTATCAGGTGTAGTTTATCAAGAAATTCTTTTAGACTATACGCAATCTTCAGCAGTACTGTGGGGGTATAACTTTATGTATAACGGTTTTGAAAAGAAAGGCTGGGAATACAGCTATGAAGAAGCGCAAAATAATCAATGGCGATCACGCCCTTTTTAAAAAGATGTCTCTTAGTTATCAAGCAAAGTATATCCAACTAATCGGTGAACTACTTGCTAACGGTTTTAGTATTCAAGAAGCTACCGATATTTTATTAAAAATTAATTGTATTCCCCATTTTTACTTGAAAAAAGGAAAACGTTTACTGCAAGGAGGACATTCTTTTTATGATGTTTTGCAAATCATGGGGTTTACTCAAGAAAAGCTAGTTCAAGTCGAGTTAGCAGAGACTCATGGGAATTTAATAAAAACGTTAGAAGGAATGGCTGAACAATTTCGATTAGTTGAAGAATTTCGAAAAGAAGTAAAAAAGTTAATTAGTTATCCATGTATCTTGTTTCTGTTTTTATTAGGAATTTTAGTTGCTTTGAAACAATTTATTTTGCCACAATTACTCACTACTGAAATGGTTATGGAATCTCATTGGGGTATACGATTTCTTCAAGCGTTTCATTGGTATGGATTAAGCGGGTTAATCGTGGCTATATTAGTATTTCTTTTCATAAAAATAAGGATGATGAAAATGGATGCTATTCAAAAAAGCGTGTGGCTTAGTAGTATACGATGGTTGGGACCATTTTTTTCTCTTTATCAGTCTGCTTATATTGCTTTAGAATTTGGAAAATTATTCTATGAAGGATTAGAGTTGCAGCACATTATTCTTTGTTTAAAAGAAACAAAACAAGGAAGTCTGATTCAACTATTAGCTTTTCGTTTGACCAAAGGATTAGAAATGGGGATTCCCTTAGCTAAACAATTTCAAATTTATTCATTTTTAACAGAAGAATTTAGTCAAATTATTTTACAAGGAGAAGCTAAAGGAAACTTAGGTAAAGAGCTTTTGTTTTATAGTACCTTATCAAGACAACAATTTTTTCAAAAAATTAATCGCTGGCTCCATTGGTTGCAGCCTATCCTTTTTTTAGGAATTGCTGGGTTGATTTTATTGATTTATGCAGCTATTTTGTTGCCAGTTTATAGCAATATTGAGGAGGTTCTACTATGAAAAGAAGGAGTAAGAAAAGCATAAAACATGCAACAAATTTTAAAGGGTTTACCTTGATAGAAATGCTGATTGTCTTGTTAGTGATCAGTGCGTTAGTCCTTTTGTTTATTCCTAATATTTCACGTTATCGCGACCATGTAAATAAAGAAGGTAGACAAGCTGTTTTACAGTTGGTTGATGCTCAAAAAGAACTCTATTCTTTACAAAATAATGGAAAAGTGCCAACGATTTCTGAACTATTAAAAGAAGGATATATCAAGCAGGAGCACGCAGATGCTTATAACAAAAAATAAAGCGTTTGTTTTTGTAGGATACACATTGCTAGAAACGTTGTTTGTGTTAACTATTGTTTTAGGAATGTTTATGTTTCCTATTTTTTCTATCTCTTCTTGGCAACAAAGAATGGTAATTGATCAATTTTTTAATCAACTTGATCAGAGAATATATGCTACGCAAAAAATAGCTATCGTGAGTCAACAGCTAACTTCAATTTTCTATGATCAAAAATGTAATCAAATTGTTTTTGATGTACCAAAGACAAATATTAATTGGTCGATCTTAAAAATACCATTTGAAATTGAAGTAAAAAAGATGGAACCCATTTCTTTTTCGGCCAAAACTGGAAATGAAAGTACATTAAAAGCCTATCAGTTTTATTGGAAGATGAAAAAGCAAACAATTATTTATCAATTCCAAATGGGAAGTGGACATTATATTAAAAAAATCAAATAAAAATAGTTTTGTGCTTTTAGAAACCTTAATGGCTTTGTTTATTACACTATCTTGTATTTTCTTTGTGAGTTATGGAAATATGTATTTGCTAAAAGCAGAAAAACACAGTAATCAGGAAATCTTGTTACTTCGTAAACTCTACGAGGATGTAAAAACATATCGAATCTATCATACGCTACCTACAAGAATCATAGAAGGGCCAAAAAGTCAGACAATATTAATAACAAAGAAGGAAAAAATTCAAAAAGTTAAGATTACAGAAGGAGAAAAAGTGATAGAAATTGCAAAAATATCAGAATAAAAATGCTTTTACATTGATTGAATGCCTTATTTCACTTGTTATTTTATCTGCTATTTTACTTTCTGTAAACCTTTTGATTAACCAAACTACTAAAGTAGAACAGTATCTGCGAAGAAAAGATCAAAAAGAGTGGTTGATTTTTCTGGCTCAATTTGAAGAAGAAGTCAAAAAAGGAACAAGTACAGTGATTAAAGAAAACCAAATTTACTACAAAATAGGTAATAAAACGTATCTATTTGAACACTATCAAAATATGATTCGTAAACGTGAGATATCTGGAGGACATCAACCAATGCTGACTCACGTGAGAAAATGGAAAGTCAAAGAAGATATTACAGCAATCACTTTTTTAATTGAATTTGAAAATGGGGAAAAAAATGAAGGAATCTGGACTAAACCACCAACGTAAGCGATTATATAGAGGGAACGTTTTACTTTCCACTCTTGTTTTATTTTTAGTTTGTCATTCTTTGTTGTGTTTAGTAATAACCACATATCGTTTGTCTGTTGATATGAATCAACGTACGAAAAATTATTATTTAGCAAAAATAATGAAACAAATGTTTCTATCTGAATGTAAAGGATTAAAAAAAAGTGGTAGTTTTCAGTATACTTTAGGAAAGGTTTACTATAAAAAGGTAGACAAGCAGTTAACGATAGAGATAACCATTAAATCCCACCTATTTAAATTTACCGAAAAAATCAATAATAGTACAGACATGCAGTAAAAGGATAAATCTGTGAAAATGTTCTCTTTTCTGTTGTATCAATAATTTTGTCTAATTTCTGTTTGCTAATTCACAAATAAAAAAAGTGTGAAAACGATTGAAATTTTGTTCATTGTTCGTTAAAATTAAACAGGTAAAATAATTGTTATAATATATCTAGAAATGAGGCACACCATGTTACCAGAAAAAATGGAACAAGGGTTTGAACAAAATCTAAAAGCAATTCAGCTTTTACAAAATGCACTGAGAACTTCCTTTTTAGAAGCTTATATCGAAAACACTGAAAACTTAATTGATAACTATCGAGTACGTGTGGTAGATGGAATACCCACTGAAGAGGTCGCTAAACAAATTTCCAATTTGTATCAAGAACTCAGACAATTATCTTTTGAATCAGAAGAATGGCGTCGTTTGTCTCAGTTATTATTACTAAAAGGTAGTCAAATCGAACCTCTTCAACCAAATCATCAACTTACTCCAGATAGTATTGGCTTTTTATTTGTTTTTTTAATTGAACAACTGTATACAAATAAAAAGGAACCAATTAGGATTTTAGATATCGCAGCAGGCATGGGCAATTTGTTAGTAACAATTCTTTTAAATCTGATGAATACAGGATATCAAGTGGAAGGCTTAGGTGTGGATATTGATGAGACGTTGCTAGCAGTCGCTGCTTCAACAAGTGAGTTGACTCAAGCAAATGTTCAATATTTTCATCAAGATGGATTACAAGATTTGCTGGTTGATCCAGTTGACGTTGCGGTTAGTGATTTGCCGATTGGCTATTATCCGAATGATCAAAAAGCAAAAGAATTTTTAACAAGCACTGCAAAGGGTCATAGTTATGCACATCATCTGTTGTTAGAACAGGCAATGAAATATGTCAAATCAGATGGATTCGGATTATTTTTAATGCCAAGTAATTTTTTAGAAACAAAACAAAGTGAAGACGTCAAAAGATGGTTTAAAGAAGAAGGCTATCTCCAAGGAATGATCCAATTACCAGATGAACTATTCCGTACGAAGCAATCACAAAAAAGTATTCTGATTTTACAAAAAAAAGGAAAAAATGCAAAACAAGTACAAGAAGTATTGCTTGTCGAACTTGATTCATTAAAAAAACCAGAAAAAGTGACCGAATTTTTTAAAGAATTTGAAACATGGAGATCGGCCTCTTTTTAATCATTTATCAATAAGGAGAATAATATGTCTAAAACAATTGCAATCAATGCTGGAAGTTCAAGTTTAAAATGGCAGTTATATCAAATGCCAGAAGAAATAGTAATTGCTAAAGGAATTGTTGAAAGGATCGGTTTAAAAGATTCAATTTTTACTATTAAATATGGTGAAGATCAAAAATTCGAGCAAATTATGGATATTAATGATCATGAAATAGCAGTAAAAATGCTTTTAGATTATTTAATTGAATTAAAAATACTAAGCTCATATGGTGAAATCACAGGTGTTGGACATCGAGTGGTACATGGCGGAGAAACATACAATGATTCAGTTGTAGTGGATGAAGAGGTAATGAAACGAATTGAAGCATTGGCAGAGTTTGCCCCACTGCATAATCCAGCTAACTTGATGGGAATCAAAGCATTCAAAAAAATCTTGCCTAATATTCTAAGCGTTGCGGTTTTTGATACGTCTTTTCATGCAACGATGCCAAAACACAATTACTTGTATAGCTTGCCTATTTCTTACTACGAAGATTTTAAAGTAAGAAAATATGGTTTCCATGGTACAAGTCATCGTTATGTATCAGAACGTGCAGCTAAATTACTAGGGAAACCAATTGAGCAATTAAAATTGATTACTTGCCATTTGGGAAACGGTGCTTCGATTACTGCTGTAGATGGTGGAAAGTCTATAGATACTTCTATGGGATTCACGCCGCTTGCAGGAGTAACAATGGGTACTCGTTCGGGAGATGTTGACCCAGCTATTTTACCTTATTTAATGGATAAGTTAGAAATCAGTATTGATGAAATGGTCAACATTTTAAATAAAAAATCTGGTTTGCTAGGATTGACAGGTTTATCAAGTGATATGCGCGACCTTGAGAAAAACTACGAGCAAGAGAATATTCACTTGGCATATGAGATTTTTGTCGATCGTATCCGTAAATACATTGGTGGATATGTCACTACGATGAACGGAGTAGATGCGATTGTTTTCACTGCTGGTATTGGTGAAAATGACGGACATGTTCGTAGCGAAATCATTAAGAAAATGTCATGGTTTGGTTGTGAAATTGACTCTGAAATGAATCAACGACGTGGCGAAGAATTAGACATTTCAACGAAAGAATCAAAAGTCAAAGTACTAGTTATCCCTACAGATGAAGAGTTAATGATTGCTCGTGACGTGGAACGTTTGCGTAAATAAATGTATCTCCTTCATATTTAGGAAGCTTAAGTGAAAGATAAACTAAAAAATTTAATCATCTGTTTTTTCCGAAGTGATAGACTG
>NZ_JXLB01000030.1 GCF_001886195.1 Enterococcus ratti | reverse complement strand
CACCCTTTTGAAGGGTGGTTATGATTGATATTTTTTTAATAGCTGAACGTTTATATGAGAATTTTTCTTATTTACTCTTTGGATCATTGGAAGATCTGTATGTTATTTATAGAAAAGTGAAAATTAATCCATCAGAGCATTAATAAAGTAAATATATAAAAAGTAATTTATTAGGAAAAAGAAACAAACCGCACATAGGAAATAATGAACAATTATAAAAATATAGGAGAACTTTTTTGTTAGTAATTGTTAAGTAATTAAGTTAAGAGCTGTTACTTATTTAATAGAATCTATCATTTTATCGGTTTTTTCTGTTTTTGAGAAGCGTATTTTCGTTAAGAGCTATTGATTTAAGCAAGAATATCTTTTTATATGATTGTCTAAGGAACTCTTTTTTCGTATTTTGGAACAATTTCATTCTTTTTCTGCCTTTTTTTTACTATAATTAAAAGCATATGAACTGGAGGATAATCAATCATGAACTTTAAACAATTATTGCGACACCCTAGTTTACGACCTTTTATCGATCAAGCACGTTTTGGCATTGAACGTGAAGGACAGCGTGTGACTCTTGCTGGAAAACTAGCACGTACTGATCACCCAAATATTTTTGGTGACCGTACGTTTCATCCATATATCCAAACAGACTTTAGTGAAACACAGATTGAATTGATCACACCTGTCACAGATTCCATTCAAGAACTCTTTCAATACATGGCAGCGATCTACGATGTTGCTGCTCGCACCCTTCCTAAAGATGAAATGATCTGGCCGTTGAGTATGCCGCCGAAACTGCCAGAAAAAGATGAAGAGATTCTAATTGCTAAATTAAAAAATTTTGAAGATGTGTTGTATCGCCGCTATTTGGCAAAAGAATATGGAAAACGAAAGCAAATGGTCAGTGGAATTCATTTTAACTTTGAGTTTGGTGAAGAACTACTAAAATTATTATTCAACCATCAAGATGAAATTTCATGTTTTTCTGAGTTTAAAACCGAACTGTACTTAAAAACAGCACGAAATTTTTTGCGTTACCGTTGGATTATTACTTATTTATTTGGTGCGTCTCCGATGAGTGAAGAAAATTATTTTATGGATGAACTTCCTTTAATAAACCCTGTACGTAGTATCCGTAACAGTGCATTGGGGTATACCAACCGTCCAAATGTCCAAGTGTCTTATTCTTCGATGGAGCAGTATTTAAAAGATATTGAACAAATGGTGGAAGAAGGAAAGCTGTCTGAAGAAAAAGAATTTTATACACCGCTTCGTTTTCGCGGTGGAAAACGTGTAGCAGACTTAGCCAAAACAGGCGTGCGGTATATTGAATTAAGAAATATTGATTTAAATCCCTATGTTCGTTTAGGAATTGCTCAAGAGCAAGTCCAATTTTTGCAATTGTTCTTGACATATATGTTATGGACGGAAGAAAAAGAGAACAGTGACCAATGGGTAGCAGAGGGAACGCTTAGAAATAACAAAGTAGCGTTGGAACATCCAGCGAGTCAGACGGAATTTTATCAAGAAGGTGTAGCGGTTCTTGAAGGGATAAAACAAATGCTATTGGAATTAGACTGGCTAGAACCGCTTTTCTTGGTGGAAAAAGCATTGGATCAGATGAACCATCCGGAAAAAACACCAGCTGCAAGATTAAATCAGGAAGCACAGCGTACTAGTCAAAAAGAAATTGCAGTAAAACTAGGGCGTCAATATTATAAAGAAAGTCATGAGCATCCTTATCAATTAGCTGGATTTAAAGATATGGAACTTTCAACCCAAATTTTTATGTTTGATGCGATACAGCAAGGAATTGAAGTGAGAGTATTGGATGAATCTGATCAATTTTTACGTTTACAGCATAAAGAGCATGTTGAATATGTTAAGAATGCAAATATGACAAGTAAAGATCGTTATATTGTACCGCTAATTATGGAAAATAAAATAGTGACGAAAAAAATTCTAAAAGAAGCGGGATTTCGTGTACCAGACGGGGAAGAGTTTTCTACGATGGCAAAAGCTGTTAACGCTTATCCAAAGTTTGCAAATCGAACATTTGTAATTAAACCCAAATCAACTAATTATGGGGTAGGAATTACCATTTTTAAAGATGGGGCTAATTTAGAGGATTATCAAGCGGGATTAACCATTGCTTTTAAAGAAGATACGTCTGTTTTAGTAGAAGAATTTATACCGGGAACGGAGTATCGTTTTTTTGTGATTGATGGAAAAGTCCAAGCGATTTTACTTCGAGTACCAGCTAATGTAATTGGAGACGGTCGACATACCATAAAAGAACTAGTAGCTGAAAAGAATTTGGATCCATTACGTGGAACTGATCATCGTGCACCGTTAGAAGTGATCCAGTTAGGAGAATTAGAACAACTGATGTTAAAAGAACAAGGCCTTACTGTTTCTTCTATTCCCCAAAAAAATCAAATTATTTATTTAAGAGAAAATTCTAATATCAGTACAGGTGGAGATTCAATAGATGTTACAGATGAGTTTTCTGAAAGTTACAAACAAATTGCTGTTTCGGCAGTAGCAACCTTAGGAGCAAAAATCTGTGGAATTGATTTGATTATCCCAGATAAGGAAAGTGATCCTAGGATAAATTCAACCGCTTATGCCATCATTGAAGCCAATTTTAATCCTGCGATGCACATGCACGTGTATCCATTTACAGGCAAGGGGCGAAGATTAACGATAGACGTACTAAACTTGTTATATCCGAAAAGGGATAGAATATAACACTGTGGCAGAAAGCACCTAATTTTAACTAAAAAGCTACCTATATTAAATTACATCATTTGGAAATTAAGACGACCTTTAGAAATTAGATTTTTTCTAATTTTTAAAGGTCGTTTTAAAGTTAATTCATGTGGTAGATTATTGAATATTGCAAAATAAAGATAGCTTATTTGAAATACAATAAATAAAAAACTGAATTTTTGTGAAATTCCATCTCTATTTTTCCTTTTTTATTATTATTTTTTTAAACGTTTATAAATAAATATTAAAAAATCGAAAAAATTTATTGTTTTTCTTATGTTATTTTTTATTTGATTTATTAAAGGTTAAATACCTAGTTTTAGGTATCTAGAAAGGAAAGTGAGCGAAAAAGATGAAAAAAAGTATGTGTTTTATTAGCACAAGTTTATTGGCACCTTTTTTATTAATTAATAGTACGGGAGTAGCTGCGGCAAGTAACACAATTAATCCGGATCCGGCAACTGCGGAGACATTAATTTCAGCACCCTTGCTATTACCAGATAACGGAGGAAGCAACCCAACACCTCCAACAAACACTAAAGATCCAGTGAGTCCTGTTGATCCCGGAAATAAACCGAACAATCCTACTGTAGCTTTTGGGATTGCTTATCAACCAGGTATTTTTACTATCCCACAAACAAAATTAGCGGAATCTGGTTCACAAACAATTGATGTTACGATGCCGCAAAATTCTGGCACGTTTGATGTGGGGATAAAAGATAAGACCCGTAGTACAATGGGGTGGACGTTGAAAGCTCAAGTTATTTGGGACAACGGTGAACAAGGGATGTCTATTCTAACTGGGCATACAGGAGCAAATGCAAAAGTCAATACTGGAGGCGGTAACTTGGTAGACGCACCTTCTGGATCAGTTACGGCAGTTCCTAACGTGGAGATTACTTCAAACGCGCAAGTTTTATTAATGTCAGGAATACAAGGATTTATTCACAATGATACTTATGATTATGAATTGGGAAAAATTTCTCTTAAAATAGCAAATGCTAAGACGACAACAGCCGGTACTCATACGGGTCATGTAGAATGGAATTTAGCAGTTGCTCCATAAATATTTTAAATTTAAAAAAAAGGGAAAGAAATTGCTCTTTTCCTTTTTTTGATTATTGGCAGACAGCGTTCTAGAAGAAAAAGCTGCTAATAATCAAAAAAAGGAAGGAAGAACTAAATTGATAAAAAAAGTGATTTATTCAATCCTCTTAAGTTTTATTTTTGCAATTACAGGAACAGTATCTGTACAAGCTAACGAAATGTTAGGAGGATATACTATTGAACGTGTGCCAAATAAACATCAAATTGACTCAAATTTAGGCTATTTTTATCTTTTTGAACAAGCGGGAACACAAGATCGTTTAGGAGTGAAGCTAGTCAATAGTTCTAATCAAGCAAAAGTATTGAAAGTAAAAGTTACCAATGCTAATACGAATTCCAACGGTTTGTTAGATTATACTGGGAGTTTAAAAGATCATAAAGATTTGAAACAACCGCTTTCATCAATCGTAAAAGCGGCACAAACAGAAGTAACAGTTCCTGCAAAAAGTACGATAGAAACGACGCTTACTGTATCCATGCCTAAAGAAAAATTTTCTGGCGTCATTGTAGGGGGAATTGTTGTTTCAGAAAAAAGTAATGAAGAAAAAAATAAGCAAAAAGAAGAAGTATCGATACAAAATACGTACAACTATACATTAGGTGTGGTGTTAACAAATGATGCAAAGACGGTGATGAATCAACATGTTTCTGTAACGTTGGATAAGGTTGCACCTATTTTATCTGATGGTAAAAAAATCGTTCAAGCAGATATTTTAAACCCTAATTCGTATATTTTTGATAAAGCGACTGTTTCCGGAGATATTCGAAAAAAAGATTCAGATAAAGTGCTTAAGAAACAAGAAAAAACAGATGTAAGTATTGCCCCGCATTCAGTCTATCCTTTCCAATTTGATTGGGGAAAAGATGAATTAACACCAGGAGAATATCTTTTTACAGGATCCGTTAAAGCTGGCGGAAAAGAATGGTTTTTTAATCGAGTATTTAAAATTACTGCTGATTCTGCTAAAGAAATCAATGAACAATCGATCTATTACGTTGTTATTCCATTATGGCTTCGAATTAGTTGGATCGTTGTTTTATTAATAAATATAGTCGGGACAGGTTATCTAGTGATCAAACGCGTAAAAAAAATCAATAAGGAAAAGATCTAGATAATTGTGTAATTGTGCAGTTGTTTAGGCATAAATAAAGATGATGCAATTTTACTTTCTGTAACTTAGCTCACTTATTTTAACGCAAGGGAGGAAAAATTATGTATATAACACCAATTTTTATTATTGTATCAGGGATTCTTTTTTTAATTTCAGCAATTTATTTGTTTTTAGATAATTACAAAAAAATGATTATGAGACAAATTAATCAATCAATTATTTATATCAATACAATCGTGCTTATTTCCTCAATTGTTTTGATTATATTAGGTGTTGTGTATTTTATCGTGATTAAACAACAATTGTAGTTTAGGAGGTAATGATAGTGAGAAGAATGAAGTATATTTCTGTAGTGGCTTTCTTGTTGGGAAATGTTGTTTGTCAGGGGCAAATAAGTTTTGCAGATAAGCAATCAGAACAAGAGAAGACCGTGGCATTAAATCATCCATTGTATGCAGTTAAAGATAGTCGTCTAACACAAGCAGCACAAACAACGAACTCGCTAGCTATAAAAGAACATTCAGTGACTGAAAAGAAAGAAGCAATATCTGGTGTATATAATAATATCATCTATGATTTAAAAGGTTCTGAACTACACCTTACTGGAGTAGCAAGCAGTAATCAAGAACAAGAAATTAGGATTGATCGTTCATTTTTAAATGCTATTCATCCAGATATTAGTAAGCTTATTTTATCTCCAAATTTCTTTTATTCGATGAAAGGAAAATCAATACATTCAATTATAATTTCGTCTTCTCTTAACCTTGTTCCTCGTATTTCTGATGGTCAAGGAGGAAACGTAGATTTACACCGAGCATTTGCAGGCGATGAATTTTTAGAAACAGTTGATTTTGGTGCTACCGATTTTAGTGAAGTGATAAATACGAGTAAAATGTTTGAAAATTGTTCAAAATTAAAAACAGTTCAACTAAGTAGATTGTATGCTACCAATTTAGAGGGAATGTTTAAAAATTGTCCGAATTTGGAACAAGTAAAAATTTCAGAAAATGTCACGCCTATGATTTTAGTGGATATGTTCAATAATTGTCCTAAGCTGATGAATATTGATGGAATCAATCAATGGACAACTACTACCATTCAAAAGGTTGAAGGAATCTTTTTAAATTGCCCGGCTTTATTAAATTTAGATTTGAGTCAGTGGCCATCCTCTTTAAGAGATAAGATGATGAGCGAGCAAAGCAATCAAAAAGAAGAAACTAACCAAGAAAACACGGCGAATGGTGAACTTGCGGAAACTAATATACCAAGTCAAGCAGAGGGCGTGACGGTTCAACCAGCAAATACTACTACTGAATGGCAATACGAATTATCCTCTGAACAGGATCGTTATATTCTGACAAAATACATTGGGAATAATACAGAAATTGTTGTACCTACTTCTATTAATGGAAAACCAACGAGTTTACTAGATATTGATTCTTCGATTTTTCCTAATTATCAATCAATCGTTAGTTTTAAAATTGCACCTGGGAATAAGGTGTCTATCGAAGACTTTGATTTGCGGTATGCATTTCAATTTTGGTCTTCTTTAAAAGAGGTTGATTTGACAGGGCTAGATACAAGTGAGGTAACAAATACGGGTGCGATGTTTGCCAATGATCCACTTTTAACAAAAGTAAATTTAAGCGGCTGGAATACGTCCAATGTTACGGATATGAATTATATGTTCAACGGGGATAAACAATTACAAGAATTATATTTGGCTAATTGGGATGTTCGTCAAGTAACAGATATGGCTTATATGTTTGCTCATTTAAGTAGTTTAAAAACATTAGATTTAAGTTCTTTTCAAACAGATAAGGTTAGTAATATGACGAGTATGTTTGTTGGAACTACTAATTTAAAGTTATTAAATTTAAGTCAATTTAATCTGTCTAATGTAAAAAACGTCAGGAATATGTTTGCTACGAGTGTAAAATCCCCACTATTAGTTCTTGCAAATGATAATAAGTTATTAAACTATAATTATGATGCAGATAACCGTGTTCTGACTGGTCCGGTTTTTGATGCAAATGGAGGAGTCTTTGAAGATCAAGGAACAACCAAAAATTATTTTCAGTCTGTAGTCATAACACCAACCGATCCAAAACTGCAAATGCAAACATTCAATCAATTCAAAGATGCTTTAGTGGTTAAGAAACCTCATTGTGTTTTTTCAGATTGGCAGGTAAATGGGGTTGATAATGCGAATAATGTCACAGATTTACTGACGACAACTTATCAAGCGGTTTGGATAACGTTGCCAGAAATACCGTCTGATACAGATAATGGAAAGCCGGGAGAAACTAGTTTATTTGGGCTTTATTATTCTCCTAAACAGTTCAGTTTTCCTGTAACATCATTAAATGAGACAGGAAAACAACAGATTCCATTTGATAAGCAAGATTCTTTTGATATAGGTGTTTGTGACAAGCGACAAACAAGTAACGCTTGGACGCTACAAGCCCAATTAGTTTGGACAACGGCAAAGACGATTCCAGGAAGTACGATTGTATTGACCAATAAAGGAGTCGTTAAGAAAAATATAAACGATGGGACATCGCCGTTTAATCCAAGTACTGATTTAGCAGATGGTGGGAATGAAATTCAAGGAGCAGCTTTACCAGAAATCGAAACAAGTAAACCGGTAGTCATTATGGAAGCACATCAGGCTACCCATGACGCAATTTATAATTATAATTTAGGAGATGCGTATTTAAATATTGCAGACACAAAAAACGTGCAGCCAGGAAATTATACTGGTCATGTGGAGTGGACGTTAGTTCAAGCTCCTTGATTTTTATAAAAAAGTTCCCACATGAAGATTTGAAGAAAAAGGCAAAATGTGGGAGGAAAAGCAATCAAACAAGCATGGACAAATTATTTTTTGTTCATGCTTGTTTGCTAAATATCAATAATTTTTTGATCGTAAAAAAAATTATTGAGGTAAACGAAAAGAGTTCCTTACTACTTTTTTAGAATAAACGTTCCCAAAATCGTTTTTTCTTTTCATTTGAGGGCAATCGTTCATTTTTAGGGTATTTTTCTTCAATATCAATGATGGGTTCATTGACTGCTTCTTTGTCGGCTAATAATAACCCAAAACTATTGGGAGCATCTGATACATAATCATTAACGACGGTAAAGCGGACATTTTTTTTGGCAGCAAGTTGGATATATTGATTTTGTACGGTCAAAGGCAGTAACCCATTTAGAAGAACGGTTGCATCTGGTTGTTTTTCAAGTTCTTTCAAAAAATGCTCTTTGTTTTGAGGATCGTTCATTTCAGTAATTGTCATACTTAAATAGCAACGTTCACGAAACGTACCCATATATTTATGTTGTTCCTCTGGATTTATGAGCGGTGTACCATATATTCCTTTATCTAAACGGTTTTGTACATCATCTTTTGCCATCAGAATAAACCTTCCTTTCCTTTACCAAAATTATAGCATAGAAGCAATCAACGAATAAAAAGAAAAAAGTGGTGAGTTGTATTTATCTACTAAACTCAAACAAGGAGTTAAAAGAAATGAATTCATTTAAGAAGAAAAATAAAGCTGTTCTACACTTCTTTTATCTTATTAACCAATTGTAAATCAGCATACCCACTATTTTTTAGAAGCGATCTTTCTTTTTTTGATTGCTAAAAGTAACAAGTTGAGTGCGAGGTAAAGTTGAACATCACATTTTTATTTCCGCTAATGTTTGATAATTTAAGATAGTCATTGTACGATAAAAATCGGCTGGTAAATGTGCCCAACGTTTTAATAATTGATAAAAATAGCTTTCTGAAGCTTTGATTTTGTATTCACTTAGAATCAAGCCAAAAAATGGCGTTCGTTTTTTAGATAAAT
The DNA here is from genome assembly GCF_001886195.1 of Enterococcus ratti. Lineage (GTDB taxonomy): Bacteria > Bacillota > Bacilli > Lactobacillales > Enterococcaceae > Enterococcus_B > Enterococcus_B ratti. The sequence continues at coordinate 11,279 of NZ_JXLB01000030.1, read as the reverse complement.
TTTGAAATGTTAAGAACGCTTTTTCTTTATCTTCATATACAAATAAAGTTTTTACTTCAACATAAGATCCTTCGATATTTTGTGTTTCTTCAATAAAATAAATTTTTTTTATGTATTCTTCTCCCATAGAAATCCCTCCAGATCCTTTATTTATTAAACTAACATACCTAAAAGTTGTTAATAAAGCGTGAACAAAAAATTATTCTTTTTCAAGCATTCATTAAGAAATATTTATTTTACGTAAATCATCTTGTTATTTAAGGTTAAATTAAGTGTAGACATATCAATACTTTGAATGAAATCGATTGTATAAGAAAAATAAAGCTGTTACAAGAAGTATTGATGAGAATATCTGATATTCTTACTTTAAAGGAGACGTCTTTTTTGATTTAATTTTTATCAATTGCTTGTTCTGATAATTAGACTAATAGGTAAAAACAAGTTAGTTGCCTCCTAGCCGTAAAATCGTTAAGCTAGGTTCGAGGTGATAACGATGGAATTATTGTTAACAAATGAAGCCAAGGACATGCTTCAAACGCAGCTAAATGAAAAGGAACAAGTACTATTAGATATTGAAGATGGTGATGGACCATTTGCCAATAGTCGGATTACTTGTCAATTGGATACATCTTTTCGCTTGCTCATTGTAAAGAAAGAAACGACCAACGATTTAAGCTTGTATTCTGAGAAAGTAGAAACTACTATTGGTCCGATCTGGATTAAAAGAAATGCTTTGTTGTATATGGATGATCCGACAACTATTGCGGTAGAGCCTACGTATAAAAGTTTACAATTAAAAGGTGCAAGCGGGTTGTTAAAAGGAAATCTGCAAATTGTACGTCCAGAATAATAAAAAAGATTGAAGGCAAAACAATGACAAAATTAGCAATCATTAGTGATTTACATGTAGATATCAACAAATTTAATGAAAAAGAATTACACATTTTGTTTGATGTTTTAGCCCAAAAAGAAATTACGCGACTGCATTTAGCAGGTGATGTGGCTAATAAAGTTGATCGTTGCCAAGCAGTAGTTGAATTTTTTATTAAAAAAGGATTACCGACAACGTTTAATTTTGGGAATCATGAATTAGCAGATGTAGCGGTGGAAGAGCAGATGAATCATTTTCCTGACGTTCATTTTTTAAATGAACGCTATCTTGCTTTAAATGATCATACTGTTTTGCTGGGGATAAATGGCTGGTATGATTATCAATTCTCTGAATTAAAAGAAAATCAACAAATCTTGCGAATGAAAAATCTTTATTGGTATGATCGCTTGATACAACGAAAAGGAACGGATCTTGAAGTAAATGCTCGTGTCCTTAAAGCATCGAAAAGATTACTAGAAAGCATTGCTTCTAAAGGATTAGAAGTAGTATTAGCGACACATTTTGTCCCTAAAAAAGAGTTTATTATTTACCATAAAGCTCCTTATGAGCGCTGGAATAACTTAAATGCGTTTTTAGGTTCAGCCTCTTTTGGAAAATTACTTGATCACTATACAAATATCAAGCAAGTAGTTTTTGGTCACACCCATCAAAGATTTGAAGATAAAATAATTCATGGCACGAAGTATAGCTGCCGTCCTTTTGGCTATTACTATGAATGGCAGCTCACTAGAAAATTTGTACGGGAAATTCAACGGATATCCTACCGCCCAATGAAGTTGCGTACATTATTACGTGCTTATAATCCCGAATTTATCAATTATAGAAATAAGTATCTGGCAAAAGAATTTGACAAAGCCATGACAATTATTCCTTATTAAAAGGAGGATCATCATGGCTTTTTTGATCATCGCATATACTTTGAGATGGTGAATTTGTTTCTATCTTGGCATTGTTTTCTTGAGAAGTTGCTTTTTTCTTTTGCGCCAGCTATTTTTTCAAAAAAATCAATCCTGTTGTTTACAGTTCCATTGGAGAATTTATATACATTTTTTCCTTCTAAAATTTGCTGGATTTCAGGATATTTATTCATTTTGTTTTGCATTTTTTGATTAATCATTTTTTTTTCTTGAAGCGTTAATGGATAAGGGCGTGTATTTTTTCGTTTTCTTAGTTTAAAAAACTTAGATAGCAGGTCAAAAGGCGCGGCTGGACCTTGATATTCTTCTTTTATCACAGATAATAAAAGGTTATGCATTTTTATAGTTGAGTTAGGTCTCTCATTCCATTTGATTTTTTTTAAATTTTGTGAAGCAAATAAGTTATGCCGACAATGAAAAAGTGCTACTTTTAAAGTTGCTTCTATCTCTTTTACCACACAATTTCCTTCTTTTTGCGGATGCATTTGATAAGGTAATTGAATGATTTCACTAGAAGCTGATTGTTCAAGAATGCCATATAAAACGCTATAAGGTTCTTTAATATTTGGGCATTCTATGTTGGAAAATAAAATACTACAAAGTGAAGTCAAATTGGTCGAAGGTATTGTGACAACATTAATTTGAGCTTTCGATATGCAAGCTTCTTTATCAACTAAGATGGCTTTATACGTTTCATTTTCTTTGTAAATAAGTATTCCGGAAACATGTTCAACATCAGTACATTGTCCTATAAGATAAAATAATGGTAAAAGTACAAAATCGCTCGGATCGTTGGTATTCAATTGTTCCAAAGTATGTAACAGCTGTTTATCACACGTAAAAGTGTAGAAATTCTTACTTTTTTCGAGTGAGTGGATAATTTGTTTTTTATCGGCAGATCGAGCAAAAAATTCTTGTTGGTCTTTTTCGATCATTTTAATATAGAGTGAAAATAAGAGAGAATAATTTTGTTTATGATCTTCTAAAAGCCAAGAGTTATTTTCTTTTAATGATAAAGAAAGAGCAAAAATGTCAAGATAACTTTGAAGTTTATTTTTATAAGGCATGTATTTTTCTCCATTCATTCAGTTATTTTTTCTTTTATTTAGTATGACACGGAGTAATAAAGACGGCGACCTAATTTTTCTCCAAGTAAAAAAAATGATTAAGTGAAAACCGGTATAAATTTTTTATGAATGAAGTCAGTGAAAAGTATCGATGGTTTTATTTCTAAGAAAAGTGAACAACTTTGGAAGTTTTTTTATTTATAAATAGAGGATCAAGCTATATATTTATCCTTTAATTAGAAAGATGTATGAATGTAAAATATATTATTTGAGTAGCTGTTATCGTGCTAAACTTTGCTTGATTTAAAGTAATAGTATCGACTTATAATAACGCAGTACTTTGTGTAAAAGAGTCAACTGAAGTTTTATTTGTATGACAAAAAAAACCAAGAAAACGAGTCTCAAACCTCATTTCCTTGGTTTTTTTGTCTAAGCTTCATTAAACTATAAATAATACTTTGTATAAGAAGACTGCAACAATCCCAGCACAAATCGGTGCGACGACTGGTACCCACGCATAACCCCACTGAGAGGAACCTTTGTGTTTTAATGGTAATAAGGCATGAACTAAGCGTGGAGCAAAGTCACGAGCTGGATTTAATCCCGGACCAGTTGGACCGCCAAGTGAAGCAACTAATGTCCAAACTAAGAAACCAAGTGCTAAATGAGCCGTACCAAGATTATCTTGGAAAAAAGGTGCTTTAGTAATACCTAAGGCGCCAAAAAATAAAACAAATGAACCAAAGAATTCATTCACAAAACCATTAAACTGAGAGCCAACACTGTTGATGGTTGAAAATGTTCCTAATACATGGTTCACATCTTCTGTTTGGTCATAATAAGGTTTATAGCAAGCTACAACAATCAATTGTCCAATAGCTGCCCCGATTAATTGAGCTGCAATGTAAGGTAATACTTCAGCCCATGGGAACAAGCCGTTTGAAGCAAGGGCAATCGTAAATGCTGGGTTAATATGGTTGCCGCTAATGCCACCAAAAATCATCGCTGGCATCATTACGCCACATCCATAACCGACAGCAATTAACATCCAGTCACTTCCATAACCTTTTGTCCCTTTTAAATCTACATTTGCTACAGCACCGTTTCCAAGAATGATCAATAATGCGGTACCAATCATTTCCGCCGCAAGACGGGTCATAAGTGAATAATCCATATATACCTCCCAAAAATAAAAAATACAAAAAAGACATATTGTCCCTATCAGTTAGTGTTATCTATCTGTTGTTTTCAGTAATTTTAAATAAGTGCAAATAAAAAGAAGGTAAAATTTAATCCACCTATAAAATAACGTTTGAAATTTTTGCTGAAAACACTAACTTTTATTATAAATATACCAAAAAAAAAACAATAATTTTTTCAAAAAATGTCTTTAATAAATAGCATATTTTGAAAATTTCAGAAAAAGTTTATTAGTAAAATGAAAAATGAATGTAAGGAGTGTTTTGCAAATGAAACTTTTTCAAGAATTTTTTATCGTTCTCTTTTTTTCTGTTTTAGGAGAAGGCGTGCGATCCTTTGCACATTTGCCTATTCCAGGAAGTATTTTAGGAATTTTATTTTTATTTCTTGCTTTTGAAATGCGGATATTAAAACCAGAAAATCTTGGAACAACGGGTGATTTTTTGTTGAATAATTTAACGATTCTATTTGTTCCAGCAGGTGTAGGATTACTAGATTATTTTGGTGATATTGCAACAATTTGGCCTATTTTACTAGGTGCAGTAGTAATTTGTTCGATTGCTACAATGGTTATAGCGGGAAAAACAGCAGAATGGATTGAAAAACTTTTACAAAATATCCATCTTAAACAGACGATGAGTCAACAACAAATTCAAAAGCTAGAAGGAGAGGAACAGCAACTTGACTGAATTTTTTCATAATCCGCTATTTGGTTTAAGCTTAACTTTAGGTGTTTATGTCTTTTCTGATAAATTTTTACGTAAATATAAAATACCGATTATCAATCCTTTAGTTTTATCGATTCTAATGATTATTCTTTTTCTTCATTTTTCTGGGATCAGTTACCACGATTATAACGTAGGTGGGAGTCTTTTGACAATGATGATCACGCCTGCAACCGTCGCATTAGCTATCCCCTTATATAAAAACTTTCATTTATTGAAAGCTAACTTTTTTCCAGTGATTGCAGCAATTCTAGTTGGAATCGTAGCAAACGGTCTAGTGAGTATAGGTATAGGCTATTTGTTTGCGTTGAAAAAAGAAATGGTGATTTCTTTGCTGCCAAAATCAGTCACTACAGCAATTTCAGTAGATCTTTCTCATACGATGGGTGGAATCAATGCGGTGACATTGGCAATCGTTGTTTCTACAGGTATTTTTGGTTCGTTGATCGCAACACATATTTTCCGGCTTTTTCATATCAATAGTCCGATTGCTAGAGGAGTTGCTTTAGGTAGTACTTCGCATGCAATTGGTACAGCTAAGGCGATTGAACTGGGAGAAATTGAAGGCATTATTTCTGGTTTAGCTATTTGTGTGAATGGAATATTAACGGTCTTTTTATTGCCCTTATTATTTCAATTTTTTGCAGGTTTGTTTTAATGTAGCATCTTAGAATTTATGCTACAATGAAAAAAACATTCTAGCATAAAGGAGTGGTGGAAATTGTATTTGTCATCTGAATATTTGAAACGTTTTGATAAAGATTTGTATTATAAAATTCTCCTGCTAGAAAGTTTTGAGGATCACGAATGTCACACGGCTGCACAATTAGCCCAATCCATCCAAATTGATGCGCGAAGTGTTGCGAAGTACTTGAACGAATTGACAAAAAATTATCAGAAATTTAGCGGGAAAACGCAATTCTTATTTATTAAGACACGTCGGTTCGGCTACCAGTTGTATGATTCGCTTGACTCCATTGAACATGAACGTTTTTTGATTTATCTCGTGCAAGGTACGCTGAAATACCGGCTTTTGCACGATATTTTTTTTGAAGAGTTTCGTACAATCTATCAATTTGCTCAAAAACAGTATATCAGTGAATCTACTGCACATCGTAAAATTAATGAATGGAAGCAACAATTAAAAAATTATGGTATTTATTTGCAACGTGGAACCTATATAGTGCAAGGAGAAGAAGAGATTATTCGTCTTTATCTTCATATGACTTTTTGGCAATTGTTTCGAGGAAAAATATGGCCGTTTGAAACGATCTCACAACTAGACGTGAAAAAGATTGCAGAACAAATTCTAGATTTTTTTAACGTTCGGTTAAATGAAATAAAAAAAAGAAGATTAGAATATATGTTAGGGGCTTTTTTTCTGCGTAAATCACAGAAACATTATGTTTCTTTAAATAAGCGAAAGCGTCAATTGATTACTGATAATTCTTTATTTCAACAATTTTGTCATTGGATGCAGCCAGTATTTCCGAATTATTTTCAAAACGAAGATGAAGTAGGGGCGCTATTTTTAATTTTGATGACACGAGAAGAATATTATGTGAATGAAAAAATCAGAGCGAGTATTTTTACATTTCATCAAACCTATCAATCGTCTCCTTATAGGGCTCTTTTTGAAGCTAAAAAAGCCCTAAATATTTATCAAATTAGGCAAGGATTAATAGAGGAATCGTTAACAAAGGAAGCCGAAAATTACTTATTTAGTAGTCATTTATTTGCTTATCTTTTTCCTGAAGTGAAAGAAACAATTGACGGTAACAATAGTGATTTTATGAGTCATTTGGTAATCGAAAATAGTGAATTAAAACATTGGCTTGATTTGTTTTTTGAGGTAGAACAAAAAGTCCATCAGCCGGCATTTCAAAATCTTTCTTTTCTGATGGGAAGATATCTGACGGTTTTTAAAACACTAGGAGCTTTTACACCGAAATTACCTAAAATAAGGGTTCTTTTAATGACAGATTTTCCATGTTTTGAAGAACAACTTTTAGAAGATGGATTACAGAGATTTTTTCAAGACAACTACCAACTGATATTTCTCCCTGCGGACGATCGTGGAAGAGAAGTAGATTTGTTGCTTTGCACGAGTAAAATTCATCGCAAGCCTTGGGCAGATTTAGACTATTTTATTGTTACAGGAGAACTGCAATTAGCGGATTATATTCAAATATTTGAAAAAATCAAGAAGATTCAGGCGAAAAAATTAAAAGAAAGTAGGAAAAAAAATGACATTTGAAGAAGTATTGCCGGCGTTAAAAAAAGGTGAAAAAATACTGCGAAAAGGTTGGAGTGGCTTTGAACTTTATGTCATACTCGTTTCTGAAGAAGAGTTTGCCGGCTGCCCAGTCACACCATATTTTTTAATCAAAACAAGCGATGAAGGATTTTCTAGTTTTACACCAACGGTATGCGACATTTTAGCAAAAGATTGGATTATAGTTCAATGAAAAATAGGTATAGGGATTTAATTGAACAAGTTGTTTTTGTTACTGGAGCAGCTTCAGGTATTGGTCAAGCTCAAGCAAAAGCCTTTTTAGAACAAGGTGCATTTGTCTTTGGTTTTGATCAGCAGCTAGGTAAAATGGAAGAGATGTCTGTTCAATACTCAGAAACTTTTGCCTATTTTTTAGGGAACATTACTGAAAAAAAATTAGTAATGAAAGCCATCGAACAATGCCATCACAAATTTGGCTCGATCACCGTTTTACTTAATACAGCTGGGATACTCGATGATTATCATCCTTTATTAGAAACAGAAGAAGCACTTTGGGATCAAATCTTTAATAGTAACGTCAAGAGTATGTACCAGTTGACACGTCTAGTTTTGCCAGAGATGCTGGAACAAAAATCTGGAACGATCATCAATATGGCTTCCATTGCAGGAATCGTTGCAGGTGGAGGAGGAATCGCCTACACGAGTGCCAAGCATGCTATTATTGGTTTTACTAAGCAACTAGCCTTAGATTATGCTGCTCAAGGGATCCGAGTAAAAGGAATTGCTCCCGGTGCGATCCAAACACCAATGAATGCAGCCGATTTTGCAGGAAAGGGTGAAATGGCCGAATGGGTAGCCAATGAAACACCTGTTAAACGTTGGGCACAACCGGAAGAAGTAGCTGAACTAACATTATTTCTTGCGACCCCTCAGGCAAGCTACATCCAAGGAGCAATTGTTCCGATTGATGGCGGATGGCTTTTGAAATGATGTAATTATGGCTTTTCTTCATTTAAAGCAAAAATAAACTGAAGTATGTTGGAAGTTCTTAGTGAATAAGTCAAAAAGTATCTTTTACGGCATCAATTTGTAAGGACTCCAAAAAATGAGCCTTTTATATAAGATGAACGATTTTTTTGATGTAAAAGGAAGGCCAGTCGATTAAGTATCTAAGGACTTTTGTAAAGATGAATAATGAATATTGTTCTTTAGATAAGGATGGGTCACAATTATTTTTTATACTTTCGAATNGTTTTTTTTTTTTGAAATTAATAGAACGACTAGTGGTTTTTAGTATGGTTAAATAGGGCTATCAAAGCTTTATATTGAAAAGGAGTTTGTTTATGGAACAGCTAGATCTCAATTGTTTAAGAAATATCCGTACTAAGTTATTACAGATGTACATTAATAATAAGAATGAACACTATTTTCATGTTTTAATTAAGCTTATAGGATTAGAAGATACTAATAAACTACCCTATAACTATAAAAGTGAGAAACACATTATGTCACCACTTTTTCTTACTTATATAAAAATGCTTGAACAAGATAAACACGAATTTTTTATTGAAAAGAGTAAGCGTCCTCAATTTATTGAATCTTTGAACCGCACACTAAAGTATTATGATGTAAAGGATGATTCCGAAAAAACACAAAAATTGTTTCAAAGCTTGAGATCAGATGATCCATCTTCTTTTATTATTTTGCCGTTTATTGAGAAAGTATCAAATGACGCTGGCGATAGTCATGCTTTAGGGTTAATTTTACATAAGAAGGAAAATGATTATGTAGTTACGTTAATTGATAGAGAAAGAGCTTATAATCGCAGCAACGGGAACTACGTCACTCTCCCACCGCGGAACTTGCCTCAATTTATTCAGCTTATTAGTAAAAAGAATAAATTGATTTTTGAGGGACCAAGTTTTGGACAATGTAAAGAACTAGCTAAGCTATCAAAGGAAACCGCCTTTGTGCCACTTCTTATTGACATGGAGAGGCAAAAAGCAGGAAATTGTTTGTTTAGTGAGCCAGAAGCAGCCATTAAAACAGCTTTATTGCATTGTCGTAAAGATATTCATAAGGTTACGTCTTTTACTTCGATTAAATTACCCGGTTCTCGTCATTCCGCGAAGAAAACACGTCAAAAGTTCTTGAAGGCAATGAAAGAAGAAATAGGTGAAGATCCTGAATGGAAGCCATTATTTAAAAGGGCTTCTAGTTATTATATAAAGCGAAAAAATGCAAAGAAAAAAATAACCGGATTTAAGTGGAGATCGATATTTAAATGGGGATTGAATGATACTAAAGAGAAAAAAAAATTAAGTAATAAGCAAATTTCTAAGGAGAAGGAAAAATCAAAGAATAAACAAATTTCTATACAAGCATTGGCTATTGTTGGAAAAAAATACAATAACGATCCATTGATGAAACAAGCAAAACAAAAATGTCTTGCAACAGAAGTAGTAAATTATTATAGTGTAGTTGATTTATTTATAAATTTTTTAGAAATGCATGAGGTGAGAAAAGAAAGTATAGATAATAAAGAGGAACTAAAAGAACAAGGAGAACTAATAAGGCAAACAAATGAATGTATAAAGGAGCTTGAAAAGATAGTAACAGAGGCTGAACAAGCTAATTCTATTGATAAAATAAAAGAAAATGTGCCATCTCTTATCAAAAGGCTAGAAACTTTTTATCACGAATTGGAGAAATCGGAGAAGAAAATTTATAATAATATTTCATCTCTTACCAAAGGATCAAAAGATAGGTGTAAAGATAACAAAGTAGCTTTTTTCAATAGCAAACCTGTACAAAATCCAGTACAAGAAAAAGTGTTATTTACTAAAACGGATGAGCAAGTGCAGTTGAATGTGAAACCAATACCAAGCGTGTCATTTGCTAAAACAGGTGAGCAGGGACAGAGTAAATTTGCACAAATACACAAAGAACTGAATAGAGTATTAGCCAACAAGAATCACCAAGTTGTGGAAAAGGCAAGTGGTGTGCAGCATTGCAAGTAGCTTGATCTACTAGATAAATAAGCGGGAGTACTTTCTGAAAAAGTCTTCATACATAGCTGTATTTTTATTATTGATCGAAGCCTCCTCGTTAAACAGCCTGTATAAAATGTTATTGCCATTTCGTGAGGACGCTTTATCTTTTTTAAAGAGTAAGTTTTTTATCATCAGTTATCCATTTATTCTAGTGAACATCCGTAAAATGAAATCGATTTAACCGTTTTTTTAAGATTATACCGATCGAAGCTGCCATAGTTGATTTGACCATTTCAGGAAATACAAAAGGAAGAAATCCACTGGTGATGGCGTGAAGAAAAGAAAGGTTTGCACTCAACATCAACCAAAGGGTACCACAACATAATGCGCCGACTGAGCCAATCCAATTTGCTAGTAGGACTCTAAGGTAGTGGTTCCCTGAATATTTCATGAGGGAGCCAATAAGCCAAGTTTGTACGACAAAACCAACTAAGTAGCCGCCAGTTGGTCCGAATAATACACCTATGCCTCCCGACATGCCAGCAAAAACAGGCATTCCAATCACCCCTAATAGTAAATACATACATACAGCAGTCGAACCTACTTTTTTACCTAGTATTGTAGCGGTGCAACTAATGGCAAAGGTTTGTCCAGTTAAGGGAATAATCCCTAATGGAAAAGTAAACTGTGAGAAAACTGCAATAATCACAGAAAATTCAGCTGCTAGAATTAATTTTTTTAAAGTTTTGTACATAGGAACTCCTTTTGTTAACCTTTATTTTTTAAAAGGTTAACAAAAGTGTAAATGAAATTTCTTGAATTGTAAAGAGCGTAATCTCTAACAATCAGTTGTTTTTTGATAATTGTCACAGTTTTTGTTGTTGGATTCGTTTTTTATAGGAATGCTTTAGCGAACGTTAGAAGAAAATTTTTTAGAGAGTGAAAAAAGCCACTGAAATAAGTAAATTAAAAAGAGTAGATGAGGATAAATGTACCGGCAATTGAAAAATACTATCATGGTGGCTAATAGGTTTGGTAATCAATCAGTAAACATTATCAATACCAATAGTAAAAAAGAGTTATTTTCACTTTTGTTTAAAGTATACTTAAGAATGCTTTTTTAAAACACGAGTAATTTATTCGGACAGCTTTTAACTATATTTTTCTTTTACTCGAAAAAATCAATCGGCTTTTCTGTTGACTTATGGCACAATTTAAAAAAATGCCCTCCATGTCTTTAACGTTTACT
>NZ_JXLB01000003.1 GCF_001886195.1 Enterococcus ratti | reverse complement strand
TGTCAAGAACTTTTTTGAAGTTTTATTCGATAAAATCAAGTTTTAAAAACAGTTTTTTTAAATAACCTCAGTTATGTTATCACAACATAACTTATCTGTCAATAATTTTTTGACTATTTTACTGAATGATCTTTTTTGAACACATAGTAATATATCAATATCAATTCAGAAAGTCAATAAGAAAAATACTATTTTATCAATATACTCAAATACTTATCATTTATATTTGTTCATTATTTGTTTTTAATTTTTTATTGTTTTGCTCCTTCCGTCTATATCAAGCCTTCTAAAATTTTCATTAACAAATTGCTGCTTTTTTCTATTTATGCTTTTTTTTGCTAGAATGAATAGTAAAGTAAATAGTAACATTCTAACTCTGGAGGAATAATCTATGAAAATATTAATTGCTGATGATGACAAAGAAATTGTTGAATTACTAAGTATCTATGTTCACAATGAGGGATATGAAGCAGTGAAAGCTTATGACGGGAAAGAAGCTTTATCAAAGATACGCACAATTCCTGAGATTGAATTATTGATTTTAGACATCATGATGCCTGAGATGGATGGAATGCAAGTAGTGAAAGAATTACGAAAAGAATCACAAGTTCCTATTATTATGCTCACAGCAAAAACAACAGACATGGATAAAATTAAAGGCCTCGTTGCTGGCGCTGATGATTATGTCACCAAACCTTTTAATCCTTTAGAAGTCATGGCAAGAGTGAAATCCTTACTTCGTCGGACTAAAATGCAGATTACACCTAATCAACCTGATATATTAGAAGTTAATTCTTTAATTATTAATAAAGATTCTCATGAAGTAAAAACAATTGATGGCAAAGAAATCCAGTTGACTGCCTTGGAATTTGGAATTCTTTATTTGTTAGCGAGTCACCCAAATCGCGTGTTTAGCGCAGATGAAATATTTGAACGGGTATGGAAACAGGAAAGTATCGTTTCCGCTAAAACTGTTATGGTGCACGTTAGTCACTTAAGAGATAAGATTGAAGAAGCAACGGGGGGGGAAAAAGTCATCCAAACTGTTTGGGGAGTGGGCTATAAAATTGAGGCAAGATAAAACAAGAGAAACAGAAAAACGTCGACGAATTGATTTAACTTCTAAGGAAATAAGTGAGTTGTTGGCAGAAGGGATTATTACTATTATCTTACTTCTTCTATTAAATGTCGCTATTTTAGTTATCCTTAGTACAGTAATTAGTAGTTCTCCTTCTCTGACAAATGCCATTTGGGATTCAAAAAATATTTTTGCTAAACGTTTAAACAGTGATTTATTTTGGAATGGGCGAAATTTTCTCATTCCCCTTTTCTTTCTTTTAGACGTAGGTGTATTATATTGGCGTCTTATTCGTCGCTACCGACAAATGCAGCTGCGCCACATTATTAGCGAACTTCACTATATAGCCAACGGAAACTACGACCATCGAATTCCTTTTGAGTTAACGGGAGACCTTAGCCGTGTGGTAAGCAGTATCAATGGGTTAGTTGATAGTACCGTTGCTGCTATTGAAGATGAACGTAAAATTGAAAAATCAAAAGATGAGTTAATTACAAATGTTAGCCACGACATTCGTACACCGCTAACGTCTATTATAGGTTACTTAGGTTTAATTGAAGACGGACAGTATCAAACAAAGGAAGACTTGTTAAAATATACTCATACTGCTTACATTAAAGCAAAACAAATGAAATCTTTAGTAGATGACTTGTTTGAATATACAAAAGTAAGACAACCGGCTGTTCCTGTGAATTTTTCGGCTTTTGATCTTATCCAGCTAATTGAGCAATTGGCAGCTGATTTTGAATTAGAAGCAGCAAAAAAAAACATCCAAATTTTGGTATCTTCTAAAATCGAAACGTTGACTATGGATGGTGATGCCGAAAAATTAGTTCGCGTTTTTAATAATTTGTTGACAAATGCTTTAAAATATGGAAAAGGTGCAACAAAAATCATCATAGAAGTCGAAAAAATTGGTTCAGAAGTTGTAGCAACTGTTAAAAATAACGGTGCCATGATTCCTCAAGAAGCAATTGATAATCTTTTCGATCGCTTTTATCGAGTGGAAGAATCTCGCTCCCAAGAAACTGGAGGAACGGGGTTGGGTTTAGCTATTGCCCAAAGTATCGTCGCTTTACATGGCGGTTACATTTACGCTAAATCAGATCATCAGTGGACTTGTTTTATTATGCATCTTCCTATTAAACGAAATGAAAAGTCTTGAATAGGTTGACGAAATCTAAAATATTCGATATTCTTATTGTGATCGTTTATATTTTGTGGAGCACTGAACCTAGTACATTTTATTTTTTTCTAGAGAGCTGATGGTTGGTGTAAATCAGTAAAAAATAATTTGGAATTTCCAGTTCTTTTAGGTGCATCTTTCGAAATAAGAAAGGTCGGTAAAGCAGCCGTTATCTGTTAACAAGAGCAGCATGTTCATTTGCTGAACTCGGGTGGTACCGCGAATGTTAGACTGATTCGTCCCAAGCACGTTAGGGATGGACTCAGTCTTTTTTTATTATATTTAAGGAGGATTAATGATGTTAGATGTAAAAATGATACGCCAAAATTTTGAGTATGTTCAAGAAAAACTAGTGACCCGTGGTGTAAAAAAAGAAACCTTAGCTGAATTTATAAAACTTGATGAAAATCGTAGAGAATTATTGGTGAAAAGTGAAGAGTTAAAAAAATACCGTAATGATGTTTCTGCTGAAATTGCACAATTAAAAAGAATGAAAGAAGATGCTTTTCCTAAAATTAATGAAATGAAAGAAGTCGGTGGCACTATTAAAGCGCTTGATGAAGAAATCGCACAAATAGATGAAAAGTTAAAGCAAGTGGCTACGACTTTACCAAATTTACCTGATGACTCCGTACCCGTTGGAAAAGATGAGGAAGATAATGTTGAAATTCGCCGCTGGAATGAGCCTCGAAATTTTTCATTTGAACCTAAACCCCATTGGGAAATTGCAGAAAATCTTGATATTTTAGATTTTGAAAGAGGCGCAAAAGTTTCTGGCAGCCGTTTTGTTTATTACAAAGGACTAGGTGCTCGCTTAGAACGTGCTGTTTATAATTTTATGTTGGACCAGCATATCTACGAACATGGATATACAGAAATGATCACGCCTTATATCGTTAATAGTCGTGCTATGTACGGAACAGGACAGTTTCCTAAATTTAAAGAGGATGTGTTTCAACTAGAAAACACTGATTTAACGCTAATTCCAACCGCCGAAGTTCCATTAACAAATTACTACAATGACGAAATTTTGAACGAACAAGATTTACCTATTTACTTTACTGCTCTTAGTCCAGCTTTTCGTTCTGAAGCAGGGAGTGCTGGGCGCGATACTCGTGGATTGATTCGTTTGCATCAATTTAATAAAGTTGAAATGGTTAAATTTTCTGATGACGTACATTCTTATGATGAATTGGAAAAAATGACAAGAGATGCAGAAGATATCCTCCAAAAACTCCATTTACCTTATCGTGTGGTGGCTCTATCGACCGGCGACATGGGCTTTTCAGCTGCTAAAACTTATGACTTAGAGGTATGGATTCCTGCACAAGAAATGTATCGTGAAATTAGTTCATGTTCAAATTGCGAAGATTTCCAAGCTCGTCGCGCAATGATTCGCTATCGTGACGCAAATGGTAAAATTCATTTCGCGCATACTTTAAATGGATCTGGACTAGCAGTAGGTCGAACAGTTGCAGCTATTCTTGAAAATTATCAAAATGAAGATGGTTCAGTAACCATTCCTGAAATTCTTGTTCCTTATATGGGTAATTTAAAAGTAATTAAGTAAACAGATAAATTAATTGAAAAGATTACACAGAAAATAAATGAACAATGATAGTATTTCTCAAATGTTTGAAATATATTTCCGTCAATAATCAATTCTTTTTACTAATTAATTATAAGAAGCATTTTATAAGTAGAAAGTGCGTTTTTTGCTAAAAAGAACGCACTTTCTACTACTTCGATAACATGAAATAAATTGAAAAACTAAAGGTATTAATGAGTCTTTAGGCTATTTCTTTTAAAAATATAGAAGCATTATGTCCGTCAAAACCGACTCCATTTAAAAGCACAAAATTTGTTCGATGGAGGATTTTATAATTAGGAGTACAATTTAAGTCGCAGTAAACATCTGCTTCTTTCAGATTAATCATTGACGGTAAAATATCATGAAACATAGCTTTTAAGCTAATAATTGCTTCACTTCCTCCAGCTGCTCCTAATAAGGATCCTATCACAGACTTTGTAGAGCTAATGGAATTGCTCCGTTTGTTTTCCAAAAATTTTTTTAATGCTTGATTTTCACTAATATTACCGATCTTATTGCCTGTAGCGGCGTTTAAATAATCAATTTCAGCCATGCTAACATTTCCCAACTCAAGAGCATTTTGCATCATAACTAGTTCCTTTAGAATGTGGCGGCGTCATATGATAGACAGCAAAAAGCAACCCATATCCAATAATTTCACCTGAAGTTTTCACACTGCGTGATCTTGCATGTTCAACTTCTTCTAAAAAATCAATTCCAACCCCTTCCGACATGAAAAAAACCCTCTCTGTCTTTATCAAAAAGCTTTGAAGCTAAAGTAGATTGATCATTCTTTTTATAGCGCTTTCATATTGCAGTATCCAGCGTAAGAAATTAGTGTAGTTGAAGCTTCTGTCCCACCTACAAGAATGCTTCACTTAATCCGTATTTAACTTAAGAAATGCTTCGCCTATCACTTGATTACCGTAGTACAAGCTGAAATAGGACATATTGTTACATCTTGAAGGCCAATTTTAATGGAAATAAAATACTTGCCATGTTTCCTATTGTTTTCGGTATTGTTAAAGGAGAAACTCGTCGACTTCCTCTTTTTTCAAGAGTCTTTTGATTTTTAATTAATGTATGAAATCTCCTATTCCTGTATCAACAATAACACCACATTTTATTAAATCAAAATTTTTAGAAGCAAAGTGCATCATCGAAAGACTATTGACTGCAAAATAAGTAAAACGATTCGTTTGTTTTATCTCTCTTTGATTAAGGTATTATTAATCGCATAATTATCGATAATTCCGCCAATTCTTGTTAGCGACCCATTAAATTATTCTGTTTCTATTTTTTTATTCCTGAAATTCCCTGACTCACGTTTGACCACAATTCTTCTATGTTTTTATCAGAAGAAGAGATGATCCCTATACCTGTTATCACTACTCTTTTCATTATAAATAACTTCCTTATCTTTGCTAATTTTTTAAATAAAGAATTAGAAAACTGCCCCTCTTATTTACGAATAAAAATAACTGTTAAAAAAGGTTGTAAAAACATTGACAGACAATGCTTTTACAACCTCTCTATGCTATAACATCAAATTAGGATTCTACTGAATAATTGGGTGCTTCTTTTGTAATTTGAACATCATGTGGATGTGATTCTTTTAAGCCGTTTCCACTCATTTGAATAAATTGTGCTTCCTCACGTAATTGTTTTAAATTACCTGCGCCAACGTATCCCATGCCAGATTTCAATCCACCAATCATTTGGAAAATGATGTCTGCCACACTTCCTTTATAAGCGACACGACCTTCAATTCCTTCTGGAACCAATTTATTCGCTTCATTTACGCTACCTTGAAAGTAACGATCTTTTGAACCTTTTTCCATTGCGCCTAGTGATCCCATTCCGCGGTAAGTCTTGAAGCGACGACCTTGGAAAATTTCAAATTCACCGGGTGACTCGTCTGTCCCCGCCAACATACTTCCTAACATTACTGCATGTCCGCCCGCAGCCAACGCTTTTACAATATCACCTGAATACTTGATTCCTCCATCAGCGATAATTGCTTTTCCATATTGACGGGCAACAGAAGCTGCATCATAAATTGCAGTTAATTGTGGTACGCCAACGCCAGCTACCACTCGAGTTGTACAAATTGAACCGGGACCAATCCCAACTTTTACAACATCAACTCCGGCATCATATAATGCTTTTGTTGCTTCTGCTGTAGCAACATTTCCGGCAATCAATGTAGTCTCTTTAAATGTCGAACGAATTTCTTGGATTTTGCGAATCACACCAGCACTATGCCCATGAGCAGTGTCAATAACGATGGCATCCACTCCAGCATCAATTAGCGCTTCCGCCCGTTCAAAGGTATCACTTGTTACACCAACTGCTGCAGCTACTAGCAAACGTCCGTGTTCATCTTTGGCTGCATTAGGAAATTCGATGACTTTCTCAATGTCTTTAATTGTGATTAAACCACTTAAACAGCCTGAACTGTCAACAATAGGTAATTTTTCAATCTTATGTTTTTGCAATATTTTTTCTGCATCTTTTAGAGAAGTACCGACTGGAGCTGTCACTAAATTTTCTTTTGTCATCACTTCATTAATTTCAATATGATAGTCAGTAACAAAGCGCATATCACGGTTAGTGATGATCCCTACAAGCTTTCTATTTTCTAGAGTTTCAACAATGGGTACACCACTGATGCGATACTTACTCATCAGTTCTTCTGCATCAGCCGCTAAATGCTGCGGAGTTAAGAAAAATGGGTCAATAATTACCCCGCTTTCAGAACGTTTTACTTTGCGCACTTCCTCCGCTTGCTGACTAATAGACATATTCTTATGGATAACACCTAATCCCCCTTGTCTAGCCATTGCAATAGCCATTTTACTATCCGTAACTGTATCCATGCTTGCACTAATAATAGGAATATTCAACTTAATATTTTTTGCTAATTGTACACTCATATCCACTTCGTTTGGTAGCACATGACTTTCTGCTGGTATCAATAAGACATCATCGAAAGTTAGCCCTTTTTTCGTGAACTTTGTTTCCCAGTTGGACATTTCTAGTACCACTCCTCTAGTTTAGTTTATCTATTAAAATAATCGATTTTTTCTATGAAGTCAACAATCTTCTCACAATCCTTTTATTTTCTAAGAATATCCTTATTGTTATCGTTTTCACAACGGTTTGTAATTGTTCATTTCATTGACTATTTTTATTATATATCTGAACCACCTTTTCCTAAGAAACTTTGTTTAAATAGCTCACATAACAGCAAAAAATAAGACATCATTTTTTAAAAAATGATGTCTTATTTTTTAGGAACAGACAAACTTCCTATGATGCCATATTTTTTCTTCATGTAATAGCGCAATGCTAATGAAGCAGCTCCAATAATGACAATAATTGCTGGATCTAGTAAAGGGTTCATTATAGGAGGCAGCAAGGTTGTAGCAGAAAACGCCATTACCCAGATTAACGTTGTTCCACCTAAAATAAGCAATGTTTTCCCCATACCTGGCTTTTTACTGCGATCTGCTCCTGGATACTCATATTGGTAAATATATTTATACATGAGATAAAATACCCATCCACCGACAGCAGAACCAAAGACAAGTGTAGATATTCCATAAGCCGGGGTTGTTCCACGTGAAAACAATCCAGTAATAGCGATCATAATGCTTAATAATCCTAATAATAATAAAGTATTATCTAACCACATCAAAACTGGTTTAGTGTTCACTTGAACTTCTGTTGGTTTATTAATGATGGCTTCTGTTCTTTCAGAAACCGTTCCAAACAATTGTCTTGCTGTTTTCCCACCTTTTTGTTCAGAGACTAAAATCGGAAGAATATCATGAAGTGCCTTTACTTTTTCTGCTTCAGATAAATTAGCAGCTTCTAAAGATTTTTTTAAGTCAAATATATATTGTTGGTTTCTTTTCGTTAATTTTTCTTCTAACCTATTATTTTCTTTTACTATCTCACGTAATTGTTCTGATTCCATGATCCAAATAGTCCTCCTTAGCCGTTCGTCTAACGGTTGTCACAAAAGACATTTTAACATACTATACATACAGTTTGATAGCCCTTTTATACATTAAAACGAAATAGCATTACATCACCATCTTGAACGACGTAATCTTTCCCTTCAAGTCGAACACGTCCCGCTTCTTTTGCAGCATGCATGTTTCCATAATGATTTAAATCTTCAAAAGAAACCGTTTCAGCACGAATAAACCCACGCTCAAAATCAGAATGAATGATGCCGGCTGCTTGAGGAGCTTTAATTCCTTTTTTGAAAGTCCACGCACGAACTTCTTGTTCCCCAGCAGTAAAATAAGTCGCTAAGCCTAAAAGCGCATAAGCTGCACGAATAAGTTGATCCAATCCCGATTCTTCAATCCCTAAAGCTTCTAAAAATTCAGCTTTGTCTTCTTCATCTAATTCAGCAATTTCTTCTTCCGCACGAGCACTGACGACGATCACTTCGGCATTTTCTTTTGCTGCAAAATTGCGTACTTCTTGAACGTAATGATTAGTATCACTTTCTGCTACTTCATCTTCTGCTACATTTGCTACATACAAAATTGGTTTAGTTGTTAATAAGAACAACGATTTAACGATTTTTTGTTCTTCTTCAGTAAATTCAATAGAACGAGCCGAACGTCCTTCTTCCAAAACAGGTTTGATTTTATCTAAAACAGCTAGTTCTGCAACGGCAGCCTTATCCTTAGTTTTAGCTACTTTTGCCACACGTGTATAGCGCTTATTAATTGATTCCAAGTCAGCCAAAACAAGTTCTAAATTGATGGTGTCAATATCTGCCAACGGGTCAACGCGTCCTTCGACATGCGTGATATTCTCATCTTCAAAACAGCGCACCACATGGCAAATCGCATCCACTTGTCGAATATGACTTAAAAATTGATTTCCTAAACCTTCTCCTTTACTTGCTCCCTTAACAATCCCAGCAATATCAGTAAATTCAAACGTGGTAGGAATAGTTTTTTTAGGATGAACAAGCTCAGTCAAACGTTGCAAACGCCAATCTGGTACTTCAACCATTCCTACATTTGGGTCAATCGTTGCAAAGGGATAGTTTGCTGCTTCTGCTCCAGCTTTAGTAATTGCGTTAAATAAAGTTGATTTTCCTACATTAGGCAAACCAACAATTCCAGCAGTTAATGCCATAATTTATTCACTCTTTCTCTATATTTTTTTCTAATATTTTCTTTAATTTCTTTTCAAATTCTCGGCGAGTCATCATGACAATATGTCCGCAATTGGCACATTTAATTTTGATATCAGCACCCATGCGAATAATTTCCCAGCAATTTGCCTGACAAGCATGTGGTTTTTTCATTTCAACAACATCGTGTAAATCGTACATAAAGTCTCCTCCTTTTAGTCATAATTCTTTAAGAACGGATCCCTCGTCTTTTTTGACATTTACTTGTGCATTCATAAGATTTTATTTATTTTTCTTAAGGATATCCAATACTTTTACAGCTTTTAAGGATAACAAATATTACTTCTTTTTTAAATTAAGTTCAAAAAAGAAAAATATGAGAAACTACCCTCAAATTTTCATTCATAATCCTTAAGAAAACCATACAATTTACAACAATCACTCAAAAAACTAAAAAATGTGAAAAGCGCTTTTCCAGTTTTCTATATTTAAATCAACATGCATTTTTATATCTTACGGATAGATGATATCAAGCTTTAGCGTTTTAACATAAAACTGTCTATTCAAATTGAAGCTACCAATACTTTCACATTTTTTACTCTTCATCAAATTGAATATTAAGTATATCAAGAATTCTTGTCAAATCATTTTGAGAGAGATACTCAATCTCAATTTTTCCTTTGCCATCTTTTTCTTGAATAGCAACATTCGTACCAAATTTATCCATTAAACGATCTTCACTTTCACGGATATAATAAGGTTTTTCCTTTGCCAAACGGGGAATTTTTTTCTTTTCTTTTCCGTTATTTTCATTTAATTGTGATACCATTTGCTCTAATTGGCGAACTGTAAGATTTTCCGTCACTGCACGGTTAGCTAACTTTAAAATCAAGCTCTTATTTTTTAAACCTAAAAGAGTTCTTGCTTGCCCCATTGAAAGACGTTGATCTTGAACCATTTCTTTAACTAAATCTGGCAAAGTCAATAAACGCAAATAATTTGCGATATATGGCCGGCTTTTGCCTAAGCGACTAGCAACTTCTGCTTGTGTTAATTTAAGATTTTTCATCAGCATGTTGTAAGCCTCTGCTTCTTCTAGCGGATTTAAATCTTCTCGCTGCAAGTTTTCTAAAACAGCCACTTGCATCATAGCTTCTTCATCAAAATCACGAACAATAGCTGGAATCGTTGCTTTTTCTGCTAATTTTGAAGCACGAAAACGCCGTTCACCCGCAATAATTTCATACCCTTTTACTGCAGATCGACGAACAATAATTGGTTGAAAAACACCAGATTGCTCAATAGAATTTGCTAATTCTTGTAACGACACCTCTTCAAATGTTTTACGTGGTTGATAAGGATTAGGACGTAATTCATTTAAAGGCAACTGAACCACCGTTTCATCTTTTACATCAATCGCTTCTAAGCATTCTAAATCTTGAAATAACGCATCAATCCCTCGACCTAATCCTTTACTTTTTTTCACGACTAACCACTTCCTTTGCCAATGCTTGGTAAACTTCAGCTCCTCTAGAACGTGGATCATAATCAATAATCGGCATCCCATGACTTGGTGCTTCTGAAAGACGAATGTTTCTTGGAATAATCGTCTCGTAAACTTTTTCACGGAAATATTTCCGTACTTCTTCTACCACTTCATTCCCTAAATTAGTTCTGGCGTCATACATAGTAAGTAAAACTCCTTCAATTTCCAATTCTGGATTGAAATGTTTTTGAACCAAACGAACTGTATTTAGCAACTGGCTTAATCCTTCCAATGCGTAATATTCACATTGTACAGGAATCAAAATAGAATCGCTCGCTGTAAATGAATTAATCGTAAGATGCCCTAAAGAAGGCGGACAATCAATCAATATATAATCATATAATTCAGTTACTTCAGCTAATGAACTTTTCAGCCGAGATTCTCTAGCCATCATAGAAGTTAACTCAATTTCTGCTCCTGCTAATTGAAGAGTAGCAGGCACGATACTCAAATTTTCATGTTCCGTCACAAGAGTTGCTTTTGAAATCGGTCTTTCATTAACCAATACATCATAAATATCTTGGAGAACATCTGGTTTACGAATACCTACGCCACTAGTTGCGTTACCTTGTGCGTCCATGTCCACTAACAAAACTTTTTTGCCAAGGCTAGCTAAACAAGCACCTAGATTAACTGTAGTGGTTGTTTTACCAACACCGCCTTTTTGATTTGCAACAGATATTATTTGTGCCATTGCCTTTCCTCCTACTTAATTGGTTGCTTATTTGGCAAACCGGGTTTTCTTGGGTACTTTTTAGGTGTCGTTTTCCTCTTTTGCATGACAAGGATATGTCGTTTATCTGTAATTTTAGGCAGCTCAATCGTATATTCTTTAATGAATTTACCGCCTAAAACTTCAATCGCCTGTTTTGCTTCTGTTAATTCTTCTTCACTTTTTGCTGCTTTTAACGCATAAAAATAACCTTCTTGTTTTACTAACGGCAAACACAATTCTGCTAAAACATTCAATCGTGCAACTGCACGCGCCGTAACACAGTCAAAGGAAGCACGAAATTGCGGATTTTGTCCAAAAGTTTCTGCACGATCGTGATAAAGATTAGCAGAAATTTCAAGTTCTTTCGTTAATTCATTTAAAAAAATAAGTCGTTTGTTCAATGAATCAACAATCGTAATCTGTAACTCAGGGAATGCAATTTTTAATGGAATACTAGGAAAGCCTGCGCCAGAACCCACATCACAAAGAGAAAAAGTGGGTGAAAAATCAACGTCAAATGCTAATGTCAAAGAATCATAAAAATGCTTCAAATAGACGTCCTTTTTTTCTGTAATTGCTGTTAAATTCATTTTTTCATTCCATTCAACTAACAACTGATAATAACGTTCAAATTGACTCATCTGTTGATCAGATAAATGAATGCCTTTATCTGTTAATATTTGGTGAAATTCTTCTGGTGTCATAATTAATCCTTTCATTGTGAAACAGTTATTGTTTCACGAAATCTCTTCTTACTTTAACGCAAAATGAATCGAGTTGCAATCTTTCTACAAGTAAATTTAAAGAAGGTAGTGAATAATTTAGCGATGAAGATTTAGGCTTATTTTTAAAATTGAATGAACAATATTTCAACTATTCCAATAAAATAGCATTTTCAACAAATTATTCAGTTTATATTAAATAAAGTCTAAAAAATATAAAGTTCACAGATTTCTTAAATACTTTTGTAAAATTCCTAAATTTTCTATTTTGTATCTTTGTTGAAATACCACCAATATTTTATTGACGTAAGTTATGTAGTTGCTTTATACTTTGTGTGTAACCAATTAGGAAAAATGAGGAAAAATGAAAAATAAATTACTCATAAGAATAATTATAGGAGCAATACTTACTAGTTTCATTTACCTTGCAGGACTTGAGATTGTATCAGCAGATGGACTTAGCGAAAAAGTATAAATAATTAAAAATGATAAAATGCTTGGTTTAGAAAAAGAGTTAAATTCACCACAAGTTAAACTAGCTTTACACTCAAAGGCAACGAATCAACAAGCAATGTTTGATTATTTTGCTAAAAAATATGATGGAGCTCAAGTTACTTATGTTGGTGGTAAGGCTACAGATGTCTCCGAAACTTTTTATGTTGGCGGTTACGATGTTTTTGTTAGCAATAAATCTGCTCTTAACTATTGTCGAACGCAATTAGCAACAACAGCTACTTTATTACAAGCAAATGGAACATTAGGCGGTGCCTTACTTGAAGGTCCTGCTGGCACATTGATTGGTTTATTAGGAGCAACAATTTTAGCTGGTCGATTTAAAGAGGGAAGTCATACAATGAGAAATTGGATAAATGTAGATTCATCTAAAGGTGGAAGCCAAATGACTTTAACAGAAGAGTTTCTTATCGCCACTTTAAATACAACTTCCTAAAGTCCTATTAAACCTTTGTGAACATGAATTTTCTAAAAGCTTTAAATATTAGTGTTTTTATTATAATTATGTTCTTATACTATTTCTTTCATTTAAAAACAGGAAAAACTAGTTGGAAAACAGCCACTTTACTCTTTGTTTTTCTAACAGTGAATATCCTGTATATTTTATTTAATCTATTTTGAACTTTTATCTATACTGTATATACACTAAACAAATATAGTGCTCCTTCTGAATTAGATCTTTTTCTGATTCTAAGAGGAGCACTTTCTATTCAAACGTTATTGTCTTTTATCAATTTATTTTCCTATATCTAGTTTTTTTCGCACGACATTTAGATAATGCTGTAGCCCAACAGTCATTAACCAAGCAGCACCTAAGCCAATAAAACTGCCTATAACGATCCCTAAAAAACGATACTCGATCAAAGAAATCAAGTAAGCTCCGCGAACAAGTGTAGACAACATTAATGCCATCGGATTAAGAAAGATATTGGCTACTGCATAATTTCTAGCAACCAAAAATTGTGAGATACCGTAAAGAAAAGTAATTAAAAAAATCGTTTGCAGTTGAGTGAACGGTACAAAGGATAACACAGCCGAGACACACAAGCCACCCATTGATCCAATCAAGTATTGGACTTGCCGTTGCTTCATCGCAGCTAAATTTTCAGCTAAAAGAATTGAAGCACAAGAAAGAGTCAACCAATATGGATTGTGCAAACGCAGCCCATGGCTAACATAAACAGAAAGAAATAAGGCTGCACCATAAAAAACAGAGTCAATGATTACCAGCGGTTCTTCTTGAAATCTTTCTTTTAAAGACGCCCGTTCGATTTCTTGTTCCGGACGTGAATCAAATAATTTTGTAATTATTGCAGCAATCAACGAAAAAATGACGCCCATAAAAAAATAAAGCGACACCATCGGCAATTCAATAATCGGCAAATTCATACTCGTTCCCATAGCAGAAAGCATAGCAAAAAATAAGCCACCCGGTTTTGAAATATGGAACAATCGTAAAACGAATCTGCTGGAAAATGCGACAAGCGCTACAGCAAAAGGTTCAAGCCATAACACATAGGTCGATAAAATTCCTAATACAAAAGAAAACAAAAGGCCGCATCCAATAAAAAACATACGTTTTAATAAATTTTTCATCGGTATATTTTGATAGTAGAAAAAAGTAAAGATGCCTAATGAAGAAAAACTTGAAATCAAAAAATCATGATTTATGTAACCCAACCATAATACAACAAAAATAAGAAGCATTAGATTCATGATCCGAAAAGGGTTATCCTGAATTTTATTAAAACGAAAATAAGTTTGAAACAATTTATCGCACCTTTCTAATAATTAATTTTTTTCAATAAAATGAGCTATAAAGATGATGCATTTTTTTGTTTTCCGCCAACATTATCTAGTATACTAATTATTTCTTTATTTTTCATAAAAAGTAGTATTTTTTTATTTTTTCGTTTCCTAGAAACTCTTCTAAAAAATAAAAAAACCACATTTTAAAAGAAAAGTTTCCATTTAAAAAAGAGAAGAAAACTTTCATAAAGATGCGGTTTACTATCCATCTCATTTAAATCATAAACATTTATATCTTTACACATATTACCTAAATAATTGTTTAAAAATAGAAACATTTTTAAATGACTTTTTAAACGTTTCAACAGTACGTTATAACTTAAAGAATCGCCGTAACACTTATATTATGGAGACTGAAATAACTCAAGACAAAATAACTGAATTTTTTCTAACACATATACCTTTCTAATTCATAGCATTCCTTAGGTATTCAAATATTTTATTCATGTTTCATATGAAACACAACTAGGATCATTCAGCCTTTTCAGAAGACATTTTCGCAATCTTCCCTTGTTCGATATAGACTCAAATCACTCTATCACTAGGTATCAAACGGAGTCAAAAACATCAAATTTGACCTGTTAAATGGTCATTGAATAACATTTAAAATCAATAAAACGGAATCAAAAACGCTGAGAGTAAAAAAATATACAGCCCCATAGGTAAAGTGCCATAGGGCTGTATATTTTTTATTTCAGATTACCTGAAATGATTCCAATTACTTTTTATCTCATTTTTTCCTACTAGTTAGTATCAAATACTCTCCTATTTTCTCAATAAACTATTTTTGACTATATGGTATCTGAAACAACTAAAACCTTGCTGTTACAGCAAAAAATTACTTTATCCCCTTTTCATTTCAGATACATTTCACTTAAGCGGATTCCAAAAAAACAAAAGAAAAAGGAACTCCTAGTTAGTTTATGCTTTCTAAAAGTTCCTCTTGAGATACGGTCATATAACAACGGGGTGAGGTAAATGAATGAAAAAGATGGAAGAAGCATTATTCAATAGCTTTCTTAAATACTTCGTTATAAAATGTGAACAAGTAAAAAGACATCTATCCCTATTTTCTACACTTCCACTTGACTACCATCTTTGAATCGTACAATTTTCTTAACTCTTCTCGTTTACCTCAATTCATTTTCAAGTGGAATCAACTCATCATCTAACATTTTCCGCCATGCTCGCTTCATTTCTTGTGGGTATTTAAATGGCTTCGCTTCTGGATGTTTGGCTTTATATCCTTCGTAATTCTTACTGTTGATAATTGCTTTCATATTTGTAATTGGATCTTCACCTGGCATATATTGCAGATTAGAAGCATGTAATTCTTTCTCAGAAACAAACCACTCATTGGAAAAGGCATGAATCAAATCATCACTTGCTTGTGTAAAATAGCGACGTTTAATGACAAAAATATCTTCATTGCTGTCTAAAGTCCCCACATCAAATGCATTTAAAATTTGTCGGTAAATTTCTTTGACTCCTTCTGTTTTATTCAATTTAGTCAAAGCTTTTTCAATTTCTTCTCGTGCATCTGAACTATTCGCAGCATAAGTTCCTAGTAATTGATCAATATAAGTAGAATCAATATTATACAACTTAGCGGTATTTTCACTATAAAATTCGATCGTTGAAAAATCTTCTCCCTCTTTTTCTGGTTCTTCCTCCATCAATGAACCCTTCACGGTCTCATATACACCAATTTGTTCTTCCAAAAGTTGAATTTGATTGTTCAAAGTTGGAGATTTCACCATATCATCATTGTAATCGTCATAAGTCACTAACGATTCATAAGCACGATTTAATTCTTGAAATGCTTTGACATATTCGATACGAGTTTCAATTGGCGTATGTTCATCAATGGATTCCATAGATGAAACCTCCTTTAACTTACCATATGCCTGCTTGAATCTTTTTTTGGATTCCTGATAACTTGGATAAATCAAACCCGATTCTTCTTTAGCTTCTGAATACAGTTTTGTCGCATCCTCGATATTCTTCTCCATTGTCGCTGGCTTACGAAACGTCACAATCAATCCTTTTGTCTTTTCAGGATACGTACGGTTCGTACGTGAAAAAGCTTGGATCAATCCTGCATACTCTAGATTACGATCCACAAATAGGGTTTGAATCGTAGGGGCGTCAAAACCTGTCAATAGACGATCCACTACAATCACTAAATCGATTTGTTTCCCAAATTGTTTGAATTCCGCTCTTTTTCGTGCCAAACGATTATTGATATCTCCGTTATAACGCTCAATGTCTGCTAATAACCAGGCGGTATCATAATACTGATTATATTCCTCAATAATTTTTTGCATTTCTTCTTGTTGGACACTTGAATCTCGGCTATTTTCTTCTAAGGAATAAGTAATAGCGATCCTTGGGAAATCAGGATCCTCCATCGTTCGTCCTTCACGAATGGGCTGATTGGGAAACTCTTTTGTTAACCAATCAGGCTCTTTCGTCATCTCTTTGATGGCTCGATAATACTTTTTGGTCATGTCAATGGAACTCGTGGTTAAGATTGCAGACTTCGTCGGCCGACCATTTCGAAAATCAAATTTTGTATAGGCATTATCTGGACGGAACATTTTATGAATGACTTTTTGGATATGTTCATCTGCTTCAAAAACAGCAGGGTCCAAATAACTTTCTTTTTTGACAGGCTCCATTTGATCGATCATACGATTGATCTGTTCCGGTGAATAATCTGCATATGTTTCTACTTCTTTTAATTTCCGATAGATTTTATTCTCTAATGAAGTCGGCTCCACGGTGTTTTCATGCTCTACTTGAAATCCTAAAACAGAGCCATCTTCTAGCGCATTCTTAATGGTATAGGTGTGCAAGACCTCTCCATACTGATCATGGGTTGTACGTGCCAATTACCCTTTGGCTTGTTTCCGATTCTCAGGGAAAATTGGTGTACCTGTAAAGCCAAACCAAGTGGACTTCGGAAACATTTTTTTGATTTCTTCCATATTTTCAGCACTTAACGCTCGATGACACTCATCTACTACAAACACGATATGTTGTCCCATTAATTTTTGGAAGCAATTGGTTCCTTTTTTCTCTTCTTGTTTCTTTGCATATTTCAACGCCGCATCTAGCTTTTGACGGGTTGTAATAATCACAACATTTGCATTAGCATCTGCCAATAGGGTTTCACTTAATTCTTTGGCACTTCCTGTTCCAACAATCAAGCTATTCGCTTTGGCGTTCCCGGAAGAAATCCCAGTATTAAATTCCGAAGCAAATTTCGTAAACTCTGTGGTGGTTTGATTATCTAAATCTTTGCGGTCCACTAACATAATCGTCCGATCGATCCCCGATTTTCGTGCTAAAAGCTTAGTAGATACAAAACTAGTCAACGTCTTTCCTGAACCAGTCGCATGCCACACATATCCTGATTGATGTTTATTTGCAGCAATAAACAAGGCTTGAATCGCATGCACTTGATAAGGATGTAACACCATCAGGGTTTATTATCTTGATCTTCACTGACAATCGTATAATCCGCAATCAAGCGATGAGCATCCGGGATATTTAACACTTGTTTACAAAACTCATATAAGTTTTCTACCTTTTTATTGTCTTTCGTTCGCCAACTAAATAAAAACTTTGCATGCAAGTCTTTCGGTAACGCATTTGCAAAATACCGGGTCGTTTGTTCATTTGAAACCACAAACAACTGTAAGGTCGAAAAGATATTGTTCCGAAACATGCCTTCTCCTGCATATTTTTTGATTTGATTAAACGCCTGATAAAAACCATCTTTTGCGGTTACTTGTTTCAACTCGATTTGGACAATCGGTAATCCATTGATCAATAAGGTGACGTCAAAACGTCGATCCCGTGCTTCTATGTTACTTCCACGTTTTGCAATTTGATGGACCACTTCATAAGTAGAGATTCCTCCACCAATGTCTTGATTGGAATAAAGAATGAGCGAGACAGACCCCAATTGTGGATCTTCCCGTTCAAACGTGATCCGAGCCATTCCATTTTCACCTTTTAACCATTTCGCAGCATCAAATGGGGTTTTCGTTCGTAGCAGTAATTCTGTTTTGATCGTTTCAAATTCTTTATCAGTCAAAGGAGAATCATTCAGTTCTGCTTGATTATTTGAGATGATTTTTTGGCGTAAATTACCCCAAAGATCTTCTTCTGATTTTAGATCCGGACGATACGTCCACTGATTATGTCCTTCCTCCAGTACACGAATCAATTGTTCTTCGACTTCCGCTTCCTCACGGTGACTCATTTTCATTTATCTTCCCTCCCTAGACAAACATCTTTTGTAAGAAGCCTTTTTTCGTTTCTTTTAGTAAATCTAATTCGCGCTCATGAAGGGCAATAGTATTATCAAGCCTCTCAAAAAATGCAGCAATCTGTTTCTGTTCCTCAATGCTAGGAACCATTATCTTGACTAATTTTAGTGTTGGAAATTTCAAATTCCATGTGTCAGATGTCAGGCCTTGTGAATTTCTCTTGAATGTTTGAATCATGTCATATCGCTTAAAATCATACGCAAAGAATTTTGAATCAGTTCCTTCTTTAGGAATAATAACAGTATATGCAGGGCTTAGAATCCCCTCATAAGAAGAATATCCGCTTGCGCCTTGCCACATCCGCATTGAATTATACGCAATATCACCAACTTCAACTTTCTTGTAATTTGATTTATTATCACTAGAATTATCTTTTCTATCAAGTTCACTTGCCTTTATAACTCCTGAGTTAATTGTAACCGAGATAAGCTCTCCCTCACTACTACGTTCTGATCGTTCAGAGAAAACATCTCCCAATTTCCGCTCTTCCCAATCTTTCGTAAATCCAGGAAACCGAATTTCTGGCACTTTTGCTCCGTTTTTAGGGAACATTTTTTGTAAGAATCCTTTTTTCGTTTCCTTCAGCAAATCTAACTTACGTTGATGAAGAGCGATAGTGTCGTCGAGTTGTTTAAAGATCCAATCAATTTTATTTTGTTCTTCAATTTTTGGCATCAATATCTCTAAGCTGTTCATTACAGTTTGACTAACATTAAAACGAGTGCTACCGCCGGCTTTTCTTTCTATTTGTTTTCTATTGACAGAGTTTAATGAGAGTTCAACGAAGTGTGGATTAAATTCTTTTATTTTCTTTCCACGAATAGAAAAACCGCTGTATAAAGCATATTCCTCCTCTAAATAAGCCTTAGCCCATCCTACTTCTTCCGATATCTCAGATGATCTAACAAAGACTAAATCTCCATTTTCAACTTTATTTTTTAATTCAACTTCTTTATCAACCTCAACTGAATTTCGAATAGATGCATACTGTATTGGTTGCTCATCAAGAATATCCATTACGCTAATCATCTTTCGACCTTTACCGTAATTCTCTTTTGGAGCATTTATACCATTTGAAAATGACATCAAGTCAGATAACTTACGCTCTTCCCAATCTTCCGTAAATCCTGGAAAACGGATTTCTGGTCGTGTATCATTGCTCATGCTTAAACACCTCCAGCGCACCTTGCAACCACGCTTCATTTTCAGGTGTTGTTTGCAGGGAAGAGATAGCTTCTAAAAGTTCTTTTTCTAGCACATGCTGTTCTTGTCGTATCTTCTTGATGTCATTTCCAACATGAACCATATCAATTGGTTCTTCTTCTTCGAAAGTATCTACATAGCGAGGGATATTTAAGTTATAGTCATTTTCTTTGATTTCTTCAAAGGTTGCTAAATGGGCATATTTATCGACATCTTTTCTCTCTGCATATGTTTCGAGGATTTTTTGAATGTTTTCTTCCGATAATTTATTCTGATTTTTTCCTTTAACAAATTCTCGACTAGCGTCAATGAATAACACATCTCGAGTTTGACGATTCTTCTTCAATACAATAACCGTCGTTGGAATCGATGTACCAAAAAACAAGTTCGCAGGCATGCCAATCACGGCGTAAATACTGCCGTCTTCTAATAATTTTTGACGAATGACCCCTTCTGCAGCGCCACGGAATAAAACCCCGTGTGGCAAGACGATGGCCATGGTACCTGTTTCCTTCAAATGATAGAAACCGTGAAGAAGAAACGCAAAATCTGCTTTGGATTTTGGCGCTAATTTTCCATAACGATTAAAGCGAGAATCATCTAAAAAGGTAGTATCTGCTGACCATTTAGCTGAATAAGGTGGGTTCATCACTACTGCATCAAATGTGTAAGGTTCATCTGTTGGCCAGTCCTTATTCAACGTATCCCCATTGCGGAGATTCATTTCTTCGGCATCTATCCCATGTAAAATCAAGTTCATTTTTGCTAGATTGTATGTCGTTGTATTTAATTCTTGCCCATGATATTTAACGTTATCTGGGTGAGTTAAGTAGTTACGTACGTTTAACATCAATGAACCTGAACCCATCGTTGGATCAAAAACACTAAAGAAAGGGCGTTCTTTTTGATCGAGCGTTACGATTTGTGCCATCATATCAGAGACCATGTGAGGCGTATAAAATTCCCCTGCTTTCTTCCCTGCTTCTGAAGCAAATTGACTGATCAGAAATTCATACGCATCCCCGATCACGTCCCCATCGTGACTTAAAACTTCCACGTCATTCAATTTCTTAATGACTTCGGTAATCGTTACATTTCGTTGTTGCTCATCTGTTCCTAGTTTTTTTGATTGGAGATCCACATCATCAAATAACCCATTAAATTGATTGTAAGTAGATGACAATTGCACAAAGGCTTTGTTTAGATCATTCAATTGGAACGTTGCTTGTTTTGCTTATCCGCTAAGACGTTGAAAAGATGCTCTGGCGAAATCGCATACCCCAAAATATCAACGATTGTTGCAATCAGATCTTCTTTTGATTCTTCATCTGAAAGTAATTCACGATACAACATTGTTTGCTTACTGTATCATATTCCTCTAAGGATTCATCTGCTAAAAGAACCACTTGTTCCAACAAACGGTCGGATAAATATTTATAAAAAATCAGCCCCAATAAATAATTTTTATATTCTGACGCATCCATTTTACTACGGAGATTATCTGCCGCACTAAATAACTTCTGATTTAATTCTGCACCCAAAAGATACACCCCTATCTCTTATTTAAAGTTGCTATATACCCTCTTATTTTAGCATACTCAGTTTTAGAAAAAGAAAAAAACTTATTCTTGGTAATAAACCACGTGATGGATATTCTTAACAATTCATCTAACGATTTGAAATCGCTAGATGAACGCTAGACTCCTCTTACGTTGCTTGACATAACTTAGACTAGATCGTTAACTTAAAGGAGGTTTTTAACACAAAAATAGCCGTACCCTTTGTTTTGGATACGGCTATTTGTATTGCCCATTTAAGTGTTGGACCACGGCAGGCGTGAATTTCCTTGTACTCAACTCCTATCGATGTCATACTTGTAAAATCTCCACAAGCAAAAAAAAACAAAAATAGTAAAACTACATAGAATTAATAATACATTTTTTCATAACTATCACCTCTATATAACTACACAAAAATTCACGAAGAATTAGTCAACTTCACTTTGTCTCACTAAATCAATGTTCCATAGCCGCAGTTATTCCTAATTACTAAAATCATTTTTTTACTTGTAACCTCAAAGTTAGTCTTTTTTTTTTGATATTTTATACACTGGTAATCTGTCGAAATATCCCCTGTCCTTCCCAGTAATATAGACAAAATCTGTCTGTTTACTAGACTTTTCTCTATCTTAGATATACTTAATATAGTATCATCATTTAAAGTTATTTCGTACTTTTTTATACTCTACCTTAAACTGACTTTCTTCTGCTAAAATATCTATCGGCTAACAGTATCCAATAAATCTTTGTCCTGATTATCAAAAAATACTTAGACAGAAACCTGCCGTCGGCTAAACTAATTATCATCAACCCTACAAAATAATAAGCTAATTTCCAAATTTTCCTTAACCATCATCATGTTTGATATTTTCACTTATACGGCGGAAACCATAAAAACTTCCTAGTGAATTTGCACCTTTAGGAGTGCCTGTTTGGACGGTACGCACAATAAATTTAAATCAGTTTAACATTAACACCTCAGTATATGGTATCTCCACATATACACGGTCTTTCTTTGGATAGCACTCAATATTTATATTGATAGCACTCCCATTGTCTAATGTAACTTTAGCCCTGTATATGTTATCTCCATTTTCATGAGTGATCGTCACATCATCACATGGATGATGTACCTGCTATCAGCACTATTAAAGCAAATAAAAAAAGGGACTTCCTGTATAAGGGCTACCCTAATCATGTAATGAGTAAAGTAGCTAGGAAGTTCCCTAATATGAAAATAATCAAAGTCCATGGCTTTAGAAAGACCCCTGCCACATTGCTTTTTGAAGCAAGTGCTCAAGTAAAAGACGTACAAGATAGATTAGGGCATTCTTCATCTAAGACAACCATGGATATCTATATCCAAGTATCGAAAAATCGACAAGAAGAAACAGTTGAACTGTTCGACTCCTACATGAATGCGTGATATACGGAGTCAGTCGATACGATAAGGACTCATTTATTCTCACGAATCCGTTCGTATCAATACTTTACACTTCGACTTTTGCAATCTTGCCTTGTTCAATATAGACCATCAAAATGCTCAAGTCAGCTGGGTTTACTCCACTGATACGACTTGCTTGAGCAATTGTTTCTGGTTGAATTTTTTGCAATTTTTGTTTTGCTTCTGTCGCCAAGCCATTAATTGCTCCATAATCAATATTTTTTGGTATTTTTTTAGCTTCCATTCGTTTCAACTTTCCTACTTTTTCAAGCGCTTTTTTAATATATCCTTCATATTTGATTTGAATTTCTACTTGTTCGATTTCTTTCACTGTCAATCCTTGGTTTTCTGGTATAAACTTTAATAAATCACGGTAGCTAATTTCTGGTCGTTTTAGAAAATCACTAGCTAAAACACCATCTTTTAATGGTGCTGCCTTGAGTTGATTTAAAAAGAACTGAACTTCTTCTGTAGGCTTAATCCGAATACGCATTAATCGCTTGATTTCTTCTTCTACTGCAGCTTTTTTCTTTAAATAAGCACCATATTGTTCTTCTTTTACTAACCCCACACGATACCCCATTTCCGTCAACCGCAAATCGGCGTTATCATGTCGTAAAAGAAGACGGTATTCCGCACGAGAAGTCAGTAGACGATAAGGTTCGTTCGTTCCTTTTGTAACTAAATCATCAATCATCACCCCAATATATCCATCACTTCGTTTCATAATTAATGGCTCTTTTCCTTGGATTTTCAACACAGCATTAATTCCTGCAATTAACCCTTGACCAGCCGCTTCCTCATAACCACTTGTTCCGTTAGTCTGACCTGCTGTATAAAGATTTTCAATTAATTTGGTTTCTAACGTTGGTCGTAACTGATGAGGTTCTACTACGTCATATTCAATGGCATAACCTGTACGCATCATTTCAACTTTTTCTAATCCAGCAATAGAGTGAAGCATGTCAACTTGAACATCTTCTGGCAAAGAAGTCGATAACCCCTGCACATACACTTCTTCGGTATGCAATCCTTCTGGTTCTAAAAACAATTGATGACGAGGTTTGTCAGCAAAACGAACAATTTTATCTTCGATAGACGGACAATAACGAGCACCAACCCCTTCAACAACTCCGGTGAACATCGGCGCACGATGTAAGTTATCACGAATGATTTTGTGCGTTGTTTCGCCTGTGTAAGTCAACCAACAAGATTCTTGATCTAACTTATAGGCACAATCGGATGTACTAAAACTAAAATGATTCGGTTCTTTATCGCCCGGTTGTTCTTCAGTCACTGAATAATCAATCGTACTAGATTTTACGCGAGGAGGCGTGCCTGTTTTAAAGCGATCAATCGCAAATCCCAACTCTTTCAAGTTGTTGGCTAATCCAACAGATGGTTGGGAATTATTCGGTCCAGATGAATATTTCAATTCACCAATGATGATTTCACCACGTAAAGCCGTTCCAGCCGTAATGACTACTGCCTTCGCGCGATAACTTGCACCCGTGGAAGTAACTACTCCTCGACAAATTCCTTCTTCAACGATTAACTCTTCAACGATTCCTTGACGCAATGTTAAATTCGGTTCTTTTTCGATGGTATGCTTCATTTCTGTTGAATACGCATGCTTGTCTGCTTGCGCCCTTAATGCACGTACGGCAGGTCCTTTCCCTGTATTTAACATTCTCATCTGAATGTAAGTTTTATCAATATTTTTACCCATCTCACCGCCTAACGCATCAATTTCTCGAACGACTACA
The DNA here is from genome assembly GCF_001886195.1 of Enterococcus ratti. Lineage (GTDB taxonomy): Bacteria > Bacillota > Bacilli > Lactobacillales > Enterococcaceae > Enterococcus_B > Enterococcus_B ratti. The sequence continues at coordinate 146,008 of NZ_JXLB01000003.1, read as the reverse complement.
CCTTTTGCCGGCCCTCCTACCGATGGATTGCATGGCATAAAAGCAACCATGTCTAGATTGATTGTCAATAATAGTGTTTTTGCGCCCATTCTAGCTGCAGCTAATGCGGCTTCTGATCCTGCATGTCCTGCACCGACAACAATAACATCATAGGCAGCTGCTTGATAACGATTCAAAAATAGTTCCTCCTTTTACTTTCCTAAACAAAATTGACTAAATAATTGAGTAATCAATTCATCTTGTACACTGTCTCCTACAATTTCTCCTAAGTAATCCCAACAACGTGTCATATCAATTTGCACTAAATCAACTGGCATACCAGCTTCAATCCCTGATATTACTTCTTCTAATGACAACAAAGCTTTTTCAAGCAAAGCAATATGTCGAGTATTAGAAACATAAGTAGCATCTTTTTCACCAGTTTGACCACCAAAAAATAAATCAGCAATGGCTTTTTCTAATTGATCTAATCCTTCATTTTGGACCACTGAAACCGCAAAAACTGGTTCATCATTTTTTAACCAATGTTTCAATTCTTCTTTTTCTAGTTTTTGAGGCAAATCGGTTTTATTTAAAAGAATTATTCGCTTTAATCCTTTAGTTGCTTCTAATAGTTGCTCATCTTCGGTTGTTAATGCTTCACTTTGATTCAAAATTAATAAAATCAAATCAGAAGCAGATAATGCTTTCTTACTTCTTTCTACACCAATTCGCTCAACGACATCTTCAGTTTCACGAATACCTGCTGTATCGATTAATTTTAACGGAACACCACGTACATTTACATATTCTTCGATTACATCACGAGTCGTTCCAGCAATATCCGTAACGATAGCTTTTTCTTCTTGTAACAGATAATTCAATAAACTAGATTTTCCTACATTGGGACGACCAATGATTGCGGTACTCAATCCTTCACGAAGTACTTTTCCTTGTTTTGAAGTAGCTAGTAGTGTTTGAATGCTTCGTTGAATCATAGTTGCCTTTTCAAGTAATAACCTTGTTGTCAGTTCTTCCACGTCATCATATTCAGGATAATCAATATTTACTTCAACTTGAGCAAGTGTTTCTAAAATTTCCTGTCTTAAGGAACGGATCAAAGCAGACAAATTCCCATCCAATTGATTTAGCGCTAAATCAATTGCTTTATCTGTTTTTGCACGGATCAAATCCATCACAGCTTCAGCTTGAGAAAGATCGACACGACCATTCAAAAACGCGCGTTTCGTAAATTCGCCCGGCTCGGCTAATCTTGCCCCTTCGCGTAATAAAAGTTGTAAAATTTGATTAACTACGATCATGCCACCATGACAATTGATCTCTACAACGTCTTCGCGCGTAAAAGTTTTAGGGGCTAACATAATTGAAACCATTACTTCATCTATTACCTGTTGATTTTTGGGATCAACAATATGTCCGTAATGAATCGTATGACTTGGTACTTGCGACAAGCTTTTTTTTCCACCACGATAAACTTTATCCGCTAACCGCACAGCTTGATCGCCACTTAAGCGAACAATACTGATTGCCCCTTCGCCTGGTGGGGTTGAAATTGCCGCAATGGTATCAAATTCTAACGTAATTTCAGCCATTTTTTCACTCCTTCTTTGAATTTGCACACAAAAAAAGTGCCTACTTCACCCTTTATAAAATGGTGAACCTAGCACTTTGACTGCTTGTTCATGATTGAATTCTGAACATACATTATCATATTTAATAAAAAGAAACAAGTCTAAAATTAAATCTCCAACTACTTTTACTTTACCGTTACTTTTTTAGTATACGAATTAATTTTTGCCAAATTAAAAATAGCCGTTTTTACTAATCAGTTACGTAAAGAAACAAAAAAACTGAACAAAACATGTATGTGCTTTGTTCAGTCCTTTTTTATCAAAGTCAGTGACTACTACATCGCATACTCTGATAAGAATGATTTCTAGTAAAATATACTGTGTTTAAAAAATTTTGTCAACGTGATTCTATCAAATAATAAAGACTAGCAAATAATCATCCTATTGAATAAAACTATACATATGTACTATCAAGTTTCTATTTATGCAAAATAAAATTGATTCTAAAACATTTTCATTGCTTGCTTCATTTCTTATAGAATAAAAAATACGACTAACACATTTTTTCAACAAGATAACCACTATCTACTTTGCTCTTTACTCTCTGCTTTTTGCATTACTTGGTGCACCTTTTCATAGATTTCGTTATGTTTAATAGGCATCAAACATGGAGTTTCCTCTTGAGCAATTTTTACATAAAGTTTTTTCATCTTCATTTTTGTTTCCACAGGAAGTATAGAAAATTCTGCTTTCTTTTTAGAATATTCTACCTTGATGTCATCAACAAATTTATCAAATTCAACATCTTTTAATTCTTCTTTTGCAGCTTCTATAAGCATTTTATCTAAATTTTTCACTTGTTTATATTTTACAAAAGTTTGTCCTTTGATTTTTTCTTCTTGTGGTTCTCCTAACGCATATTTAAATGCCATAGATAAATTTTTAATACCACAATTCCCCAATATTTGCGAATTTGCCGCACATTCTAGATAATAACTTTTTTCTGCGTGACGATGCAGCTTATTTAAAGGGTACTCAATTCTTGTATCATAATGGAGAAGGTTACGATACTTATCTTTAAATAATAATATTCTTAAACCTAAATTTCGAAACAAGTGAAACCATCTTAAATCTTTCAATCTTGGATTAAGTTGTCCTATGCGAATCGCTTTTGAAATATTTTTTATATTTTCCTTTGTCTCTTTAAATTCATAAACATATATTGGTCGTAATTGCTTAGATTTTGAATCTATCCATAATTTCTCTAACGCTGTTAAGTCATTCAGACGACTCAATTTTTCTGATTCAGTCAAATTATTATAACTCTCAGATTTCTCTGTATTCGATAAATTATTCCACCTATCCCACTTAGCTAGTCTTGCCAGTTTATAAAACTTCTCTTCAGTAAGATTTTCATCAATAGATGGTTTTTCATTAGGAACAAGTTGACCACCTTTATTGCAAACTTTTATTTTAATTTTATCTTCTTCTTTTTGTATAACTAGACTTACACTATGACCAACAATTTCTTCGTTGGACATCAAAAAATAGCTTATTGGTATAATCAAAAAACTATCTGGATTATTATTTTCTAACGCTTTCATGCATGACTTAAAATATTTAGTGTTATAACTACACCCTATACTATTTTCTAAAGAATCTTTTAATTTCTCGACTTTTCTGTCTTTAAATTGTTCAGGATGTTTTTCAATTGCTTTTTTATACAAATACATAAATTCTACAATGTAATTATACTCGTTTCCATAGTTTACATCTTTGTTATTTTTTAACAAATTCCATTTTTGATAAAAGATGTTTCGCATATCAAGTCCGTACTTATCTTTTTCCCTAGTGTAATTTTTACGTGCCTTATTAACTTCTTTGTTCATCTTTTCTTTTATTTTATTATCCATTTCTATGCCCGCCTTTTTCTTTCTACACCTTCATAATAAAATAATTGTTTTTAGGGAGAAAATTTTTTATAAATTTAGAAAAAATTTTTTCCTAAATAAAGAACACTAAAAAGTGATAGCGCTTATTTTGTTTAATAATATAAAAATGAATTTTTTTGATCTATCTCTCTACGGATTTCAACATCTCTATCTTATCATTCTCCTTAAATATTGAACTTTTTGCATATGATGAATGTCCTTGCGCGTATTCTTTTGCAACTTTTAATTTTAATAAATAACTTTCACTTGTTTTTTCTTGCTTCACCTGTTGATTCACCTTCTTAAAATCAATAGGCTTAATGTGTCTTTGTTCTTTTGCATGTTCTTGCACAGCATTTAAGAACAACTCTTTTTCTACTAATTTTTCAGCTCTGGGAAGATTCGAAAATGCCCTTTTCTTTTCAGTGAAAATGGCATAGTTGTTCTCAATAAATTCACTATAATCTTTTTTATTGAACACTTCTTTAGCGGTTTTTATAAGCATTTGATCCAAATTCTTAACTTGTTTACATTGATCATACTCTTTTTTATTAATCTCTACCTTGTCTTTATAGCCTAATACATATTTGAATGCCAAACCCACATTTTTTACGCCACAGCCACCTATCATTTGCGAACTTGCAGCATAGTTTTCAAACTTACACTCCATTGCATGACGATGAAGTTTCTTTAAAGGATACTCTATTTTTTTATGATAATACAAAAAATTTTTATCTTTAAAAATGGTCATCAAACTTACATCTTTATCTCGAAACAAACTTATCATATCTCGCCATTTAGGAGTATTTCTTCCTATGCGAATAGCTTTTGAAATGGCTTCTATACTTTCCTTTGATTCTTCAAACACATAAACATATATTGGTTTTAGCTGTCTAGCATCCAAATCTAACCACAATTTTTCTAGTTCCACTGAATAATTCAGACAATCTGATGTCTCTTGTTCACTAAGACTATTCCAAAATTCAACTTTCTCTGTATCCGAAAAATCACACCAATTTTCCCATTGATGCAACATCGCTATTTTATCCAATTTCTCGACAGAAATTTTTTGATCAATCAGCGGTCTTTCATTAGGCACAAGTTGACCGCCTTTATTACAAACTCTTACTTTAATTTTATTGTCTTCTTTTTGTATAATCAGACTTACACTATGACCATCACGACTGCTATGTTCTGATGTTTCTTGACTATAAATGATTGGTACAACTAAAAAACTATCCGGATCATTATTTATTAAATCTTTCATACATGACTTAAAATATCTGTTATCATAACTACATCCTATACTACTGTTTAAGGAATCAGTTAATTTCTTTATATTTCTACCATTTTCAATAAATTGTTGAGGATTTTTTTCAATCACTTTTTTATACAAATACATATACTCTAAAAGATTATTATATTTTTCTCCTGCTTTATCTCCTACCTCATTGGAGGACCAATTCCATCTCTGATTAAAGGTGTTTTTCATTTCAATAGAATACGTTTCATTATCCTTTACATATTTTTTATGAGCTTTTTCAACAATTTTCATCATTTTTTTTCTTGTTCTATCTTTCATTTTTACTCTATCCTTCCCCCTCACATGCCCTCACGATAGCATGGATTATTTTAACGAAAAAAACTTTTTTTTATAAATAGAGAAATAAAGATTTCTTGAATAACACCATACAAAAAAGAAGTTCCTAAAAGTAAAGTTGTTCACTTTTAGGAACTTCAGCGATTGTGGTATTCTTAATTAGCAAGAATACCGTTAATTTCATTGTATGCTTTCGAAAAACAGATTTTATAAAAAATAAACCAATGAGTAACTATTAATCGAAAGAACTTCTTTATTTAATTATAACTTATAATCGTTTTTTCATAGGTTCCACTACAAGATAACGATAAGGTTCATTTCCTTCAGAGTGCGTTTTAACGTACTCATTCTTACTTAACGTTGCGTGAATTTGTTTTCTCTCAAATGCAGGCATCGGTTCCAAAAACACAGGTTGTCCCGTTCGAATGGCTTTTGCGGCAGTTCGTTCCGCCAAACGCTGAATAATTTCTTGTCTTTTTTCACGATAATTACCAACATTTACTACAACAGATAGTTTATTTTTTGCAATGCGATGAATGAAAACTTGCGCTAAATATTGTAACGCATTTAATGTTTTCCCATGTTTACCAATTAAAACTCCTTGTTTTTGTGTTTCTAACTGAAAAACGATATCATTTGTTTCCCGTTTTACTTTTACTAATGCAGGTGCTTCTAATTGCTTGGTAATATCAGTGAGATAGACTGCTAATTCCGTTAAAGCTGCTTCTTCTCCTAATTTATTTACTCCTTCTTCCACTTCTTTTGGTTCGTCTTCAAAAAAGATTTCAGTTGTTTCAGTTTCACCCGATGAATCTTCCAAAACTTCTTCTACTGTTTCTTCAATTGTTTCTGAAACTTTTTCGCTAAGTGAAGGTTCTATCTTAAGTTCTGCATTTTTACGCCCTAGTCCAAAAAATCCCTTTTTTCCTTCTTCAAGAATTTCGATTTGGACTTGTTCTTTCTCTAATCCTAAATCTTTTAATCCAAGCTTTATCGCTTCTTCGATTGTTGCAGCTTTATAAATCGGCATTAACATTCCCTCCCTTATTTTTTACGTTTTTTCTTAGGATTCATCGCTTTTTTTAGCGCTCGTTCTTTTTCACGAATTTTTCGTGCTTCTTCTTCTCGCTCTTTTCTAATTTTAAAAGGATTATTGATAAGTAACGTTTGTACTACTTGAAAGGCATTTGATATGACCCAATACAGTGAAAGACCACTTGCTAGATTTACCCCCATGACTAAAATCATTACTGGCATAACAACATTCATGATCTTCATTGAAGCATTTGATTCAATTTGACTCATATTACTTAGATAGGTGCTTGCAAAAGTAAATATCGCAGCAAGGATTGGTAAGATAAACGTCGGATCAGCCGTTCCCAGATTAAGCCATAAAAACTGTCCTTGTTTTAATTCAGGTACACGTGAAATAGCTTGCCATAAAGCCATCAAAATGGGCATTTGCACAAATAAAGGTAAACATCCAGCGTAAGGATTCACGTTATTTTCAGCATATAAACGTTGTTGAGCTTCACGCAATTTACTTTGCGTTTCAGGATCTTTTGAACGATATTCTTGTTGCAAGGCTTTTAATTTGGGTTGAAGTTCTTGTGTTTTTCGCATGCTTTTTGTTTGAAAATGCATTAAAGGCATGAGTATTACACGTATAATCAAAGTGAATAAAATGATCCCAATCCCTGCATTTCCAAAAGACAATGCTTTAATCGCTTCTGCAAAATAATAAACAATATAGCGATCCCAAATTCCTGTACTTTGTGCACTTACTTCTCCAGTTCCACAACCAGATAAAACAATAACTAAACTAATAATGCTTACCACTAAAAGTAAACGTTTGTATTTCTTCACTTACTCTTTTCCTTTCTATTGATTATTTTTGCAAGTTTTAAGACATGGACTAGATTGGAACGAATTTCATCATAAGTTAGTCCTTTGACACTTGGCCTTGCAATTACGATAAAATCCAATTCCGGATCGATCGTATCTTTTATAGAATAGATCGCCGCACGAATCTTACGCTTTACATCATTGCGACATACGGCATTGCCGACTTTTTTTCCCACCGAAAGTCCAACACGAAAATGCAGTTGACCTTTTTTTTCTAAACGGTAAACGACAAATTTACGATTAGCAAATGACGCTCCTGTATGGAATACATTTTGAAATTCTCGTTCTTTTTTTACTCGGTATGCTTTTTTCATTCGCTTTCTTTCCTTTTCTATCTCTCACTTACGTCCATAATCATAACATATTTCTCTTTATTCTTTCATCATTTCCCTAAAAAAGGAAACAAAAAAAACCACTGAAACCCCAGTGGCTTAAGCAGAAAGGACTTTTCTTCCTTTACGACGACGGCTAGCTAAAACACGACGACCGTTTTTAGTACTCATACGTTTACGGAATCCGTGAACTTTTTGACGTTTACGTTTGTTTGGTTGGTATGTTCTTTTCATGTATTCCACCTCCAAAAATTCTTATCTACTGCTTAAACACAGACATACTTTGATAGTATAACGACAAATAGGGTATTTTGTCAACCTGTAAAAAAGCAATCTCATTTAAAAGCATCCTTTACTTTTCCACAGGAATTGATTTTTAGTATTAATTTATTTGTGGAAAAAGTTATGCACATTAATTATACACAACATTTTTTTAGTATTTTTACACAGAATAAACACCTGTATAAAAATAATCCACAAACAAAAAAAAATGGTGGATTAAATTCAAAAACAACTGGTAAATATAGTTTTTTTATCCACAAACAAGTTGTAATAATTTCTCTAAAGAAGTACTTATCCACATGTTAATTACTCTTGTGGATAATTTTTTTCCTCACTTGTTCTTTTTTCTATAAACAATTTCTTAATTATGTGGATAATATTAAAAATAAATTTTTTCTGTTCTTTCTGTGGAAAACTAGAAAGAAAAATGATAAATTAATACTAGTTATTCACTTTTTAATGAAGGAGGAAGCCTTACATGGTATCCCTCAATGCTTTATGGAATGAATTAAAAACAAATTATCAAAAAGAACTCTCTCCAGCTAGCTACAATACTTGGATTGAAACTGCTCACCCTCGTTCACTGGATCAAAATCAGTTAGTAGTTGAAGTACCAAGTAAAATACACAAAGAATATTGGGAGAAAAACTTAACGACAAAAATTGTCGAAGTTGGCTACATGTTAACTGGTAAAGAAATAATCCCGCGATTCGTTACGGGTGAAGAGATGGAACAAGAAGTAGTTGAGGAAATAAAGAATTCAAAAAGTGCGGTTGTAGATTCAATAAAAAAAGCGATGCTAAATCCTAAATATACTTTTGACACTTTTGTTATTGGTAAAGGAAATCAAATGGCACATGCTGCAGCTCTAGTAGTAGCAGAAGACCCGGGTTCTATTTATAATCCTTTATTCTTTTATGGTGGTGTTGGTCTTGGTAAAACACACTTGATGCACGCTATTGGACACCAGATGCTGTTAAGCCAGCCTGATGCAAAAGTCAAATATGTTAGTAGTGAAACATTTGCAAATGATTTTATCAACTCTATTCAAAACAAAACAGCCGAAGATTTTCGTCAAGAGTACAGAAATGTCGATCTTTTACTCGTAGATGATATTCAATTTTTTGCCGAAAAAGAAGCAACACAAGAGGAATTTTTCCATACGTTTAATGCACTTTATAATGAGGGAAAGCAAATTGTATTAACGAGTGATCGTTTGCCAAATGAAATACCTAAACTGCAAGAACGTTTAGTTTCACGTTTTGCGTGGGGACTATCAGTCGACATTACACCTCCTGATTTAGAAACCAGAACAGCTATTTTGCGAAAAAAAGCAGCGGCTGAACGTTTAGAAATTCCTGATGATACTCTTAGTTATATTGCAGGTCAGATCGATTCTAACATCCGGGAATTAGAAGGAGCGCTTGTTCGAGTGCAAGCATTTGCAGCTATGAACAGTGAAGATATATCAACTAGTTTAGCCGCTGATGCATTAAAAACCTTAAAATCCGGAAAAGGACATCCGCAACTTTCAATCTTGCAGATTCAAGAAGAAGTTGCCAAATATTATCATATCCAATTAAAAGATTTAAAGGGAAAAAAACGTGTAAAATCAATTGTTGTTCCACGACAAATTGCCATGTATTTAGCTAGAGAACTAACAGATAGTTCTTTGCCAAAAATAGGCGCTGAATTTGGAGGAAAAGATCATACAACAGTTATTCATGCTCATGAAAAAATTCAACACTTGATTGAGTCAAGTGTCAGTATGCAAAACGAAATATCTGAAATCAAAAATTTTCTTTTAAACTAGTCTAAAAAATTGAAAAAACGCTTTGTGGATAAAAAGAAAAAATAGAGGGAAGTTATACACATCTTTTCCACAGCGGTTTTTTCTTTTATCTTCTTTATTTTTTTAGTTTTCCACAGAATCAACAGGACCTAATACTTTTATTATTTTTATACTTAATAATAAATAAACTTTTAAAAGGAGACTCATCATGAAAGTTACGTTAAATCGAGCAAGTTTTATGCAAGAATTGCAAACTGTTCAACGAGCTATCTCAAGTAAAACGACCATTCCAATATTGACGGGGGTTAAGATTACCTTAAATCAAGAAGGATTGACGTTAACAGGAAGCAACGCAGATATATCTATTGAAACGCTACTGTCAGCAGAAAATGAAAAAGCACAAATGCAAATCGAATCCACAGGCTCAATTGTGTTACAAGCACGTTTCTTTAGTGAAATTATTCGTCGTTTACCGGAAGAAACATTTACGATGGAAGTCTTAGAAAACAAACAAGTTGCTATTACTTCAGGAAAAGCTAATTTTTTAGTAAATGGGTTAAACGCAGAAAATTATCCACATTTACCAGTTGTTGAAAGTCATAATCAAATAAAATTACCTGTTCATGTTTTGACAAAATTAATTAATGAAACGGTATTTGCTGTTTCTCAACATGAAAGTCGTCCAATTCTTACCGGAGTGCATTTCATTTTAGAAGGCAGTTCTCTTTTAGCTGTGGCCACGGATTCTCATCGCTTAAGTCAACGAGAAATTCCAGTGGAACAAGCTGCTGATCAATTTAATATTGTGATTCCCGGCAAAAGTTTGATTGAACTTGCTCGTTCTTTGACAAATGAAGAAGAAATGGTTGAAATTAGTATTATGGAAAATCAAGTTCTTTTTAAAACAGAAAACATGTATTTCTATTCTCGTTTGTTAGAAGGAAACTATCCTGATACAAACCGTTTAATTCCTTCAAGTTTTAATACAGAAGTTGAATTTTCCGTACCAAGTTTTCTTGCTGCAATTGAACGTGCTTCCTTGCTTTCTCATGAAGGACGCAACAATATTGTTCGTCTGTCTATTCAAACTGATGCAGTCATTTTATATGGAAATTCTCCTGAAATTGGAAAAGTGGAAGAAAGCTTAAATTACGTCACCAGTAGTGGTGATCCTCTTGATATTTCTTTTAATCCAGATTATATGAAAGCTGCATTACGTGCTTTTGGAGAAATGAACATCAAAGTGAAATTTATTTCTGCGATACGTCCGTTCACTTTAGAGCCTACAGAAGCTGGAGGACAGTTTATTCAATTGATTACTCCTGTGCGTACCAATTAAATTTTTTAAACATTAAAAGAGTAATGATAAAAAATAAACAAAAAGCCTTAAAATCACTTTTAAGGCTTTTTGTTTATTTTAGTTTAAATCACCTTTTTTTACTTAAATCCTCTTATATGTAAAAATATATGGATAAATTTGTTTTCTTCTCTAAAAAAAGGTATAATGAAGTATACATTTATTATTGAAAAAGAGGGATGAATATTGAAGCAGCAAGTCATTCTAAAGACGGAATTTATGACGTTAGGTCAAATGCTAAAAGAAGTCACGATTATTAGCAGTGGTGGGCAAGCAAAATGGTATTTAGCTGATCACGCTGTTTTAGTAAACGGCGAACCGGAAAATCGTCGTGGACGAAAACTTTATCCCGGCATGATGGTTGAAGTTCCAGAAGTAGGAACTTTTTTTATGGTAAAAAAAGGAATAAATGATAATGAGGCTGAATAAGCTTTTTCTAAAAAATTATCGAAACTATCAGGAATTACAAGTAAATTTTACTAAAAATCTTGTCATTTTTTTAGGAGAGAATGCTCAAGGTAAGACGAATCTTTTGGAAAGTATCTATGTTTTAGCTATGACTAGAAGTCACCGTACTAATAATGAACAAGAATTAATTGGTTGGAATCATGATCAAGCCTTGATTCAAGGAGAGATTACAAAAGGTACGACCCAATTCCCTCTAGAAATCTTGCTTTCAAAAAAAGGGCGCAAAACTAAAATTAATCATATTGAACAAAAAAAGTTGAGCAGTTATGTGGGACAATTGAATGTTATTTTATTTGCCCCAGAAGATCTTTCTTTAGTGAAAGGAAGCCCGCAAATAAGAAGAAAATTTCTTGATATGGAATTAGGACAAATTAATCCTATCTATCTTTATGATTTAGTTCAGTATCAAGGAATTTTAAAGCAAAGAAATCAGTATTTAAAACAATTGAATGAAAAAAAACAAACAGATTTATTGTATTTAGATATTCTATCCGAGCAGTTAGCTCAATTTGGCAGTAAAGTGTTGCAAGCTCGAGCTCAATTTGTCCGGCAATTAGAATTTTGGGCAAACATTTTGCATCAACAGATTACACATCAAAAAGAACAGTTGGAGATTGTTTACGTCACTGCAATTTCTTCTTTACTTTCACGTACTCAAGAAGAGATAAAAAAACAATTTTTAACGCTACTGAACCAAAATCAAAAGAAAGACTTGTTTCGAGGAACGACGACGATAGGCCCCCATCGTGACGATCTTTCTTTTTTCATCAATCAAAAAAACGTACAAATTTATGGTTCGCAAGGGCAGCAGCGTACTACTGCATTAAGTGTCAAATTAGCTGAGATTGATTTAATCAAAGAAGAAACAGGGGAATACCCAATCCTCTTACTTGATGATGTGATGAGTGAATTAGATGATCATCGGCAACTACATTTGTTAGAAACGATTGAAGGTAAAGTACAGACTTTCTTGACAACGACGACGCTTGACCATGTGAAAAAGAAAATGACCGTTGAACCAGAGATTTTTTATGTTCAGCAAGGGGAAATAAAAGGAGAAGAAAGTTAAATGACAGATGAGAGAAGTTTAGTAGAACGCGCAAAGGATTATGATGCCAGTCAAATTCAAGTTCTTGAAGGACTTGAGGCTGTTCGCAAACGTCCGGGCATGTATATTGGTTCGACAAGTTCTGAAGGTTTACATCACTTAGTTTGGGAAATTGTGGACAATTCAATTGATGAAGTACTAGCAGGATTTGCAACAAAAATTCAAGTAGTCATTGAAAAAGATAATAGTATTACAGTAGTGGATGATGGTCGAGGAATACCAGTTGATATCCAAGCGAAAACAGGTCGTCCAGCAGTAGAAACTGTATTTACTGTTCTTCATGCTGGCGGCAAATTTGGCGGAGGCGGTTATAAAGTATCAGGTGGATTGCATGGTGTCGGTTCTTCAGTTGTTAATGCTCTTTCTACTCAATTAGATGTAAAAGTCTATAAAGACGGCAATGTTTATTATCAGGAATATCGTCGTGGTGCTGTAGTAAATGATTTGAAAATTATTGAACAAACTGATCGTCATGGAACAACGGTTCATTTTATGCCGGATCCGGAAATTTTCACAGAAACGACGATTTTTGATTTTAATAAATTAGCTACACGCGTTCGTGAGTTAGCGTTTTTAAATCGCGGAATGAAAATCTCAATTGAAGACAAACGGGAAGAATCACCTGTTATGAAAGAGTATCATTATGATGGTGGGATTAAGAGCTATGTCGAATATTTAAATGCCAATAAGACAGTTATTTTCACAGAACCTGTTTACTTAGAGGGGGAACAACAAGAAATTACCGTTGAAGTTTCGATGCAGTATACTGACGGCTATCATTCTAATATCATGAGTTTTGCCAATAATATTCATACTTATGAAGGGGGAACACATGAATCAGGGTTTAAAACAGCTTTGACGCGTGTGATTAATGACTATGCTCGCAAGCAAAAGCTCATGAAAGAAAATGATGATAATTTGACTGGAGAAGATGTAAGAGAAGGCCTAACTGCGGTTATTTCCATTAAGCATCCTGATCCTCAATTTGAAGGACAGACAAAAACAAAACTTGGAAATTCAGAAGTTCGTACGGTAACTGATCGTCTATTCAGTGAGCACTTTATGAAATTCTTGTTGGAAAATCCAAGTGTAGGACGTCAAATTATTGAAAAAGGATTGTTAGCCTCTAAAGCTCGCTTAGCTGCGAAACGAGCAAGAGAAGTGACGCGACGAAAAGGGGCATTAGAAATTAGTAATTTGCCGGGGAAACTGGCAGATTGTTCAAGTAACGATCCAGAAAGGTGCGAACTATTTATCGTCGAAGGAGATTCGGCCGGCGGTTCGGCTAAGCAGGGACGAAATCGTGAATTTCAAGCGATTTTACCTATTCGCGGGAAGATCTTAAATGTTGAAAAAGCTAGTATGGATAAAATATTAGCTAATGAAGAAATTCGTTCGCTGTTTACTGCCATGGGTACAGGCTTTGGGGAGGACTTTGATGTTTCCAAAGCGCGTTATCATAAATTAGTGATTATGACAGATGCTGATGTTGATGGTGCGCATATACGTACCTTATTGTTAACCTTATTTTATCGTTACATGCGACCAATCGTGGAGGCCGGTTATGTTTATATTGCACAGCCTCCTCTGTATGGCGTAAAACAAGGGAGAAAAATTACGTATGTGCAGCCAGGAAAAAATGCTGAAGAGAAACTAAAACAAGTGGTTGCTTCGCTTCCTGCTTCTCCTAAGCCAAGTGTTCAACGTTACAAAGGACTTGGGGAAATGGATGATCACCAGTTATGGGAAACAACAATGGATCCAAGTAATCGAATGATGGCTCGTGTTAGCGTAGATGATGCGATTGCGGCTGACCAAATTTTTGAGATGTTGATGGGAGATCGTGTAGAACCTCGTCGTGCATTTATTGAAGAGAACGCACATTATGTAAAAAATTTAGATATCTAGTCATGAAGGAGGAAAAAAATGAGTGAAGAAATCAGAGAAAACATCCATGATGTCAATCTAACCAGTGAAATGAAAGACTCCTTCATCGATTATGCGATGAGTGTTATTGTTGCTCGTGCACTACCAGATGTTCGAGATGGGTTAAAGCCTGTGCATCGCCGGATTTTATATGGAATGAATGAACTAGGTGTAACACCTGATAAAGCCCATAAAAAATCTGCTAGAATTGTTGGAGATGTTATGGGTAAGTACCATCCTCATGGAGATAGCGCAATCTATGAATCAATGGTACGAATGGCACAACCATTTAGTTATCGCTATATGCTGGTTGACGGTCATGGAAACTTTGGTTCTGTCGATGGTGATGGAGCTGCTGCAATGCGATATACCGAAGCACGTATGAGTAAAATAGCAATGGAAATGTTACGTGATATCAATAAAAACACTGTAGACTTTCAGAGTAACTACGATGATACAGAAAAAGAACCGGTCGTACTTCCTGCACGTTTTCCTAACCTTTTAGTTAATGGAACAACAGGGATTGCAGTAGGAATGGCTACAAACATTCCTCCTCATAATTTGGCGGAAGTGGTTGCGGCGATTGATTTGTTAATGGATAATCCAGAGGTGACAACCAATGAATTAATGGAAGTTCTACCTGGTCCTGATTTTCCAACAGGTGGATTGGTTATGGGAAAATCAGGCATTCGTCGAGCATATGAAACAGGAAGAGGATCCATTACGGTTCGAGCAAAAGTAGAAATTACAGAAATGCCAAATGGAAAAGAACGAATTATCGTTACTGAACTTCCTTACATGGTGAATAAAGCAAAGCTCATTGAACGAATTTCAGAGTTACATCGAGACAAACGAATTGAAGGAATCACAGATTTAAGAGATGAATCGTCCCGCGAAGGCATGCGTATTGTCATTGATATTCGTCGTGATGCAAGTGCGTCTGTAATTTTGAACAATTTATATAAATTGACTTCTTTACAAAATTCGTTTGGATTTAACATGTTGGCGATTGAAAAAGGTGTGCCGAAAGTTTTAAGTTTGAAACAAATCCTTGAGAATTACATTGAACATCAACGTGAAGTGATTACACGCCGTACGATTTTTGAAAAGGAAAAAGCAGAAGCGCGTGCCCATATTCTTGAAGGATTGCGTATTGCATTGGATCATATTGATGAAATCATTGCAATTATTCGCGGTTCTAAATCTGATGATGAAGCAAAATCAACAATGATTAAACGTTTTGAATTATCTGATCGTCAAGCTCAAGCGATTTTAGATATGCGTTTACGTCGTTTAACTGGTTTGGAACGTGAGAAAATTGAAAATGAGTACCAAGAATTGTTGAAACTGATTGAAGATTTAGCCGATATTCTTGCTCGTCCAGAACGTGTGACTGAGATTATTAAAGCAGAATTAGCAGAGTTAAATCAACGCTTTGGTGATAAACGTCGAACAGAATTACTTGTTGGTGAAGTACTAAGTCTGGAAGATGAAGATTTGATAGAAGAAGAAGAAATCGTTATTACGTTAACAAATAATGGTTATATCAAACGTTTAGCTAATAATGAATTTCGTGCTCAACGAAGAGGTGGACGGGGAGTTCAAGGAATGGGTGTGCATGATGATGATTTTGTAAAGAATCTTATTTCATGTTCTACTCATGATACGTTGTTATTCTTTACGAATAATGGAAAAGTTTATCGTGCAAAAGGGTATGAAATTCCAGAATATGGCAGAACAGCTAAGGGGATTCCAATCATCAATTTGTTAGGAATTGATTCCAGCGAAAAAATTCAAGCGATTATTGCGGTAACCGGACAAGCAAAGGAAGGACATTATTTATTCTTTACGACTCGTCAAGGAACGGTTAAGCGAACGATGGTTACTGCTTTTGCTAACATTAGAAGTAATGGTTTAATTGCGATTGGTTTAAAAGAAGGCGATGAATTAGTCAATGTTTTGCTAACAGATGGTCAATCCAACATTATTATTGGGACGCATAAAGGTTACTCCGTAACTTTCACTGAATCCGCCGTTCGTGATATGGGACGGACAGCCTCAGGCGTTAGAGGAATACGTTTAAGAGAAGACGACTATGTAGTAGGTGCTGCATTAATGAATGAAAATCATGAAGTTTTAGTTATCACCGAAAAAGGTTACGGTAAACGAACGAAGGTGGCAGAATATCCAGTGAAAGGTCGTGGAGGTAAAGGGATCAAGACAGCTAATATTACTGAAAAAAATGGTCCGTTAGCTGGACTGGTAACGGTTGTTGGAGAAGAAGATATCATGTTGATTACAGATAAGGGTGTGATCATTCGGTTTAACGTAGCAACAGTGTCACAAACTGGTCGTGCTACATTAGGAGTACGCTTAATCAAGATGGAAGCAGACACGAAGGTTGTAACAATGGCAGCAGTTGAACCAGAAAATGCAGAAGAGACGATAGATGAAATAAATTTATCAGCAGAATAAGTAGGTGAAAAGCAGATGTGCTTTTTCACCTGCTTTTTCTACTTACTCTCTTGCTTTTATTATGAATTACCTGTATAATTAAAGCTTGTGAGTAGTCTAATTTATTAGAAAACTCTCCTTGCTCTTGGGAACCTAAGAGCCGAAAGTCCATAGGGAGGTGAAAATCAATGGAAAATACGAAATATGAAATTATGTATATTATTCGTCCAAACATTGATGAAGAAGCAAAAACTGCTTTAATCGAACGTTTTAATACCATCTTGAAAGATAACGGAGCAGAAGTAATCGAATCTAAAGATTGGGAAAAACGCCGTTTCGCATATGAAATGAACGGTTACCGTGAAGGAATTTATCACATCGTTAAAGTATCTTCTCCATCATCTGCATCGGCAGTCAATGAATTTGATCGTCTTGCGAAAATCAATGATGATATCATTCGTCACATGATTGTTAAAGAAGAAGCTTAAAGAATTGTTTCACATGAAACAAAAACAATGATGAGAGGAGATGAATTTTTTGATTAATAATGTTGTACTAGTTGGACGTCTAACGAAAGATCCAGATTTACGATATACCTCAAGTGGTACGGCAGTAGCAACGTTTACTTTAGCTGTTAATCGTAATTTTACTAGCCAAAATGGCAATCGTGAGGCTGACTTTATTAATTGCGTGATTTGGCGTAAATCGGCAGAGACTTTGGCTAATTATGCGCGTAAAGGAACTCTTTTGGGAGTGACGGGACGTATACAAACTCGTTCTTATGACAATCAACAAGGTCAACGAGTCTATGTAACGGAAGTAGTTGCAGATAACTTTCAGCTATTGGAAAGTCGTGCTGCCGCTGAAAATCGTCAGCAAAACGGCGGATACCAAAGCTCTGGTCCATCGACAAATAATTTTGGCGGAAGTAATAATTATAATCAAACATCTCAATCATCCAACGGTATGCCAGATTTTGATCGTGATAATTCTGACCCATTTGGCTCGAGTTCAACGATCGACATTTCAGATGATGACTTACCATTCTAAATGAATTTGATAGGAGGGAAATAGAATGGCACAACAAAGAAGAGGCGGACGTAAACGTCGTAAAGTAGACTATATTGCTGCTAACCATATTGAATATATCGATTATAAAGATATTGAATTACTAAAAAGATTTATCTCAGAACGCGGGAAAATCTTACCACGTCGTGTAACAGGTACGGGTGCTAAAAATCAACGTAAAATTACTGTTGCAATTAAACGTGCGCGTATCATGGGTTTATTACCTTTCGTAAGCGAAGATTAATCAAAAAAATGAAATCAAACCATCCTTTAAAAGGATGGTTTTTTGTTTTGCATGTTTTGCGTATTTTATCGAGTCTAACGATATAACAAAAGGAAGCGATAGGTAGAAGAAAAGTGAAATTTTATTCGAGAGGTTTTCTTCACATCGATAACTGATTTTGGATGAAATGTTATAGCAAACAAATGCCAATCGGATTGATTAATAGCTTTAAAAAAGCAAAATAGCTATTTTATAGCTGTTTAGTTGTTTAACTAAACCATCAATTATTGGTTTAGTCGCTTGAAGGTAGGAAGTTATGGTAAAATAGAACTAATTAATTATGGGAGGAAGAAGATGGAAAAAGAAAACTTAACCCCTAGACCTCTCTTCATTTTTTTATTTTTGTTGTTTGAAGTACTGATTGTGTTGTTTATGCCGTTTCGGGTTATTAGTGCTTTAGTTATTCTTTTAATGAATTTATTGGGGATTCGTAGTTGGTTTAAATTAAAACGATGGCTCACGTTAAAAAAACGTGAAAAAATTCAACAGGCTTCAACGGTTGCTGAAACAAATCTTGCCTATGTATCAGAAGTAATGCCAGTAGGAGTCATTGCTTATCAACCTTCCAGTCAAAAAATTGAATGGTTAAATCCCTTGGCTTTAAAAATTAAAGACCAAAGTAGATTAACGGAAGAAGAATTACTTGATGCATTTTTTAATGCAAAAGAAAAAAAACAAATATATCTTGCAGATAAAACGTTTCAATTTGAAATGGATACTGTGAAAGGGGTCATCTACTTTAATGATATTACTCAAAATCAATTATTGAAACTTCATCAAGTAAATATTCAACCTGTTATTGGTATTTTATCTATTGATAATTATGCAGATGCAATTGATAAATTAGATGATAAAGAAATTTCTTATCTTAATTCTTTTGTTACTACGCTTGTTTCTGACTGGATGAATGAATATCATGTATTTTTTAAAAGAATTAATGCTGAGCGTTTTTTCTTTGTGACTCAGAGAATCAATTTAAAAAAAATGATGGATAAGAAATTTGATTTATTGGATCGATTACGTGCAGAAGCTGAAAGACAAAATTTACCTATTACGCTAAGTATGGGGATCGCTTATGGGCAAGAGTCGTTAGATGAAATCGGTGGAGAGGCTCAAAATAATCTTGATATTGCGTTAGTAAGAGGTGGAGATCAAGTTGTAGTAAAAGAAATGCGTGAAGGAGCGAAACCAATTTATTATGGCGGCAAGTCAGCTAAAACAATCAAGCGAACACGAGTAAGATCGCGGGCGATGAGTACGGCACTTCGTAAAATTTTTGATGAAACCGGCGATGTATTTATTATGGGGCATAAATTTCCTGATATGGATGCCATTGGTTCGGCTTTTGGAATCAGTTGTTTAGCGCGGTTCAATCAAAAAAAAGCTTATATTGTATTGAATGAAAATGAAATCATTCCAGATGTAGAACGCTGTTTGGAAGAAATCCATAAGCATTCGGAATTAGAAGCACAGTTAATTTCACCAAAAAAGGCGATGGAACTTAAGAAAGAAGAGGATTTGCTTGTGATGGTCGATTACCATAAACCGTCGCTATCCATCTCTCAAGAATTATATGAGCAATTTGATAAAATTGTTATTATTGATCATCATCGCCGCGGGGAAGAATTTCCAAGTAAGCCATTGTTAACGTACATTGAATCTTCTGCTTCATCAACTTCTGAATTAGTAACAGAGCTTATTCAATATCAAAGTAATCGTAGCAATCGCTTAGATCGTTTTATAGCTACTTTATTGCTAGCAGGTATGACGGTTGATACGAATAGTTTTAACGTAAGGACAACTGCACGAACTTTTGATGTTGCAAGTTATTTAAAGTCTTGTAGTGCGGACGCTTCCCTAGTACAATATTTATTGAGCTCAGATTTAGAAACTTATCTGGAAATTAGTCACTTGATTGCTCAAAGTGAATATGTGACTTCAGATATTGTTGTTGCAGCAGGAACAGATGAAAAAGAATACAATAGTGTAATTGCAGCAAAAACCGCAGATACTCTTCTTTCAATGATTAACATCAATGGTGCATTTGTCATCACAAAACGAACAGACGGACTCGTTGGAATCAGTGCTCGAAGTACAGGAACAATCAATGTCCAAGTGATTATGGAATCCTTGGGTGGAGGTGGTCATTTTACAAATGCTGCTACCCAATTGGAGAATGTTACAGTAGAGGAAACAAAGCAGCGTTTATTGGCTACAATCAAAGAAAATAGAAACCAACTATATGATAAGGAGTAATAGACATGAAAGTCATTTTCTTACAAGATGTAAAAGGTAAAGGAAAAAAAGGTGAAATAAAAGAAGTGCCGACTGGTTATGCACAAAATTATCTATTAAAAAATAATTTAGCAAAGGAAGCAACGAAAAGCAGTATTAGTCAACTAGCTGGTCAGAAAAAAGCTCAGGAAAAGCATGAAGCTGAAGTTTTAGAAGAAGCAAAAAAACTAAAAGAGCTTTTGGAAAAAGAGGATACTGTAGTAGAACTCAAAGCAAAAGCAGGAGAAGATAGTCGTTTATTTGGTTCGATTCCTTCGAAGCAAATTGCAGAAGGATTAAATAAACAATATCAAATAAAGTTGGATAAACGTAAAATTGAACTGAATAATCCAATTCGAACGTTAGGTTATACTAACGTACCAGTAAAATTACATCATGAAGTAACAGCAACGATTAAAGTGCATGTTGTTCAAGAATAGCTAGTTAATGTCTAGGAAAAGGCGGACGTTAAGCTGCAATGAATGTATTTCTTTTTAAGATTCGAGAGGGATTTTATCTATATGTACTACATGTTTCTTGAAGTCATTAGGAAGAAGTTACTATATAATATAAACCGGATCATCCAAAAAGAGTAGTACTTTCTGGGTGATCTGGTTTGTTGTTCGCATAAGCTATTTTTAAAAGAGGATTTATTTCATTTACGTGCTTGGAGAGAATAGTTCTTCCTTTTTTCCGCTTAATTATTACTTATTTAGTAAAAACTAATGCATTAAAAGAATGGTTGGATAATATTTAGAATTTTGTATTGTTGATTGAAATTTTGGATAGGGAAATCAGGTACAAGTTCTTTCTGAGTATTTTTTCTTACTGCACAGATAAATCTTCTTTTTTAGAATAAAGAATGGTTAAACAAACTTTTTCAAAGTGACTTTTTTACAATTTTCTTGTAAAATGAAGCAATTGAAGACAAGGAGCGATAGGTATGAACGAAGTGTGGCAGGACCGAATTCCACCGCAAAGTATAGAAGCTGAACAAGCGGTTTTAGGAGCTATTTTTTTAGATGCTGAAACGATCATTGATGCCATGGAGTACATAGAATCGAAAGACTTTTATCGTCGGGGACATCAAATTATTTTTGAAGCAATGAAGGAATTAAATGATCGAAGTGAAGCGATTGATGTAGTGACAGTAAAAGATCGTTTGGAACAAGCTAATTTATTGGAAGATGCTGGTGGTTTAAGTTATCTTTCAGAGTTAGCATTAGCCGTACCGACTGCGGCAAATATTGTTTATTATGCGAAAATTGTTGAAGAAAAATCATTGCTTCGGACGTTGATCCAAACAGCCACAAGAATTGTCACAAAAGGTTTTGAACAAGGAGAAGAAGTTCAGACAATTTTAGATGATGCAGAACGTAGCATTTTAGAAGTATCTGAGAAAAGAAATCGCAGTGGTTTTTTATCTATTGCAGAAGTGTTGAATTCAACCATTGAAAATATTGATCAATTAGCTCAAAATAATGAGGAAATTACTGGACTTCCTACTGGTTATCAAGGATTGGATAGAATGACCGCTGGATTGCAGCCAGAAGAATTGATTATCTTAGCTGCTCGTCCGGCAGTCGGAAAAACAGCTTTTGCCCTAAATATTGCGCAGAATGTGGGGACGAAAACAGATCGTTCGGTAGCTATTTTTAGTCTTGAAATGGGGGCGGAATCACTTGTGAATCGGATGCTTTGTGCAGAAGGTTCAATTGAAGCAAGCCACTTACGTACTGGACAGCTTTCTGAAGAAGAATGGTCAAATTTGATTGTTGCAATGGGAAGTTTGTCACGAGCAAATATTTTTATTGATGATACTCCCGGGATAAAAATTTCAGAAATACGAGCAAAATGTCGAAAATTAGCACAAGAAAAAGGAAATTTGGGATTGATCTTAATTGATTATTTACAGTTAATTGAAGGAAACGGTAGAGAAAATCGCCAACAAGAAGTATCAGAGATTTCTCGTCAATTAAAGAAACTAGCCAAAGAACTAAAGGTACCTGTTATTGCATTATCACAGCTTTCTCGTGGTGTTGAACAGCGACAAGATAAACGTCCGGTGTTAAGTGACATTCGTGAATCTGGCTCCATTGAACAAGATGCAGATATTGTTGCTTTCTTATATCGGGATGATTATTATGAGAGAGATGGTGGCGAAGACGGTGAAGAAAATGAGCCGAAAAATGATAATGTGATTGAAGTAATCATTGAAAAAAACCGTAGCGGTGCTCGTGGTACGGTGGAATTACTTTTTATCAAAGAATACAATAAATTTTCTTCCTTATCACCAAGAGAAGAATACTAATTTTGTGTTATCATTAAAACTAAGTGAAAAGTGAGTGGAAGTAATTCTGCTTAATGTTCGTATTTTAATCTTTTTTATAAAATAAATAAAATTATTATTCGATTTTAGTTGAATAAGTATTAAGTTGTTGTTAAAATAATTCAGGATTAAATAAAATAAAACGAGGTGTTCAAATGTCATCTGTAGTAGTAGTAGGTACACAATGGGGCGACGAAGGGAAAGGAAAGATTACTGACTTTCTTAGTGAAAATGCTGAAGTGATCGCACGGTACCAAGGTGGCGATAATGCAGGGCATACGATTAAATTTAATGGTGCTACTTATAAACTGCATTTGATTCCTTCAGGGATTTTTTACAAAGACAAAATCAGTGTGATTGGAAATGGGGTTGTTGTCAATCCCCAGTCATTAGTAAAAGAGCTTGCTTATTTACATGAAAAAGGCATTACAACCGATAATTTGCGTATTTCTGATCGTGCTCATGTTATTTTGCCTTATCACATCAAATTAGATCAATTACAAGAGGAAGCAAAAGGGGAAAATAAGATTGGAACAACGATCAAAGGAATTGGACCAGCGTACATGGATAAAGCAGCTCGTGTAGGTATCCGTATTGCTGACTTGTTGGATAAAGAAATATTTGAAGAACGTCTACGTTTAAACTTAGAAGATAAAAATCGTCAATTTGTAAAAATGTTTGATTCTACGCCTATTGATTTTGAATTAATTTTTGAAGAATATTATGAATATGGTCAACAAATTAAACAATATGTAACAGATACTTCTGTTATTTTAAATGATGCATTAGATGCAGGGAAACGTGTTTTATTTGAAGGAGCGCAAGGTGTTATGTTGGATATCGATCAAGGAACGTATCCATTTGTTACATCTTCAAATCCAGTAGCAGGTGGGGTAACGATCGGTAGTGGCGTTGGTCCGTCTAAAATTAATAAAGTTGTTGGGGTATGTAAAGCTTATACGTCTCGTGTTGGTGATGGACCGTTTCCGACAGAATTGTTTGATGAAACAGGACAGCAAATTCGTGAAGTGGGTCGTGAATATGGAACAACTACAGGGCGTCCACGACGCGTTGGGTGGTTTGATTCAGTAGTGATGCGTCATTCAAAACGCGTGTCAGGTATTACTAACTTATCGCTTAATTCTATTGATGTATTAAGTGGATTAGAAACAGTAAAAATCTGTACAGCGTATGAACTAGATGGTGAATTGATTTATCATTATCCAGCAAGTTTAAAAGAATTGAAACGTTGTAAACCAATCTATGAAGAATTGCCTGGCTGGTCTGAAGATATTACCCAATGCAAAACGCTTGCCGATTTACCAGAAAATGCACGAAACTACGTGAGACGCATTTCTGAGCTTGTGGGCGTGCGTATCTCAACATTTTCAGTTGGCCCGGATCGAACGCAAACTAATATTTTAGAAAGCGTTTGGGCACAAATTTAAATTGCTAGTTTTTTTGAATAGGAATGTTTTGAAGGAATAAATAAAATTGCTTAAAAGAATGGGTAATGTATCGATATCATAAGAACAAAATGCCAAAACTACGAAATTTATGTTAAAGTTTTCGTGTGTTTTGGCATTTTTATCGTGAATAATAAAAAGAATTGCTTTACGTTAGTGTTTAATTTTACCAAAAAATTTATTTAGTCATATAAAACCATTACTCTTTTCAATTGCTAAAGATTTATGGAGGAGTTCTAACTTGTATATAAAAAAATAGTTAATGTTATTTTTTAGGCAAGAGATTTGCTATAATAGACATTAAGAGTAGAATGAAAAGTTGAAGGAGTTGAAACATGTGTATCATATTGTAACAGATTCGTGTTGTGATCTGCCTTATCAAGTTCTACAAGTAGCAAATGTTGAATTTTTATCTATGAAAATTCGATTAGGTGATCTTGAATTAATGGATGACCTTGGAAGAACATTTGACAACGATAACTACATGGAACAATTAAAAAATGGCGCTGCACCGACGACCTCACAAATCAATGTTGGTCAGTATATCGAATTTTTCCGTCCATACGTTGAAAAAAAACAGCCTGTTTTATACATTGCTTTTTCAAGCGCTTTAAGCGGATCTTATAATAGTGCTTTGCAAGCCGTAGCATTATTAAATGAAGAGTACGTAGATCCGCAAATTCAGGTATTTGATACGAAAGCTGCTAGTCTTGGAGAAGGAATATTAGTGTTAGAAGCTGTTCGTTTGAGAAATGAAGGGAAAACATTAGAAGAAACTTTGTCATGGTTAGAAGAAAATTATTTAAAAGTACATTCATGGGTAACGGTAGATGATTTAAAATATCTTGAGCGTGGAGGACGTATTTCTAAAACAAGTGCAGCCTTAGGAAACATTTTAAACGTAAAACCAATTATTACAGTAGATAAAGAAGGGCGTTTAACAAATGTTAATAAAGTAAGAGGTAGAAATAAAGCGATCCAACACATTGTTGAAGAAACAGTAAAAACAATTGTTGCACCTCTGGAACAAACAGTATACATTGCTTATGCAGGAGATTTAGAAAGAGCTGAAAAAACGAAGCAACTGCTAGAAGAAAATATTAAAATGAAAGAGGTTAAATTATATCCGTTAGGTCCAACTATTGCTAGTCATACAGGTTACGGATGTATCGCCATATTTTCAATGGGAATTACACGATAAAATGAATTAAGCTTGTCTTTTAGAAGTAAGAAAGTGTATTGTGAAAAGAGGAAGTTTTCTCTGTTAAGAATCTCATTAGCGGTTTTGAAGATTTCAAGTTTGATGAGATTCTTTTTATAAGCTCTTATTAATGAAGATTTTCAATATTCAATCAAAAAAACTTCTCAAAACAGTTTTCTTTGTTTTGAGAAGTTTTTAATACTTCAATTAAATTATTTTTTCCATTGTTTATTTAATTGTTTTTGTATCTCTTGGTTTTCTAAAAATTCATCATAAGTGGTATCGGCACGATCAACTACTCCATTATCGGAGACAGCAATAATACGATTTGCAAGAGTTTGGATAAATTGATGATCATGTGAAGTAAAAAGAATAGAACCGGTAAATGTCATCAAACCGTCATTTAATGCTGTAATTGATTCTAAGTCTAAATGGTTCGTAGGATCGTCTAAAATTAAAACATTTGCTTTAGAAAGCATCATTTTAGAAAGCATACAGCGTACTTTTTCTCCACCAGAAAGAACATTGACAGGTTTCAATACTTCTTCACCAGAAAAAAGCATTCGTCCTAAGAAACTTCGTAAAAAAGTATTGTCATCTTCTTCTTTACTTGCGTATTGACGTAACCAATCTAAAATTGTCAATTCAGTATCAAATTCTTTTGTCGTATCTTTTGGTAAATACGAGCGACTGGTTGTGACGCCCCATTTTACCGAACCTACATTAGGTGTAATTTCTCCCATGATAACTTTAAAGAGAGTAGTTATTGTAATATCATTTTCAGCAATAAAAGCCACCTTATCATCTTTCTTTAGATTAAATGATATATCATTTAAAATTTTCTTTCCGTCGATAGTTACACTAACATTTTCGACTTTTAAAAGGTCATTGCCAATTTCACGTTCAGGTTTAAACCCTACGAAGGGGTAACGTCGTGAAGAAGGTTGAATATCCTCCAATGTAATCTTTTCTAACATCTTTTTTCGAGAAGTTGCTTGTTTTGATTTTGAAGCATTGGCACTAAAACGCGCAATAAATTCTTGTAATTCTTTAATTTTTTCTTCCTTTTTTGCATTTGCATTGGCTTGTAATTTTGCAGCAAGCTGGCTGGATTCTAACCAAAAATCATAATTGCCAACATATAATTTAATTTTACCGAAATCTAAATCTGCCATATGCGTACATACTTTGTTTAAAAAATGACGGTCATGAGATACAACAATTACGGTATTTTCAAATTCAATCAAAAATTCTTCCAGCCAGTTGATTGATTGAATGTCTAATCCATTAGTTGGTTCATCAAGTAATAGAACATCTGGTTTACCAAATAATGTTTGCGCTAAAAGGACTTTTACTTTTTGACCACTCGTTAACTCACTCATCAGTTGATGATGAAGTTCTTCAGGAATATTTAATCCTTGCAATAAAACAGCAGCTTCAGTCTCTGCTTCCCAGCCATTTAATTCAGCAAATTCGCCTTCTAATTCTGCTGCTCTTATGCCATCTTCATCGGTGAAATCTTCTTTCATATAAATAGCATCTTTTTCTTTCATTACTTCATATAAACGCTTATGTCCCATAATGACGGTTTCTAAGACGGTGTATTCTTCGTAATCATAATGATTTTGTTTTAAGACAGCCATTCGCTCATCCGGACCCATAGAAACTGTTCCGGTTGAAGGCTGTAAGTCTCCAGATAATACTTTAAGGAATGTTGATTTACCTGCACCATTTGCACCTATTAAGCCATAACAATTTCCTGGAGTGAATTTAATATTAACATCATCAAATAGTTTGCGGTCTGAAAAGTGCAAACTTACATCATTTACAGTAATCAATTTTTTTCCTCACTTTATTTTTTATTGTTTAACAAGTCTTCTAGAATTATATAGGGGAAAGAAGAAAGTTTCAAGGGAATCAATCATTCTTTGTGTTTCACGTGGAACATACAAGAAAAAATGATCTTTAACTATTAGAAAGATCAGATGAATGAATATTTAATGAAAAAGCGGATGAAGTCTTTTAATAAAAAAAGATGCATTTGATAGTTCTTTGAAAGAAATAGATAGTGTCTATTCTTTTCGCTTGGTTTAGCATATGTTTTGACGTACGTTAATGAGAAGGTTAGTATGAATAATAGATCAAAATGAAAGTTGGGATGAAAATGAATGAAAGAAAAACAATGGATTGGGGATCGTTGCTTCTAGGAATTTTATTTGTTCTTGTTTCACTACTCTCTTTCCAAGATCCAGTCGGAAATTTGGTAGCCATTGTCTTTGTATTTGCTATCTTTGCATTTTTAAAAGGTATTTTTGAGTTATTTTTACGTAATCGCCTAAAAGAATTAACGGGTTACAAAGGGAAATTGCCTTTAATTATTGGCATTATTGATATTCTCATAGGAATTTTCTTTTTATTTAATATCGGTGCAGGAGTGGTTGCATTACCGTTTGTATTTGCTATTTGGTTTATTGCAGATTCTGTATTGGCATTATTTACCGCCGATTTAGCTAAAGGCATTAGTACAAGACATTATTGGTTTACAGTAGTTATCAATATTTTAGGGGTCTTGTTAGGGATTATTTTATTATTTAATCCTATTTCATCTGCATTAACTTTAAGTTTTCTTGTTGGTTTTTACTTTATGATTTTTGGGATTAATCATATTGTCTATGCGTTTAGATAAGTGTGATCAAAACATTAAAAAGACAAATAAAACTATCTAGTTTTGTTTGTCTTTTTTCTAGCTGTAATTAATGTGCAACGTTTCTATTTGATAAGAAAAGGATAAGTTATATCTATTTTTCGTAGAGTTCATTTAGAGTAGGTAAATCATGAATTTCATATTTTTCTTTGAATTGTTTGATTTCTTCATTTGAGAATTTTCTCGAATCTAAACACAGTTTTTCTACTGGTAATGGACGGTTGTTACTGATTTTGATATCAATAACGACTGGTCGATGCGATCGTTTTGCTGCATCAAAAGCAGGTCGTAACTGATGATACTCGGTGATTGTGAAACCATCAGCTCCTAATGCTTCGCTAACTTTTCCAAAATCAGCATCTTCTAACCAGACACCAAACTTTTTTGTTCCGTATCTTCTTGTTCTGCTTCAATGAATCCAAATGATGAGTTGGATAAAACTACGTTAATGATAGGAAGTTGATATTTTACTTGTGTAATGATATCTTGCATAACCATCGCAAATCCACCGTCACCACTTAAGGTAAATACTTGTTTTTCAGGATAGTTTAATTGAGCAGCAATTCCTCCGGGGATACCATAACCCATAGTAGCAAACCAACCAGAAGTTGTATGTTGTTGTTTACCATTCATATTCAACAAACGGATAGAGTGAATCGTTGTATTACCAACATCTGTAACAAAAATAGCATCTTCTTCGGCAATACGATTGATTTCTTTGTATACAGCTTCTGGTCGAATGGGTTTATCTTCACGTGATTCAAAAGATTGTAGCCAGTTTATCCAATGACGTTTATTTTCTTGATTTGCTAAATACCAACGATCTTTAGGACGAGAATGTCCAAGTTCGGTTAATCTTTGTAACGTTGTATTGGCGTCTCCCAAGATAGACAGGGAAGTCGTATGCCTTCGTCCAAATTTTGAAGCATCAATATCTACTTGTATAAATTCAGCCTCTGAGTTAAAAAATGTACGACCAAATGGAAAATCACTTCCCACAAATAAAATTAAATCAGCTTCTGCCAACACTTCATTTGCCGGTTTTGTAGCGACACGACCGGCAAATCCCATAAAGTTTTTGTAGTTATCGGGAATAATTCCCTTTGCCAAAACAGAAGCCACTACGGGCATCGAAAAATGCTCTGTAAATTTTTTAATTTGTGAGAAGCCATTGCGTGTCCCTTGACCAACATAAAGTACTGGTTTTTTTGCTTTTTCAATAAAAGGAATGGCAGTTAATAAATCTTTTTCATTAGGTAAAATTAGCCCTGTTTTATGTGTAGAGGCAGTGGATATTTTTTCTTTTTCAATCTCTTCAAATCCTAAATTAACTGGAATTGTAACGATGGCTACTCCTTTATATTCGTAGGCTGCTTTGATTGCCTCGTCGACAACATGAGGTAGCCTCTGAGGTGTCATCACGGTTCGATTATAAATACTGACGTCTGCAAAGATTGGATTTTCATTTAATTCCTGAAAAGAGTTATAATTTATTGAAGTAGAAGCAACTTGTCCCAGCAAAGCTACTACTGGCACATGATCCATTTGTGCATCATATAAACCATTGATCAAATGTGTAGCACCAGGACCAGCAGATCCGAAAACAACGCCAACTTTTCCTGTCAGCTTTGCTTGTGCTGCCGCCGCCAGTGCACCAACTTCTTCGTGACGAACTTGGATGTATCTTATTTGAGATTTTTCATGGTATAAAGCATCCATTATTGAATTAAACGAACCTCCAGGAATACCATAGATATGTTCAATTCCCCAACTTTCCATTATTTTTACCATAGCAATACCAGCATTGATCGTTGACATATTTTCCACTCCCTTATCAAGCTAAAAATAAAACTTGTTAATTAAAGTATAGTGTTTTAATGCCCAACCCCCAACTAATTCGCTTTTTCACAAAAATAGTAGTCACAATTTTTCCAATATGCTAGAGTAGTAAATAAAGGCATGAAAGGAGAAGGAAATGGCGGAATGGTTATTGAAGTTGGAACCATGGCAACAAGCGTTAGCGGGAACAACTTTTACTTATTTCATGACAGCTTTGGGTGCTGGATTAGTATTTTTCTTTAAAGAAATTAAAAAAGAAGTATTGAATGTTATGCTTGGCTTTGCTTCGGGAGTGATGATTGCGGCTAGTTTTTGGTCGTTATTAGATCCAGCAATTACTAAAGCAGAAGAAAATGGAGCCATTGCTTGGCTTGTTGTAAGTATCGGCTTTGGATTGGGGGGAGTGTTTCTTTATGTAGCAGATAAAACACTTCCTCACATGCACTTTGGTCCGCAGCATGAAAAAGAAGGACTACCCACCCATTTAAAGCGGACAATTTTATTAGTATTTTCGATTACCTTGCACAATATACCAGAAGGCTTAGCAGTCGGAGTAGCGTTTGGAGCAGCCACAACTGCGGATAATCCAACTGCAGCAGTTTTAGCAGCAATTTCAGTCGCTTTAGGTATAGGAATCCAGAATTTTCCAGAAGGAGCCGCAGTGTCTATTCCGTTAAGACAAGAAGGATTGAGCCGTACGAAAGCTTTTGTCTATGGACAAGCTTCAGGAATCGTAGAACCGATTGCTGGCATAATCGGTGCAGTTCTTGTCACACGAGTAACTCTCTTACTGCCGTATGCTTTAGCATTTGCAGCTGGTGCAATGATTTATGTGGTAGTTGAAGAGCTGATTCCGGAGGCACAACAAATGTTATCAAGTAAACGACATTTTGCAGTGTTTGGTGTGATGTTGGGTTTCATCATTATGATGATTTTAGATGTTGCATTAGGTTAAATATAAAATGATATATCATTTTTAAATTCTTAAAAAAATCGAAGAGCAGATCAAGATGTAACGATGTCTTGGTCTGCTTTTGGATGATGTAAGATTAATAAGGTTTTCTATAATGACGTCTGTTGCTAT
This sequence comes from Enterococcus ratti, assembly GCF_001886195.1. Taxonomy (GTDB): domain Bacteria; phylum Bacillota; class Bacilli; order Lactobacillales; family Enterococcaceae; genus Enterococcus_B; species Enterococcus_B ratti. The sequence continues at coordinate 115,034 of NZ_JXLB01000003.1, read as the reverse complement.
TAGAGATTGTACGAATAAGCCAGATTACAATAGCTAGAGGAAGCAGTATTTTGATTGTTAACCATAAAATGCTGTTTAAAATTCCTACAAAAAAGCTGATAGAAAAACTAGCTACAACCAATATCAGGAGGATCATAAGTAAATTTACAAAAAAATTTTTTTGCCTCATAGAGACCCCTCATTTCATTTTTATTTTTTTCCGTCGTCTCTGTGTCTGTTCTTTTTAAAAATGTACAGTCTAATATTTATTTGACTAGAGAAAACGAAGTTTAAAGCGAATCATTGTGTTAAGTATAGCAATCGATAGAATATGTTACATCCAACCATAGACTGATTTCATTGCTGTTTTTTTCGGTAATAGAGGAAATAAAGAACAACGAATGGTTAAAAACTTTTACTGAGATATTTAATAAATAGCCGAACGAATCTGATAGAGATATAATTAATTCTTGCTTTTTAGTATAATAAGCATTCTTTTGATGACTGACTTCTTAGTTTGTTGTAGAGTCTACTAAAATCATTCATTTGAAGGTGCAAAATCTCAATGAAGCTAATCAAATAAACGAAAAATTAAGAAAAATATAAAGAAAAAATAGTCGAAATCCTAGAGGAAAATAGACTGCAAAGAGGGAGATTAATGCTAGATAGAAAAAATTTGTCTGTGGGGATGACAACAAGTATTGTAACGACTTTGATTTATTTAGATCAAAATCAATGTGGCTTAACGGTTGTTTTATTATCGATACTCGTTCCATTCTTTGCCGCACTAAAAAAATAAAAATTTTTATTTAAATCCAGTTTTTCAAAAGAATCATTGATAATCTGGATTTTTTTGATTTGTTTAATGAACTTATTTTCTAAATTTTGATCTTCTTGATGCTTTAAAATTGGTTAATGAGAGCAAAATAAGAAGATATACGCCAATAATGTATAAATATTAAATATTTCCAAAAAGGTAAAAAAAAATAAATTTAAAATAACTGAAAATGTTATTTTTATCGTTTTAAATAACGTTCGTACTCTTCGAATTCGCTAGATAAAAAAATAGTTCAAAGTTAATAGGAGAAAGAATGGAACTTAAGAGACTATGTTAAAATATTTGATAATTTTTTATCAAAAAACAAGTGAAAAGGTAGAATCAATGTATAGCTGGTTAATTCTTTTATTAAGACATCAAAAAGTTAGCGAAGACTTATATACCTCTAGTGGGTATATAAGTCTTCGCTAATTATTTACAGGGTTTGTCAGAAAATTAATTTTTTTTATAGGCAAAATAGTGTGTCTCTTTTTTTGCTAAACCAAATGAATCAGAAAGTTGAAGGTTCTGTGGAGAAAATTGGATAGCTGGAATTGAAAATATCTGTTTTTTCTTATCTAAAACAGAAATAGAAAAGTTAATTGTTTCTTGGTCTTCATTGAGTAGGGTAATAGAAGGCTGGTCGTCAAATTTTAATTTTATTATTTGATAAAAACCTAGAAAATCAAGTTTTTCTCCTTCAATTTTCAATAGTTCCTCTTTTGTTGGAACATATTCCATTTTTGGTTCAACCGTACTTTGCATTTCAGCTTTTGAAGTAACGTCTTTTACAGGAGACGTTAAAGACTCAATAATAAAAAATCAAGTAATTATACTTAAGAAACTGCTAACCATAATAATTGCTTTCTTCATCTCCAACACTCCTATTAAACAGTTATGATGTAAAAAAGTACATTTGTGATAAACATAGTTTTTTGACTTGAAAAAATGATATAATACATAATTTTTTTATTTGTTATTAATAAATAACTTTATTGATAGTATAATTTTAAATGAATAAAAAATAAAGTAGAATATACTTTGCTTTTGATAGTATTTTATTAATAATAAAAAAACTGATCTGATTTTTTTTAGGATATTATTTTAGTTATTTTTAATGTTAAAATATTATATTTTTAAACTAATTAATTTTAGTGAAAGTAAGTATTTAAAAGAGATATTCTTTCATTACAGAGAGTAGTTTATATAAAGTAAGTAAGAATTAATAATTTCTCATTCTAGTATTTTTCATACTCATTTTTACAGATTTTTGAAAAAAAGATTCTAAGAAACAAAAAAACTTCTTTAAAATGAATAGTAGAAGTATTTAACTAGATAAAAGTTATTTGACGTGCTTTTTTTTGTGGTTAGATAAAAAGAGGGGAGGAAGTAAATGTTAGATATTTTATCGAAAAAAATGAAACGACAATTACTTCTGTTAGAGTTGCTTTTTGAAGGGGAAACTTATCGCTTTCAAGATTTAGAACATCGATTAAATTGTTCTTCAAAAACACTAAGAAATGATTTAATGGATATCGATTCTTATGCAAAAGAAATTAAAATTCATACGGATCGAGAAAATGGAATATTTGCAGAAATTGCTCCTCATGTGACGGAAGAATACATTTATCGAATTATTATGAATGAGGCGATTGAATATCATTTTTTAGAATCAATCGTATTAAATAAATACACAAATTACTTAGAATTGGCAGAAAAATTATTTATTTCAGAAAGTACACTACGGCGAATGGTTAATCGAATTAATTTTGCTTTGAAACCATACCATTTAAGAATTCGAGGTTTAATTCGATTAACAGGAGAAAAGCAAATGATTGAAAAGTTAACAATTCATCTGTTATTAGAAAAGCATGTTTGTTTAGAAGAAGCATTCAACAAAGAGATTTGTCAAAAAAGTCGCTGGTTGCTCTCAGAATACATACGAAAAAATAGTTTTCAAGAAGTTACAACGGTTCTTGATCACCGAAAACATAAGCAACTATTATTTTTTATTGCAACAAAACTTTATCAATTAGAAAATGAAAAATTATTTAAAGAAAAAGAACATAAAAAAACATTATCTGTTGAATCAAATGAAAAAATAAATTTTTCTTCCAATAAAATTGATGAAGAAAATGAAAAATATTTAGTAAATTTTCTTTTTGAACAGCCGTTTATCCGCTCTATTTTAAAGCCAGAAAAGAATAATCGACAAAAGAAAAGTTGGTTAATAGAAATAGCTTGTGTATTAATTGATTATTTGGAAACCAAATATCAAATGGTGTGCGAAGATCGACAAGAAGTTCTCTATAAAGTAATGAATGATAATGACTATATGGAAAAATTATCATTTATTTTATATGATAAACACCATCAATTTTTAAAACAAATTCTTCCAGAAATAGAAGTTATCCAAATGGGCTTGAAAAAAGAGTTAAAAAATAAACATCTAGAAAATTTGGTGAAACGAATGAAAAATGATGAATTTATTCGTAAGTTAATCGCTTTGGTATTGGTTTGTTGGCCTGCTTTGCTAAAAAAAATTGAAATGAGTAAACAAGTGAGAGCTTTAATTGTAACGAATTCGAAAGAATATGCGAATTATATTGTTGAAAATCTTGAGTTATATTTAGGAGGACGTTATCGTTTTGTAGTAACCCATACACCGCTAGTTACAGAACAAATGATTCATAAAGAAAAGTATGATTGTATTGTGTCGAATACGATGTTAACTAGTCAATTCAATATACCAACGTTTGGGATTTCAATTTATCCTAAAACAAGAGAAATCCAAAACTTAATCTTTTTTTATCAGCAATCAAAGAAGACAACATAAAAAACATTATTTGGATAGTAAAGATACGAAAATAATACATAAAATAAAGTTAATAAAAAAGCATGTAAATGAAATCGATTCTGCAATGGTGATCGTTTCGTTTGCATTTTTTTAAGTCATTAAGTAATCATAACTTGAAAAGATGAATGAATTTTTTGCCCTTTTTCATAAAAGAAAAAGCTAGTTAAACAAACTCTTTTTATGCAACTTTATATATCCCTTGGGTAAAAAAGTCCTTAATCTTGCAAGAGAAATGAATCCATGATGTTTTAGAATTTACTTATTCAATAATACAGTGTTCAGTTTAACCTTTATATGTACATGTTAAAATATCTTAGGAAGCGTTTTTTTTATTTATGATGATAATATAACAAAAAAGAATGAAAAAAAATAAAATGGTGGAAAATCCTTATAATATTAAGTTAGTTGCAGTAGATATGGATGGAACATTTCTGAGAAGTGGTTATTGTGAACGAAGAACTGTAAGTGATGAATTTTTGAAATTAACAAACATTTACTATCACAAGCTCGAATAGGTAGATGATTTTTTACAAGTTGAAGACTCTATTATCTTTAGAAGAAATGACCACTCATAATACAGAAGCGGTGATAGATTTAGCAAAACTAGTGAACAGCGTAGAAGCTGCTTATATCTGCAAAATTCTTTATAAAGATGGTACTATGGCTAGAATGCCTGACCTAACAAAGTTATCTAAACAATGGCAACTTCTCTTAATTACTATTGATGAATTAGTAGAATTTTTAAAAGAAAATAGTCATCCAACGGTTAATTTACCGACAAGTTATGGTGAGTTCAAATAGTCAATTTATGAAAATGAAAAAAACTTGAATATTTATTGTTAGCAAAAGGTGATATTTGTAATAATTCACACCCTTTGTTGGTTCGTATTCATTCTGAATGTTTGATTGGTGACGTGTTCGGTTCTTAACGGTGTGATTGCGGGGAGCAGCTCTATGAAGCAATGAAAAAGAGAAGAAGAAGGTAGGTTTTGGAGCCGTTCTTTATCTATGTGAAGAGGGGCCGAGGGATAGGCTTAAGAAATAAGTTAAAAGCTTGTCAACTTCAAGAATAAGGATTGGACCCATATCAAGCTAACGTAGAATTAGGATTTTCTTCAGATGAACGCAACTATCAATTTACAGCAGATATTTTAAAGCCAATTGGTGCAACAATCATTCGTCTAATGACAAATAATCCAGAAAAAATAAGTGACCTACAACAAGTTGGAATTGATGCAGTCGAACGTATACCAATAGAAACGTCTCCTCAAAAAGAAAATCAAGGATATTTAAAGATTAAAAAAATAAGTTTTATCATTATTTATCAGTATAAAAAGAGAGCAAAAGATGACAATTTTTGAAGGGAATTATTGTTTAAAGGATACTCGTATAGAGTTATTATTGCTCGATTTAATGAATTTATTAATCAAAAATTATTGCAAGGAATAATAGATAATTTAGCAAGGCTTGGAATAAATGAAGAGCAACTTGATATTTATTGGGTATCGGGAGCTTTTGAAATTCCTATTATTACAAAAAATTAGTAGCAGGAAAAAAGTATGATGGCTTACTTACTTTAGGTACTGTTATTAGAGGCGCTACTACTCATTATGAGTTAGTAACAAATGAAGTAGCAAAAGGAGTGGCACATATTAATCTTAAATCAGATATTCCTGTTTAACTACTGAAACCATTGAACAAGCAATACAAGCAATAAAAAGATCAGGACAAAAGCTGGAAATAAAGGGAGTGAAGCGGTACAAGGATTAATAGAAATGGTGTCTCTTTTGTAGCAAATGAAAGACGTTAGCAAAAAGGTTTTCCTTTGATGTAGCGTCTTTTTTTAGTTATTGTTTTTTTCTTTTCAATAAATTAAGATGCTGTGTTAGAAGGAATTAAAATGAGTGCGATCTATTAAAAATATTTCTATTGAACAAATATTTATCGTAAGTGTTGTAGTTCAAAATAGTTAAAAAGTATTGAATATATTAAGTCTAGCTGTTAATAATGGAGTGATTTTTATTTAGAGAAGAAAATAGAACGTGCACCTTTTTTATAAGTAACGATATTTATAAGTGTCGTTTGTATTTGTTGGATGGTATAAATTAAGATTTATTTTACATAAATGTGCTAACTTACTTTGAATAATAGTCTAGTTAGAAACTAGATGATGGATCATATTGAAGCCTCTTTTTAAATCGGAGGGTAACGTCTAAAAATCTGGTGAATTTTTTCTTAAAAAAAGAAATTTTAAGTAAAATGGGGATGTATACGTAAAAATTATGTTAATTCAGTGAATAACTTTTTTCAGGAATCAAGGCAAATTATGAATCAAAGAAATGAAAAGATAGAGAACCATCTTTTTTTGTTATTTAAAAATGTAGCTGTTTAAAAGGATCGATTTAATGAATGATAGGTAACATTTAGAGCTTCCTTTTTTAATTGAAAAAAACATTAAATTTTGTTATATAAAATGATGGGTAAAAATAAGGATTCAATGTTGGTATAAAGCTGTTTCTTATATTTTAAGTATGGATAAAATAGAAATAATTTTTAGTCAATAAACAAAAAAGTATTCCTTATACTTGTCTATAGAATCTTTCTTTAAATGGTTCAAAGGGAATAACTAGTTTCTTTATGTTAGTGTAAAGAAACTAGCTGTATGTTATAATATGAATAAAAAATGGGATAAAAGAAAGGCAGGTTGTCAATGTTTCGAAATATATTCACTCCACAGAAAAAACAATCGATATTTTTGAGTCACAATTCTGTAGATAAACAATATGGAAATGTTTTAAGAGAATTAATGGTATCTATTGGGATTCTTAATTCAGATATAGTTTATACGTCCCATGAAAAAAATAAAATCCCTATTGGAGAAAATATTTATGATTATTTAGGAGACAGAATTGAGAAAAGTAACATTGTTTTATTTTTGCTTTCAGAATCCTATTTTAAGAGCGTAGTTTGTCTTAATGAGATGGGGGCTTCATGGGTGACGAAAAATGAATATTATATGTTTTTTATACCGGGATTTGATAGAAATTTAAAAGCATTTATGGATTGTTGCATTAATCAAAAAAAAATGGGCATTGTTTTAAATGGTGATAACAGTTGCAAAGAAGGATTGCGAGAATTTGTCAAAGAATTATCTTTAAAAATGAAAGTAGATGTGCCTGTTGAAGTTTTATATGACGAAGTTGAAAAAAGCTGTGAGTTGTTAAGAAAATTAACTCCGTCAAATGCTACTTATGTAGCTTCTATAACTGACATTATTAAATATACAGACTATATTTTTTGTAAGATTGATATTTTAATTCCGACGGGAGAAAGTTTTCATGCAGAAGAAAGTCACTGGTTACAACTATATTATAGATTTATTCCGATTGCTCAGGATATAACCATTGGATCAAGAGTAAAATTCAAAGTGAAAGCGATAACTGACTTTGAAGTTGAAAAGTATGGAAACTATAATTTTAGAAATGTGTATGTTTATCCAGATTTCATAAATTTAATTTGAATGAAAATGATGCAAAGATGCCTTATTTAAAAGATTATAGGTTTAGTAATTAGTCATTTTGGAGCTATCAAAAGTATTATGACATGATTAAAAAATGACTTGAGGCTAGTTCATTATTTAGGTGATCGAATTACTCGATATGGGAAGATTGTTCCTTTGATTTTTTGATGGGTAGGGAATTATTTAAAAGAAAACTAACAAGAAAAATTAGTGGTTGCTATGCATTTCTTGTAGCTGTAAGGATGTATACTAACGAGAATAAATGATCGACTATGAATAGAGGAAGTAATGAGATTGGATCCGATAAGTGGGGTAAAAACTTGGGAAGCGAACGAATGCCTCTAAAAATTGCCAATAATGCGAATGTTTTGGTTAATTGGAGTTAATCGGACTAATAATGCTATTGAAATTATGTGAAATAACTATGTGGAGGATAGAAATGAAACAGAAAGTATGCTTTGTTGCGATGGGATTTGGAAAAAAGATGGATTATCAAAATTCCAAAGAAATTGATTTAGATAGGATATATATTAAAGTTATAAAGCCGTTATTTGAAGAAGAGTTGTCAGAATATAAATTAATCAGAGCAGATGAAATAGCTGGCTCTTCAATTATCGATGTGAGTATGTATGCTTTATTATTAAATGCTGACTTAGTTATTGCTGATTTAACGACGCTCAATCCTAACGCTATTTATGAATTAGGGGTACGTCATGCCGTTAGACCTTTTTCAACTATTATGATGGTTCAAAATGATAATAAAATTCCTTTTGATTTAGAGCATTTGCGCTACCTTACATATGAAGAGATCGGAGAAGAATTAGACGAGAATGAAGCAAATAAAATAAAAAGTAACCTAAAAAATTTTATAAAATCAAGTGAAGAGAATATAGTAGATAGCCCGTTATATACTTATTTACCAAAGACAGAACCTCCAAAAATTAGTGAAGAAGAGTATAATAAGTTTATTCAAAATGCAAAAGAAAGTAATGAGACTATTACGAAATTGTTAAATGCAGCAAGAGAGTATATGAAAGTAGGTAACTTCAAGAAAGCTATCTCAAGGTGGCAAAAATTAAGACAAGTACTGCCTAATAATGAATATGTTGTCCAACAATTGGCGTTATCAATGTATAAATCAAAATCACCGAATGAAACAAAAGCTTTAGAAAATGGTTTAGATGTCATTAAAGAATTAAACCCACAAAAATCTCTAGATTTAGAAACTTTAGGGATTACAGGAGCGATATACAAAAATCTCTATAGATTAAATCATAATTTTGATTATTTGGACGAGGCGATAAAACTTTATAAGAAAGGATACGTTATTAAACAAGATTATTACAATGGAGAGAACTATGCCAACTGCTTAGTTTTAAAAACAGAGCAACAAAACATTACAAAGGAAACAAAGAGATATTTGCAATATGAAAGTGAAAAAGTATATTCAGAAGTTATTTCTATCATAGAAACAAGTTTATTGGAAGAAGAGAAAGATTATTGGATGTACGCAACACTTTCTATAGCTTATTTCTATTTAAATAATCAAGAAAATTATAAGAAACATCAAAAAAATTTTTTTGATAGGATAGAAGCCAATTGGGAAAAGAATACTTACAGAAGAACAATAGAGGAGCTTAAAAGAATAAAAATGAATTAAATTTCAGTATAAGGTGAATTATTTCATAGGTAGAAAAGGTACGCTTTTTTCCTATCTTATCTAGTTGTTTATTTTTGTACTAGTTCTGTCATATTAATGCAAGTAGTCGTGTTGGCATATAATAAATAATTAGATGAAATTAAAAAGCACGTATATACTTGTGTGAATTGATATAATTTTTGCATGTGGAAACATCATGAGGAAAAATTAATTTTTTGGAAAAAGTTTGAATAAATTCTTAGATATCAGTCAAGGATTTAACTAAAGAAAAAAATTTGTAAAAAATGACCAGAAAAAACACCAAATCAACGTTAATGATTTGTTTGTACTAAAAAAATAAATAAAAGTGAGTTAAAATGATAGAAAATATCAATTGTGCCTAATATTTAGATATTTTTACTTATAAAGAAAATAAAAATATGAAAGATGCAGCCATTGCTGGTGTTCATATAATTCGAATACACGGTTTGAGACATTTTCGTGCTTTGCTCTTTATTAGTAGGGAGATGAATACTTATTGGTAAAGGATCGCTTAGGACATGAGGATATTCAAGCCACTTTAGGCACTTATGGGCATTTATATCCCAACACGAATTTTACAGTTGCGGAATCTTTAAATAATTATATAAAGATTGACTTACCAGAAGAGAGCCTAGTAAAAGATGTTAAAAATCAATATAAGAAATAAAAGGAATAACTGTGATAAAAGTGTGATAATGAAAAAATAAACAGCCCAAAAACATTGATTTAACAACGTTTGTTGGCTGTTTTTTATTATTCCCACTCTTTTTTCAGAGTGCAGAGTATAAATCAAAATGCAGTAAAATTAAGGGATTTAAAATTAGATAAAACCATATAAAACACAAAATAAAAAGAAAAAAGTGCAAAAACGGTGCAATGGCATTACATCTGGATCAGCATTTCTATTAAAAACAAAATTCTAGATTTCGATATTCTTAGGAAGACGTTCAGATTTTGGACGTCTTTTTATTCAGAAATCTATTTGAAATTAATAATGTATAAGCAATGTGATTTGAACTAAAAACTACACTAAAATCAAATAAGATAGTTTCTACTTTTTCCCGTTGCTTTGAACCTTCTAATCAAGTTAAAAAGTATAGTTTGACTTTGATTTCTTATGATAATACAATTAAGTTGGTGACATAAAGTTCAAGTTAAGGGAGGGAATGGTTATGGCGACTGCCGATCAAATAAAGAATTTGATTAAAGCTCATTTAGATGGAAATGATGAGAAGTTCAAAACTGCTGTGCTACAAATTGCAGCATACGAAGCAAAAAAGAACCATACAACCCTTGCCCGTGATTTAAAGAAGTTAATTGATAAACCTAAAATATCTCGTTCAAATGTTGTTTCACTGAATCAAAAAAATCCGATGCTGCACATGACGTTTCCTGATAGGAAGCTAACTGACTTAATAGTATCTGATGAAATCAAAGAACGAATTACTAGAATATTATCCGAGTATAGAAACAAAAACAAATTGAGAAACTATGGTTTAGATAATAGAAGGAAAATACTAATAGAAGGACCTCCTGGAACAGGAAAAACTTTTACAGCTTCAATAATTGCTGCGGAGCTAGACATTCCCCTCTATACAATACAAGTTGACAAATTAGTAACTAAGTTTATGGGAGAAACTAGCACTAAGCTAAGACAAGTATTTGAGTCTATTGAAAACAATACCGGGGTTTATTTTTTCGATGAATTTGATGCAATTGGAGCAGATAGAAGTCTTGATAATGAAGTTGGAGAAATGAGAAGGATTTTAAATTCATTTTTACAATTTATAGAGCAAGATACTTCTGAAAGTATAATTATTGCAGCTACAAACAATCAAAAATTACTGGATCAAGCTCTATTTCGTAGATTTGATGATGTACTACATTATTCACTTCCAACCGCTGATGAGATTCAAAAAATTTATAAATATAAGTTATCTATTTATCAGAAAAATTTTAGAATCTCGAAAAAACTTATCGTTTCTTCTTTAAATTTAAGCCAAGCAGAATTATTAAGGATTTGTGACGACGCAATAAAAGAATCTATTCTGAAAGATGAAATAATTACTGAAACTCATCTAATCAATTTAGTAAATGAAAGACTTAAAATTTATTCTACTAAGGAGGCGTAAAGTTGGCGATTGGAAAAAAGAATATTTTTTTGAATAACACAAATTCTACGTTTGACTATGTTAGTCCAAAACGAATGGGCGGTCTGAGTATACCTCAGCGTCCAAATTTTAAAAGTCATGGAGAATTTATTCAGTAAAAATTAAAAGCTGCTTATGAAAGATCAAATGTTCAAAAACAAACAGCTGCAATTAAATATCGTTCTGGAACATATTTACAATTCACGAGCGCTACTGGCTACGATTTAGCTTTACAAAAATTAGAAAACAGAACAAAAGGAATAAGGCTACTTAATGTTCAAGAGCAACTTTCATCCGAAGAAGGAGAAGAAGATAAGAAAATAATTAAGGCTACTGTATATGTTCCGGAAGGAAATGAAACCTTTTTTATTGATAGATTCAATGACTATATTAATGAGACAACGAAATCGGGAAAACCTAAAAATAACGATTTGGTTAGTAGTATTGAAGATGTTTCTCTAGCTATTTTGGATTCTTTTTGGATAGGTGATTTAGAAAGCATGCCGAAAGAAGAAGCAAAATGGTGTGAAGTCTGGCTTCGATATGAAGGTGTCTCTAACGAAGAAAATTATAATAATAACAAAAAAAATTCCGTTGAAAACTTGATATCTTGTTGTGAAAACATAGGTATTCTTATTGGCGAAAATGAGATAGTTTTTCCAGAGAGAATTATTAAACTAATTTATGCTAATAAGGCACAACTTCAATCCTTACTTTCAAGTTGTGATTACATTGCTGAGTTTAGAAGATCTCCCGAAAAAATAAATTTCTTCAATAGTATGTCTGGGGTGGAACAACAAGAGTGGGTGGATGACTTGATTGATAGGACATCTTTTATTGATAGCAAAGTTACAGTATGTGTATTAGACACAGGGCTGGCTTCAAAGCACCCACTTTTGTCTCCTGCCATTTTATCAGAAAATTCTATTCAGGCTGTAGATAGTAGTTGGGGCAGTTATGATCATGATGGTCATGGTACAGAAATGGCTGGAGTAGCTTTATATAATGACCTCAAAGAAAAATTTGTTTCAAATGATCCAATAATGATAAATCATAAAATCGAATCTGTGAAAATTTTACCTACACATGGAGAAAATGCAAAAGAATTATATGGTGCCATTACTGAGAACGCTGTATTATTAGCGGAAATTGAAAATCCAGATGCATCAAGAGTCCTTTGTATGGCAATTACAACTTCTGAGTATAATACAGATGACGGTAGCCCCACCTCATGGTCAGCGGCAATAGATAGCTTAACCTCTGGTGCAGAAGGAAATGGAAATAGACGTCTCTTTTTGATCAGTGGAGGAAACGTACATCCCCTTGAACTAATGAATTCTCCATATCCAGATATAAATACTATACGTGGGGTAGAAAATCCAGGACAATCGTGGAATGCCATAACCGTAGGTGCGTATTGTGATTCTGTTGAAATTGATTCAGCTGATTTTTCCGAATACATTCCAGTTGCTGATGTGGGAGAGCTTTCTCCGTACAGTTCAACTTCTCTCAGTTGGAAAAAAGACTGGCCAATTAAACCAGAGATTGTTCTTGATGGAGGAAACATGATAACTAACGGGTTTGATTATGATATATGTGAAGATTTGTCTACACTTACAACAAATCGAGATTTTCTAAACAAACCCTTATCTACTATTTGGGGAACAAGTTCAGCAACAGCGCAAGCTTCTTGGATGGCTTCTCAATTATATAATGAATATCCTAATATATGGCCTGAAACTGTTAGAGCATTGCTCATACATTCTGCAAGCTGGACTCCTAAAATGATTGAACAGTTCTGTAAAGAAGATAAAAAAAGTAAAGGAAGACGGCAACTTCTTCGCACCTGTGGTTACGGAATTCCTAATTTACAAAAAGCTATAGAGTGTGCTAATAATTCTGTTAATTTAATTATTCAGGAGAAAATACAGCCATTTACAAAAAAGAGTATGAATGAAATGCATATCCATGAAATTCCATGGCCAAAAGAAGTTTTAAAATCTTTGGGTGAAATAGATGCAAAAATAAAAGTGACTCTTTCATATTTCATTGAACCTGGACCTGGTGAAATAGGTTGGAAAAATAGATATAGATATCCCTCAGCGGGTCTAAGATTTGATGTTATAAATAGTAATGAGACTTTAGATGATTTTAAAAAGAGAGTGAACACAAAAATGCGTGGGGAAGACCCTAAAGATAATGGCGATGGCAGTAGTCGCAACTGGCATCTTGGCACTAATAATAGAGATGTTGGTTCAATTCATTCTGATTTTTGCTCAGTATCAGCCATAGACCTATGTGACGCAAATTATATAGCAGTATATCCTGTTATAGGCTGGTGGCGTGAGAGAGACTATCTTAAAAAATACAATCAAAAGATGAATTATTCTTTAGTTGTTTCTATAGAAACGCCAGAAACAAATATAGACCTCTATACGCCAATTGTTACTCAAATCAAACAAGAAATTACCGTAGATATTACAACTTGATGAGTTGATTTAATAGCATTTGGTGCTGTATGAAAAGGATAAAAACACTATAAAATGAAATAGTTCTTCGCCAAAATCTTTAATTTGAGCCATTTCTATTTTATGAGGAAGTTTTTTTCTTTCAAAAAATACACGTGCTCATGCTCTGGTAAATGGGTACAGCACTAAAGGAATATTCTATAGAGTAGTTCTATGTATTTGCCCATACACTGTATTTAAAAAAGATCAATTTTTATCTTCAAAAACTTAATATTCATAGAAAGGCGTTCATTCATATGAGCGTCTTTCTTAATGAAATGAAAGGAAAATGATATGAAATCAAAAACGAACATTCTAATAGATCCTTAAGGGTGCTGATGGTCTGCGTGACTTTTATCAGCACCCTTTTTACTTCCTCAATTCCTACCTTTGCCAGTTCATTAAGCCTAGATGAGCCGACCAATTATTATTACACGGGGATTAGCCCTAACACTGGCTATGCCATGACTCATAACATCTACGTGCTGAAAATGGACGGAAAAAAGGTTTTCTGTATTGAATCTGGCATCGTAGCGAATGGCGGCGAAGGCTATACGCCGGAAACGTATATCAATGCCAAAAAAGATAAGCTTTCAAAAATTGCTTATTACGGGTATACAATGACTAGTCAAAGTCACTACGATTATGCCGTCACGCAAGCCATGATTTGGGAAGAATTAGGTGATCAACTCCAAACCACAACAATCCCAAATTATCAACAACGTAAAGCAGAAATCATGGCATTAGTGAATCGGCATGACACTTTACCTTCTTGGAATGGTCAAACGGTGACCGTCAAAGCGAAGAATGTATCTCGCTTTTTCGCAGCTTTAAATACTATCGCAGTGGTGAATTAGTCCACCGTGACGAAAAGGCGGACATGGGCAATACCCTATATGTGGGTTCATTAAAATCAGAAGTGTACTTCTGCATTTATGAAAAAGACTACGAGCAATACGCTAAAAATAATATTCCCTTAGAAAAGGCAGAAGTTAAAAACCGCTTTGAGATTCGCTTGAAAAACGAACGAGCAAGTCATGCGGTCATTGATTTATTGACCCGTCAAGATGTCGAAAAAACTGCCTTTGAAATTATCAATCGCTATATTCGTTTTGTCGATAGAGACGAAAATAAGCGTCGTAGTGCTTGGTCAATGAACCAACAATGGGCATTTTTTATCGGCAAAGATCGCGGTACCCTGCGTTTAACGACTGAACCAGAGCCGTATACGTTTGAGCGCACGCTAAACTGGTTGCGTCATCAAGTCGCCCCAACGCTGAAAATGATCGGCACAATCGACCAATTAAATCAAACAGCCATCTTATCTGAATTGATCCATGAAGCTAAGCTAACCGAAAAGCATGAAAAACTGATCGAACAACAGTATTTAACCCGTGAAGATGTGATTCTATGAGTAGCCGTTTAACGGAAGAACTTGCCGCTCTCGGCTTTCTTTGTGGAATAGAAATGATTGTCTATAGTCAGAATACCGGAGCATATACGATGTTGATCATTGAAGGAAGTCGTGCAGAAAATGAATCGCTCTATCGCTATGATTTTTACAAACAGACCTTTTACCCACATGGTTTAAACAACGTTACTGTATATGGTGAAAAGCTAACAGCCCCACAATTGTTAAGGCGTGTGAAGCAGTATTTGAAAAACCGCAAACACTATTTAGAAAAACAAGCACCATTTAAATAGCAGGATATACCGTGACTTCAAGTATCAGAGGTCGCTTTTTTTAATGAAAGGAGGATTCTTATTGATGTGGTTAGTGTTTAATCGATTCTTACTGATTGGACTTGGTGTCGCCATCGGCATAACAATCATGTGCTTATTTCAAGTCAGCAAACAAGCAGACGAACAAATGACTCAGATGAAACGGAGGAATGAAGAATGAATTTTGGACAAAATTTATATAACTGGTTTTTAAGTAATGCCCAATCACTGGTATTGCTAGCAATCGTAGTGATTGGCTTGTACTTAGGTTTTAAACGTGAGTTTTCTAAACTCATTGATTTTGTGATTATTGCACTGATTGCGGTTGGTTTGGTCTTTAATGCAGGTGGCGTGAAAGATGTGTTACTCAACTTATTCAATCGAATTATTGGGGCTTAATAGATATTCTTGATGATTAGATTAAAGTACTAATCTCGAGGTTTAACACTTAAAAAGTAGAAAGAAAGAGCCTTTGTTAAGCTCTTTCTTTTTCAAATACTAGATCAGTGGTTGCAAGCTTTTCAGGTATCACTGTGACAAAGCAATATCCTTTTTTTACAAACTCGTTGATATTTTTGCCCGAAAAAATCTTTCATTTTTAAAATTATTAGTTCGCTTTTAAAGAAGTCTTATGAGTGAGTCGATAAAGTGTGGCAACAATTAATAGTCCTGTTGTCATACCAGAAACAAAATCTATGAAATTCCCTGAAAATGGAACAAGTGACCTGCGGCTTAAAATAAACAAAAGAAGCGCAAAGAAAAACAAACGATTTGATTTATTCATTATTTAACCTCCATTTTTAATTGTTATAACTAATTATACACCCATTGATTAAGTAACAAGATAATTTTTTTTGAGGATAATTTAAAATAAGGAGGGTTTTTAAATGGAAATGCAAGTTTATATTGCTAATTTAGGCAAGTATAACGAAGGCGAACTAATTGGTGCTTGGTTTACACCTCCCATTGATTATGAAGACATGTCAGAACGAATCGGCTTAAATGAAGAATACGAAGAATATGCCATTCATGATTATGAACTCCCTTTTGAGATTAGCGAATACACACCAATCAGTGAAATTAACCGCCTATGTGAAATGATCGAAGAAATAGAAGGCACACCGATCTATGATGAACTAAGTGAAATTCAAGGTATGTGGTTCAATTCTGTAGAAGAATTGTTGGAACACACCGACGATATCATTTGTTATACCGATTGTGATTCTATGGAAGATGTGGCTGCTTATTACATTGAAGAAACAGGCGCACTTGGAGAAGTACCAGCAGCCCTACAAAACTATATTGACTATCAATCTCTAGGACGTGATATGGAAATTGAAGGTAATTTTTTAGTGACTTCTCACGGCGTATTCGAGTACTATAATTAGTATGGAGTCTTTTATAATTTAAAAGAGGTGATTTTATTAATAAAAAAAGTATGTTTTCAGATGAGTATGTTTCACTTTTTCCAGAAAATTGGTATTCAACTGTAGATCCTATCGTAGAATTGATAGATAAAAATGGTGCTCTAGAGTTTAGCTTTAAAGTGGATGATGATGAATTAATAGAATCCTATAAACTTAAAAATTATGATGGTCTTCCTAACGAGGAGATTTTGGGTTATTGCTTTCCTTCAGTTAAGTACACACATTTGAGATTTGGATATATTTCAATTTCCCCAGAATTTAGGAATAAAGGGATTAGCTCATATATTATGACAAAAATAATTTTGACTGTTATTTCCGAGTATCCTCAAAAAAATTTTTTAATTGATCTAAAAAATACTTCAAGTGAAATAACTAATCCATTGAAATTATACTCATCTCTTTTGATAAAGGAAAACGGAAAATGGCAATATAGATTTTTTTCAATTAGAACTAGATCATTAGACATAGAGAAGTTAACCTATCACCTATACAAAAAGAAAAAGCAACTAGAGTCTCATTTTAATCGCGATAAATAATCGATAAGGAACAATCCTATAACATAGATTGTTCTTTTTCATTTTTCGAGAAAGGACATGATGAAATGAAAAAAATCAGAAGTTATACCAGTATTTGGTCTGTAGAAAAAGTACTTTATGCCATCAATGATTTACAGTTGCCGTTTCCCATTACCTTTACACAAATGACGTGGTTTGTGGTGTCATTACTGGTGGTGATCCTCTTTGGAAATGTACCACCTCTGTCTTTCATTGACGGGGCATTACTAAAATACGTAGGACTACCAGCAGCTCTGACATGGTTTATGAGTCAAAAAACATTTGATGGGAAAAAGCCTTATGGTTTCTTAAAATCAATCCTCAGTTATTGGCTTCGTGTCAAGGTCACTTATGCTGGAAAAACAGTGAAACTACAAAATCAGAAACTAAATGAAGCCATTACAATCGTTAGGAGTGAAATGTATTATGGCGTATCCAATTAAATATATTGAAGACAATTTAGTGTTCAATCATGACGGCGAATGTTTTGCTTACTATGAGCTGATTCCCTATAATTACAGCTTTTTAAGTCCGGATGAGAAATACCAGGTGCATGATAACTTTCGTCAGTTAATCGCTCAGAATCGCGACGGCAAATCCATGCTTTACAACTAGCGACAGAAGCCAGTATCCGAGCCACACAAGAACGGTCAAAAGCCGAGGTCACTGGACGATTAAAAGAGATCACCTACAATAAAATAGATGAACAAACCGAAGCGTTAGTTTCTATGATTGGTGACAATCAAGTAAACTATCGCTTTTTTATTGGCTTTAAACTACTTTTGACGGAACAAGAACTTTCCCTTAAAACTGTGCAGGCTAGTATCACAACCGCTTTTTTAGACTTCTTAAATGGTGTTAATCACAAATTAATGGGTGATTTTGTTTCGATGCCTAAAGCAGAGATTGATCGTTTTGCGAAAATGGAAAAAATTTTAGCGAGTAAAATTTCTCGCCGCTTTAAAGCCCGTGCCTTAGATAAAAATGATTTTGGTTATCTCATTGAACATCTTTATGGCAATCAAGGAACCCCCTTTGAAGAGTATGATTATCATTTGCCTAAGCGGTATCGGGATAAAGAAGTGCTCGTAAAGAAATACGATCTATTGAAACCAACACGCTGTCTCATCGAAGAAAAACAGCGCTACTTGAAGCTGGAACATGAAGACAGTATTACCTATGCTGCTTACTTTACCATTAACTCAATTGTTGGTGAGTTGGATTTTCCAAGTAGTGAAATCTTTTATTACCAGCAACAACAATTTACCTTTCCGATAGATACCAGCATGAATGTGGAAATTGTAGCAAACAAGAAAGCCTTGACGACGGTTCGCAATAAGAAAAAGGAACTTAAGGACTTAGATAGTCACGCATGGGAAAGTGACAATGAAACCAGCACCAATGTAGTAGATGCCTTGGAATCAGTCAATGAACTAGAAGCAACCTTAGACCAAAGCAAAGAAGCCATGTATAAATTGAGTTATGTGGTACGTGTGACTGCGAAAGACCTGGACGAATTGAAACGGCGTTGTGATGAAGTCAAAGACTTTTACGACGATTTGAGTATTAAATTGGTTCGTCCGTTTGGTGATATGCTGGGCTTACATGGCGAATTTATCCCAGCTTCTAAACGCTATATCAATGATTATATTCAGTATGTGACTTCGGATTTTTTGGCTGGACTTGGTTTTGGAGCGACACAAATGCTTGGGGAAAATGAAGGGATTTATGTCGGCTATAATCTCGATACTGGACGAAATGTGTATCTAAAACCAAACCTTGCCAGTCAAGGTGTGAAAGGTTCTGTGACGAATGCCCTTGCGGCGGCTTTCCTTGGCTCCCTTGGCGGCGGAAAATCATTCTCTAATAATATGCTAGTTTACTATGCCGTGCTCTTCGGTGGTCAAGCCGTGATCGTTGATCCAAAAGCCGAACGTGGGAATTGGAAAGACACTTTACCGGAAATTGCCCATGAAATTAATATCGTTAATTTAACAAGCGAAGAAAAGAATAAGGGATTGCTTGATCCCTATGTCATTTTAAAACGCAAGAAAGATGCCGAAAGTTTAGCGATTGATATTTTAACGTTCCTAACTGGTATCTCCAGCCGTGACAGTGAAAAGTTTCCAGTTTTAAGAAAAGCGATTCGAGCAGTAACGCAAAGCAAGCAACGTGGTTTATTACGAGTGATTGACAAATTACGTGAAGAAAACACACCGATTAGTCAGAATATCGCCGATCATATCGAAAGCTTCGTGGATTATGATTTTGCCCAATTACTCTTTAGTGACGGTACTGTGAAGCAATCGATCAGTCTAGAAAAGCAGTTGAATATTATTCAAGTAGCCGATTTAGTCTTACCAGATTCAGACACTGGTTTTGAAGAATATACCACAATGGAATTGTTGAGTGTCGCCATGTTGATCGTGATTAGCACCTTTGCCTTAGACTTTATTCACTCTGACCGTTCTATTTTTAAAATTGTTGACCTTGACGAAGCATGGAGCTTCTTACAAGTTGCACAAGGAAAGACCCTCTCCATGAAGCTAGTCCGTGCTGGACGAGCGATGAATGCGGGGGTCTATTTTGTTACCCAAAATGCCGGAGATTTACTAGATGAAAAAATGAAGAATAATATTGGGTTGAAGTTTGCCTTTCGCTCAACTGACTTAGTGGAAATCAAGAAAACGCTGGAATTTTTCGGCGTTGATTCCGAAGATGAAACCAATCAGAAGCGCCTACGTGACTTAGAAAACGGGCAATGTTTAATGTCTGATATTTATGGTCGAGTTGGTGTGGTTCAGTTCCACCCGATCTTTGAAGAACTCTTACACGCCTTTGACACACGTCCGCCAATCCGAAAAGAGGTGGACTAATGAAGCGTCATGAAAAAGTGGTTCGTTACTCTACTATAGCAGTGATTGGAGTTGCAACAGTTGTTTTTATCCTTGTCAGTATTGGAACAGCAGCCCATGCAGCTGGATTAGTGGATGATACCATCAACACCGCCAATGAGTATTCCAAATATGGACTGGAAAACTATCAGCTCGATTTCTATGTCGATAATTCTTGGGGCTGGTTACCGTGGAATTGGTCAGATGGGCTCGGAAAATCAGTCATGTATGGTTTATACGCCATTACGAATTTCATCTGGACAATCTCTTTGTATTTATCCAACGCCACTGGTTACTTAATTCAAGAAGCTTACCAGTTAGATTTTATCAGTGATACTGCGAATGCGATTGGAAAAAACATGCAGACTCTTGCTGGGATCACTCAAAATGGTTTTTCCAGTTCGGGTTTTTATGTTGGGTTCCTGTTGCTCTTTATTTTAGTTCTAGGAATCTATGTCACTTATACTGGCTTAATCAAACGAGAAACTACAAAAGCTATTCAAGCCATTATGAATTTCTTGGTAGTCTTTCTTTTGTCCGCATCCTTTATTGCTTATGCGCCGAGTTATATTGAAAAGATCAATGATTTTTCTAAGGACATCAGCACTGCTAGCCTTGAAGTTGGCACCAAAATCGTTTTACCGAATAGCAGTAGTCAAGGCAAAGACAGCGTAGATATGATTCGGGATAGTTTGTTTGCGATCCAAGTCAAACAACCATGGCTACTTTTACAGTATGGGGCAACGGATATAGACGAAGCCAGAACAGAAAAATTGTTGTCTGTGAGTCCTAATACGAATAATGGCAAAGACCGTGAAACAGTAGTCATTGATGAAATTGAAAACCAAGACAATGCCAATCTATCACTTGCCAAAGTCATAAATCGGTTAGGCACAGTTTTCTTTTTAGTTGTGTTTAATATTGGGATTTCTATTTTTGTTTTCTTGTTAACTGGCATGATGATTTTTTCCCAAGTGCTCTTTATCATTTTTGCCATGTTCCTCCCCATTAGTTTTCTATTAAGTATGATCCCTAGTTTTGATGGCATGGGGAAACGTGCCATTACAAAATTATTTAATGTGATCATGACTCGCGCTGGTTTAACCTTAGTGGTCACGGTAGCCTTTAGTATTTCTTCTATGCTTTACTCACTAGCTGGTTCCGCACCTTTCTTTATGACCATGTTTTTGCAGGTTGTTACCTTTGCCGGCATTTATTTTAAGCTAGGTGATATTATGAATTTGTTTGCTTTACAAAGCAACGATTCCCAAGGCATGGGCAGGCAGCTACTTAGAAGACCGCGTATGTTTATGACCCGTCAAAGTCGCCGACTTCAACGTACTATGCGGCAAGTCCTGCATGGAAATGCCCGCCAAGCAACAATGAAAGCTGCGATCAACGGAACACAACCAAAAAACAATCCAGCGATCCATGAGCGTGAGAATCAAAATAGCCGGAATACAACTACCCAACCGAATCATTCCGATAATAAACCGAAATCGAACAATCTTGGGGCAAAAACAGGGGCAGCCGTTGGCAATGTGCTTGATATAAAAAATCGAGCATTCAACAAGGCAACCGAACTAAAAGACACGATCAAAGACGCACCAACCAATGCGAAATATGCCCTCTATCAAGGACAACGTGAGTTAGTGCGGAATGCTACTGATTTTTCATCAACCCTAAATGACACCAGAACGCAAAAGCAAACCGAACGAGAACAGCAGCGACACCAGCGACAAGCAATCATTGCCCAACGACGATTAGAGATGGAAAAAGCCAAACAAGCAAGGCGGCAACCAGAACAACCGGTTAATACTGTGCCAAAAGAACAACCAATAAACCCAGCACACAAGCGACCCATGACATCTAGTCCAGCTAACCTAGCACCAGTACTGAAACCAAGCAATGTTCTAAATAAAACGGCAAAAGCTTCCGTAAATCTTAGACCAACTGTTAATCCTGTCGAACCTAAAAAACCGTTCGCCTTACCGGAACCTGCAAAACGTCTAGCGCTAGCAGAACCGAAGCTACCAAGACCTGCAACAAACAAGACGCCTACACCAGCAGAACCAAACATACAAAGAACAACCACGGTATCCAAAAATAACGCTCCAATGAGCAACACACAATACCTATCATCACAAAAGCAACAAACGGTAACGAAAAAACAATCTACAAATAAAACGAAAAAGAGACAAAAGAACAAACCGAGGACAAAACCATGAAAGCCCGTTATATAGCTATTGTGGGTATCGTCTGCTCGTTGTTCTTTAGCTTGTTATTGTTCTTTGTGGTGATTGCGGCAGATTCCGAGGATAGCACGGCTAGTAAAAATTTTGAATCTGGTGGTTTAAACGTGTCAGCGGAAGTCTTAAAACATAAATCAATGGTGGAAAAATACTGTAAGGAATTTGGAATTAAGGAATACGTGAATACCATTTTAGCCATTATGCAAGTGGAATCAGGTGGTACTGCGGTGGATGTTATGCAAAGTAGTGAATCATTGGGCTTGGAGCCGAATAGCCTTAGTACCGAAGATTCTATTAAACAAGGCTGCAAGTATTTTAGTGAGTTATTAGCTACTGCTGAAAAACTTGGATGTGATTCCGATTCAGCCATACAAAGCTATAACTATGGCGGTGGGTTTCTAAATTATGTAGCTGGTCATGGCAAAAAGTATTCCTATGAACTGGCAGAAAGTTTTTCTAAGGAGAAATCGAGTGGAAAAAAAGTGGATTATCCAAACCCAATTGCCATTCCCATCAATGGAGGCTGGCGCTATGCATATGGCAATCAATTTTATATTTTGCTGGTAAAACAATACTTAACCCCTGCCCACTTTGATAATGAGACGGTACAAACCATTATGGACGAAGCTCTAAAATATGAAGGCTTCCCTTATGTCTTTGGCGGTTCCTCACCAAGTACTAGTTTCGATTGTTCTGGATTGGTGCAATGGTGTTACGCCAAAGCTGGCATTCAACTCCCACGCGTAGCCCAAGCGCAATATGACGCAACCACCCATATCCCTTTATCCGAAGCTAAAGCCGGTGATTTAGTCTTTTTCCATTCTACCTATAACGCCGGTTCGTATGTCACTCACGTAGGTATAGTTGTTAACAGTAATCGGATGTATAACGCGGGCGATCCAATTGGCTATGCCGATTTAACAGACAGTTATTGGCAAGCCCATTTGATTGGAGCAGGTCGGATTATTCCTAATTAAGAGAGGATTAGATGAAATGAAAAAAATAAAAATTGAACGAACAAAAGAGCAATCGAAACCCAAAAAACAAAAGAAAAGACCTACGATTAACGTAGGTCTTTTCTTTTGTTTTTTGGGTTGTATTGATTGGCAGTGTCAGTTTCGGTATTTATAAGAATTTTACAGCCATCGATCGGCACACGGTTCATGAAAAAGAAGTGATTGAAACAAAGCTAGTGGATACGAACCGGATTGAAAGCTTTGTGGCGGCTTTTGCGACGGATTTTTATACGTGGCAACAAGACCAAGCTGCCATTGATCGTAGAAATGAGCAATTAAAGAACTACCTTACCGAAGAGCTGCAACAACTCAATCTGGAAATGGTGCGTTCTGATATTCCCACAAGCGCCACCGTTCAGCGTGTTCAAATTTGGCAAGTGACGCAAGAAAAGCAGCGGGACTTTCGTGTTGTCTTTTCAGTGACCCAACAATTAACTGAAAATGAAAAGAGAACGCTCCTTCTTTCTACATACAATGTATTGGTGCATATGGATAAAAACGGTAATTTAGTAATTACGAAGAACCCTACCATGGATAGTGAACCGAAAAAATCGGAC
Source organism: Enterococcus ratti (assembly GCF_001886195.1). Classification (GTDB taxonomy): domain Bacteria; phylum Bacillota; class Bacilli; order Lactobacillales; family Enterococcaceae; genus Enterococcus_B; species Enterococcus_B ratti. The sequence continues at coordinate 91,101 of NZ_JXLB01000003.1, read as the reverse complement.
TATCAGCCCAAGCAAGTGGAAAGTGATGGTACAGTGGATGCCAGTCAAACAGCAGAGATCAATAGTTTTCTTGAAACATTCTTTAAGCTTTATCCAACGGCAACCGAAAGAGAGCTGGCTTATTATGTCAGTAATGATGCTTTGTCAGTCATACAAAAGAATTATGTATTTGCGGAACTAATAAACCCAATATACTCTAAAAAAGGCAAACAAATAAATATTGCGGTGACTGTGAAATATTTAGATCAAGAAACTAAGACTACACATCTTGCACAATATGAACTAATTCTTAAGAAGCAAGATAATTGGAAGATCATAAAGCAAAGAAACTATTAATAACAACACCATCATTCATATCAAAACGATGACCACTCTGATCATCGTTTTGATATTTTAAATTTTTTCAATCAATTTACGAAAAAACTCATTGTTTGTAAATTTATTGATAATTTAACCTCTAAAAAAGTTTTTATGATGGTTTTTTACTATAGTAGATTGCCTATACTTTTTAATTAATATTATTTGTTTGTTTTAAGATTAAAATGTATATAATATTATCTTCTTTATGTGTTGTTTTACTTGCGACTATAAAAAATAAGGATGCATTATGAATATGAACCTACTAATTCAATTCTATTTCATTGTTAGAGTTTTCAAAAATCCTAAAACCTTCTTGTTCAATTTGTATGAGTGAGTGATAAGGTAACTGATAATCTGTTTTGACTTAAAATTCAATCATTTGATAATGTTTTTTTGTCGTTCGTTCTAGTTCAACAGAAGGATTCTCTCGAACAATAAACTTCTCTTCTGTTTCTCGATACAAAAATTGACAATCCACTTAGAGCATATTCCATCTAAAAAAGAATAATTTTTTTGTTCATTGAAAACGTAATTATAATTTTCTTTATTTGTTACATAACTATCGGTTTTTAAAAGTAGATTCATGTAATCTATAGATGCCTTTCCATGGCAAAAATAAGGATCAACAATGCTATTAATAGGGTATGATTTTATATAGTTTATTAAATCATTTTTTACAAATGTAGTCGAGTCTGTTTGAATAGCCTTACTAGCATTAATTAATGCACTTTTTAATCCAATAGAGCCATAACACCATGAAAATTGATTAAAAGGAAAGAAAACAGCTTTTTTGTTAGATACTTTCGCAGGAATTTTTTCTCCACTGAAGCAGCATAAGAAATCTGAAAGATTTTTTATTATATAATGAGTGTTCGGTGAATTGTATCCTGATAAAGTTGAAATACATAATGATGATAAGATTCCAGCTAAACCATGAGACATGCTTAAATTAAATTCACCTTTCTCATAATTCACAAAATCTTTTAAAATAGATGATTCAAGTCTAATTATTATATTTTTAACTGTTCTATGTTTTTGAATAGAGTCAGGGCTACTAATGGCATACGACAAAATTCCGGATAATCCGTTAATTACTTCACAATCTTGTAATGTATAATTTTTTTTAGTTATTATATTGTTATCGATTGTTTTTAAAATATTCGAATGAATTTCATTTTCTTCCAAGTCTGAAAGTATGTCTTTATTTGCAAGGCTTACAAAACCTAAGAAAGCTAACCTTTCAAAACTCCCTAATCCAGAAAAATAGGCCTCTGGTTTGAGTAGTAATTTGTTCAAAATTCTTCTCCTTATGCCTTCATCAATTCCTAAAATACCACTACATAAGGCAATTGAACCCCAATCTGTGAATCTTTTTTTTGAAAGCAACTGACGGCATATTTGTTCGAATTCATAACTAATATCGGTCATCATTTTCATTCCTTAAAGTAAGATGATTATTTATCTAAATAATGTTTTTTCGCCTTTAATATATTTTTGATATAGAAATACATTCTATTTTCTGAAATTAGATCAATACCCATAACACGATTACAGAACATATGAAATTGACTCTGTACTATCGAGGAGTACTCTTGCTCAGAAATGGCTTTAGTAGCGAGTTGCTTAAGTAAATCTTTGCTATATTTAGCGTAGTCTCCGCTTTGACTATCCAATATGTTGAAAAGCGATGTAAGAGCTGGAGTGGAACGTGTGCATTCCCAATTATTTTTTTTGCTAAAGAATTTAAGAAATTGATTTTTAAATTCCCTGAAATCTTTTGAGAAGATTTTCTTATTAACGTTAACAAAGAAGGAGTCTAATATGGTTGGTGGAATCTCAAATTTTTCGATTATATATATAATTGAAAAAGCGATTTTGAAATCTATAGTAAATTGGGAATCTGAATCTTCAAGAATTGCATATGCTAAGTCTGTACTATGCATGAAAAAAGTTTCGGCAGAATCGATATTATTGAGACCACCATATCTTTCAATTTCTCGATCATAGACATCGAAAGTGATCATTGTATCGTTAAATTTATTTATAGTGTTTGAAATTTTTTTAAGATATGATAGCAGTTCTTTGTGACAATCTATATTTGTGAGTTTAAATCTAAATCTTAGGTGTGTCCCAATTTCATCTGAAAAATTAACAAAATGAAATTTAGTTATTATTTTCTTTTCTAACAGTTTTTTAGTAAGAGGGCGTATAATCCTTAAATTAATTTCTGAAAGTTCATCTTTAGTACCATATATTTTTAAATATACCCACTCACTAAATAAATTCTTGTATCGTTCTTTGGTATCAATTCCTACAGATTGAGCTACTTTATTTACAATTTTTGTTTTGCTTAAATGTTGTATTTCATCTGTACTTTGCTTAAATTGAAATGGAATAACAAATTCGATTGGACGTTTTTGTTTGGATAATTCAGGATCAGTCGCAGCAAATAATGTGATGTTGTTCTTGTGTTCTAACTCTGAATTAATAATTTGAAAATGATCTGGATTTTCTAAATCTATAAGCAATCGATTGTCAATTTCTTGCAAATGTACAAATCTAGGAACATTCATTTTTTTTAATTGTTTCAATAGTTCCCTTTTATTTTTTTCTTTAAAGGAATCAAATTGTAATGTCCACTTTTCTTTCAAGATTGTTATACCATCAACTTTGAGTTGCGGACAGTATAAAAATTTTTCTCCAATATGACGAAGATGCGATACCCCATAAACGATATTTTTATCATTGGATAAAAGAAAGAGCATTCTATATAGATCTGGGCAGATATTTGGATTTATCATACTACCGGATTCAAATATTGCCTTTTTGCCATCAGAAATATTGAATAAGCAAATTCTATTATCTTCGATACCAACTGCCAAATCGGCTAAACAAATTTCTGGATGGTTACCATTAGCGTAACCTAATGATAATTTTTTCGAGTGAAATTGGTGTTTAGATTGAATATTATTTACTTTTGAATTTATATGATTTATAGAAAAATCAAAAATAGATAAGTTATCATTATTTTCTGAAAGATGAATCTGATTTGAGATTTTTTTTACTACTTCTTCTTTTTCTAAATATAAAAATCTACCTGCGTATTTTGCTACGTGAACAGAACCAATATTTGGTAATATTTCCAAATCGCCGTCTTGTGCAAAAGCTAACTCAAAAGAGTGAGATTTTGGATAATCTTTAGGTATTCCCATAGTTGCTTTCTTTAATTTCTCTGTAGTGAATGATACTTCATTTCTCTTCTGCATCACCGCCAGTTGAATTTCATTTTCTAAATATGTGTTTAAAACTAGATTAGTATCACTCTCCTCATATTCTGGAAATCCAATTCCAGTATCTTTTTCAATTATTTCAATCAATGGTATATAGCGATCAAAACCATATTTCTCGATGAACTTATTCCTATAGTTAATAAGGGAAGATGGTTCTTCTATGCAAGCTGTTAGTTCTTCAAAAAATGAAACGAATGATGGTGAAATTACATCTTGTATATCTAAATCTATTTGGCCGGAATTGATTTTTAAATCAATTTTTAAAGGGTTTTTACTATCAAACATTTTTTTCATTGCAAAATGAATGGATTTCAAAAGTTTTTCTCCTTCGCCAATAGGTAATTTTTCATAATTGTTAATCATAGTTTTAAGCGCCTTAACTTTTTCAAAGTAGATTCTAGTTACATAGTCCTTTTGGAGTACTGTATATAAGTGACTTGAATAGTTAGTTGTATCAGCAGATGGACGTATTTCAGAATAAATAAACTCATAATTGACTAATTTGTATAGTATATCAAGAATTTTTAGTGGGGGAATATTGTTTCCTGAGTTCATCCTGACACTATTAAATATTTCTCTTAGGGTGAGATCTTCTTCAACAAGTTTAAAAATAAAGTCAATTAATTTAGTCTTTTTAATTCCGATGGAAGAAGTTTTATTAATACCAGCAATCTTCTTCTTATTCAATTGGGATATATTACGAGTAGAAGATATATGTTCTGTATTTCACGTAAGTAAGTCTGTTCTAGAAAAAAGATTCAGTGAGAAGTTTGGAATAGGAGTTATTGCCTACTATAAGTCTTTAAAAATAAAAAAGGCACAGCAGCTTTTAAAAAATAGTAATCTACAAATTAGAGAAATCAGTCAACAAATGGGATTTTGTAATGCTTCACAATTTGCTCAAGTTTTTAAAAAACATACTGGAATTAGTCCAAAAGAGTTTAGATGGTTGAAGTAACTTACAATAAGTATTATGAATTTTTCTGATTATAGTTAATACGAGCCTAATCTATTAAGCTATGTAGGGATAATTCCCTTAACATAAATAAATTTTGAAAGGAGGGCTTATTATGAAAGAGAACTATCAAGATTTTAATGTTGAAGACTTTCAATTAGATGAAGTTTTTGACGACGATGTTTTCATGGAGTTGAACGGAGGCTATTCAAATCAATGGGCATCTACATCTCCAACATTCAATTCTTACACAGCAAATTGGGGAAGTGTAGGAGCAGCAATGTCAGCATTGGTAAGTAAAGGTCCAGGAAAGCCATCAAATACTTACACAGAATTGAAATGTTGCTAATGACTTAGTAGGCGAGAAGTACTTACTTCTCGTCTGTTATTTTAAAGAATAAGAGGTTGAGAAGCATGAATATTGTTCTATTTACTCATTCTAGTCCAAGTCATATAACAAGTATAAAAAACTTTGTCAAAGCCTTATCAGATACAGAAAATAATATCTATATTTTCGTTGATAAACATTATGTTGGGGACTTAGGGGATAAAGTGTACTATAAAATTTATCCTGCTGAAATAGATAAAAAAAAAACAGTCAAATTCTTTCAAACCCTTATCATCTGAGACTTTATCAAGGTGATTTTTTGAACAATACCGAAAACGATTTAATTGAACGGATAATTGGGCCATTCAAATATGTTGTTGAAGGAGCTATGAATTATATAGAAGCTATCGAAAAGGATGTTCTGACAATAAACCCAGATTTAATAATCAGAGATTCTTGTGTCTTGTTTGGAAGATATTTTTCAGAAAAGTTAAATGTTCCACTTATAGGATATACATCCTCACCTTGTGTCACAGAGAAATATACTATTGAAAATTTTAGTGAAGTTCTAAGAGTAAATAATTGTTTAGATACAAAGATTATTAAAAAAGTAACGAAACATATGGTTGAAATATCTAAAAAGATTGCAAAAAAACCATTTAGTTTTCAATATTTAACAGATCCAGACGATGATTTTAATTTCACATTTGGAAGTCCCAATTTAAATTTCTATAGTGAGAAGGATGACTATACATTTGTAAAACCATCAATTTTTGAGCGACAGGATGTTATTCCTGTAAAATCACATCGTGACAAAATACTTGTAGCCTCTGGGAATCTCATCGTGTTTCCACTAATTTTTTATAACTATTTAATTAATGCGGTTAAATATTTAGATATATCAACTTTTATTTCCCTGAAATATGCTGGTATTCACGAACTTTCAATTAACGACCTGCCTGAAAACGTAAAGATAGTTGAACGCGTGAAGCAAAAAGATTATCTCCCTGAGTGTTACGCATTTGTATCTCATGGAGGGTTTAATAGTGTACTAGAAAGCATCTTTTATGAAGTGCCGCTATTGATTTATCCTCAATCTAGTGATCAGTTTATTATTTCTGAACGAATACAAGAATTAAAGCTAGGTTATGCAATTGAAGAAACAGAAATTTCAACTTCTTATTTAAGAGAGAAACTTGAATCGATGTGTAATAAAAAAAATACAGATTATTGTGAAAAAGTTAGGAATGAGAAAAAAACATTAGAGAATTATGCCTTGATTCGTCAGAAGTAGTAGAAAAAATATTACAAATAAGGAGGTAATATTTTGAGAAAAGTATTTGTATTCATAGGTAGTAATCATGGTAAGAATTCAGTGACCAAGGAGATTGTAAATTTACTTAAAGAGAACATTTCTAACATTTCAGATATTGAACTTGATTGGAACATTTATACTTCATCAGATCAAGCAATTATTCCTTGTAAAGGCTGTAATAATTGCTTTATACGCGGAAAATGTCCTCTTGATAAAAATGATTGCATGTGGGCATTAAAAAGAGATATGTTAAAGTCTGATTTAATTATTTTTGCCTCCCCAGTTTATTTGAAGCATGTATCAGGTAGTATGAAAAACTTTCTTGATAGAATTGCATATTGGACGCATCTTTTCCCATTAGCGGGAAAGATGGGAGTTCCGTTAGTCACATCAAGTGGAAGTGGGATTCAAGAATCTATTGCGTACTTATCAGATATTATGACTTATTTTGGTTTAGACATTATTAGTGGTTTGGGAGTTGCATCTCCTAAAAAAGAAAACGAGATTGAAAATACCAAAAACCAAATCATAAGGACTTCTGTTCATATAATTAAGTATCTTAAAGAAAATGATGTTGCAAAAAGTAATCTTCGATTAGAAAATACATTTCAATTAATGAAGAGACATTATCATGAATTAAATAATTCTGGAGATAATACAGAAGAGCTCAAGTATTGGAAGAAAAGTGGACTGTTTTATTCAGATACTTTTCAAGATTTTATTGATATGAGTGTGGAGTGATCGAATTGAGGAAATTTAAATTTGTCAGACAAACCGGAAATTGGGATTGTGCTCCAGCGTGTTTGAGTATGGTTAGCTTATATTATGGAAGAGAGATTTCATTAAATTATTTAAGTAAGCTTTGTAAAACTGATTTGAGTGGAACTAATGTAAAGCAGCTTAAGGTGGCGTGTCAAGAGATCGAATTTTTTGCTTCTTGGAAAAAAGAATCAAATATAGAGAAAATTCAAAATAATTTACCGGTAATATTAATGTTAAATGGGATTAACAATCAATATCATTTTGTTGTTCTTTTTAAAGTGAAAAACGGAAAATGTATTATTGGAAATCCAGCGACAAAGATAGAGAAGCTCAATATTGACACAATACAAAAAGAATATTCAGGATATACACTTTTTTTGAAACCGCAAACAAAAGATGGATTCATTGATAGAGAAAAAAAGTTTTCTTTAAGTCAGCAAGTTTATGAAATGACAACCAAGTATAAATTAAGAATTACAATAGTTTTTGCATTTTCTGTCTTGATAACAACATTAGGAATACTCTCGGCAAAATTTTATACAGTTCTTTTTAATCAAATTATTCCCACTGGAAATAATATCTTGTTGTGGTCCTCAGTAGTGGGAATTCTAACTATCACATTAGGAAAAATTATATTCGAATTAATTAGGCAATTTATGATACTTAAACTTAGTCAGATAATTGATATACAGATTGTTAGTAAAGCTTATGAAAAGATAATTCATCTTCCACTAAAATATTTTTTTGTAAGAAGTGGAGGAGAGATTCTTTCAAGAATAGACGATACTTCTCATGTAAGGGAGCTAATATCACAAACATTTGTTACAAGTATCATGGATATCATCTTGATGATCGGTGGAGGTTTTGCTATCTATTTTAATAATCCTATTTTATTCTTTTCAACATTTCTTCCTATCTCACTTTATGTACTCACATATAAAATATTTAATAGAGTATTCAAGAGATACAATGAGGAAATTATGGAAAAGAATGCGATTCAAAATAGTCTTACAATAGAAGTTATTGAATCCATCGAAGATATGAAAACTCTTAACCAAGAATCTTATTTTCTTGAAAAACTTAAGCAAAAGTATTTTGAGCTAACTGATTGCAGTAGGAGATATGGACAAATAATTAGTCTCCAGCAAACAATTCAAAGTGGAATCAGAGAATTTTATCAACTAGGAATTTATATAGTCGGTGCTATTTTGATTATGAAAAAAATGTGGAGTACAGGTGAATTGATTGCTTTCTTATCACTACTTCCATATTTTGTAGATCCTGTCGAAAGATTGGTTCAAGTTCAAGGAAAGCTTAATTCAGCATTTGTAGCTGCAAACAGAGTTTCTGAATTTTTTTTAACTCCAGAAGAAAATAGAAAGGGTTTAATAGTTGATCAAGAAAAAATAGTACTTTCTTTAAACCAACTTTCATATGAGCATAATATGAAAAAGGTTTTTGAATCCGTAACTTGTGAATTTAAAGTTGGAAAGATTTTTGGTATTACTGGAGTGAGTGGTATAGGCAAAACTACATTAGCAAAAATTTTGGCTGGCTTATATGATGATTATGGTGGGAGTGTGAAATTAAATACTCGAGAACTCAAGAATATTGGGAAAGATAGTCTGAGAGAAAAAATTGTGTATGTAGGTCAAAACGCACACTTATTTTCAGTTAGCGTAATGGAAAATCTTGTTTTGGGGCGATCAATTGAAGAATCAAAAGTAAGAGAACTATGTGAACAAATAAATCTTGATAAGGTTATTGAAAATTTACCATTGAAGTACAGCACTCTCATACAAGAAAATGGGAAAAATTTTTCAAGTGGACAAAGGCAAAGATTTGTTCTTGCTAGAGCTGTTTTGGGAAATCCTCAAATTTTGATTTTAGACGAAACAACGGCTAACTTAGATGTTGTTTCAGAGAGAAGTATATTAACTTACTTAAATTATCTGAAAGAATATACGATAGTTATTTTTATCACCCATCGTCAAAGTGCATTGGTAAATTGCGATATTATATATGAACTATCAAAGGAGGGTCTCGTTCATGTTAAAAAAGATAAGAGTGAGTAAACCCTATATTTTTATTTTTGATTTTGATGGTACAATTTCAAAAACTGGAAGTCTGGATCAATCTGGGTTTAGTTTATTCAACTATCTAGATAAAAATAATCAAATGTATATCATAAATTCTGGTAGAAGTGTTTACTTCTTAAAAAGTGTTTTTCCTAAAAAGGAATTTAAGTGCCTCATCGGATTATCTGGAAATAACGGTTCGGAATTAGAGTTATTTGGAAATTATTTTTCGGCTACATTGGAGTTGGATAATTTAAAAAAAATAGTTCAGTTTAGCAAAAAGAATAAATTCTTGATGAAATTTCATACGGCAAATAACAGCTATTTTTTAGATTTGCAAAGCAAATCTTATCAAGGATTTATAGAATATATTCTCTTAAAACAAAAGAAATATGTATGTGATGAGCAAGGAATCAGAGAATTTTATCTTAATCCTGTCTATAAAAATACGATTGAACAAAATACTATCATGGTGGAGTTATTTTCACTAAATGGCTTTGCTCCATCAGTACTTCACTCAGTTGAATGCGCTAATATCACACCGTTATCAACTTGGAGATGTTTGCTGCAAGCGAAAGGAATAAATAAGGGGCACATTATGGAATTACTAAATATTATGTACTCTGATATAAAATTTATGTCGTTTGGAGACGATTTAAATGATATACTTATGTTTGAAAAGTCTGAACATGCCTTCGTTAATTGTGAATCAACTTGGATGCCCAATAAAGATAAATATTCTTTATTTGAGTACGGAAAAATAGAAGAAGTGATTAGAACAATATTGATTAAACCAAAATAGTCAGTTATACTATATATAGTATAACTGACTATTTTGGTTTAGAGGAGGTGCCACCATTAAAAGTTCTCAAAATTCACTAACTGAAACAACATTTCTTATTCTGTTGTCCTTAGTTGCCCCTAAGCATGGTTACAATGTTATTCAAGAAATCAAAGAATGGACTTCTGGTGAAGTGATTTTAGCTGCGGGTACTATGTATTCTGCGTTAGAGAATCTCTTGAAAAAAGGTTGGATTGTAGCTATTGAAAGTGACGACAAAAGAAGAAAAATTTATGAGCTAACAGAACAAGGGGTTGAAGTTGTTTCAAAAGATTATAATCGTATGCTACGAAATGTTGAACTGTATCAAAACGTTGTATCAAAAAAAGGAGGAAGGAACAATGTATAAAGTAAGAATGTGGATGACATTAGAAAACGAAGAAAGGTTCATCAATAAGTATTCGAAAAGAGGATATTTGTTAAATTATATTGCGCCCTTCCGGTTAATGCCACCACTTGAATTCAGGGTTTACAAATTTAATGTAAGTAAAGAAAATAATAGCATTTATAAAATTGATAATCGAACGTTCAAAAATGGGGCAGATGAACAAGAATATATGCAATTGATGAGAGATGATGGCTGGCACTTCTTTGAAAATAACTATACGTTTAATAATTGGTACAGAAATTATTATTGGTATCGTGAAAGAGTCAGTGGAGATGAGGATATCTACTCAGATGAGGAAAGTAAACTGGAAGCTAATAACAGAATGTTTTCCCACCTTCTAATGTTTGCGGTATTATTATTATTATTTAGTGTGGTTTTTCCTATATCTAATACAAATTCAGCAAATTCTAGACAAACGATTGTAGGAATGATTTTAAGCAATTGGTATCTTTTGGGATTATTGCTTATTACCACTATTTCGTTAATTGGAAAAATCGTTATTTTTTTCCGAAGAAAGAAAATAAGCTCTATTTAGGTGATTCAATTTCATAACTATCGGTCTTCGCCAAGCCACTGTTTTTTAAGAAACAAAAACAATCATATAATAAAAGGAGGTCACTTTCTTACATCGTTAATAGTTATTTGGATTAAAAATAAAATCAATAATTCGATGAGTAAAAAATTTTTAGTTTCGAATCTTACTTGCCCTCCTGTTTACTTTAATAGGAGGGACTTTTTTATGTTAGATAAACAAGAAGATAAAAAAATAGTTTGTGAATTAGGAAGAGTTCCAATTGTTAAACAATGGAATGTAACACAAATAATTTGAGATACACATTTTTGCTGTAAAGCTTAAGTGTGTATTTTTTTAGCTTTTTTTGAGATTTATCGAATTTTTCACCTTCTTTCATCGTGATAGTAGTAAGCAAAGATAGCTACACTCTTAGCGAAAAGGAAGGAGGTGACACTTTATGGGGAAAAATTTCGATTATCAAAAATAGATTGAACATCAATTTGATAATTTTTGCAAAACTGTTTTGCGTAATTACGCACGAGATCTTTATGAACAAAACAATCGGCGAAATGAATATCTTGTTTCATTAGAATCACTTTCTCTTGCGGAGCTCAGTAAAATAAGCTTCTTTGATCTTTATGATTCAGATTATTTATGGTTTGTAGTCAAGGGTTACGAGATTAAAATTAGAGACATTTGGCTTGCCCAAGCGATAGGGGCTTTAACCCAACCTAAGCAAGACATCATTCTTTTGTCGTATTTTTTAGAAATGAAAAGTAAGGACATTGCAATTCTAATGAATCTTGCTGAAAGTACCGTTCATTATCATAAAAAAAGAGCACTGAAAGAATTACGCAAATTTATAGAGGAACATACAAATGAAGAGTAAATCAACTATATTACCGTTTTCGGTGATCGTTTTAGCTACTCATGGTGATATCGCAGCAATCAATCGAATGTTGAAGCATTTTGAGCAGTACATTATCCGACTTTCGCAAGTTACTGTAATTGACGATTATGGTGTGCCACATCTACAAGTTGAAGACGAAATCAAGCGTTCGCTTGAAACAAAGCTTATTACGGCTATCTTCAAGTTTGAATTATCTTAATATTCCTCCATGTATCAATATTTGGTACATGGAGAATCTCTAACAGTAGTTTGTCTATCAAAGCTTATAAAGTGGGTTATGAACTTTGATAGGCAAATAAGCCGAATTATTCTTTGACAATTAAATATCACATACTTAAATACGTTCAGTGTTTAGCGAGCTAAATCGAAAATGCGCCACGATGTTTTTAGAAAATGAAGACTAGCGAATAACATTTGACGGTTACTTTGAGGTGGAACTCAAACGCCATGACCTAAATATTGGAATAATGATACACACGCACTATATAAATAAGCGTCTCTCATAGGAATGAGGGTGGTGGAAATCCAGTGAAGTTGTACCAACAACTGTTTAAGTGTGTTTAAACCCCGAAACATTAGAATTTGATGTATGTCAATAGTTTATTTGGTATAATCATAGGTGAATATTGAAGTTTTCCTAGCCTATGATGGAAAGGAGTAGGTATGATAACAGTCACGAAGAAAGACTTAGTCAAGCTAGGATATGGAAATTCTTTTTCAGCAGATATTATCAAAAAAGCGAAGGAATTAATGATCGCAAAAGGTCATACGTATTACCAATCCAGAAAATTGGATAGAGTCCCTCGTGAAGCTGTCGAAGAACTTCTAGGAATTAAGTTTTTAGATGAAAATAGGTCTGATTTGTTTTTGCACGGTAAGGAGTAAAAACATGGCAAAAGACCCAATCAAAAAAGCGAAGAATGGTATGTATTATTTTCGAGCGAATCTTGGTTATGATGGAAATGGTAAGAAAATTCAAAAATATCAAAGTGGCTTCAAAACGAAAAAAGAAGCCAAAGAAGAATATTTCAAACTGTTACTAATGAAACCTGATGAATTGGCTATGGCAGAAGATAAAATGCTGTTCAAGGCTTATATCGAAGAGTTATTTCTTCCTTGGTACCGTACTAAGGTCAAAGAGCGAACCTACAATAATCGCTTGAATACTGTTCTAAAACACTTTCCCTACTTTTATAAATTAGCAGTATGCGATATTGAACCGATTCATGTTCAAAAATGGCAGTTAAAGCTTTCTAAGAATTTACAACCGTCTTATGTAAGAGCGATTCAAGGTCTGTTTTCTTTAGCCATGGATCGAGCAGTAGTATTGGGGCTTGCTGTAACAAACCCCTCAAAGATTGTTGGCAATGTAAAAAAGCAAAAACAGAAAGTGGATTTTTGGACTAAGGAAGAATTTGAAAAAGTGATTTCTTTGATTTATAAGGAAGACTTTTATCAACATTTTCTGTTCATTTCTTTGTGGTTCTTGTTTATGACTGGTATGCGGATTGGTGAAGCAACTGCTATTCAATGGGAAGATCTTGACTTTGAAACAGGTGTTTTATCCATTACCAAGACGCTCTATTATAAGAATCAGTCAGAATATTATTTTACAGAACCCAAAACGCAAGCAAGTATTCGACAAATTGTCCTTGACAAAACGACCTTAGTTTTATTGAAAGCTTGGAAAAATGTCCAGCAGAAAGTGATTAAAACAAGTTATGTGATGAGCTATAACGGCATTCCGACACAAAAACATACCATTTCATATGCGATTGATCGTTATGCTAAAAAGGCAGGTGTCCACCGTATCCGAATACATGCCTTGCGGCATTCTCATGCGTCTTTACTCATTCAGATGGGGGAGACCCTTTGATTATCAAAGAACGTCTAGGACATGAAGATATTGAAACCACACTAGGTACCTATGGTCATCTTTATCCAAACAGTAACTTCCAAGTTGCCGATAAGCTAAATGGCGTGATTGATTTTGAACCAACCAAACAAAACTTAGACAGTTCTCCTAGGAATCAGTTCACCGTGAACTATTTAAGAAGAGATGAAAACAAAAAGTGCAATGAAAGTGCAATGGAAAAAGAAAAAGAGCTAAAAACCCTTGAAATATAAGGGTTCCTAGCTCTCCGAGGACTATTCCCACTCAAAAGCAAACTACTTTGACAAGCGGGGAAAGAGTTGTTTTAATGCTGTTTTAGATGAATTTAAATTAGTTTAAAGTAGACATATTCTTGTAGACTGTTATCAAAGTGTTATCATTTGAAGAATGAGTACATTTACTAATTAACCACTAATTCGTAAAGGAAATTTGAAGAATATAACTAAAATCAAAAAAACTAGAAACAAAATTATCAGGATAATATAAAAAATTTTCCCGTAGAAGCTTTCATTATTGATTGTCCAACCATTGATATTTTGAATCCAAATTGGAGTATACTTGGCTGTGATTTTATCATTTTTTCCAGATTTAAGAACTTTTATTAGTGAATAAATTAGTATACCACATGTAATTATGGCATATGGGATTGGAGGTAATATTTTTTGTTGATATAGAATGGTACAAATGGCTAAGACCAAAATTCCTATCCACATTTTTTTTACGCTAAGTTTCATTTTAACTACTCCTTCGCTACAATTTCTTTATCATCTATAGTATAACATCTGTTGACTAACATTTCATTTGTGAAGTGATGGTCAACAATGATAATTGAGATGTTAGGGAACTCTATTCGGATATTTTTTATAATAGAATCTACTTTTTGTTGTGAAATATTTGAAAAAATTTCATCTAATATAAGTAGATCTGGTTTTTTTATTAGAGCACGGACTATCCTTAATGCCTGTGCTTGTCCAGCGCTAATACTATTATTTAGAGAATCTCTTTGAAAATCGAAAGTTTCGATGTGGGTATCTATTCCTACGATATCAAAGAAATAGTTTAAATCAATTTTGTAAGAATTCAGTATTTCCATTTCGTGATAAAAATCTTTTAACACAAATTTTTGTTGGTTATCTATATATATAATATGTTGGGCTATTGTAGATGCATCAAGTTCGGATATTAAGGTGTTTTGGAAAAAAATGTTTCCAGAAAAGTTTTTATATAAACCAGCAATTGATTTTAAAAATAAGGATTTTCCTGTACCATTATCACCATCTAGTAAAACTATTTCACCTTTATCTACATAGAAATTTTCACTATTTAGCAATAATTGATTAGCTGTATTTTTTAAGGTCATTTTTTCGATATATAACTCGTGGTTATTGTTTTTTGAGCTATCAGATTTCTGTATGTTTTTTGAGAGGCATTCAGTATCATTAGTTACAGAAGTGATTCTTTGTTCAAAAATTTCTGATGATTTAAATAGGACTAGCAAGTTTATTAGGCTTGTTAATGGCGTAAATAGACTCATAGCATAACCATTGAAAGCAATTAGTTCTCCAATACTTAACTGATTGTGTATAACAAAAAATATACCTACAAAAAAAGGTAGAAAAGAGGCTACAACAATGATTGTACCCGATATAATATTAAAGAAAGCTTGAAGGCTTAAAATCTGTTTGTTTATTGTTTTGTTTTCTGTATTGACAGTTTTAAATTCATGACGAACATTATCAAAATATGAATAGATGTGTATAGGGACTAAACTAGTCATAAAATGAGTTAATGATGAGAGTAATTGACCTCTTTTGTTTTGAGCAATGCTGTTCATTTTTTTTATTTTTTCTCCCATAAAAAGAGTCCAAATAATATATAAAGGTATAAAAATTATACATAGAAGAGCAAGCTTAATATTTAGAAAGAATAATATAACTAAGTAACTGACTATTAGAATAATACTAGTAAAAAATGTAGATATTATAGTTAGATAATTATTAGATAAATTCTCTACATCGCTTGTCATAAGTGTTTGTATCAATCCTAATTGATTATTGTTTACATAAGTATTTTCAATGGATTTTTGAAATATTTTTTCGCGCATTGAAAAAATAAAATTTTGGAAAAAGTTAGCATTTTGAATAGAACTAATCCATCCTAATAGTATTTGGGTAACGATAATTAAAATAAAAGAAGCTATTATAGGTAAAATTAAATCATAATTTTTTTGAGTTAATATATTATCAATAATTACTTTAGAAAAATAAGGTAATGGGACTTTTACCAAAGAAAGTAGTATCAAATTTAATGATAATAGAAATAGCTTGATTTTATTTTTTTTTGCGTAAGCTATAAAAAGTGTACTCATTTTTAGAAATCCTCCTTTTTTATAAAAAAATAATTGATAAATTATTCACAATATTGTAACATGAAATTATCTTATAGAAAAGCGGTGATTAAAATAAATAACCTTATATCTCCTAGTAGCTTAGGTATAATAACGACGTATAAATGTACGGCTAGTTGTGAAGACTGTTGTTTTTCTTGTTCTCCAAATCACAAGCAAATGCTTTCATTAGAAGGGATAAAAAAAATAATTGATGAAGCAGCAGAATTTGATTCGTTAAGTATGATTGTCTGGACAGGTGGAGAAGCTACGCTACTCAGAAACAATTTGCTTGAAGGAATTTCGTATGCTAATTCTAAAAATTTAAAATCTCGTGTTATCAGTAATGCTTATTGGGCAAAAGATATAGAAACTGCAAAAGAGTACCTTTGTAAACTTAAGGAAGCAGGAATGGTAGAATTAAATGTTTCTACAGGAGATAATCACCAACAATATATATCTATAGATAAAGTTCTTAATGCAGTATATGCTTCAGTAAGCGAGCGTTTAAGTACTGCTATCACGATTGAATTAACTAAAAATAGTAAATTCTCGCAAAAAAATTTAGAAAGCCCCCCTACATTTCAACGAATTAAAAATGAAGGTCTGGATAAATATTTAGAAATTTTGAGTTCACCTTGGGTATCTTTAAAAAATGATGAAAAATATAAATATGATGAAATTGAAGATTCAGAAATAGAAAATGGGTGTGATAATCTATTTAATTATTTAGCTGTGGATTCATATAACCGAATATATTCTTGTTGTGGTATAACTGTTCGTAGAATTAAACAGTTAAATATTGGTAATTTAAAAAAGGATAAATTGGTTGAAAGTTACCAGTTGCAAGAAAAAGATATCTTGAAAAAATGGTTATATGTTTCTGGACCAATAAAAATCATCCATCAAGTCCATAAATGGAACCCAGAAATTGTACTACCTGAGTTTGCACATTATTGTCAATTTTGTGACTATATTTATAATAATAAAAATGTTTTGCAGACAATTTCAGAAAATATTAGTACCATTGAACCTGAGATTAATCAAATGTTTTCTGATAAAATTGAGTTTAATTCTTTGTTTAAGTAAAAGAGGGCAATCAGAAATGGATAAGAACAATTACATGTATTCGAAACTGTTAGATTTATCAAAATCATCTGATTTTCAAAGAGCTTGTGAAAATGAAGATTTAGAAAGTTTGGAATCTGTTTTACTCAATGCTAATATATTAAAGAAGGTTAGTATTAGTAAATCTGAAGATTCTTTGAATGGTCAAAATCCACAACCAGAACCTAGAGTAGCGATAGCCGTAGTAGAATTAGTGGTGGCTGGCTATGTAGGAGCGATTGTGGTTACTGTAATTATTGGTAAAAACAAAGATACTGGTGAATTAGAAACAGCTAACTTTGAATTGAAATCACCAATGGTTAAAAATATTGTAGCTTTGATTAGTAAGTTTGGTTCTGCTAATTTTGTGAAAAAAGCAGTAGAATATTTTCAATCAATTGAGCGCACTACGGTACAACCTATAGCATAATTTAGAGTTGACAATAATGTGGTTTTAATAGAGCAGGTAACCAATTGAAGGTTATCTGCTTTTTATAATTTAGTACAATAAGTCATCATCATTATCAAAATAGTCATTATTTTCTATGACTGAAAAATCACCCATTCGAATAGCTCGGAATCCTGTAGCATATTCATCAAATCTTTTTTCTATTTGTTTTTCTGCAATTTCTAATTCTCTAGATATTTTTGCATCAAACATTAGTTCAATCAAGTTTATTTTCTCTTCTTTGGATATATTAAGAGTCCCTCTAAGTATAGTATTCAATTCTTCGTCTGTAATACCGTTTTCAACACGTCTTTTAAATTCGATTTTGTCATAAATTAAGCCTGCAATATCAATTCCTTCTAATTCTCGATAATACGTACCATTTTCTTCCATGTATGCCAAGTAGTCTGCGATTTGTATTTTTCTTTTAGCATCTTCATCGGCATCGATTATCTTTTCTAATGATAAACCTAGAGCAGTTGCTATAGCTTCCATAGTTACTGAATTTGGTATGGTATTCTTATTTTCGTAATTTTGAATAGTTTTAGCGGATACGCCAATAATTTGAGCTAACTTTTTTTGTGACATATTTAATTCCAAACGTTTGTTCCGCATATTTTCACTGAAATTATTGAGAATAGTTGTATAGTTGACATGATTATTTGTCATTTTTTACTAACTCCTTTTCGAGGAAAAAAATTGCTCTATAATCTTTTTAGAGGAAGTTTTTTTCCTCTGTATATTATTATACAAAATACTTTTCTCTTTGTGAAGAGGGAACTGTTAGAAGGGAGGCATTAAAATGTTTGAAGCGGAAGAAGTTATCAAACGAGTAGATGGTTTGAATAATATATCAACTCTTCATAGATGGCGAAAAATGGTAGAGGAGTTATGCGGGATTTCGTTTGAACAAAGAACAGTTCAAGTAGGAAAAACAAGTTATACCAAAATTTATCAATTTTCAGAAGCAGACGTGGGACATTTTCAAGAAGTATCTATACTTCGAAATAAAGGTCAACCAATTAAAGACGCAATTATTAAAGTGTTTGAAGAAGAAAAGACTCCTGAACAGAATAAAACGCTCATTGATAATTTAATAGAGATGATGGAAAGATTGAATGAAAATTTTGCTAAGCTATCGAAAGAATCTTTGCTTTTGAAAGCACAGGTACAGTCAATTATGCGAGAAAATTATCAATTACAAGGACGTATTGAGGAGTTAGAAATGGGAAAGATGGATAAACCATTTCAAAAGAAAAAATCCTGACAGACTTCCCTACAAGACTTGGGCTTGCCATCAGGGCAAAGCACAATAGACTTGTAGTAGGAATGATGGCAGGAGGAGTTTCGCTTGCGAAACGAGTTCACAGTGCCTTCTAATAGCACTGTGTCAATCACCATAATAGTGTGACAAACCTTTGTTATATCGAGGTTTTGAGGTGGGAATTACCTGCACGTTTTTTAGTCATCGGAGGTGGTGTTTTGAAAAGCCGAGAAAATATTACGGCAAAGATTGACTGGTTACAGGTAGTATTTCACTGTTCAGTTAGTGAAGTGATGGAAATTGCGTTACAAATTGATTCTGCTTGCTTCTTGGCTGAAAATGGACGTGTAAAACATAAAGATTATGATATTTGTTACACATATGGTTCAATTAAAATTTTTACCGAAGAGTATCCGAAGAATGGAAGTGAAGAATGTTATCTTGTTTTAAGTGGAGATGGTTGTACTGTTTATGAACGGTTGCTTAATGCAATGAATTTTTCGTGGAAGGAGTTCTTCAAGTGTTTATTTTGTTATTTTGACAATAGATTTTCGATTAAACGATTAGATATTGCATTAGATGATAGAAATGAAATACCTTATTTTACTGTAAAGCAATTAATTTCAAAATGTGAGAAAAATATGTATTACTCAAAAAATCGAAAACATGATTTATATGAAAGTAATTTTCAAGGGACGAAAAAAAGTCGAACATTATATATCGGAAAACGTAAATCAGACTTGATGTTTCGAATTTATGATAAAGATATGGAGACTGCAAAAGAAAAAAAGTGTTCACTAGAAGAAATAGGGTCGTGGAAACGACTTGAACTTGAATTGAAACGGAATGTAGCTCATGTGATGGCGCAAATGATTGCATATGAGAAAAAGTCGTTAGAAGAACTTGTAAGAGCTGTTGTAAAAGAAGAATTGACGTTTTATGCAGATGATACTTGTAAAAAAGTATGGAGAACGTGGGAACGTTACTTAGGAAAGATTGTTCCTATTCATATTCCAAGGGTCTATGAAGTTACAGGCTTACTAAATACAGAGCAATGGTTATTGTTTGGTGGGGGTGTTGCAGGGATTAAAGCTTTTCGATTTCTAGCAGAAAATAATGGCTAGGACATTTGCAAAATTTGGATAGCATTACAGACACCGTAGAATATAGTAGACCACTAGCTAAAAAAATGGTAGATCATTTAATTGACATCGGGAGAACTGATTTATTAGAAGTTGTATATGAAAATACAAAAAAAGAGCTTAAAAAAGAATCTGATAACCTGATTCCTCTAAGCCCTACTTAAAACTCGACACTTTAAGTATAGCATAGGCGAATAGGGTAATCAATGGACACGATTGGAGTGAGAACGATTGATTACTGTTACAAAAGATGATTTGTTTGCCTTAGGTTTTGGTAAAAGTCAATCGCAAACGATTATTCGATTAGCTAAACATTACATGGTACAAGAAGGTTATGACTATTATAGTAGCCGAAGATTAGGACGTGTACCCGTTCATGCGGTAGAAAGCATTTTAGGAGTATCACTTGATATTCAAGAAGGTGTTGAATTGCATGGCAAATGTATATAAGGATAAGAAAAAAGGTACTTATTATTATGTTGCGAGTTTAGGATTTGATGATGTTACAGGGAAACGAATCCAAAAAATGAAACGTGGTTTTAGAACAAGAAAAGAAGCACTACAGGCTTATAACGAAGTGATGAATGATTACGGTCGTTTAGCCTTTAAAACAAATAGTAGTATGAGTTATAAGGAATACTTTGAGTCAATTTTCCTCCCTTGGTATAAAGGGAGGGTAAAAGAACGAACGTATAATAATCGCTTGTCTTCTATGAAACTTTATTTTCAGCCATTCTATAAGAAAAAGGTTTCAGAAATTACACCTATTCTCATTCAAAAATGGCAAAATGACCTCACTGGAAAAATTAGTAATGCGTATATAAGGAATATTTATGGGCTATTTTCAATGAGTTTGGAACGAGCTCACAAGTTAGGAATGATTCCTAACAATCCTGCAAAAGTGGTGGGGAATGTTAAAAAAATAAAATCTGATGTTGATTTTTGGACGAAGGAAGAGTTTGAAAGGATTTTATCTACTTTTGATAGGACGAATTACTATGAACATTTTTCGTTTATTACGTTGTGGCTGTTTTTTATGACAGGAATGAGGTTTGGAGAAGCGCAAGCTTTACAATGGGAAACGGATATTGATTTTGATGATAAAACATTAAATGTGAATAAATCAATGTTTTATCAAAATACAGAAATGTTTTATTTTATAGAACCAAAGACGAGGGCAAGTAAACGAATTATTGCATTAGATAAAACAACAATTGAATACTTAAAAGAGTGGAAAGAGATTCAAACGAAAAACTTAGGGGATGTTCCGTACTTACTTTCTTATAATGGTATGCCAACGAATAAACATACGGTTAGACATATTATTAGAAGGCATTCAGAATTGGCAAAGGTTCATTCTATTAGAATTCATGGATTACGGCATTCTCATGCCTCATTACTCATTTCAATGGGAGAAAACCCACTAATCATTAAAGATAGGTTGGGGCATGAGGACATTAAGACAACGCTCGGAACATATGGTCATTTATATCCAAATATGAATAGAGATGTTGCAACGAAACTTACACATGTTTTGCAATGGGAGAAAGATGACTCAATTCAAGAACAAAAGAAAGTTTTTCAAGGAAATCAATATATTAAGAAAGAAGGAAAAAAATAATGGCGGAATTTAAAATGAGAGATTTTGATTTAGTAGGACAACTAGGAAGAGATTTATTGTTGGTAGAAGTAGCACCTAAACCAAAATATGAGAAGAATGAAGCGACTGGAAGAAATGAACGAACAGGAGAAATTGATGGTTACACTTATGAAGTGTTGATGAAAGATAAGAAATATAAAAGTATTCGGGTATCTGTTCAAAGTGATAATCCAGTTATTACACAATCAGAACTGGATAAATCAGGAGAAACATTTGTCAGTTTTGAGGGAATAAGTTGTAACCCGTATGTATCAAATGGATTCATTGCTTTATCGTTTAAGGCGGAAAGTGTACAGATTAAAAAGAAAGCAGTATAACAAGTGCGAGAGGTAATCCATTAGGGGTGCCTCTTTTTTTAGCAAACAGATAGAATTAAAACAATTGTACTTGATTTTTTGTAAAGAAATGTTTTTTATTTCTTTATGAAAAAACGAGTTTAGCAAACGGTAGTGCGGTAGGTGTTAAGTAAGGTAATGAAGTTATAGAAAAAAATAAGTGTAGATAAACTGTTATCAAAATGTTATCAGGGGATAGAAAAAAGCGTCTAAACCCTTAATAAATAAAGGATTTAGATGCTTTCCGTTCTATTCCCACTCTACTGTTGCAGGGGGTTTGCTTGTAATGTCATACACGATACGATTGACGTGAGCAACTTCGTTAACGATGCGTACAGAAATTTTTTGTAAGACATCCCATGGGATACGTGCGAAGTCGGCAGTCATACCGTCAATTGAAGTAACAGCACGGATACCAACAGTATAATCATAAGTACGTCCATCACCCATTACACCTACAGAGCGGATACCTGGTAAGACGGTGAAGTATTGCCAAATATCGCGGTCTAAACCAGCAGCAGCGATTTCTTCACGCAAAATAGCGTCAGATTCACGTACGATTTCTAGTTTTTCTTCGTTAATTTCTCCTAAAACGCGTATACCTAAACCGGGTCCAGGGAAAGGTTGGCGCCAAACGATTGAATCTGGCATTCCTAGTTGTGTCCCTAATTCACGTACTTCGTCCTTAAATAGTGTGTTCAAAGGTTCAATTAATTGAAATTGCATATCTTCTGGTAGTCCCCCCACGTTATGGTGAGATTTGATCGTCTGAGCAGTTTCCGTTCCACTTTCTATCACATCAGTATAAAGTGTTCCTTGGGCTAAGAAAGCAATTCCTTCTTCTCCCGCTAATTTTGTTGCTTCATCATCAAAAACATACACAAATTCATTACCAATGATTTTACGTTTTTGTTCAGGATCAGAAACACCAGCTAACTTGTCTAAGAAACGTTTTCTTGCATCCACTTTGATAATATTTAGACCAAATTTCCCGCCTAAACTTTCCATTACTTGGTCTGCTTCACCTTTACGTAATAGACCGTGGTCAACAAAGATGGAAGTTAGTTGATCGCCGATTGCTTTTTGTAAAAGAACACCAACGACACTAGAATCAACTCCGCCTGAAAGTCCTAGCAATACTTTTTTGTCACCGACTTGCTCACGTATTTTTTCGATTTGCATGTCAATAAAATTATTCATTGTCCAGTTTCCTTCACAATGGCATATATCAAAGGCAAAATGACGCAACAACTCAATTCCGTATTCGGAATGGCGAACTTCTGCATGAAATTGGATTCCATAGAAATTGCGATTAGTATCTTGAATGGCTGCGATTGGGCAATCTTTACTTGTAGCAACAGTTTCAAAACCTTCTGGTACTTGTGTTACTAAATCTCCGTGACTCATCCAAACTGTTTGATGGACAGGTGTGTCGTTGAATAATATCGCTTTATCACTAGTTATTTGTAATTGCGCTTTTCCGTATTCGCGATTTTTTGCTGGTTCAACTTTGCCACCTAGTTTATACGTAATCAACTGCATGCCGTAGCAAATGCCCAATACAGGAATCCCTAGATTAAAAATCTCTGGATCAATACCAAAAGCATTTTCATCGTATACACTATTTGGTCCACCAGAAAGAATGATCCCTTTTGGATTCATGGCTTTGACTTCTTCAGAAGAAATGCGGTGGCTTAATAATTCAGAAAAAACTCCTAAATCACGGATGCGTCGTGTAATCAATTGGTTATATTGGCTACCATAATCTAATACGATAATCTTTTCAACGTTTGTCATATCGGCAACGTTTGTCACATTTATTACCCCTATCCTTTAAATTTTATCTCAAAATAGAAAAACTATTTTAAAATGCTAATATTTTCGCATAAAAATTGAATCAATAATATGATTTTCAATTTTATGGAGAATTATATCCGCTCTGCTGCGAGTAGGCAAGATATATTCCTTTAAATTTTTCAAATTCACATTTTTCCATACGTCTTTTGCCATTTTAAAAGCATCATCGCGATCACCGATGGCAAATTGATAATAATAATTTTGCGGATTTTGAAAGGCCGTGTCAAGTAAGGCCCCAAAACGATCCAAGTACCATTTTTCAATAAGTGATGAATCAGCATCAACATAAACAGAAAAATCAAAAAAGTCGCTAACATAGATTTGTTGATTTGCTGGGAGTTGAAGAGTATTAATTCCTTCAACGATTAGGATGTCAGGTTGTTCGATCAATTCATATTTTCCTGGAATAATGTCATAAACGTCGTGCGAATAAACAGGTACTTGAATTTCTTCTTGTCCGGATTTTACTCGATTAAGAAAATCAATCAACATTTCCATATTATAACTTTCTGGAAACCCTTTACGATTCATGATTCCGCGTTCTTTTAATGTTTTATTAGGATATAAAAAACCATCTGTCGTAATTAACTCAACATTCCTACGTTTAAATGTCCGAGATAAAATGGTTTGTAACAAGCGAGCAGTTGTGCTTTTTCCAACAGCAACACTTCCAGCAATTCCGATAATAAATGGCGACATCTCTACATATTTATGAAGAAACAGTCCTTTACTTAAGGAAAGTGACTCAAATTCTTTCATATATAGATAGATCAAATGAGCGAGAGGGACGTAGATATCCCGGACATCTTGCATTGAAATACGGTCATTTAAACTTTTGATATTATCTAATTCATCTTGGGTTAAGGGTGCCTGCCCATTTCGATAAAATTCACGCCATTCTTCTCTTGCAATACGGTAGTAGTTCATTGGATCATTCATAATAGCCTCCTGCATTCTCCCATCAATGGAATCATTTTAACACAAAAAAGGCTTAAACCCTACTACATAAAAAAGAATAGATGAAATCTCTTATTTTAAATCTTTTATTTTTTGATAAATGAATAACGATGCAATTAAATGAAAAATAAAAGTTTTATAAAAAACATATAAATAACGATTTAATAAGTTTATAATGCTATAATTTTTTGTCTTATTAGCTTTTTATAAATTTAAAAAAACACAGTGATATTGTTGCATATATATAGACAAAAAGATAAACTTAAGAAACAAGAAACAAGAAACAAGAAACAAGAAACAAGAAACAAGAAACAAGAAACAAGAAACAAGAAACAAGAAACAAGAAACAAGAAACAAGAAACAAGAAACAAGAAACAAGAAACAAGAAACAAGAAACAAGAAACAAGAAACAAGAAACAAGAAACAAGAAACAAGAAACAAGAAACAAGAAACAAGAAACAAGAAACAAGAAACAAGAAACAAGAAACAAGAAACAAGAAACAAGAAACAAGAAACAAGAAACAAGAAACAAGAAACAAGAAACAAGAAACAAGAAACAAGAAACAAGAAACAAGAAACAAGAAACAAGAAACAAGAAACAAGAAACAAGAAACAAGAAACAAGAAACAAGAAACAAGAAACAAGAAACAAGTAAAAAGGATGAAGTATATGACTAACCATTATTATGCGCAAAATCCGACGACTGATCACGATTTTGAACAATGGACGTTTGAATTAAAAGGGAACAACTTCCAATTTGTAACAGATTCAGGAGTGTTTTCACGTGAAACAGTTGATTTTGGTTCTCGAGTATTGATTGATACATTTGATTGGAACGAGATACCAGCAAAGGGAAAAATTTTAGATGTTGGTTGTGGGTATGGTCCGATTGGATTAGCTATTGCATTTGCAAGTCAACGTTTTGTTGAGATGGTTGATATTAACTTTCGGGCTGTGGAATTAGCACAAGGAAATGCAAAGCGCAATGGAATTGAATGGGTTGATATACACCAATCTAACATTTATGAGGGAGTGCATGAAGAAACTTATGCAGCGATTGTTAGTAATCCACCTATTCGCGCTGGTAAAAAAGTAGTGCATGAAATTTTAACAAAAGCATTTCCTAGGTTAGAAAAAGGAGGAACGTTAACCATCGTCATCCAAAAAAAACAAGGTGCGCCTAGTGCTCAAAACAAGATGAAAGAGGTTTTTGGAAATGCAGCGATTGTCAAAAAAGAGAAAGGGTACTACATTATTAAAAGCGTAAAAGAATAAGTACTGATTAGTGACTAATTTAGCTAAAAAATCAAATAAAATAGAAAATAGCGAGGAAAAATGATGGAAACACTAAAGGTTTTTACTACTGAAGAAATTTTAACAATGCCAATTTTTAGCTCAGAAAATGTATTAAACTTTTTAAAAAAAGATAACAAAGAATTGGCTGATAAGTTTGTTGTTTTAGAAAAAAAGCTAGAGGAAGATTTCCAAGAAAATAAAAGAAAGAGGGCACAAGAAAACAATTTGCCAAATAGAATACAAAATTCTAAAGCTTCGCCATTAACCATTGAATTATTGGATCTTTTAGAGGAACTGAAGCACAATGGATTGTATCATTATCGAACAGCGTTAGCTTCTAAATATAAGCCTAAATTGCCTTGGGATGATCAGAATAATTTCGAACGTTTAATTAAAGGAACAGATATTGAGGATAAGTTTCAAGACTTTCTTAATGTGAATCCTTTTATAAAATTAAAACTGCATAAAAAAAATCAGAATATGTTTACCCAAGTGAAGAATGCCTATGAGAGGCAAAACCCTCAACTATTAACTTCTGTCTGTCAGAAGGTGCTAGCCGAGCTAACGGATTTTTCTTCAAATGAAAAAGAAAAAATCGTACAAGAACTAATCAATCATACTTTTCCAAATAAAGAAGGTCTTCGCAAGTATATTCAGGAGGAGATAGAAAAGACTCCTACAGCTATTATAAGTAAGCTTTATAAAAGAAAGCAGAATTTATATAAGGATTTTATTAGCGTTACAAGTCCAGCTGATTTTTATAAAGTAAAGCTACTTCAAGAAAAAATCAATCAAACAAATTTAGAGGGGGCAGAAAAACAAGCGCTTATTCGTGAGCTACAAAGACGTACAGAAAAATTTGATAATGGACGGGTAATAGTAGAACATGTTTTGAGGAACCTTAAGAATACAAACGAAACGTTATACAAAGAGTTTAAAGATGATTCTAAAATATCTCCGGATTTAAAGATGAAGATGAAAGAGGAGGAAACTTTAGATTATTTGTCAGAAAATTTATTAAAGATGGAATTAAAGAAACGCCAAAAGGTTTATGAGAAAATAGATAGATACAAAGAAATAGTGCGACAAGAAGGATTGATTGATGCTATCGTACATAGAATTGAAGCAGATAAAAAAGAAAATACAGAAATAAAACGAGTTCTTATATCTGAGATAAAGGACTTAACGTTAAAAAATCAGGAGTCGCCTCTTTCGATCTTTAAGAAAGAATATATTTTGAAGAAATATCTTGAGCAGGAACTAAGAGGAATGATGAAGCAAGAACAAGGGGAAAATGTAAAAGAATATGAAGGGTTATTTTCTTCAATAAATGAAATTAAACATGAGGCAAACCAAGAAGAATATACAGCTGCGGTTAATCAAATACATAAGTACAAAAAATTAATCAATGAGAATCAATTTAATGAAATTATTGAAAGGAATATAAAAAACAATGAGGTGATTTTCTCAAAAAATAAAGAGTGTTTTATAGCAGAGTTAAAAGATAGTAGTTTAGCAGGCACGATAAAAGAAAGTGGACAAGTCGATAAAATGGAGATAGAGAAAAAAAACTTATGTGCAGTAATTTTTAAATCTTATTTTCAAGACGCTAAGGAAAATGCTTTAATTAAAATAGAAGAATATGAGCAAAACTTTTTTAAAAATCCTTTGGAAGTATCCAAACTGAAAAAACAAATTGAACAAGATCAAGAAATACCGCAACAAATGCGAACCTCACTTGTTAAAAAGTTAGAAAAACACATGAGCAATATGGCAATAGGAGCTACACAGGTCGTAAAAAATAAGACATTACCTACCTTAGAGAAGCCATACAAAAAGAATGAGGATTCACTTCAATACAAATTAAAAGCAGCCAATCGTATTGCTCAAACACAAAGTTGTGACAAAGAGCCAGCGGATAGAAAAGTTTCGGAGTTAAGCAGATAAGTAGCAAGGTCTTCGTAGCAAATTTTTTACGAATCCATAAAAAATAAATGACTCAGGAAACGTTTCAGTAATAATTAACTGAAATGTTTTTTGAGGTTGATCATCTTTGAGCATTTGGAAAAGTAGCTCTTCTTTCAGACTTTTTTCTATCTATTCTTTTTAAGGTGCTTTTGGTAAACTGAAAAAGAATTTAACTATAAAGGGGGAAAAAAAGTGAAACTAACAATCCGAGATATTGCAGAAATGGCAGGTGTTTCCGTTACAACTGTCTCACAAATTTTAAATAATAAAGGAAGCCGCTTTAGTGATAAAACCCGTAAAAAAGTGTTGAGTATCGTTAACGAATACCATTATAAACCGGATTATTTTGCATCAAATGTAATCAATCGTCATTCTAAAACAATTGGAATGATTGTTCCAGACGTGACAGACTTTTTCTTTTCCAAATTGATCGAAGGCGTTGAAAGTTATTTGAATCCGTTGGGGTATGTCATCATGCTTTGTAATTCTCGCCATAGTCAAGAAAATGAAATCAAGTACTTAGAAGAACTTTCTCATCGTTCAGTAGATGGTATTTTGTTAGCAACTCCTCATGTTTTACCAGATGAATATTCTTTAGATAGTGGCTTTTATCAAAATATGCCGATTATTTTAATCGATCGAGGACTAAATACACGTGATAATGGGCGCTTACTCGTTAAAGAATATGAAGGAGCCTATCGGGCAGTTTCTTTCTTTATTGAAAACGGACACAAAAAAATAGGAATGCTTAAAGAAACAACAGGTTATTATCAATTAGAAGAACGCTTCAATGGTTACCGACATGCCTTAAAAGATCACGGAATTCCTTTTAGTGGTAAATATGTGGAGCAAGGAGAGTTAAATGTACAAGGTGGATATGAAGCTTCTAAAAAGTTATTAAAACATAAAGATCTTACTGCAATTTTTTGCGGAAATGATGCGATGGCGATTGGCTGTTATCAAGCGATTGATGAAGTAGGGAAAAAAATTCCTGAGGATATCTCGGTAATAGGTTTTGATGGATTGAAGCTATCAGAGTATATGATTCCTAAATTAACAACAGTAAAACAACCAAGTTCTGACATTGGTTTTTATGCGGCACGTTTTTTGATTGATGCCATTGAATTCCCCCAACGTAAAGTTCCGAACAAAGTTTTTGAAACAAAATTAATTATTCGTGAGAGCATAAAAGTATTGACAAATGAGTAACTCGGCGTTATATTGCTTATGTAAGTGGTTACAGGAGCGTAGATATGCTTTTTTTATTTAAGTAAACCAGTTTACTAAAGTGGTTTACCTTTTTTGAAATTCCTGTATAATACCGAATGAAGACAAGGAGGATCAGACAATGCGAATGGTAGATCTGATTGAAAAAAAACGTGATGGAAAGGCGTTATCAACGAAAGAGATTAATTATATTATTACAAACTATACAAATGGTGAAATTCCAGATTATCAAATTAGTGCGTTGTTGATGGCGATCTTTTATCAAGACATGACTGATCAAGAGATTACTGACTTAACCCTTGCCATTGCGCATTCAGGAGATGTTATTGATTTAAGTCCGTTAGATGGAGTGAAAGTTGACAAACATTCTACTGGCGGTGTAGGGGACACGACGACGTTGATTTTAGCGCCCTTAGTGGCCAGCGTTGGGGTTACGGTTGCAAAAATGTCTGGCAGAGGTCTCGGCTATACAGGTGGTACGCTGGATAAATTAGAAGCTATTCCTGGATTTCAAATCGAAATTTCTGATGAAGAATTTATCCGTATGGTCAACGAAAGCAAAGTAGCTGTGATTGGTCAATCAGGCAATCTTGCTCCAGCAGATAAAAAACTTTATGCTTTGCGTGATGTTACTGCAACAGTTAATTCGATTCCTTTGATTGCTAGTTCGATTATGAGTAAAAAGATTGCAGCAGGAGCAGATGCCATTGTTTTAGATGTTACCATAGGCGATGGCGCGTTTATGAAAAATATTGAAGATGCGAGACGTTTAGCTAAGACAATGACTAGTATTGGAAAATTGGCTAATCGTCAAACGGTAGCTGTAATTTCAGATATGTCTGAACCTTTAGGTAAAGCGATTGGAAATAGTTTAGAAGTTGTTGAAGCTATTGATACTTTAAAAGGCAATGGACCAGAAGACTTGTTAGAAATGTGCTATGTTTTAGGAAGCCAAATGGTGGTGCTAGCAAATCAAGCAGCAACGATTGAAGCAGCAAGAGATTTGTTGAAAGAAGCATTGGAATCTGGAAAAGCTTTGAATAAATTTAAGGAAATGATCCAAAATCAAGGGGGGGATGTTTCTGTAGTTGATCATCCTGACAAGCTGTTGACAGCAAAATATGTGATGGAGTTGCCGGCAAAAGAAAATGGAATTGTTTCAAAACTTGCGGCCAATGAGCTTGGCATTGCAGCAATGATGTTAGGTGCAGGACGAAAAACAAAAGAAGAAAGTATTGATCATGCAGTAGGGCTTAAGTTAAATAAAAAAATTGGGGATGCTGTAAAAAAAGGGGAGTCGCTCTTAACTATCTATAGTAACAAAAAAGAAATTGCTTCTATTCAAGAATTGATTTATCAAAGTATAAGAATCAGTGATTTGGCTGAAGAGCCTACATTAATACATGATATTATTATTGAATAAAAGGAGAGCAAAAAATGGAATTAAATCGAATGATCGACCATACAATCTTAAAATCAGATGCTTCACGAGAAGACGTTATGCAAATTATCGAAGAAGCCAAAAAATTTCACTTTTATTCTGTTTGCATCAATCCAGTGTGGGTTGCTTTAGCAAAAGAACAATTAAAAGGCGAACCAGTAGCGGTATGTACGGTGATTGGCTTTCCTTTAGGGGCCAATACGGCTGAAACGAAGGCTTTTGAGACTGCAAATGCAATTGAAAATGGCGCCGATGAAGTAGACATGGTGATAAATGTTGGTGCACTGAAATCGAAACAATACGAAAGAGTACAAAAAGACATTGAAGCGGTTGTTGAAGCAGCGAAAGATCGAGCATTAGTTAAAGTAATTATTGAGACTGCTTTATTAAATGATGTTGAAATCGTAAAAGCTTGTGAGCTTGCAAAAGCTGCTGGAGCAGATTTTGTTAAAACTTCTACTGGTTTTTCGACTGGCGGAGCAAAGGCAGAAGATGTTCGTTTGATGCGTGAAACAGTTGGACCAGAAATGGGGGTTAAAGCATCTGGTGGAATTCATAGCGAAGATGAAGCCTTAGCTATGGTGGAAGCTGGTGCAACAAGGATTGGTACGAGTGCCGGAGTTTCAATTATGTCAGGAGCAATAGGCGAAAGTTATTAATTTTTAAGGGGAAGTAGAAGTATATGAAAGACGTAAAACAAGAATGGATCAACGTCGCAGTAGAAGCGTTGGATAAAGCATATGTTCCTTATTCACATTTTCCAGTGGGAGCATGCTTAGTAACAAAATCTGGAAAAATGTATCAAGGAATAAATATCGAAAATGCCTCATTTGGTTTAACTAATTGTGCTGAGCGTACAGCTTTTTTCAAAGCTGTTTCAGACGGCGAAAAAGAATTTATTCACTTAGTGATTGCTGGTCATACACCGGAGCCAATTTCTCCTTGTGGGGCTTGTCGTCAAGTAATGGTTGAATTTTGCGCACCGGACATGCCAGTGACTTTAGTAGGAGACAATGGCGTTGTTAAGACAATGACGGTGAAAGAATTGTTGCCCTATGCATTTACAGAAGAAGATTTATAACTCACATTCATTCAGTCAAGTTGACTGTTGAAAAATAAAACAATCACTTTTAGGAGGCTTTACAGAAATGAAAAAAGCAAAATTATTTGGTTTAGGTGCTGTAGCGTTATCTGCTGGGTTATTATTAGGTGCATGCGGCGGGTCAAATTCTACTAGTTCAACTGGTGGAAATAGTGGTTCAAAAACGGCAACTGCGGCGTTAATCACAGATACAGGCGGTGTTGATGACCGTTCATTCAACCAGTCAGCTTGGGAAGGTCTACAAGCTTGGGGGAAAAAGCATGATCTTTCACGCGGAAATAATGGGTTTCAATATTTTCAATCAGCAAATGAGTCGGATTACATTCCTAACATTGATCAAGCATTAAACGCAGGATTTAAAACAATTTTTGGTATTGGCTATAAATTAAAACCTGCGATTGAGGAACAGGCTGCTTCAAATACAGAAACAAACTTTGCGATTATTGATGATGTAATTGACGGAAAAAATAATGTTGTTTCTGCAACGTTTAAAGATAATGAAGCTTCTTACCTTGCAGGAATTGCTGCGGCCTATACAACAGAAACAGACACTGTTGGATTTATCGGCGGAGTGAAAGGGGAAGTGATCGACCGTTTTGATGCAGGATTTAAAGCAGGCGTAGACGCAGGAGCAAAAGCGTTAAATAAAAAAATCCATGTTTTGAATCAATATGCAGGAGATTTTGCTGCACCTGATAAGGGCCGCTCCATTGCTCAAGGAATGTATGCGCAAAATGCAGACATTATTTTCCATGCGTCCGGTGGTACTGGTAACGGTGTTTTCCAAGAAGCAAAATCACTAAACGAGTCAGGCGACAAAAAAGTTTGGGTTATCGGTGTTGACCGTGATCAGTCTGATGAAGGTGACTACACATTAAATGGTGAAAAGAAAAACTTTACTTTAACTTCTACATTAAAAGCAGTGGGAACTGTCGTAGAAGATTTAGCACAAAAATCAGCAGACGGAAAATTCCCAGGCGGTAAACACATTGTGTACGGATTGAAAGAAGATGGGGTTGGTATTACAGAAGGCCAACTTTCAGATAAAGCGAAAAAAGCAGTAAATGAAGCAAAAGAAAAAATTATTTCAGGTGAGATCAAAGTGCCAGAAACACCCGGGAAATAACCGTTTTTTCCTTTCTATAGCCTTGTTGGACGATTGTTTAACAAGGCTGTAGTTTAGTGAACAATAAAATGATTATTTCTTTATCAAGAAGCTGTCCTTAAGCATTAGTTCAAAAAATTAAAACAGGGGGACTCCCTTTTATTTCTCTTCGTGACTACACAAAAATGTTGCTTTTACAACCTCTTGGTAAGGGAATAATCCCCTGATGATTCACTCTGAAGTTTTAGTAGAGAATTATCATTAATCGTTGCTTAGATAGAAATCGTTAGGATGTGAAAAATTGTGGTTCAAGAAAATATTGTCATAGAAATGCGGAATATCACCAAACAGTTTGGTTCGTTCAAAGCAAATGGCAACATCAATTTACAAGTAAAAGCAGGAGAGATCCATGCGTTGCTTGGAGAAAACGGTGCTGGAAAATCAACCTTGATGAATGTACTTTCAGGTTTGTTGGAACCGACGTCAGGTGAAATTCTGATGCATGGAAAAAAAGTAAAAATAACAAGTCCAACAAAAGCTAATCAGTTGGGTATCGGTATGGTTCATCAACATTTTATGCTGGTTGACGCGTTCACTGTTACTGAAAACATTGTATTAGGAAGTGAGCCGAGTCGCTCAGGATTACTTGATCGTCGAAAAGCACGAAATGAAATCAAAAAACTTTCGGAGCAATATGGTTTGTCTGTGAATCCGGATGCTTATGTGCGGGATATTTCTGTTGGAATGGAACAACGGGTTGAAATTTTAAAAACACTTTATCGTGGAGCGGATGTATTGATTTTTGATGAACCGACTGCTGTATTAACTCCTCAAGAAATTGACGAACTGATCATTATTATGAAAGAATTGGTCAAAGAAGGAAAATCCATTATTTTAATTACGCACAAATTAGATGAGATTAAGGCAGTAGCAGATCGCTGTACGGTGATTCATCGCGGCAAAGGAATAGGAACTGTTAACGTTAAGGATGTTACTTCTCAACAGCTGGCAGATATGATGGTTGGACGAACGGTTTCATTTAAGACAATGAAAAAAGAAGCCCAACCGCAAGAAGTTGTATTGTCGATTGAACACCTCGTAGTAAAAGAAAATCGAGGGTTAGATGCAGTTAAAGATTTAAGTTTGGAGGTACGTGCAGGAGAAGTTTTGGGAATTGCTGGTATCGATGGAAACGGACAATCTGAATTGATCCAAGCATTAACAGGTTTACGTAAAACTGAAAGTGGAATGATTCGCTTAAAAGGTGAAGACATTACAAATAAAAAACCTCGTAAAATTACAGAATCAGGTGTCGGACATGTTCCAGAAGATCGGCATAAATATGGGCTAGTTTTGGACATGACGTTAGCTGAAAATATTTCTTTACAAACTTATTATCAAAAACCTTATAGTAGCAATGGCTTATTAAATTATTCTGTGATGAATGACCATGCACGTGAACTGATTGAAGAATACGATGTACGAACGACGAATGAAATTGTTCCAGCAAAAGCTTTATCAGGTGGAAATCAACAAAAAGCAATTATTGCAAGAGAAATTGATCGCAATCCTGACTTGTTGATCGTTGCAAATCCTACACGCGGATTAGATGTAGGTGCAATTGAATTTATTCATAAACGATTGATTGAACAAAGAGATAAATTCAAAGCAGTTTTATTAATTAGTTTTGAATTAGAAGAAATTTTAAATGTTTCTGATCGCATCGCAGTTATTCATGAAGGCAAAATTGTTGGGATTGTTGATCCAAAACAAACCTCTGAAAACGAACTAGGGTTACTGATGGCAGGCTATTCTCTAGAAGAAGCAAAAAGAGAGTTAGAAAAGGTTGGTGGCGTAAATGAATGATCGCAATGAAAAATTTCGCAATCTTCTAGTTCCTATTTTTTCAGTCATTTTAGGATTAATTTTAGGGGCTGCTTTGATGGCTGCTTTTGGATTTAATCCAGTACAAGGCTATTCTTCTATGTTAAATGCCTCTTTGGGGTCTCAAAGAAGTATTGGCGAAACGTTACGTCAAGCAACGCCTTTGATTTTTACAGCATTAGGTTTTTCTGTAGCTAATTCTGCCGGTTTTTTCAATATTGGGCTTTCAGGACAAGCACTTTGTGGCTGGATTGTTAGTGTTTGGACGGCATTAGCTTTTCCTGATCTGCCAAAAGTAGTGTTGCTTCCAATGTGTGTAATCTTAGGTGCATTGGCAGGAGCGATGGCTGCAGCTGTTCCAGGGTTGTTGCGTGCTTTCTTTGGCACAAGTGAAGTAATTGTAACGATTATGATGAATTATATTTTACTTTATGTAAGTACTTTTGTTTTACATGATGTGATGCCGGCGTCTTATCGTTCGAGTCTTGATTCTTCAAATTTGATTAGTCAAAATGCGTCTCTTAGAGTGCCTTGGATGACACAAATGTTTGGCGGTTCACGTGTAAATGCTGGTCTATTTTTGGCATTGATTGCCTTGATTCTTATGTGGTTGTTAATGAAAAAAACGACGTTGGGATTTGAGATTCGTTCGGTTGGTCTAAATCCATTTGCTTCAGAGTATGCCGGAATGAGCAGCAAACGTACCATTGTACTATCAATGGTTATTTCAGGTGCGTTAGCAGGTCTTGGCGGGGTAGTTGAAGGTTTGGGTACTTATCAAAACTTCTTTGTTCAAACCACTTCGCTATCTATTGGATTTGATGGAATGGCGGTATCACTTCTAGGATCAGGTTCTGCTATTGGTATCTTGCTTTCGGCATTGTTGTTCAGTGTATTAAAAATTGGTGGACTAGGGATGCAAACAGGAGCTGGCGTGCCATTTGAAATTGTGAATGTATCTATTGCATTAATTATTTTCTTTGTAGGAATCAATTTCTTAATTCGTTTGATTATGGCAAAGTTCTTTCAAGGAAAAAAACAAGCAGAAATTGTAACGACAATTGAGACGAAACCAACAAGTCAAAATCAAGAGGGAGGAGAGCTATAATGTCAACAATTGAATTAATTGCATTGATCCTCACTTCAACATTAGTTTATTCAACTCCATTAATTCTTACATCTTTAGGTGGCACTTTTTCTGAACGAAGTGGAATTGTCAATGTGGGATTAGAAGGAATCATGGTGATGGGGGCATTTAGTGCAGTCGTTTTTAATTTGACGATGAGTTCGACTTTAGGCAACATGACGCCATGGATCGCTATTTTAGTTGGTGGCATTGTTGGTGTTTTATTTTCATTACTGCATGCAGTGGCAACTATTAGTTTGCGTGCAGATCACATCATCAGTGGAACAGTGATTAATTTAATGGCTCCTGCTTTAGGTGTGTTTTTAATTAAAGCATGGTATGGTAAAGGTCAAACAGATAATATTTCATTGAACTTAGGCTATTTCTCGTTTCCCGGCTTATCAAAGATACCAGTAATCGGTCCTATTTTCTTTAAAAATACTTTCTTACCAGCTTATTGTGCAATTTTAATTGCTGTTCTTGCTTGGTTTATTATCTTTAAAACAAAATTTGGGCTTCGATTGCGTGCTGTAGGTGAACATCCTCAAGCTGCAGATACATTAGGTATTAATGTTTATGCCATGCGTTATTCTGGTGTATTGATTTCAGGTTTGCTTGGTGGCATGGGTGGTGCAGTCTTCGCTCAATCAATTTCAGGAAATTTTTCCGCAGGTACGATTGTTGGTCAAGGATTTATTTCAATGGCTGCAATGATTTTTGGTAAATGGAATCCATTAGGTGCAATGGGCGCCTCTTTATTCTTTGGCTTTGCACAAAGTTTAAGTATCATCGGTGCTCAATTGCCTGTGATTTCTTCTATACCGCCAGTTTTATTACAGATTGCTCCTTATCTATTGACGATTATTGTTTTGGTCGTTTTCTTAGGAAAAGCATCGGGGCCAAAAGCAAACGGTAAAAATTATATTAAATCAAAATAAACGATTAGTGAATAAAAAAGGGTGGGTTACGGGAGATATATTTTCGGCTCGCTCTTTTTATCTAATAGCTATATTAAAAAGAAAGAAGGAAGAATCATGTTTAAACGCATACATTTGATTGTTATGGATTCAGTAGGAATCGGCGAAGCACCAGATGCGGAAAAATTTGGTGATAAAGGATCAGATACACTTGGGCATATTGCAAAAGAAGCTGGTTTGACGATTCCCCATCTTGAACAGCTTGGACTAGGAACAATTCGTCCCTTAGAAGGGGTAGCTAACATAAAAGAACATCAAGGTTATGCGACAAAACTAGAGGAAGTCTCTGTAGGAAAAGATACAATGACGGGGCATTGGGAGATTATGGGTTTAAACATTAAGTCGCCTTTTCGTGTATTTCCTAAAGGGTTCCCAGATGAGCTTTTACAACAAATTGAGGACTTCTCAGGTCGAAAAATCGTTTGCAATAAGCCATACAGCGGTACGGCTGTAATTAATGATTATGGGGAACATCAAATGAAAACTGGTGATTTGATTGTTTATACTTCTGCAGATCCAGTTTTGCAAATCGCCGCACATGAAGACATTATTCCTTTAGAAGAACTTTACCGTATTTGTGAATTTGTTCGTGGAATTACAAAAGATGATCCTTATATGATTGGTCGAATCATTGCACGTCCTTATATCGGTGAACCTAGAAACTTTACCCGAACAAGTAATCGACACGATTACGCATTGAATCCGTTTGGGCACACTTTATTGGATTCATTGAAAGAAGCAAATAAGGATGTAATTGCTGTCGGTAAAATAAATGACATTTTTAATGGACAAGGAATCACAGAATTTGTTCGCACAAAGAGTAATATGGATGGCGTAGACCAATTATTGAAGGTGATGAAGAAAGAGTTTACAGGTATTAGTTTTACCAACCTAGTCGACTTTGACGCATTATTTGGTCATCGTCGTGATGTTGTAGGATATGCTCATGCAATCGAAGAATTTGATTTGCGTATTCCTGAAATTTTAGATGCTATGGCAGAAGATGATTTACTGATGATAACAGCAGATCATGGAAACGATCCAACTTTTGCTGGTACAGACCACACACGTGAATATGTCCCATTATTAGTTTTTAGTAAAAAAATGCAAGGACAAGGGAGTTTACCTCAAGGATATTATTCCGATATTGCAGCTACAATTGCTGAAAATTTTAATGTCTTAGCTACTGAAAATGGAGAAAGTTTTTTGAAGTTTTTGAAATAGAGAAAATTTTTAGCAAATCGGCAAATAGGAATATGATTTGACTGTTACGTAAAAATATTTTTTCATTTTGTTATTTAATATAACTAAAACAACTTCGTGAAAAGAAGGATAAGGATCTATTGAATCGAACAGTAGATAAATAAAAAGAATGATCTAGTGCTAATAAATCCTCCCTTCCATTTAGAAAAAAGGAGAAAGTGAATGACTCAATTAAGTGAAGTATTACAAGAAACGACTCAATTTATTCGATCAAAAGGAGTAAAAGAAATTGATTTTGGTCTGATTTTAGGCTCAGGTTTAGGAGAGTTGGCCGAAGAAATTGAAGAAACAATTGTTATTCCTTATGATCAAATTCCATTTTTTCCAACGTCGACTGTTGTTGGACATGCTGGACAATTGGTTTATGGCAAGTTGTCAGGTAGAAAAGTCTTAGCAATGCAAGGACGTTTCCATTTTTATGAAGGGCATTCGATGCAAACAGTGACTTATCCTGTTCGTGTTATGGCTGCATTGGGGGTACACTCTGTTATTGTGACAAATGCTTGTGGTGGAGTGAATGAATCATTTGTTCCCGGCGATTTGATGGTAATTACTGATCACATTAACTTTACCGGTCAAAATCCTTTAATCGGTCCAAATGAAGAGACGATCGGTCCGCGCTTTCCTGATATGAGTGACGCTTATACTGCTGTTTATCGTGAAATAGCAAAAGAAGCTGCTAAAAAATTAAATCTTTCTCTCAAAGAAGGTGTATATATGGGGTATTCTGGACCAATGTATGAAACACCAGCAGAAATTCATATGTCGCGTATTATGGGGGCTGATGCAGTTGGTATGTCGACGGTTCCTGAAGTAATTGTTGCGGTACACAGTGGATTGAAGGTAT
This sequence comes from Enterococcus ratti, assembly GCF_001886195.1. Lineage (GTDB taxonomy): Bacteria > Bacillota > Bacilli > Lactobacillales > Enterococcaceae > Enterococcus_B > Enterococcus_B ratti. The sequence goes on along the minus strand of NZ_JXLB01000003.1, from coordinate 52,074 downwards.
TGGGCATTTCATGTATTACCAATCTTGCAGCAGGAATGCAAGTAAATTTAAATCATGAAGAAGTTGTAGAGACAACACAACGCGTAAAACATTCGTTTAAAGCATTGATTAAAGAAACATTGAAATTACTATAATTTTTTACGGAGGAACGAGGATGAGTGTGCATATTCAAGCAAAAACAGGTGAAATTGCAGAGAAGGTTTTATTACCGGGAGATCCTTTGCGTGCAAAATATATTGCAGAAACATTTTTAGAAAAAACTATATGCTATAACAAAGTCCGAGGAATGCTTGGATTTACAGGTATCTATAAAGGAGAACGTATTTCCGTGCAAGGAACAGGGATGGGGATGCCATCTGCAGCGATTTATGCATATGAATTAATTCATTCTTACGGTGTAAAAAGATTGATTCGTGTTGGTACTTGCGGTGCTTTGTCAAAAAATGTACATGTTCGCGATTTGGTTTTAGCACAAGGAGCAGCAACGAGCTCTTCTATGATTGAAAAGGAATTTCAAGCGTTTCATTTTCCGCCAATTAGTGATTTTGAATTGTTGTGGAGGGCTTATAAAATAGCAAAAGATAAAGGTTGTAAAGCGCATGTAGGTAATGTATTATCAGAAGATTCGTTTTATAAAGATGATCTTACTGAAACGTTTAAATTGGCGGATCTTGGGGTATTAGGTGTTGAAATGGAAGCAGCAGCATTATATTATTTAGGAGCAAAGCACCACGTTCAGACGCTGGCGATTATGACAGTCAGTGATCACTTGATTACAGGAGAAGAGACTTCTGCTGAAGAACGACAAACAACGTTTAATGAAATGATTAAAGTTGGTTTGGAAACAGCAATTGCATAGTAAATAGAAAAAGCCTTAGATGAGAACGGGAATGAATTGACTCCCAAAAAGTTCAGCATCTAAGGTTTTTTGTTTTTTAACAAATAGATTATAAGTAGTACTTTTTAGCTACTGTTAAATCATCATTCAATTCATAAACAAGTGGTTGACCTGTTGGAATTTCAAGATCCATGATGTCTTCATCAGAAATTCCTTCAATGTGTTTTGCTAAAGCACGTAAAGAGTTACCGTGTGCTGCTACTAGTACTGTTTTGTTGTCTAGTAAAGCAGGAGCAATTTCGTCTTGCCAGAACGGTAACGCACGTTCTAAAGTAACTTTCAAGTTTTCGCCACCCGGGATGTCGCGCTTGTCTAACATTGCATAACGACGATCGTTGACTGCCGAGCCTTCGTCACTTTCATCCATTAGTGGAGGAAGAGTATCGTAGGAACGACGCCAGATGTGTACTTGTTCATCTCCATATTTTTCTGCTGTTTCTTTTTTGTTTAATCCTTGTAATTTACCATAGTGGCGTTCGTTTAGGCGCCATGATTTAATTTGAGGTACCCAAAGTTGATCGGAGTATTCTAAAATCAGGTTACATGTTTTGATTGCGCGAGTTAAAACGGAAGTGTAAGCGACATCAAATTCAATTCCAGCTTCTTTGATTTTGCGTCCGCCTTCTTTTGCTTCTTCAATTCCTTCTGGTGCTAAGTTTACATCCGCCCAACCAGTAAATTGGTTTAATGCGTTCCATTCACTAAGACCATGACGAGAAAAAACTAATTTTGGCATGTTTAGCTCTCCTTTAAGATAGGTTTTATTTCTGAAAATTTCAGTTCTGCTTTATTGTACAATTTTTTCGATCAAATTTCCATTGAAAAATGAAGTTAGGAAAATAGTAAAGGGAAAATAAGAAATATAAAAATATTTATAAAGAATACAACATTCGGCAGAGTAGTCAGTTCATTTTTGCAACTGACTACTCTGCCGAATGTTTTAAAGCAAATGCAAGTAAGAAGTTTGAATAAAATTAATATTGAAATTTTTTATTAGTTGAAAAATGCATAATGAGTTGTTTCTTAATATAATTGCTGAATTTCTTCTTCTGGGAGATTAATATATTTGTAACAAGTACCAACTGATACGCCGCACTTTGTAGAAATCAACTGAATTGTTTCTTTTTTTTCATAATACAATCGTCGAATTTTTTTGATTGTTTTGAGATCAATTTTTGGGCGTCCACCAATTTTTCCTTTTTTACGGGCTTCGTTGAGACCGATAAGGGTGCGTTCTTTGATTAAAGAACATTCCATGATAGCCAAGCCTTCCATTAATTGAAAATAAGTTCTTCCCATCGGTTTACGTGTATCTATTTTTTCTTGGATGCTTACTAGATGTAAGCCACGGTCATTGAATAATTGTGTTAATTCTGTTAATTGACGAGTAGACTTACCTAATCGATGAAGTTGGCAAATAACTAAAGTATCGCCTTGTTGCATTTCTTTGATTACTTTTTCTAAACAAATATTACTAGATATTGTATCCTTAGACTCATATGTTTCGTGAAAAATTTCATGACAACCAAAATGAGAGAGCTGCTTCACTTGCGGCGTAAGATCAGCATCATTTATGGTTGTGCGTGCATAACCAATAATCTTCATGGTGATTCCTTTCTAGCAATGATTTTCTGCCTATATATAACAGTAAAAATGTAGCATAAAGTTCGTTGAAAAGATAGTTTTTTTGTGTTTTTTTAACAAGTCATTTTTTAATTGTTCTCATGATCTATCTTTAATGAATGCGGTGTCTCAGTAACGGTTACTCCATGCGTTGATGCAACAATTACTTTTGAAACCATATTTAAAAAAAGACCATGTTCCACCACACCTACTAATTGGTCGAGGTACTTTGCTAAGGTTTCAGGAGCATCGATCGTTTGAAGATGCAAATCAATAATGTAATGTCCACTATCGGTTAATAGCGTTTGATTTGATTTTGTTTTACGTAAAACTGGATGGTATCCTTTTTCAGTAAAGAGACGCATCAATTGTTGTGAACCATAAGGAATCACTTCGATAGGAAGAGGAAATTTCCCCAATTTATCTACCAATTTTGATTCGTCAACAATCCAAATGATTTGTTTTGAATACGTCGCAACAATTTTTTCAAAAAGAAGGGCAGCACCTCCGCCTTTAATTCCTTGAAAATTTTGGCTAATTTCATCTGCTCCATCGATGGTCAGGTCAACCTTAGAAACCTCATCGATACTCTTTAAGGGAATATTGAGTTTTTTAGCTTGTTCTTTAGTTGCATTGGAGGTAGTAACCCCCGTAATTTTCAATCCTTCCTCACGTATCCGTCGCCCAATTTCTTCTACCATATAATAAGCAGTAGAGCCTGTACCTAAGCCGATGATCATTCCGTCTTTTACAAATTTAGCTGCTTCAATCCCTGCGGCTTTTTTTAAATTCATTTATTATGCCCACCTTTCTGTTTTATTTATAGTTATTTTATATTGAATCTTAAGAAAAAGATAGCATCCTTTTTTCATTTCAGTATTGTTAAAAAAAATACATAACACTAGTTGACAACTTTTTTTATTCATGATATTCTGACCAAGGTGCTTTATCTACAGGTCTCTAGTTAAAGAGACGTGCTGACTGTTTATTAAAGCATATTTGATAAGGATGCAGGAGCTGCATTTATTTTTTATCGTAAAAAGAACCACCTGGATGTGTGGAACTAGATGCGAATCGTGGGAAGGAGGAAATAAGGAATGCCTACAATTAATCAATTAGTACGTAAACCTCGTAAATCAAAGGTGGAAAAATCTAATTCACCTGCTTTAAACAAAGGATATAACAGCTTTAAAAAGACTCAAACAAACGTGAATTCTCCTCAAAAACGTGGGGTAGCAACTCGTGTGGGTACAATGACACCTAAAAAACCGAACTCAGCTTTACGTAAATATGCTCGTGTTCGTTTGTCAAACTTAATTGAAGTTACTGCTTATATCCCGGGAATTGGTCACAACTTGCAAGAACACAGTGTGGTATTGTTACGCGGTGGACGTGTAAAGGACTTACCAGGGGTACGTTACCATATCGTTCGTGGGGCACTAGATACTGCTGGTGTAAACGATCGTAAACAAAGCCGTTCTAAATACGGTACTAAAAAACCTAAAGCTTAATTTTAATTATTAAACAAATGAAACTTGTCTTACTAATTCAAAGTAGGGCAATTACTTATGAAGAATATTTCGGAAGGAGGAGTTACGGATGCCACGTAAAGGTCCTGTTGCAAAACGTGATGTTTTACCAGATCCTATTTATAACTCAAAATTAGTAACTCGCTTAATCAACCGTGTAATGGTTGATGGAAAACGCGGTGTTGCATCTAGTATTATTTATAACGCCTTTGATTTGATCAAAGAATCTACAGGTAATGATCCATTAGAAGTGTTTGAACAAGCAATGAAAAATGTGATGCCTGTTCTTGAAGTAAAAGCGCGTCGTGTCGGGGGGTCAAACTATCAAGTGCCAGTTGAAGTTCGTCCTGAACGTCGTACAACTTTAGCTCTTCGCTGGGTGGTAAGCTATGCTCGTTTGCGCGGCGAACACACAATGGAAGAACGTCTAGCAAAAGAAATCATGGATGCTGCAAATAACACTGGTGCTTCTGTTAAAAAACGTGAAGACACTCATAAAATGGCTGATGCTAACCGTGCATTTGCTCATTATCGTTGGTAAGATCCTCTCTGCCTGTTGGTTTAAACAACAGCAGAAAGTCAATTTACAATCGATTTAAATGAAGAGAGGAGTAAGAAAATGGCAAGAGAATTTTCGCTAGAAAAAACTCGTAATATTGGTATCATGGCTCACGTTGATGCAGGTAAAACGACAACGACAGAGCGTATCTTGTACTATACCGGTAAAATCCATAAAATTGGTGAAACCCATGAAGGAGCTTCACAAATGGACTGGATGGAACAAGAACAAGAACGTGGTATCACAATTACCTCTGCTGCGACTACTGCGCAGTGGAAAGGTTACCGTGTAAATATCATTGATACACCCGGACACGTAGACTTCACGATTGAAGTACAGCGTTCTTTACGTGTATTGGATGGTGCGGTAACTGTACTTGACTCACAGTCAGGGGTTGAACCTCAAACTGAAACAGTTTGGCGTCAAGCAACTGAATACCGAGTGCCTCGTATCGTATTCTGTAACAAAATGGATAAAATTGGTGCAGATTTCTTGTATTCAGTAAAAACTTTACATGATCGTTTGCAAGCAAATGCACATCCAATTCAGTTACCGATTGGTTCTGAAGAGAACTTCACTGGTATCATTGACTTGGTTAAAATGAAAGCTGAAATCTATACGAATGATTTAGGAACAGATATTCAAGAAACTGAGATTCCTGAAGAATATCTGGAACAAGCACAAGAATGGCGTGAAAAATTAGTTGAAGCGGTTGCTGAAACCGATGAAGAACTAATGATGAAATATCTTGAAGGTGAAGAAATCACTCAAGAGGAATTGATTGCTGGTATTCGTCGCGCAACGATCAATGTTGAATTCTTCCCAGTTTTAGCTGGTTCTGCATTTAAGAACAAAGGGGTTCAATTAATGTTGGATGCCGTTCTTGATTACTTGCCTTCGCCAGTAGATATCGAAGCAATCAAAGGGATTGATACGAAAACTGATGAAGAAACAACACGCCCGGCTGATGATGAAGCACCTTTTGCTTCACTAGCTTTTAAAGTAATGACTGACCCATTTGTAGGTCGTCTAACGTTCTTCCGTGTTTATTCTGGTGTCCTTGAGAGTGGTTCGTATGTATTGAATGCTTCTAAAGGCAAAAAAGAACGTATCGGACGTATTTTGCAGATGCACGCCAATACGCGTCAAGAGATTGACAAAGTGTATTCAGGTGATATTGCTGCTGCTGTGGGATTGAAAGATACAACGACGGGTGATACCTTATGTGCATTAGATGCACCGGTTATTCTTGAATCAATTGAGTTTCCTGAACCAGTTATTCAAGTTGCTGTTGAGCCTAAATCAAAAGCAGACCAAGATAAAATGGGCGTTGCGTTGCAAAAACTTGCAGAAGAAGACCCATCATTTCGTGTTGAAACAAACGTTGAAACGGGCGAAACAGTTATTTCTGGTATGGGTGAATTGCACTTAGACGTTTTAGTAGATCGTATGAAACGTGAATTCAAAGTTGAAGCGAATGTGGGTGCTCCACAAGTTTCTTACCGTGAAACATTCCGTGAAACAACAAAAGCTGAAGGAAAGTTTGTACGTCAATCTGGTGGTAAAGGACAATACGGACACGTGTGGATTGAATTTACACCAAATGAAGAAGGTAAAGGTTTTGAATTTGAAAATGCAATTGTTGGTGGAGTAGTTCCTCGCGAATACATTCCAGCAGTTGAAAAAGGGTTAGAAGAATCTATGAATAACGGAGTACTTGCTGGCTACCCATTGGTAGACATCAAAGCAAAACTTTATGATGGTTCTTATCATGATGTCGATTCAAATGAAACAGCCTTCCGTGTGGCGGCTTCTATGGCTTTACGAGCTGCTGCAAAACACGCACGTCCTGTTATTTTAGAACCAATGATGAAAGTAACGATTACTGTTCCAGAAGATTATTTAGGGGATATTATGGGACATGTAACAAGCCGACGCGGACGCGTTGAAGGCATGGAAGCACACGGAAATTCACAAATCGTTAATGCGATTGTTCCATTAGCTGAAATGTTTGGTTACGCAACTACTTTGCGTTCTGCAACGCAAGGACGTGGTACGTTCATGATGGTCTTTGACCACTACGAAGACGTACCTAAATCCGTGCAAGAAGAAATCATTAAGAAAAACGGCGGAAAAGCTGAATAATTTCTTAAAACTGATAGTCTGCATGACAGATTATTCAAAGAGACTATATTTTTAATATAGTTTCGTGTAAAATAATTATCGATGATATGGGCATGAGTTAGGCGCTAAGTTTACCACATACCTATCAGAAAAATAAATTGTATTTTTAGGAGGACTTTTAAAATGGCAAAAGAAAAATTTGACCGTTCTAAACCACACGTTAACATTGGTACAATCGGACACGTTGACCACGGTAAAACTACTTTAACAGCAGCAATTACAACGGTATTATCTAAGAAAAACGGCGGCCAAGCTATGGCTTACGATCAAATTGATGGTGCTCCAGAAGAACGCGAACGCGGAATCACAATTTCAACAGCTCACGTTGAATATGAAACTGATACTCGTCACTATGCGCACGTTGACTGCCCAGGACACGCGGATTATGTTAAAAACATGATTACTGGTGCTGCTCAAATGGACGGAGCGATCTTGGTAGTGTCTGCTGCTGATGGTCCTATGCCACAAACTCGTGAACACATTCTACTATCTCGTCAAGTTGGTGTTCCTTACATTGTTGTATTCTTAAACAAAGTGGATATGGTTGACGATGAAGAATTACTAGAATTAGTTGAAATGGAAGTTCGTGACTTATTGACAGAATATGAATTCCCTGGCGACGATGTTCCTGTAGTTGCTGGTTCGGCTTTGAAAGCTTTAGAAGGCGATGCTTCATATGAAGAAAAAATTCTTGAGTTAATGGCTGCAGTTGACGAATATATTCCAACTCCAGAACGTGACAACGACAAACCATTCATGATGCCAGTGGAAGATGTATTTTCAATTACTGGACGTGGTACGGTTGCTACAGGTCGTGTGGAACGTGGACAAGTTCGTGTTGGTGACGAAGTTGAAATCGTTGGTATTGCAGAAGAAACAGCTAAAACGACTGTAACTGGTGTTGAAATGTTCCGTAAATTATTAGATTATGCTGAAGCTGGTGACAACATTGGTGCGTTGTTGCGTGGTGTTGCACGTGAAGATATTCAACGTGGGCAAGTTTTAGCTAAACCAGGTACAATTACACCACATACAAAATTCTCTGCTGAAGTGTATGTATTAACAAAAGAAGAAGGTGGACGTCATACACCGTTCTTTACTAACTATCGCCCACAATTCTACTTCCGTACAACTGATGTAACAGGTGTTGTTGAATTACCAGAAGGTACTGAAATGGTTATGCCTGGCGATAACGTAACAATGGAAGTTGAATTGATTCACCCAATCGCTATCGAGAATGGAACGAAATTCTCAATCCGTGAAGGTGGACGTACGGTTGGTGCCGGCGTCGTTACTGAAATCAAAGCTTAATTAATTTAAGCTTCACAAAGTTACATTTATTCGGACGTTGAAGTCTGAAATGAGGATCTTTAGAATCTTCATTTCAGACTTTTTTTCTTAGTTAAAATTTAACTTTGCGATCGTTTTAAGTTATCCAAAGAACAGAACAAAAAATACGTGTAGTATAAACAAGGAGGTCGAATAAATGCCTCTAAATAAAAGAGAAAAAGAAATGATCAAATACTTTGTTAAATATGAATTGACCTTCACTGTTCAAGAGCTAGCTAGATTTGCTCGTGTTTCTACGAAAAAGGTGTATTGCACGATCAAAAAATCAAGAGCTATTAGAAAGAAGAAACATGAATTTACTTTATTTGTTGTTTAAATCACTTAAGATGATGTTTTAGAAAAGATTAAAGAAAAAGACAACGCTTTTCTAATTTTATATGGTGGTTCAGATAATCCAGATGAAGAAATTAAAAAAGCTGTACAAATTGGAATTCAAAAAGTCAATATTTCTTCAGATTCTAAATAATGTTATGAAATTTTAACGTCTACAGAACTGTGGCATCCCAATGCTTTTAATTTGAATGTATGGAGCCCTCAAAAGTAGTTGTGAGACAAAAAATGGTGCTTTTTCATTCTATTGTACGAGCAAAGACATATTGACAAGAAAATACTCAACCTTAGCGTTACGGATTGAGTTAAAAAAGGGAAGATCTTTAGCAGAAAATAGTCTAAGTGGTAAAGTTAAGGGAAACAATGATAGTTCTGCAATCTTTATTAGATAAACAAACACAAAATGTGTGCGAATGAAAAATATGGATTAGAGGGTGTCAAGTAGGAGAAAATTAAGAGAATTTTAGTGAAAATGAAAAACGATGAAAACAAATTATTATTTACAAAGAAAAAGCCTTGATTTGTAGATTTAGATATATTATACTTACAAAGGTGTGTTTACTAAATGTAAATGGCACAGACGTAGTCAAGTTGATTTCGTCGGCTGAGAAGCGAGAGGTTGCGACACGCCCGGACGCTTTGCCACGAACGAGCGTGACGGAAATTTTCGTGGAGCTATGTCTACTTTTTAAAATAGGCGAAGGAGGGAACAAGATGGCAAAACAAAAAATTCGTATTCGTTTAAAAGCGTATGAACATCGTATTTTAGATCAAGCAGCGGATAAAATCGTAGAAACTGCAAAAAGAACTGGAGCTAGCGTATCAGGTCCGATTCCATTACCAACTGAACGCAATCTTTATACAGTTATTCGTGCGACTCATAAATACAAAGATTCACGCGAACAATTTGAAATGCGTACACACAAACGTCTAATTGACATTGTGAACCCAACACCAAAGACTGTTGATGCTTTGATGAAGCTAGACTTACCATCTGGTGTAAACATCGAAATCAAATTATAAAATTAAATTAAAATTAATGGAGGTGTACTCATGACCAAAGGAATCTTAGGGAAAAAAGTGGGAATGACACAAATCTTCACTGAATCTGGTGAATTAATTCCAGTAACTGTTGTAGAAGCTACGCCAAACGTAGTATTACAAGTAAAAACAATGGAAACGGACGGCTACGAAGCCATTCAAGTTGGTTACCAAGATATGCGTGAAGTTTTATCAAACAAACCTGCGAAAGGTCATGTTGCAAAAGCAAACACGGCTCCTAAGCGCTTCATTCGTGAATTCAAAAATGTTGAGCTAGGAGAATATGAAGTAGGAAAAGAAATTACAGTAGATGTTTTCCAAGCAGGAGACATTGTTGATGTAACAGGTACTACGAAAGGTAAAGGATTCCAAGGGGTTATCAAACGCCATGGACAAAGCCGCGGACCAATGGCTCACGGTTCTCGCTACCATCGTCGTCCGGGGTCAATGGGTCCAGTTGCACCTAACCGTGTATTTAAAAATAAACGTCTTGCTGGTCGCATGGGCGGCAACCGCGTAACAATCCAAAACTTGGAAATTGTACGTGTTGATGCAGAAAGAAATGTTATCTTAATTAAAGGGAATGTTCCTGGAGCGAAAAAATCATTAATTACTATTAAATCAGCTGTGAAAGCGAAATAATTGTAGGAAGAAAGGAGGAACTAAGGAATGCCGAATGTAGCATTATTCAAACAAGATGGAAGCCAAAACGGTGAAATCACACTTAACGAAGAAATCTTCGGAATTGAACCAAATGAAAGTGTTGTTTACGATGCAATCGTTATGCAACGTGCGTCATTAAGACAAGGAACACATGCGGTCAAAAATCGTAGTGCTGTTCGAGGCGGTGGACGAAAACCATGGCGTCAAAAAGGAACTGGTCGTGCTCGTCAAGGATCAATCCGCTCACCACAATGGCGTGGAGGTGGCGTAGTTTTTGGACCAACACCACGTTCTTATAGCTACAAACTTCCTAAAAAAGTTCGTCGTTTAGCAATGAAATCTGTATTGTCAGAAAAAGTTGCTGAAAATAATTTGGTTGCAATTGAAGGATTAAGCTTTGATGCACCAAAAACAAAAGAATTTAAACAAGTTCTTGCTAACTTATCTATTGACTCTAAAGTATTGGTTGTTTTGGAAACTGGTAACGACTTTGCTGCTTTATCTGCACGTAACTTACCAAACGTTACAGTAGTGACTTCTGATAATGTGAGTGTTCTAGATGTTGTTTCAAATACAAAAGTGTTAGCAACACAAACTGCTCTTACTCAAATTGAGGAGGTGCTTGCATAATGAACTTATTAGACGTAATCAAACGCCCAGTAATCACTGAAAAATCAATGCTTGCCATGGACGACAAGAAATATACTTTTGAAGTGGATACTCGTGCGAACAAAACTTTAGTCAAACAAGCAGTTGAAGCTGCTTTTGACGTAAAAGTAAAAAACGTAAACATTGTGAACGTACGTGCGAAATTCAAACGTATGGGAAAATATGCAGGATATACAAAAAAACGTCGCAAAGCGATCGTTACATTAACAGAAGATTCAAAAGAAATTCAATTATTCGAAGCTGCTGAATAAGCACTTATTTAGATAATTCATTAAATTAGGAGGGAAAAACGTGGCGATTAAAAAGTACAAACCTACCTCAAATGGTCGTCGTAACATGACGGGTTCTGATTTTGCTGAAATCACAACATCAACGCCTGAAAAATCATTGTTGCAACCATTGAAAAATCATGCTGGACGTAACAATAACGGTCGCATCACAGTACGTCATCAAGGCGGCGGACACAAACGCCAATATCGCGTGATTGACTTTAAACGTAACAAAGATAACGTTGTTGCAACTGTTCAAACGATCGAGTATGATCCAAACCGTTCAGCTAATATCGCATTAGTACACTATGAAGATGGAGTAAAAGCTTACATCTTAGCACCAAAAGGACTACAAGTTGGTATGAAACTTGTTTCAGGACCAGATGCGGATATCAAAATCGGAAATGCACTTCCTTTAGAAAATATTCCAGTTGGTACTGTTATTCATAACATTGAAATGAAACCTGGTAAAGGCGGACAGTTAATCCGTTCTGCTGGTACAAGTGCTCAAGTACTTGGTAAAGAAGGGAAATACGTATTAATTCGTTTAAACTCTGGTGAAGTTCGTATGATTTTAGCTTCTTGCCGTGCAACCGTGGGAGCAGTCGGTAACGAACAACATGAATTGATCAACATCGGTAAAGCTGGCCGCTCACGTTGGATGCGTAAACGCCCAACTGTACGTGGTAGTGTAATGAACCCTAATGATCACCCACACGGTGGTGGCGAAGGTAAAGCACCTATCGGACGTAAAGCACCAGTTTCTCCTTGGGGACAACCAGCTCTTGGTTACAAAACTCGTAACAAGAAAGCTCAATCAGACAAACTTATCGTTCGTCGTCGTAAAACTAAATAATTACTTTGACCATGTGTCGCACATTTTGAGAGGAGGTTCACCATGGGTCGTAGTTTAAAGAAAGGACCTTTCGTTGATGAGCATTTAATGAAAAAAGTTGAAGCTCAAGCAGGGGTTGAAAAGAAAAAAGTTATTAAAACTTGGTCTCGTCGTTCAACCATTTTCCCAAGTTTTGTTGGATATACCATTGCAGTTTATGATGGACGTAAACATGTACCAGTTTATATCCAAGAAGATATGGTAGGACATAAACTAGGTGAATTTGCACCAACAAGAACTTATCGTGGCCATGCCGCAGATGATAAGAAAACAAAACGCTAATTTGAGGGGAGGATAAAACCAAATGGCAGAACAAATCACATCAGCGAAAGCAACTGCAAAAACAGTTCGCACTTCACCTCGAAAAGCCCGTTTAGTAATTGACCTTATCAGAGGTAAAAGTGTTGCGGATGCAATTTCGATCTTGAAATTCACACCAAATAAAGCTGCTGGAATCATTGAAAAAGTATTGATGTCAGCAGTTGCAAATGCAGAAAATAACTTTGACTTAGATGTTGAAAACTTGGTAGTTTCTGAAGCATTTGTTAACGAAGGACCAACAATGAAACGTTTCCGTCCACGTGCAAAAGGATCAGCTTCTCCAATCAACAAACGTACAAGTCATATCACGGTAGTCGTATCAGAAAAATAAGGAGGGATAATCAGTGGGTCAAAAAGTACATCCAATTGGAATGCGTGTAGGCATCATCCGTGATTGGGATGCAAAATGGTATGCTGAAAAAGAGTATGCCGAGTTCTTACACGAAGATTTAAGAATCCGTAAATTTATTTCAACTAAACTTGCTGATGCTGCTGTATCAACTATTGAAATCGAACGTGCTACAGGCCGCGTTAATATTTCAATTCACACAGCAAAACCAGGTATGGTTATTGGTAAAGGCGGATCTGAAGTCGAAAGCCTAAGAAAAGAATTAAACAAATTAACTGGAAAAAGAATCCATATTAACATCGTGGAAATCAAAAAACCAGATTTAGATGCAAAATTAGTAGGTGAAGGAATCGCACGTCAATTAGAAAACCGTGTTGCTTTCCGTCGCGCTCAAAAACAAGCGATTCAACGTTCAATGCGTGCTGGCGCTAAAGGAATCAAAACTCAAGTATCTGGTCGTTTAAACGGTGCAGATATTGCTCGTTCAGAAGGATACTCAGAAGGAACTGTTCCTCTTCATACATTACGTGCAGATATTGATTACGCATGGGAAGAAGCAGATACAACATACGGAAAACTAGGAGTTAAAGTGTGGATCTATCGTGGAGAAATTCTTCCAACTAAAAAAAACACTGAGAAAGGAGGGAAATAATCATGTTAGTACCTAAACGCGTAAAACACCGTCGTGAATTCCGTGGGAAAATGCGTGGGGAAGCTAAAGGCGGTAAGGAAGTAGCATTCGGTGAATACGGTTTGCAAGCTGTTGATTCTCACTGGATCACAAACCGTCAAATCGAAGCGGCTCGTATCGCAATGACTCGTTACATGAAACGTGGTGGGAAAGTATGGATTAAAATTTTCCCTCACAAATCTTATACTGCCAAAGCAATTGGGGTACGTATGGGTTCTGGTAAAGGGGCACCTGAAGGATGGGTTGCACCAGTAAAGCGTGGTAAAATCATGTTTGAAATTGCAGGCGTTTCTGAAGAAGTGGCTCGTGAAGCGTTGCGTCTTGCTTCTCACAAATTACCAATGAAAACAAAGATCGTAAAACGCGAGGAAATGGGTGGTGAATCGAATGAAGGTTAAAGAAATCAGAGAATTAACCACTGCCGAAATGCTTGATCAAGAAAAACAATTAAAAGAAGAATTGTTTAATCTTAGGTTCCAATTAGCAACAGGTCAATTAGAAAACACTGCACGTATTAAAGAAGTACGTAAATCGATTGCACGCATCAAAACTGTATTGCGTGAACAAGCTAAGTAATGATGGAAGGAGGCCATTAAGCGTATGACTGAAGAAAGAAATCAACGCAAAGTTTATCAAGGTCGTGTGGTTTCAGATAAAATGGACAAAACAATTACTGTTTCTGTTGAAACAAAGAAAAATCACCCTATCTATGGCAAACGTATGAACTATTCTAAGAAATACAAAGTGCATGATGAAAACAACACAGCTAAAGTTGGCGACATCGTGAAAATTATGGAAACTCGTCCATTATCAGCTACAAAACGTTTCCGTTTGTTGGAAGTAGTCGAAGAAGCAGTTATTATCTAATAACACGAGATTTTCCTATATAGATTGAATGCAAAATCTGAAAGGAGGATACACAACGTGATCCAAGCAGAAAGTCGTTTAAAAGTCGCCGATAATTCAGGCGCGCGTGAAATTTTGACGATCAAAGTCCTTGGTGGATCTGGTCGTAAAACTGCTAATATCGGTGATGTAATTGTTGCTACGGTTAAACAAGCAACGCCAGGCGGGGTTGTCAAAAAAGGTGACGTCGTGAAGGCCGTTATCGTTCGAACAAAATCAGGAGCTCGTCGTACAGACGGTTCATATATTAAATTTGATGAAAATGCTGCGGTGATTATTCGTGATGATAAAAGCCCTCGTGGAACGCGTATCTTTGGGCCAGTTGCACGTGAATTACGTGAAAACAACTTCATGAAGATCGTTTCACTAGCACCAGAAGTTTTATAATCTTGAGACACTTATCAAAGGAGGTGCGAAACAGTTATGTTTGTTAAAAAAGGCGATAAAGTTAAAGTTATCTGTGGAAAAGACAAAAATAAAGAAGGCGTTGTATTAGCAGCGTTTCCTAAAAAAGATAAAATTATTGTCGAAGGTGTGAATGTCGTTAAAAAACACCAAAAACCTTCTCAAGCTGCTCCTCAAGGTGGAATTGTTGAGATGGAAGCGCCAATTCATGTTTCTAATGTAATGGTGATTGACTCTACTGGCGTAGCTAGCCGTGTTGGCTATAAAGAAGTAGACGGCAAAAAAGTCCGTGTTTCTAAAAAAACCGGTGAAGTTTTAGATAAATAATAAGTTTAAGGAAGGAGGGTCTTACTGAATGAACCGCCTAAAAGAAAAATATCTTAAAGAAGTGACTCCATCATTGATGGAAAAATTTAACTACAGCTCTGTGATGCAAACGCCTAAAGTTGAAAAAATTGTCATCAACATGGGTGTTGGTGATGCGGTATCAAACGCGAAAAACTTAGATAAAGCAGTTGAAGAATTAACTTTAATTACTGGTCAAAAACCAATGATTACAAAAGCTAAAAAATCAATCGCTGGATTCCGTTTACGTGAAGGAATGCCAATTGGTGCAAAAGTTACTTTGCGCGGAGAAAGAATGTATGAGTTCTTAGATAAATTGGTTTCAGTTTCTCTTCCACGTGTACGTGACTTCCATGGTGTAAGTAAAAAAGCCTTTGACGGTCGCGGAAACTATACTTTAGGTATTAAAGAACAATTAATCTTCCCAGAAGTAGATTATGATTTAGTAGATAAAGTACGTGGTATGGACATCGTTATTGTAACGACAGCAAACACAGATGAAGAATCTCGCGAGTTGTTGACACAATTAGGCATGCCATTCCAAAAATAATTAAAGGAGGCGAACTACGTGGCTAAAAAATCAATGATTGCTAAAAATAAACGTCCTGCAAAATATTCAACACAAGCATATACTCGTTGCGAACGTTGTGGACGTCCACATTCAGTTTATCGTAAGTTCCATCTTTGCCGTATTTGCTTCCGCGAACTTGCCTATAAAGGTCAAATTCCCGGCGTGAAGAAAGCTAGCTGGTAAAAAAGTAAATCCGCATAAGAAGGAGGTAAAAGATCAATGGTCATGACAGATCCAATTGCAGATTTTCTAACTCGTATCCGTAACGCAAATATGGTTAAACATGAGTCTTTAGAAGTTCCTGCATCAAAAATGAAACGTGACATCGCTGAAATCTTAAAACGTGAAGGTTTCGTTCGTGATGTTGAATACATCGAAGATGACAAACAAGGCGTGATTCGTGTTTTTCTAAAATTTGGTAAAAACGGCGAACGCGTTATTACTAACTTAAAACGTATCTCTAAACCAGGTTTGCGTGCTTATGTCAAAGCTGATGAAGTACCGAAAGTATTGAATGGTTTAGGTATTGCGATTATTTCAACTTCTGAAGGTGTTCTCACTGATAAAGAAGCTCGTGAAAAAAACATTGGCGGCGAAGTTATCGCTTACGTATGGTAATCAACTAGAATCTACAAGGAGGTGTCTTTAAGTGAGCCGTATTGGAAATAAAGTTGTTGTGATTCCTGAAGGAGTAACGGTTACTCAAGAAGGGAGCAATATTACAGTTAAAGGACCAAAAGGGGAATTAACACGTGCTTTTTCTTCTGATATTAAAATGAATATCGAAGGAAACGAAGTGACATTCACTCGTCCTAATGACAGTAAAGAAATGAAAACAATTCATGGAACTACTCGTGCAAACTTCAACAACATGGTTGTAGGTGTTAGCGAAGGATTCCAAAAAGCATTAGAATTGATTGGGGTTGGATACCGTGCGCAATTACAAGGATCAAAACTTGTATTGAACGTTGGTTATTCCCATCCAGTTGAAATCACACCACCAGCTGGTATAACTGTTGAAGTACCGACAAATACGCAAGTAATTGTTAAAGGTGCAAACAAAGAAGAAGTTGGTGAATTAGCTGCGAATATTCGTGGAACTCGTCCACCAGAACCTTATAAAGGTAAAGGAATTCGCTATGTTGGTGAATTTGTACGCCGTAAAGAAGGTAAAACTGGTAAATAATCGTTTAGAAAAATTTCATAGAAGCCAGCAGCAGGAAAAAAGGATTTTGCAGAAGAGTTTCTTCATTCAAAGGAAATTTGACTTGTATCGCAGCTTCTATTTTTCGAAACTTTTCTGTTATTGCTTAAAAGCAGTATAATAAAAATAAAGAGGTGACAATTGTGATTACAAAACCAGATAAGAACAAAACACGTCAGAAAAGACATCGTCGTGTACGTAACGCTATCTCTGGTGCTGCTGAGCGCCCACGCTTGAACGTTTTTCGTTCTAATAAAAACATCTACGCTCAAATTATTGATGACGTAGCGGGTGTAACGCTAGCAAGTGCCTCTACCTTGGATAAAGAAATTTCAGGTGGAACAAAAACGGAAGCAGCACAAGCTGTCGGTAAATTAATTGCTGAACGAGCAATTGAAAAAGATATTAAAGTAGTAGTCTTTGACCGTGGTGGGTACCTTTACCATGGCCGTGTGCAAGCTTTAGCTGAAGCTGCTCGTGAAAATGGACTAGAATTTTAGGAAAAGGAGGAATACCATTCATGGTTTATATTGATCCAAAACATTTGGAATTAGAAGACCGCGTTGTTGCGATTAACCGTGTAACAAAAGTTGTTAAAGGTGGACGTCGTCTACGTTTTGCTGCTTTAGTGGTTGTCGGTGACAAAAATGGACATGTAGGATTCGGTACTGGTAAAGCGCAAGAAGTGCCTGAAGCAATCCGTAAAGCAATTGAAGACGCGAAGAAAAACTTAATTGAAGTACCTATGGTTGGTTCAACGATCCCACACGAAGTGATTGGTGCTTTTAGTGGTGGTAGAATCCTAATGAAACCTGCTGTTGAAGGTTCTGGGGTTGCTGCAGGTGGACCAGTTCGTGCCGTGTTAGAATTAGCAGGAGTGGCTGATATTACTTCTAAATCTTTAGGCTCAAACACACCAATCAACGTTGTTCGTGCAACAGTTGAAGGATTAAAACAATTAAAACGTGCAGAAGAAGTTGCTCAACTTCGCGGAAAATCAGTAGAAGAATTAATCGGATAAGGAGGACAAAAGTAATGACTGAATTAAAAGTTACTTTGAAACGCAGTATTATCGGACGTCCTCAAAACCAACGTGATACAGTAAAAGCGTTAGGTTTAAAAAAAGTGAACAGTTCAGTGGTTAAGCCTGCTAATGAAGCAATTAAAGGAATGATCAATACTGTTTCTCATCTAGTGGACGTTGAAGAAATTTAATCAAATAAACGAATGGAAACTCAGAACTAGAATATTAAGGAGGTGCCAAACCTATGAAACTTCATGAATTAAAACCTGCTGAAGGCTCACGTCACGTACGTAATCGTGTTGGACGTGGTACTTCTTCTGGTAACGGAAAAACTGCTGGACGCGGACAAAAGGGACAAAAAGCTCGCTCAGGCGGTGGTGTACGTTTAGGATTCGAAGGAGGTCAAACTCCATTGTTCCGTCGTTTACCAAAACGAGGATTTACTAATGTAAATCGCAAAGAATATGCAGTCATCAACCTAGATGTTTTAAATCGCTTTGAAGATGGTGCTGAAGTAACTCCTGTTGCTTTAGTTGAAGCTGGAATTGTAAAAAATGAAAAGGCTGGAATCAAAGTATTAGCTAACGGTGAATTGACTAAGAAATTAACTGTGAAAGCCGCAAAATTCTCGAAAGCAGCTGAAGAAGCAATTGTAGCTGCTGGTGGATCAGTTGAGGTGATCTAATGTTTAAACTATTAAAAGACGCTTTTAAAGTAAAGGACATTAGATCAAAAATCTTATTTACGATATTTGTTTTATTTGTATTTCGTCTCGGCGCACATATTACGGTGCCGGGTGTAAATGCTAGTTCCTTACAAAATCTTTCTTCTTTGCCGTTTTTCAACATGTTGAATTTGGTAAGTGGTAGTGCGATGCAAAACTTTTCTGTCTTTTCAATGGGGGTTTCGCCTTACATTACAGCTTCTATTGTTATTCAATTGTTACAAATGGATATTGTTCCACGTTTTGTTGAATGGTCAAAACAAGGAGAAGTTGGTCGTAAAAAATTAAATCAAGCAACGAGATATCTAACTCTAGTATTGGCATTTATTCAATCTGTGGGTATTACAGCTGGATTTAACCAATATGCTCAGTTAGGTTTTGTAAAAAATCCTAACGTTTCAACTTATGTTACTATCGGTTTAATTTTGACTGCTGGTACAATGTTTGTTACGTGGTTAGGAGAGCAAATTACAGAAAAAGGAATCGGTAACGGCGTGTCCATGATTATTTTTGCGGGGATCATTTCTAGACTTCCGGAAAGCGTCAAAGAAATTTATGAAGATTATTTTGTAAATATTGATCCTTCCAATATCTGGAAATCTGCAATTTTCATTGCTATCTTGATCGTTGCAATTTTAGTAATTGTTACGTGTGTTACATTTTTCCAACAAGCAGAACGTAAAATACCAATTCAATACACGAAGCGTGTAGTAGGTGCGCCAACAAGCAGTTATTTGCCGTTGAAAGTAAATGCAGCGGGGGTTATTCCTGTTATCTTTGCAAGTTCGTTTATTGCAACACCTAATGCTGTTTTACAGGCATTGAGCGGAAAATTTGGAGCTGAAAACTGGTATAAAATAATGATGCAGATTTTTAATTATAATACGGTGCCTGGTGCAACGATTTATACCGTACTGATCGTAGCATTTACATTCTTCTATGCGTTTGTTCAAGTAAACCCTGAGAAGTTAGCGGAAAATTTGCAAAAGCAAGGAAGCTATATACCAAGTGTACGTCCTGGTAAAGGAACGGAAGAGTATGTTTCAAGTTTATTGATGCGTTTAAGTACAGTTGGTGCGATTTTCCTAGGTTTAGTAGCTTTGTTACCGATCATTGCACAAATGGTTTGGAGCTTGCCTCAATCAATAGGATTGGGTGGTACTAGCTTGTTAATCATTATCGGCGTTGCATTAGAAACTGCTAAACAGTTAGAAGGCTTAATGTTAAAACGTAAGTACGTTGGATTTATTGAGTAAGAAAGCGTGTTGAGGTTTTTCCTCAACACCTGTTTTCACATTTATTGGGAGGGAAAACAATGAACCTCATTTTAATGGGGCTGCCAGGCGCAGGGAAAGGAACACAAGCAGAAAAGATCATTGATGCTTATCATGTTCCTCATATCTCAACAGGAGACATGTTTCGTTCCGCAATGCAAAATGAAACAACTCTTGGTTTGGAAGCAAAGTCTTATATTGATAAAGGTGAGTTGGTTCCTGATGAAGTAACAAATGGAATCGTGAAAGAGCGTTTAGCTGAACCGGATACAAAGAAAGGTTTCTTATTAGATGGCTTTCCACGTACACTTGAGCAAGCACAAGCGCTAGATGCAATGTTAAAAGAGTTAAACAAAAAAATTGATGCAGTCATCGATATTCATGTGAGCGAAAACGTGTTGGTTGAACGCTTAGCTGGTCGATTCATCTGCAGCAATTGTGGTGCAACGTATCATAAAATTTTTAACCCTACAAAAGTTAAAGATACATGCGATCGTTGTGGTGGGCATGAATTCTATCAAAGAGAAGATGATAAACCTGAGACGGTTAAAAATCGTCTGGCTATCAACATCAAAAAGAGTGAACCAATCTTAGCTTATTATAAAAAACAAGGTTTACTAAACACTATCGATGGGGATCGTGAAATCGATGCTGTATTTACTGATGTCAAAAAAATCATTGAAAAATAGCACGATTGCCCGTAGCCGACTTGCATTAAGCAGTTACTCTTGTCAAGTTCAATAAATTATGATAGAATATGTCAGTCCGACTTCTAGAGAAATCCTCTAGATAATCCATTTTGAGAATTTTGAGGTGGGAACTGCAGTTTCCGCCATTTTATCGTGTGAAAATGCGAAACAAGTACAAGGAGGTACTGTGCGTGGCAAAAGAAGATATGATTGAAGTCGAAGGTACAGTCGTCGAAACTTTGCCGAATGCAATGTTTAAAGTTGAACTAGAAAACGGACACCAAGTTCTTGCTACTGTTTCAGGTAAAATTCGTATGCACTATATTCGTATCTTACCTGGGGACAAAGTAACGGTTGAATTGTCTCCGTATGATTTAAACCGTGGCCGTATTACTTATCGCTTTAAATAATTGTACTCCGTAAAACTACAGGAGGTATTATCATGAAAGTAAGACCATCAGTAAAACCAATGTGTGAGCATTGTAAAGTAATTCGTCGTAAAGGACGCGTTATGGTGATTTGCCCAGCAAATCCAAAACATAAACAACGTCAAGGATAATTGGAGGTGCAATAAATATGGCTCGTATTGCAGGAGTAGATATTCCTCGTGATAAACGTGTAGTAGTTTCTCTTACTTATATTTATGGTATTGGTAATACTACTGCAAAACAAATCTTAGCAAATGCTGGTGTATCTGAAGATGTTCGTGTTCGTGAATTAACGAATGAACAAACAGATGCGATCCGCGCAGAAGTAGATAAGTTAAAAGTGGAAGGTGACCTTCGTCGTGAAGTGAACTTGAACATCAAACGTTTGATGGAAATTGGTTCATACCGTGGGATTCGTCACCGTCGTGGATTGCCTGTTCGTGGACAAAACACGAAAAACAATGCACGTACTCGTAAAGGTCCAGCTCGCGCTATCGCTGGAAAGAAAAAATAATTCTTAAGTGAAGGAGGTTAAAACTTCATGGCAGCAAAAAAAGTGAATCGTAAACGCCGTGTGAAAAAGAATATAGAAGCAGGGATTGCACATATCCATTCTACATTTAACAACACTATCATCATGATCACTGATACTCACGGGAACGCATTAGCGTGGTCATCAGCTGGTTCATTAGGCTTTAAAGGAAGCAAAAAATCAACTCCTTTTGCCGCTCAAATGGCAGCAGAAACAGCTACAAAAGCAGCAATGGAACACGGATTAAAGACTGTTGAAGTAACAGTTAAAGGACCCGGTTCTGGACGTGAAGCAGCAATTCGTTCATTACAAGCTACAGGTTTAGAAGTGACTGCAATTCGTGACGTGACCCCAGTTCCTCATAATGGTGCCCGCCCTCCAAAACGCCGTCGTGTTTAATGAGTGCCGCTCATTGTGAGTTCTATTAGTAACGTCATTGAACAAGACACTTTTCGTTTTGAAAGGGGTAAAGATAAGAATGATTGAATTCGAAAAACCAAGAATCGCAAAAATTGATGAAGAAAAAGATTATGGCAAGTTCATCGTTGAACCTCTTGAAAGAGGGTATGGGACTACTTTGGGAAATTCCCTACGTCGTATTTTATTATCTTCTTTGCCGGGTGCTGCCATCACTAATATTCAAATCGATGGTGTATTGCATGAATTCTCTACCATCAAAGGTGTAAGAGAAGACGTCACTCAAATCATCTTGAACATTAAGGGCTTAGCACTGAAAATGTATGGTCAAGAAGAAAAAACCCTTGAAATCGATATTACCGGACCTGCTACAGTAACTGCTGGCGATATTATCGTTGATAGTGAAGTAGAAATTCTTAACAAAGATATGTACATCTGTAGTGTCTCTGAAGGAGCTACGTTTCACGCGCGCTTAACTGTAAAACCAGGACGTGGATATGTTCAAGCAGATGAAAATAAAAAAGAAGATATGCCCATCGGTGTACTTCCAGTCGATTCAATCTACACGCCAGTTCGTCGTGTCAACTATCAAGTAGAAAACACTCGTGTTGGTCACCGTGAAGATTTTGATAAATTGACGATGGAAATTTGGACAGATGGTTCAATTGAACCGTTAGAAGCAATGAGTTTATCTGCAAAAATCATGACGGAACATTTAGATATCTTTGTTAATTTAACAGATGAAGCAAAAAATGCAGAAATCATGGTTGAAAAAGAAGAAACACAAAAAGAAAAAATGCTAGAAATGACGATTGAAGAATTAGATTTATCTGTTCGCTCTTACAATTGTTTGAAACGTGCAGGTATTAATACTGTACAAGAACTTACGAATAAATCTGAGCCAGAAATGATCAAAGTCCGTAATTTAGGACGCAAATCATTAGAAGAAGTGAAAGCAAAATTACACGACTTGGGTTTAGGTTTACGTAAAGAAGATTAAAACCTTTTACGAAGGAGGGAAACCAACGTGAGTTATCGTAAACTAGGACGCACATCTAGTCAACGTAAAGCGATGTTGCGTGATTTAACAACTGACTTATTAATTAACGAGCGTATTGTGACGACTGAAGCTCGTGCGAAAGAAGTTCGTTCAACTGCAGAAAAAATGATCACTTTAGGTAAACGTGGAGATTTACATGCACGTCGTCAAGCTGCGGCTTTCGTACGTAATGAAGTAGCTAGCGTGCGTGAAGAAAATGAGGATATCATCATTGAATCAGCTTTACAAAAACTATTTAATGATATTGCACCTCGTTATGCAAAACGTCAAGGTGGCTACACACGTATCTTAAAGACAGAACCAAGACGCGGTGATGGTGCACCAATGGTCGTCTTAGAACTTGTCTAAAATCACACTAATAACATCACTTTATAGATGATTCATTTAGAGTGTTATGATG
Source organism: Enterococcus ratti (assembly GCF_001886195.1). Lineage (GTDB taxonomy): Bacteria > Bacillota > Bacilli > Lactobacillales > Enterococcaceae > Enterococcus_B > Enterococcus_B ratti. The sequence continues at coordinate 28,724 of NZ_JXLB01000003.1, read as the reverse complement.
TTGGAAGTTAACTCTTCCGAGTCTAGCTCAGCACTGCTCCTTAAATTGAAAAATTTGAGGAGCATGCACTCATCATAAAGTGTTTTTTTGTACTTTCAACTAACTGTCTTGACATGATGTTGAAGATGTAAAAAAACACTTTAATTAAAACGGAAACAATTGAAAAAACAGTTTTTTTTTGATAGTGTTAGTAGGAACTTTAGGATGAAGAAGGAGTAATTATGGAGCCAATAATTGAGTTAGGAAAGATTAATTATAAATATCAACCTGATGACCCTCGTCCAGCGCTAAAAGATGTTTCTTTCACCATTAATAAAGGGGAATGGATTGCAATCATCGGACATAATGGATCAGGGAAATCAACACTTGCAAAAACGATTAATGGGTTACTTCTACCTGAGTCGGGTATTGTAAAAGTGGGAAATCAACAATTGAATGAAGAAAATATTTGGTCAATTCGTCGAATGGTCGGCATGGTTTTTCAAAATCCCGATAATCAGTTTGTTGGGTCAACGGTGGAAGATGATGTAGCTTTTGGACTTGAAAATCAAGGAATTCCTCGTGAAGAGATGGTCGTTCGTGTAAAAGATGCACTTGAAAAAGTCCGTATGAGTGACTTTGCTAAAAGAGAACCTGCAAGATTGTCAGGTGGACAAAAACAACGTGTGGCTATTGCAGGAGTCGTAGCGTTGCGTCCAGATATTATCATTTTGGATGAAGCAACAAGTATGCTAGATCCAGAAGGGCGAGAAGAAGTTATTTCAACAATTAAAACCATTAAAGATGAAAGTAACTTAACGGTGATATCTATTACACATGATATTGATGAGGCAGCGAATGCAAATCGCATTTTAGTTATGAAACAAGGAGAGTTAGTCACTGAAGGAACACCGCAAGAAATTTTTTCTGCTGGATCAGAGTTAATTTTTTTAGGTCTAGATTTACCTTTTCCTGAAAAACTAAAGAATGAGTTGAAACGTCGGGGAATTAAAGTACCTAATGAATACATGACAGAAGAAGGGATGGTGCAGTGGATATGGACATCCGTTTTGAAAAAGTAGATTTCACCTATCAGCCAAATACACCATTCGAACAACGGGCGTTATTTGATATTGATTTACTGATCAAAGAAAACAGTTATACTGCTTTAGTTGGACACACCGGAAGTGGTAAGTCAACCTTGCTTCAACATTTGAACGCATTGATCAAACCTACCAATGGGATCGTACATATTGGCGATCGACAAATTAAGTCTGATACAAGTAATAAAAACTTGAAGCCTATTCGTAAAAAAGTAGGAATTGTTTTTCAATTTCCAGAAGCTCAATTGTTTGAGGAAACGGTAGCAAAAGACATTGCGTTTGGACCAAAGAATTTTGGTGTTAGTGAAGAAGAGGCACGCAATCTAGCAAAAGAAACGTTGACTCATGTAGGATTAGATGAATCTTATTTAGACCGTTCCCCTTTCGAGTTATCTGGAGGCCAGATGCGACGGGTAGCAATTGCGGGTGTACTTGCTATGAAACCTGAAGTATTAGTATTAGATGAACCAACAGCTGGACTTGATCCACAAGGTAGAAAAGAAATGATGGAGATGTTTTGGCGATTGCATAAAGAACAACACATGACGATCGTACTAGTTACTCATCTAATGGATGATGTGGCTAACTATGCGGATTATGTGTATGTACTAGAAAAAGGGCGAATTATTAAAAGCGGACAGCCACATGATGTCTTTCAAAACCTGAATTGGCTTAAAGAAAAGCAATTAGGTGTGCCTGCTGCAACGGAATTTGCCGAAAAATTAAACAAGCAAGCGTCTCTTTTTTCAGAGCTTCCGATTACTGCTAAAGAATTAGCGGAGAAGATTGTTATGCTAGTAGGAGGTCATGGCTATGATGAATAAGCTGATTTTTGGTCGTTATATGCCCGGACGTTCATTCATCCATCAACTGGACCCTAGAGCAAAATTATTAGCTAGTTTCTATTTTATTGGCATTATTTTTTTAGCGAATAATTGGCAGACATATGCTCTTTTGGCGGTTTTTACATTCTTTTCGGTTTTTCTTTCGAAAGTGGACATCAAGTTTTTTATTCGAGGGATTCGACCATTTCTTTGGCTAATTCTGTTTACTGTTACTTTACAAGTGTTGTTTACAAGTGGCGGCAGTGTTTATTGGAGCTGGGGAATTTTTAGTATCACGGAATTTGGTGTGATGAACGGCGTGTTCATCTTTTGTCGTTTCGTATTAATCATTTTTATGTCGACGTTGTTAACGCTAACTACGCCACCTTTGGAACTTTCTGATGCTATTGAATATTTATTACGACCTTTAAAAGTAGTGCGCTTTCCAGTTCATGAAATCTCATTGATGTTATCTATTGCCTTACGTTTTGTGCCAACTTTAATGGATGAAACTGAGAAAATTATGAATGCGCAACGTGCTCGTGGAGTAGATTTTGGTGAAGGAAATTTGGTGCAAAAGATGAAGACAGTCATTCCCTTACTGATTCCTTTATTTGTCAGCAGTTTCAATCGAGCAGAAGATTTAGCGACAGCAATGGAAGCGAGAGGTTACCAAGGCGGGGAAGGAAGGACAAAATACCGCATTTTATGTTGGCATAATTGTGATACCTTAACAGTCTGTGGGTTTGTTTTATTGACGATTATTTTGGTCTTTTTAAGAAGTTGATGAGTAGGTGAAAATATGACACGTTATAAAGCAATTATTGCCTATGATGGCACAAATTTTAATGGTTTTCAAAAACAGCCGAATGGTCGAACGGTGCAAGATGAAATTGAAAAAACATTACAAAAGATGGCAAATGGTAAAGAGATAACGGTTTTTGGTTCAGGAAGAACAGATGCAGGGGTGCATGCGTTGGGACAAGTCATCCATTTTGATTATCCCCTAAAGCGTCCTCTAGAGCGTATGCGTTTTGCATTAGACACGCAATCACCAGAAGACATTGCTGTGAAAGAAATGACGATGGTTTCAGAAGATTTTCATGCACGCTACCTTGTGAAAGAAAAAATTTATCAATTTCGAGTAGATATTGGAAAGCCTAGAAGCCCCTTTCGACGACACTATGCGAGTTATTTTCCTTATCCGCTAGATTTGGAAAAAATCAAACAAGCATTGCCAGATTTATTAGGTACGCATGATTTTACTTCTTTTTGTGCCTCTGGTAGTTCAGTTGATGACAAAGTTCGAACCATCTACGAAGCAAAAATGGAAGTAAATCAAACAGGCGATGAGCTGTTATTTACGTTTCGTGGAAATGGTTTCTTGTATAAAATGATTCGTATTATGGTTGGTACTTTATTGAAAATTGGCAATGGTCGATTACCAGAAGATAGTATCCCGACAATTATTGCAAAACGAGATCGAAACGCTGCTGGACCGACTGCACATCCTGAAGGATTGTATCTTTTTGAAGTCATTTATGCTAGTGAATGAATTAGAATTTAAATGGAAAATAAAAAGTTAGTTATTTTATTGATAAAACTTCCTTTATTTTGAATAACGTTATTAAACGTTGTTCAAAATAAAGATTTTTCTATTTTTTGCTAGGAAAAATTATGCATAATTTAGTAAATAGTTTGCAGATAAGAGGGTGAATGCAGCATTTGATTGAGTTGTTTATAGAAAATCTATAAATTCTATAGACAAGTAAAAAATGGTACGTATATAGTTTTTTTTAAATATATAATTTAAGTCAACATATGAAAAGGAGCTGAACTTATTTGAATGAAAAGCAATTAGAAAATATACCTAATAATGAAAATGAAGTAGTGCATGAACGACGTATTTCGTATCTAAGAGATTTAACAGAAAAAGAAAGTGTTCTGAGAAAAAGAAAAAATGAATTAAATGGTCGAATCACTAAGGCATTTAAGGAAAATAAAATTCATACGAAACAAGCGCAAGAAGATTTACAAGAGTTACATAGTATATTGCATTATTTAACGGTGAAAGATAAACTTAAAAAAGTTTTTGGATTTGATGTGATTGATTTTTATCGAACAAAGCATATGGATTATTCGGAAAAGTATTCAAAAACCTATATAAAGATGAGAGAAGATATTGAAGAGTTAATGAAAAGAAGAGTGAGAAATCCAGATACGTTAAAGTATCCGGAAATTCCTTCAAAAGAAAAGAAAAAAGAATTACTCGCTCTATATAAGAAAATGAATTCTTATCAGGCAGATCCGCAACATCTTTCTAAGAATCAGGAAGAACCAGAATATCTTTTTGAGGATCAGGAAGAACCGGAAACTGAAAAGGAATTTGCTAAGGTGTTGGATGAACAGTTAAATAATCTTATGGACCAAGGAGCCCTTCATTATTTTGAAAAATATGATTATTACAATGTGGATAGAAGTAAAACTTTGACAAAATTAGGACTTAATAAGTGGGATCTTAAAGCTTTATTGACTCGTTCAGCTAAAGATGAAGTGGATCAGGGTAAGCTACAAGTATCAGAAATGAATTTTTTTGGGAAATCAGAGAAGGAATTGAGGCAACTTAAGAAAAATTTAAGCAATAAAATCATAAAAGATTCTAATGAAGGAAAAACAGATACGGAGGAATTTGCGAAAAATTTAAATCAGTGGTTTGAGGCTCGGCACCAATTAGCTACCAGAAAAGCATTTAAAAAAATAAGTAATATTGATATGGATGAATTTTGTCAAAAATATGTTTCAAGACTTGGAATAGAACCTAAGCAGCAACTGAATGAGTTTCGCAAAGAAGTATCAACGGTGTTAAGAAATGGCGAAGACCGTATACTGAAAAAAAATCCAGTAAAAAAGGCGGAGTTGAAAGATGAAGTTAAGAGTAACAAAGAATCTATTCGGCTTATGTATGCTAACTTAAAAAAATTTGATAAAAAGAAAGATTGGAATAGCGTACATGAGCATACTAAAGTATTAATTTCAGAAATAGGAAAGGCTCTTCAGATGGAAGCGAAGTTACATGCTTTAGACACAGGATATGATTATAAGCAATTAGGTGATAGTAATACATTAAAAAAATTAAGTGATGAAGTTCAGAAAAAATTTAATATAAAGGATTCCTCGAAGAGTTCCTTAGATTCTAAAGATATTCACTATTTTTCATTTGATGATGACATTAAAATGCCTGACCTGAGTGAGAATAACTTTGAACAACCCGCCGATGCTGTGAATAAAGATGCTATAAAAAATTTGGAAAATAAAATTCAAAAAACAATTGACTTGGAGAAATCCAAAAAATTTGATGGGCTTTTTGATAAAGAAAATCCGAACTCTGACAAAATGGAAAGTTTTCGGATTGAGCTTGAAGAACCAGTGAAAGAAGTAAATAACAATGGCCATTATAAAGAGAGTGATAGAAATGGGGTTGAAATACCGCTAACGGATAAAAGTAGGTGGGAAAATTTACAAGATCAGAATAGTTTAGAAAATCCACAAGTTATTGAAACAACGATTGAAAATAAAATGGTAGATTCTACACAGGAAACAACATTGGCGTCAGCAATCGCATTAAAAGCGCAAGAATTTAGAGCTCGCAAAGAACAACAGTCAGCAAAGGGGATTTCGCCACAATATAAAGAGAGCGAAAAGCGACTAGCAGAACAGAATGGTTTAGAAAATCCACAAATTGCTGGAGAAACGGTAGAAAGTAAAAGGGCAGGTTCTACCTTAGAAGTAGATTTTTTATCGGAAATGAAGTTAAAAGTGCAAGAAATTAGAGCTCGCAAAGAACAACAGCAAGCAAAGGGGATTTCGCCACAATATAAAGAGAGCGAAAAGCGACTAGCAGAACAGAATGGTTTAGAAAATCCACAAATTGCTGGAGAAACGGTAGAAAGTAAAAGGGCAGGTTCTACCTTAGAAGTAGATTTTTTATCGGAAATGAAGTTAAAAGTGCAAGAAATTAGAGCTCGCAAAGAACAACAGCAAGCAAAGGGGATTTCGCCACAATATAAAGAGAGCGAAAAGCGACTAGCAGAACAGAATGGTTTAGAAAATCCACAAATTGCTGGAGAAACGGTAGAAAGTAAAACGGTAGATTCTAACCAAGAAACAGCATTGGCAATTGCATCAAAAGTACAAGAATTGAGTGAGAGAAGAGAACTTTTATCTTATATAAACCGACTATGTGTGGAGGCCCTTGTAAAAGATGATAAATTAATTAGAGAAAATAAATATACAGGTGAAAAATTAGTTGAAAAAAGAATAAAAAATATGGAGAAGTTCTTTGTTAAGAGAAGAGAATATCTTCATAATAACATAAATAGAAAGAACATTTCTGATGAAGCATTGACAGCAATTGAAAACATTTCATTGAAATATGAAAAATTTGATAAATGTGTTTTAAAAAGAGAAAAGAACATCGATAGTGTGAAATATTTACGGAGTGAACTTGAAAAAATAGTGCAAAAAATACCGAAAGAAGAGATTGCGTCTATTAAGAAACAACTAAAAGCATCTCAGTTACAAAAACAAGATTTCACAAAGGAGTTAAAAGTGCCTCCGCGTTTTTCTAAACAACCAGAAATAAATGAACCTGTTATTGTTAATGTGATAGAAAAGGCGAAAGTTTCGTCAGATCTGATAATAGAAACAAAGAGAAAATCAGTAGTAAAACCAGAAATTTCATCAATGCCAATCGTTAATCCAGAAATGATATTAAAGTCAACACCAAAACGTAAATTAGAAAAAATATTGTCTCCACAGCCGTCATTTACTAAAAACGCAGAAGTAGAAAAACAATCGGTTAAAGAAAAAATTAGGTTGTTTGAACAAATGGGAAAAATTAATCAAGAGAAAATCAAAGGTCCAATAAAAAATGGAACAAAAAATCTAGAACGCGGATTATAAATGTTTTCTGATTCAAAATAAAAAACGTAAGTTCAGCAGATAGAAATACTTATTTCTATCTAAAAATTAGGCTGACTTACGTTTTTTGATTAGCCGTTAGTAAGAAAGGACGCTGTTAGCTGTGTTTATATTTTTTATTTGCTAAAGGGTCTTTTTTTAAATACCAGAGATAGATGAAAAAAAGACCGATACAAAGAATAAACAAGAATGCGCCTATTTTAAATCCTTGGGGTAAATAACTGAAAGTGATTGTATGTTTTCCAGCGGGAACGTTGATCATTAAAAAGGCATTTTTGAAATTTTTTACTTTAACAGATTTTCCGTCAATTTTAGCTGTCCATCCAGCGTCATAAGGAATCGTTGTCACTAACATTCGTTCTTTTGAAGTGTCGACAGTTCCTGTGGCTGTTCTTCCGGTTGTTTGCATTTCTACCCCATTTTCTTTAATTTGGTTTATAGCTGCTTGATAAGCAACAACATTTAATCCAAGTACTTTAGGTTCCATGAAACTTACTTCTTTAGTTCCATAAAAACTTGCAGTGAATGTGACTGTTGTGTCTTGTGGATAATATCCTAGGTCGTAATATTGTCCGGAGATATTGATTTGTGTTGTGCGTGATTTACCGTTAACGGTAATGGTTGCGGTTGAACTTTCTAACTGTGCGTAGTTAGTAGGAAATAGACTTAAATAAGCTTGCGTATTGGCAGGAACATGGACTTCCCAAGTTAACGTTTTGGATAGATTATTTACAGTTTCTGTATACGTCACGCCGGTCGTTGTTTTATTGACGGTTACATTTTGTTGGCTTTTCAATGTTGGCGTATAGAAAGTAAAATATCGTTCATTTAAACCAGATAAACGGTTAATTAAATTAGTTTGACTGGTTAAATTATCTGTTAGCGGCTGTTTGATGTCATTGATTGACGTAGGAGCTGTAAATGCTAAAGGTAAAGCATTTAAATTTTTATAAAGTGTGTAATCGCCGCTTTGATCTTCTTTTACAAAGCCATATTTACTAAAAGTGCTGTCATTTTTAGCGATATTGTATTTTATACCGGTAAATCCATCCATCAGCAATGTATTATTGGCGTAGCGAATGTTAAGGTTGGTTCCTCGTGAGCGAAAGCCTAATGTATTGAGATAGGAAGAAGAATTTCGATTTCTAATTGAGGAGAACAAACTTATGCCGCTATAACCGTAATTGATGGAGTCGTTAGGTGAAATAGGATCTAGATTTTCTAAACGATAAAAAGTATCTGATTCTTGTTTGGTTTTATCTACTAGCATTTTTATTGCTGGAGACGGATTGGTATACAAACTTCGGGAAGCGTAATTCCAATCATCTAAAATTCCATGGATCATGCTATTTGTATTAATACTTGCTTCTGCTGTCATAAGTAGCAATAATAATATGCTGAGATGTTTAAACGGTTGTTTTTGCTGTTGATAAAAGCCAATAGTCAAAGCATAGAGTCCTAAGAAAACAATCGTTAAAACAAAAGAGGTGGTTGTGAGATACGTATAGCTATTGTCATCTTTAAATCCCCATGCCATAGCAAAAATAGCTGCTAAAATGATAATTATGCTGAGGAGTGTTCCTTGGTCTTCCTTCGTGAATTGTTCCCAACCTTTTGCTGCTAATAAAAGAACTAAAAAAGAAAATAAATAAGAGTAGCGGAACAAAAACATATTTGGTGCATGCATACCGTGCCAAAAAAGATTGAGTGGAACGAGATAAAAACTAGCAATCAATACAACAAATAGACTGCCAAATAAAAGTTTATTCTTCAATTTAATTTTTCGGCTAACAAAATAAAAAAGACATAAAACTAATGGGAATAAGCCGGCATAGATAAATGGTATCGAACCATATTTTGTTGTGTCGTACACGCCGATCATATTTTTCATCAAAATATCTAAATAAGAAGTTGCTTCTGTTTTTAGTGTAGTGATTTGCGTCAATGCTTCACCATTTGACCGAAGATCAAGGACTGCTGGGAGAATAATGATCATCGAAGCGCCACCAGCTAATACTGAAGTGATCCCGTAAGGAAGAATGGATTTTTTATAAGTAGACCAATTTGTTAAGAGTCTTGCAATAAAATAAAGGAAAGAAAATACACCGATCATAAAGCCCATATAAAAACTTGATAGGAATAATAACAAATAACTAATAAACAATAATGTTGGTCGTTTATATTCCATGACACGATGGATTCCTAAGAATACAAGTGGAAGATAAATAAATGCATCTAGCCACATAATGATTTCTGAATGTGCTGTAATAAATGAAATAGAAGCATAGCTTACACTTAGAGCAACTTGTCCCCAATTAGGAATTTTATAAGTTCGTGCGAGGAACCAAAAGGATAACCCTGCACCGCCTACTTTAAGCAAAGTTAAAAAATATAAAGCATCAGGCATCATCTCGTTTGGAAATAAAAGAACAAGTGGGGTAAAGAGTCCGCCCAGATAATAAGAAATCAAAGATAAATAATTTAATCCTAAAGAAGCATTCCAAGTATAAAAAATACTTTGTTTTCCTAATAGCATATTGCGAAAACTTGCATGGAAATTTGAAAATTGTGAAAAAGCATCACTAGCAAGTATACTTCGACTGCTTCCCGGATAAATTCCAATGCTCAAATAAACGCATGTCAGTATTAAAAGAGGAATGAGAAAACTAGCGAGGGCATACCGGCCATTTTCTTTTAAAAAAAGTTTGAATGTTGTTTTCATTGTTTCGTTCACCAAATTTCTATGAATATAAAGATACTTTTAGTGTATCATATTCATATTTTTATCTACATGAAAAGACTTTAGCTTTTTGTAAAAATTAAACAAGCTTTTTTCATGCTTTAAATGAGAAGAGAGAAAAAATAAGAGAAAAATAGTTTTTTTCGGTTGAAAGTAATGATGGGGGCAAAAAATACCTCTTTAAAAAATAAGCCGAAATTTACAAAAAACGGATGAATCATTTTCGTAAATTTCGACTTATTTCTTGGCGTTAATTACTTCTGTCTCAGTCTCTCTTATAAAAATAAAAACCGTTCAGTACATGAACGGTTCTAAAATTCATTCAATTAGACGCGTTCAACTTTTCCTGATTTCAAAGCACGAGTTGACACCCAAACTTTTTTAGGTTTTCCGTCGATCATAACGCGAACTTTTTGTAAGTTGGGTTTAACAGTACGTTTTGTTGAGTTCATTGCGTGTGAACGATTGTTGCCACTTTTTGTTTTACGACCTGTAAAGTAACAAACTTTTGCCATGTAAATTTCCTCCTTTGCCTTGATTTGGAGCAATAGAATAATTAAGCTCATACCAGACTAACATATCATATAGCCTATTAATTTGCAAGTGTATTTTCTGTGACGAAATTGACAATCCTCAGGAATAATTATAAATTATACAGAGTTGATTCTAAATTTAACAGTAGTTTTTTGGTACTTTAAGGTAACTACCTTTTCATTCAAGTAACGCTATGATAAAATATGATAGAAGAAAAATGGGTATATTTTGCTCGTTAAGGAGGCTCATTCATGGCTGTAAAAATTCAAACGTCAGCTGGAACCATTGAAATTACCAATGATGTGATCGCAACAGTTGTTGGTGGCGCTGCAACAGACGTGTTCGGTGTTGTAGGAATGGCCAGCAAAAATCAAATAAAAGATAATATTACTGAAATTTTGCGTAAAGAAAATTACTCTCGAGGAGTAGTGGTTCGTCAAGAAGCAAATGGCGTGGCAGTGGATGTTTATACGATTATTAGTTATGGAACAAAAATCTCAGAAGTTTCTCGCAATGTTCAAGAAAAAGTAAAATACAATTTGGAAACATTGCTAGGTGTTACGGCCAATTCTGTTAATGTTTTTGTACAAGGTGTTCGCGTGCTGCCAGATTAGGCAGAAGGCTTGCTGGTTGTTCAGCAGTCAATCTGAAGGAGGATTATCTAGGTGAATGTAACAGAAATCAATGCAAGCCAATTCCAGGAAATGGTTCAGGCAGGCATGAAGCGTCTGCAAATAAATGCAGAGTACGTCAATTCGTTAAATGTATTTCCAGTTCCTGATGGTGATACAGGAACAAATATGAATTTATCAATGACAAGTGGAGCTAAAGCGGTTGCCGACGCTACTTCTGAAAAAGTAGGCGAATTAGCCGCAATGTTGTCTAAAGGTTTGTTGATGGGGGCTAGAGGAAATTCCGGTGTCATTTTATCACAGTTGTTTCGAGGCTTTTCAAAACAAATCCCCAATGTGCGAGTATTAAATGCTGTAGATTTAGCTGCAGCGTTTACGCATGGAGTAGAAACAGCCTATAAAGCAGTAATGAAGCCGGTGGAAGGAACGATTCTAACTGTTGCTCGAGAGGCTGCAAAAGCGGGAGAGAAGAAAGCTAAGACGACGGATAATGTTGTAGAAGTGATGGAGGCTGTTGTAAAAGGTGGCCGCCGTGCTTTAGCTAAAACCCCTGAATTGCTGCCTGTATTAAAAGAAGTAGGTGTCGTAGATAGCGGAGGGCAAGGTCTGTTATTTGTATACGAAGGCTTTTTAAGTGCTTTAAACGGCGAGTTTCAAATGGAAGGAGTCTATGAGCCATCTCCAGCAGAAATGGATGAAATGGTTAATGCTGAGCATCATCGAAGCGTGCAAGGCCAATTAGCGACGGAAGATATCCATTATGGATATTGTACAGAAATTATGGTAAAAATTGGAGAAGGGCCGACAGTTGATCGTTCATTTGACTATGAAGAGTTCCGTAACTATTTAAATGGGTTGGGGGATTCCCTATTAGTAGTAAATGACGATGAAATCATCAAAGTTCATGTTCATACAGAAAGTCCCGGAGAGGTATTGAATTATGGTCAAAGATTTGGCTCTTTAATTAAAGTTAAAGTAGATAACATGCGTCTTCAGCATGAAACGATTTTAGAACATGATGAAAAAACACAAGATGTAGCACTACGTAAAACTACACGTGTTCCTTACGGTATTGTAGCGATTGCGGCTGGCAAAGGCGTGCAACAATTATTTGAAAGCTTAGGAGCGAACTATGTAATCAGTGGTGGGCAAACTATGAATCCAAGTACAGAAGAAATTGTGAAAGCCATCCAAGAAGTAAATGCGGAACGAGTGATTGTATTACCAAATAATAAAAACATTTTTATGGCAGCAGATCAAGCAGCAGAAGTAGCCGATATTCCGGTAGCTGTTGTACCATCAAGAACGATTTCTCAAGGACTAACAGCTATGCTTTCGTTTAACGACCAAGTTTCTTTAGAGGAAAACAAAGAAACTATGACGGAAATGCTTGCAAGCGTCATTAGTGGTCAAGTAACACATGCGATTCGTGATACGACGATTGATGGTGTGAAGATCGTTGAAGGAGACTTCTTAGGAATGATTGATGGTAAAATTATCGTCTCTCATCCAGATATTATTGTTGCTTCATTGGTTACTTTGAAAAAAATGGTGACTGAAGATACAGAAATTGTTACCATTTTGGTAGGTGAAGGTGGTTCAATTAGTCAAGCTGAGAAGCTGTCATCTAAATTAGTGGAATACTACCCAGATTTAGAAATTGAGATTCATCAAGGCGATCAACCGGTTTATCCTTATCTATTCTCGGCAGAGTAAAGACAAAATATTTTTTGTTTTTAAGTATTTATGGGAGAAATAAAATGGAGTTACTACTTGGTAGATCAAGGGGAGTTTTTATTATCGTCCTAAGTGCTTTGTCGTTCAAAGTACTAAATGAAGAAAAAACTACGATAAAGCATCATAGGAGTAATTAGCCGGAATATCCTGAAAATTTATAAATAATTTTCGGATATTCCGGCTTGTTGCCGAGAGCGAAGTCTTAGTTGATTTACCTAGGAAAGCAGGCACTTTTTGCTGCTTTAAGCAAAAGGAATAGTAGTAAAATATTTTTTTGTTTCTACAGATTTTTAAAGAATTCACTTAGGAATATCATGTTATTTTATTTTGTATTTTAAGAGTTCTTCTAATAAGATGAATTGCCATACGCAAAGGAGGTTAATAATAGATGAGGTCTTTAAGTGATCCAGTGACTATGTTAGCAGGTGTGGGGCAAAAAAGAGCAGACAGTCTTGCTAGTTTAGGGATACATACAATAGAAGATTTACTGACATATTATCCTTTTCGGTATGAAGACATTCAAGAAAGAAATTTAAATGAGATTTTAGATCAAGAAAAAGTTACTTTAAAAGGTCTCGTGGTTTCTCCACCTGTAATGAGTCGCTTTGGCTATAAGAAAAATCGGATTCAATTTCGCATGAGGCAAGAACATGCAGTATTTAATGTCTCGTTTTTTAATCAACCCTATTTAAAAGATAAAATTATTTTATCAGAAGAGATAGCTGTTTATGGTAAGTGGGATGCTAAACGAAAATCATTAAACGGCATGAAGATTTTAGGCTCACAAACCTTAAATGATTTTTCTCCCATTTATCATGTCAATAAATCTATTCGACAAACAACCTTAGTGGATTTGATTAGGAGAGGATTTGAGGAATATGGAAGTTTGATTGAAGAGAATCTTCCGGTTCGTTTAGTTGATAAATATCGTCTGTTAGATCGTTCAACAGCGGTAAAAAGTATGCATTTTCCTAACAATCATGAAGAAAACCATCAAGCAAAGCGCAGAATCATTTTTGAAGAGTTTTTTTTATTTCAAATGCAGTTGCAAGGACTGAAAGAATCAGAAAAAGCAGAAATAAACGGACTTGAAATTTTATATGACGTTCAGCGATTAAAGCACTTTATTCAACAACTGCCTTTTGAATTAACCGATGCTCAAAAGAAAGTAACGAATGAAATCTGTCGTGATTTAAGAAATCCGCATCACATGCAGCGTCTTTTGCAAGGTGATGTAGGAAGTGGCAAAACGATTGTGGCAGCGATCGCTTTATACGCAACGTTTACTGCTGGTTTTCAAGGTGCTTTAATGGTACCAACTGAAATTTTAGCACAGCAGCACATGGAAAGTCTTCAATCTTTGTTTGATCCTCAAGAAGTAAGAATTGCTCTTTTAACGGGGGCTACAAAGGCTAAAGAACGCAGAGAACTACTTGAAATGTTAGAACAAGGGGAAATAGATATTGCTATTGGCACTCACGCTTTGATTCAAGAAGGAGTTGCATTTCAAAATTTAGGGTTAGTTATTACTGATGAGCAACATCGGTTTGGTGTCAACCAGCGGAAAGTACTTCGAGAAAAAGGCTGGCGTCCAGATGTTTTATTTATGACGGCTACGCCTATTCCTCGGACTTTAGCTATTACAGCATATGGAGAAATGGATGTTTCAATTATTGATGAACTTCCAGCTGGACGTATTCCAATTGAAACTAGATGGGTACGGACGCCTCAATTAAATAATGTATTAGATTGGACAAAAAAAGAATTAGCGGCCGGACATCAAATGTATGTTATTTGTCCGCTAATTGAAGAATCAGAAGCTTTGGATGTCAAAAATGCTGTTGAAATTTATGAAAAATTAAGTACGCTTTTTGCACCTCAGTATGAGGTAGGGTTGTTGCATGGAAAAATGAGAAACCAAGAAAAAGAAGCAATTATGGAAAATTTTAAAGAAAATAAGATGCAGATTTTGGTTTCAACAACGGTGATTGAAGTGGGGGTAAATGTTCCTAATGCTACAGTGATGCTGATTATGGATGCCGACCGCTTTGGATTAGCACAGTTGCACCAATTACGCGGACGCGTGGGACGGGGAAGTGATGCATCTTATTGTGTATTAGTAGCCAATCCTAAAAATGAATTGGGAGTGGAGCGAATGAAAATCATGACGAAGACAAATAACGGGTTTGTTTTAAGCGAGAAAGATTTAGAATTACGTGGTCCCGGTGAAGTGTTTGGGTTTCGTCAATCCGGCTTGCCGCAGTTTGCAATTGCCGATCTTGTGACGGATGGAAATGTCTTAGAAGTTGCACGGGAAGAAGCGCGGAAAGTTTGGCAAATTAAAAATTGGCAGATATTACCTGAATATCAGATATTAGCTAGGAGCTTGCAGACAGAAAATAAAGATAGTCGTTATTTTGATTAGCAGACTATGCTATACTTTACAGTGATGATAAAAAAGGAGTGGAAATAATGAAAATTGCCGTAGATGCAATGGGCGGAGATCATGCTCCACAAGCAATTGTAGAAGGTGTGTCTTTAGCACAAAAAGATTTTCCAGATGTGGAATTTATCCTTTATGGTAAAGAATCAGAGATCAAGAAATATTTAACAGTCCAAAATAATTTCACAATTGTTCACACAGATGAAAAAATCAACAGCGATGATGAACCTGTAAGAGCGATTCGTCGCAAAAAGAATGCTTCGATGGTGTTGGCTGCACAAGCAGTAAAAAATGGCGAAGCTGATGCTGTATTTTCGGCCGGCAACACAGGAGCACTATTAGCAGCAGGTTTATTTATTGTCGGGCGTATTAAAAACATTGAACGCCCGGGGTTAATGTCTACGCTACCTGTTATAGGTAAAACAAATGCAGGTTTTGATATGCTTGATTTAGGTGCAAATGCCGAAAACAAACCGGAACATTTGCTGCAATATGGTATTTTAGGTTCGTTCTATGCAAGAAAAGTACGTGGAATTGGTCGACCTCGTGTGGCTTTGTTGAATAATGGAACAGAAGAAACCAAAGGAAGTGAACTAACAAAAAAAGCATTTGAATTATTGCAAAATGAAACGAGTTTGAATTTTATTGGGAATGTTGAGGCGAGAGAATTATTAAATGGTGTAGCTGATGTGGTGGTAACTGATGGTTTTACTGGAAATGCCGTTTTAAAATCAATTGAAGGAACCGCCATGAACTTGATGGAGCTTTTGAAATCAGCTATTTTAAATGAGGGATTTAAAGGAAAAATGGGGGCTATGTTGTTAAAAGATGGCTTGCGTTCATTGAAGACAGAAATGGATTATTCAAAACACGGGGGCGCAGTTCTCTTTGGCTTAAAGGCACCAGTAATTAAAACCCATGGAGCAACGGGACCGGATGCAGTGAGACATACGATCAGACAAATCCATACGATGCTTGAAACAAATGTGATCGGACAGCTGGTTGAACAATTTGAAAAATAGACAGAATAATTTTTTTGTTTAGCGATAAAAGAAGGGATGAAAAAAAGGTAGACAATTTTTGAAAATGTAAGTAAAATTAGCTGTGGTGAAGGAAAACGGCAATTTGACATTGTTGGAGGTGAAAACATTGTCGCGTGAAGAAGTATTTAACAAAGTAGCAAAAATCATTTCAAATCATTTTGAAATTGATGCGGATAAAGTAACTGATGAATTAAATATCAAGGATGACTTAAAGGCTGATTCAATCAGTATCATGGAATTTGTTTTGGAACTTGAAGATGAATTTGGTACAGAAATTTCTGATGAAGATGCCGAACGAATTGAAACAGTCGGAGGCGCAGTGGATTATATTAGTAGTCATCTTAGCTAGCAATTAGAATAAAAAGTGAGTAAAGACTGATTCAGTCTTTACTCACTTTTTGTTTAATCTTTGTAGGAGTTTATCTATTTCTTGATAGATTTTTCTGATAATTCTGGCAACAATTTGAAATTATCTTGCATTGTAAAAAAGTTTTATATATAATTATTAATAATATATTACACTATTCTTAGAATAATACCTATTATAAAACATTTTATTCTGTGTACTATCATTTTTTATTAAGAAAAACTTCCGTCTAGGGAGCAGAGAGGGGTATTCGATTGTCAAATAACCAACTGTTAGATGTTCAGAACCTACATACGGGCTTTCGTCTTAAAGATGAGTATTACGATGCAGTAGACGACGTTTCTTTTACATTAGATAAAAACGAAATCTTAGCAATTGTTGGAGAATCCGGTTGCGGAAAAAGTACATTGGCTACTACTATTATGGGGTTGCTTGATCCAAATAACACAAAAATCACAGGTGAAATATTATATAATGATTTAAATTTGATCGAATTAAACGAAACTTTGTATAACAAGATTCGTGGAAATGATATCGGCATGATTTTCCAAGATCCCTTATCTGCTTTGAATCCTTTAATGCGAATTGAAGATCAAATCAAAGAAGGGTTATCTTATCATACTAAGATGAATGCAGAGCAAAGGCAAACACGGGCGTTAGAATTATTGAAACAAGTAGGAATCCCTAATCCTGTCAGAGTAGGGCGACAATATCCTCATGAATTATCAGGTGGGATGAGACAGCGGGTGATTATTGCCATTGCTATTGCGTGCAAGCCGCCGATCGTTATTGCAGATGAACCAACGACGGCATTAGACGTAACGATTCAAGCGCAAATTCTTGATTTACTAAAGGATTTACAAGAAGAAACTAAAACAGGCATTATTTTGATTACCCATGACTTGGGAGTAGTTGCTGAGATGGCTGATCGCGTAGCGGTAATGTATGGCGGTCAATTTGTTGAGGTGGCTGATGTAAAAGAATTATTTGAACACCCTAAGCATCCATATACACGTTCATTATTAAATTCTATTCCTCAAGAAGGAAACCATGAAGCAGAACTGCATGTTATTGAAGGTGTTGTTCCTTCTTTGAAAAACATGCCACGTACGGGCTGTCGTTTTGCTCCGCGTATTCCTTGGATCCCTGCCAGCTATCACGAAGAAAATCCGATACTTCATGAAATTGCCCCAAATCATCTTGTTCGCTGTTCATGTTATAAACATTTCCACTTTAAAGACGAAAAAGGAGAGGTGTAGATGTCAGAATTAATTACAATCAACAATTTAAAAGTTCACTATCCTATTCGCAGTGGTTTTTTTAATCGAATAACGGACCATGTTTATGCGGTAGATGGGGTGGATTTCATTATTGAAAAAGGAAAAACTTATGGACTAGTCGGTGAGTCAGGTTCAGGAAAATCAACTACTGGAAAAGCAGTGGTTGGATTGGAAAAAGTAACCTCTGGACAAATTATTTATGAAGGAAAAGATGTTACGAAAAAAAACAACCGTAAAAAAATAGGTTACAACAAAGACGTTCAGATGATCTTTCAAGATTCGATGTCTAGTTTAAATCCTAAAAAACGTGTGTTGGACATTATTGCAGAGCCAATTCGTAATTTTGAACGGTTAAGTGATCAAGAAGAAAAGAAAAAAGTGAGAGGTTTACTAGATATTGTAGGGATGCCAGAAGATGCTTTATATAAATATCCTCATGAATTTTCAGGCGGACAACGTCAACGTTTAGGAGTAGCTCGAGCGGTAGCCACGAATCCAAAATTGATTGTAGCGGATGAGCCAGTTTCTGCTTTAGACTTGTCTGTTCAAGCACAAGTATTAAACTTCATGAAACGCATCCAACAAGAATTTGGCCTTAGTTATTTGTTCATTTCACATGATTTAGGAGTCGTTAAACATATGTGTGATAATATCGCTATTATGTATAAAGGTAGATTTGTTGAAATTGGAACAAGAGAAGACATTTATCATGATCCACGGCACATCTATACTAAGCGTTTACTTTCTGCTATTCCTCGGATTGATGTAGAAAATAGAGAAAAGCATAAAGAAAATCGCCGAAGAGTAGAGCGTGAATATATTCAAAATCAAAAGGAGTACTATGATGCCACTGGTCGCGTGTATGATCTTCGTCCGATCACACCGACGCATAAAGTAGCAGTGAAAGATGGAGGTGCCAGCTAATGTGGAAAACAATTTTGCGCCGTGTGTTATTAATAATTCCACAAGTTATTATTCTTAGTATTTTGATCTTCATGTTGGCAAAAGCAATGCCTGGAGATCCATTTACTGGGTTAATCAATCCTAACCAAGATCCAGCCGTTATTGAACAAATGCGACAAGCTGCCGGATTAAATGATCCCTGGTATATCCAGTATTTTCGTTGGGTAGGGAATGCTTTACATGGAGATTTTGGACAGAGTTTTTTATATAAACGTTCTGTCGCTGATTTAATTGGTGAGCGTATCGTCAATACTCTTTATTTATCTATTTTAACAGTTATTATTACGTATTTGATCGCTGTGCCATTAGGTATGCTAGCTGGTAGATATCAAAATTCAGTTTTAGACAAAATTGTTGTAATTTACAATTTCTTTAGCTTTGCTGTACCATTGTTTATCTTTGGTTTGATTATGCTGTTTGTTTTTGGTTATCGACTAGGCTGGTTCCCAACAAGCGGTTCTCAGACTTTGGGGTTGCAAGGCGGCTTTTTCGCTCAATTAGTTGACCGGATGAAGTATATCATTTTACCATCAATTACTCAAGCTTTTTTAGCGACGGCCGTAACAATTCAGTATTTGAGAAGTGAAGTGATTGACTCGAAAGCTTTAGATTTTGTACGAACGGCTCGTTCAAAAGGAGTACCGACAAATAAAGTATTTAGTCGTCATATTTTCCGCAATGCTGCTTTACCAATGGCTTCACAAATGGGGTATGAAATTACTTCTTTAATTGCCGGTTCAGTAGTTATTGAAAAGATTTTTGGATATCCTGGAGTCGGTAAATTATTTATTGATTCTATCGGACAACGAGATTATACGGTGATTACATCCTTAGTATTGATTTTAGGTATTGCGACGCTGGTAGGAACATTGCTGTCAGATATTATTATGAGCATTGTTGATCCGCGTATTCGTATCCAATAAAAAATCAATTCAGAAAAGGAGTAGAGATAAATGAGTGAAAAAAAGAAAGAAACCGTGCAAGAAAGTATTCCACCTATGGGGATACGAATGATTGCACGTGAATTTAAAAAAGATAAGATTGCCATTTTTTCCCTTGGCTTGCTTATTGTTTTGCTTTTAGTTATTTTTGTCGGTTCGATATTTATTGACCAAGATAAAGTAATGTATGTTAGTATTTTTGATAAATATGCAGCACCGGGTTCTATTTCTGCTGAAGGGTCTAAATTTATTTTAGGTGCAGATGAAGGTGGACGTGATGTTTTAGGGCAATTGATCATTGGTGCTAGAAACTCCATAACGATAGGATTTGCTATTACGGTCATTACTTCGATTATCGGCGTAGGATTAGGAATCATTTCTGGATTTTACGGAGGAATTATTGATAATATTTTAATGCGTGTTGTAGATTTTATTATGATTTTGCCAATTATGTTGATTATTATTGTATTTGTATCAATCATTTCCAAATACAATGTTTGGTCATTCATCTTTATAATGAGTGCTTTTTATTGGGTTGCTAAAGCTCGGTTATTTAGAAGTAAAACTTTGTCAGAAGCCAGACGTGATTATGTCAGTGCTTCAAAGACTATGGGGACAAGTGATTTTGAAATCATGTTTCGTGAAATTATGCCTAATCTCAGTTCATTAATTATTACAAATTTAACCATGAACTTTGCAGCAAATATAGGAATTGAGACGACGTTAACTTTCTTAGGATTCGGATTGCCAACAAATGTTCCAAGTTTAGGAACGTTGATCGGCTATGCTAGCAATGGAGAAGTTTTAGTGAATCGACAATGGATTTGGTTACCTGCATCAATTCTAATTTTAGTTTTGATGTTATGTGTAAACTACGTTGGGCAAGCATTTAAGCGTTCGGCTGATGCACGCCAACGATTAGGATAAAGAAAGAGGGGAAAATAGGAAATGAAAAAAACAATTTTAGGCGTTGCCGCACTGTTTTCAGTAATGGCTTTAGCAGCTTGCGGAAGTGGTGGAGGAACGAACTCTTCAGGAAAGACAACGAGTAATGGGGACAATAAAGATAAATTAACGTTCCCAATTTCAATGAAGAATGATAAAGAAGCAATGAAAGATGGCGAACTTGAAGTTGCAGTAGCGACTGACAGTCAATTTAAAGGGCTATTTCAATGGGAATTTTATCAAGATGCTTATGATGCCGCATTTATGGCACCTTCTCATGAAGCGTTGTTTTCAAATGATGCCGACTTTAAGATTACTGATGATGGCGCAGCAACTTTAAAATTAGATCAAAAGACAAAAAAAGCAACCATTAAAGTAAAAGATAACGTCAAATGGTCGGATGGTAAAGATGTCACAGCAGATGACGTTATTTTCCCTTATGAGATTATTGGAAATAAAGAATACACAGGAATTCGTTACGATGATAATTTCCGAAACGTTGTCGGTATGGAAGAATACCATAACGGCAGTGCGAGTGCGATTTCAGGTATTAAAAAGGTAGACAATAAAACAGTTGAAATTGAATATAAAAAAGTAGAACCAAGCATGCTGCAAGCAGGAGGGGGCATCTGGTCTTATGCTGCTCCAAAGCACGCCCTTGAAGGCGTAGCGATCAAAGATATGGAATCAAGTAATCAGGTACGTAAAAACCCTGTTACTTTTGGACCGTACTATATGAGTAACATCGTAGCTGGTGAGTCAGTTGAATATTTACCAAATCCATATTATTGGAATGGCAAACCGCAATTGAAAAAAATTACGATGAAATCATTGCCAACTGCTAGTGCAACGGAAGCGTTGAACTCAAAACTTTATGATATGATCTTCCAGATGCCTACGGATACGTATGACACTTACAAAGAAATTTCGGGTTATACAAACCTAGGGCGTGAACAAACCTCTTATACTTATTTAGGATTCAAATTAGGAAAATGGAATGCTGAAAAAAGTAGTGTAGATTACGATCCAAATTCGAAAATGGCTGATAAATCTTTGCGTCAAGCAATGGGTTATGCGCTGGATAATAATGCGGTTGGAGAACGTTTTTATGCCGGATTAAGAAGTAACGCAACTTCGTTGATTCCGCCGGTGTTTGAATCTTTCCATGATAGTAATTTAAAAGGATTTACGCAAGATATTGATAAAGCCAATAAATTATTAGATGATGCTGGTTATAAAGACGTAGACGGTGATAAGATTCGTGAAGATAAGGATGGGAAGAAGCTAACGATTAATTTTGCTTCAATGTCAGGCGGCGAAACGGCGCAACCATTAGCCGATTACTATGTACAACAATGGAAAAAAATTGGGTTAGACGTGAAATATACTACAGGACGTTTAATTGAGTTTAATTCATTTTATGACAAATTAAAAAATGATGATCCTGAAGTTGATGTATACCAAGCTGCTTGGAATACAGGAACTGATCCAAATCCAAGTGGATTATGGGGACCCAATGCAGCATTTAACTATACTCGTTTTGCATCTGAAGAAAATACAAAATTAATTGACGATATTAATTCAGATAAAGCGTTTGATGCTGATTATCAAAAAGAAGCATATAAAAAATGGCAAGCCTATGCCTTTAAAGAAGCTTTTGCTATTCCAACGTTGTTTCGTAACGAAGTTTTACCAGTAAATGATCGCGTAAAAGATTGGGATTGGTCATATGATGCACCAAATCCATGGGCAAAGGTTACTGTAACGGCAGAGTCACGTTCATAAGGTATTATTGAAAAGCAACTTTAAGGATTATGCTAGTACAAATAGGAAATACTGAAAAAGTGGGTAAAATCATTGAACTGATTTTATCCGCTTTTTTACGTTTTCTAAATGTGGGGAGAGTAGCTATGTTTATGATAGCTCTTTATTAAAGCTTTGCTTACCTTTTGCCTCAACCATTTCAAATTTATCAAAAAACCAGTATAATAAGAAAGTATTGAAAAAATATCCATAAAGGAATGTGGGAAATGGACAATCAGCTGACAAATGAACTAAAGAAAAAGTATCGTATCGTTTTTCACGATCTCAATTTACTTGAACAAGCTTTTACCCATTCATCCTATGTGAATGAGCATCGCAACCTTCAATTATCTGATAATGAGCGTTTAGAGTTTTTAGGAGATGCAGTTTTGGAATTAATGGTTTCCGAGTATCTTTATCGCTTATACCCGAGTATTCCCGAAGGAAAGCTAACGAAGACACGTGCGGCAATCGTTCGCGAAGACAGTTTATCAAAATTTGCAAAAGAATGCGGATTTGATAAATATATCATGTTAGGCAAAGGAGAAGAAAATTCTGGTGGTCGAAATAGACCGGCTCTTCTTTGTGATTTATTTGAAGCTTTTTTAGGTGCTTTGTACCTCGATCAAGGGTTTAAAGCAGCACATGCATTTCTTCAAACTGTTGTCTTTCCAAAAGTTAAAGCAGGTGCTTTTTCACATGAGATGGATCATAAAACGAAATTGCAAGAAGTTTTGCAAAAATCAGGAGATGTAGTCATTGAATATCGGCTAGTAAAAGAAGAAGGACCGGCTCATGAACGTGTTTTTTGGATTGAAGTATATGTAGATGACAAACTAATTGGCACAGGACAAGGAAAATCAAAAAAACTAGCCGAACAAGCTGCTGCTGAAAATGCGCTAGCAGCATTGTAAAAGTAAGTGAGGGAACGCTTAGTGTATTTAAGACGAATTGAAATAGCTGGGTTTAAATCCTTTGCGGATAAAACAGTGATTGATTTTGAAAATAGTGTGACAGCAGTTGTTGGACCAAACGGTAGTGGTAAAAGTAATATTACTGAAGCAATCCGTTGGGTTTTAGGAGAGCAATCTGCGAAAAGTCTTCGTGGAGGAAAAATGCCGGATATTATTTTTGCTGGTTCAGATTCACGCAAACCTTTGAACGTAGCAGAAGTTACGGTTGTATTAGATAATGCTGATCATTATTTACCATTGGATTATAATGAGATCAGTGTGACTCGTCGTTATCGTCGTACCGGTGAAAGTGACTTTTACATTAATAAACGACCTTGTCGATTGAAAGATATTCAAGAACTTTTCTTGGATTCCGGGTTAGGAAAAGAATCCTTTTCAATTATCTCTCAAGGAAAAGTAGAAGCTATTTTTAGTAGTAAACCGGAAGAACGCCGAGGGATTTTTGAAGAAGCTGCGGGTGTTTTAAAGTATAAGCAGCGTAAGAAAAAAGCAGAACATAAGTTATTTGAAACGGAAGATAATCTTAGTCGCGTGCAAGATATCATTTATGAATTACAAGAACAATTGACACCTTTAGCGGCACAAAGTGAAACAGCGAAGAAATTTCTAAAATTAAAAGAAGAGTTAGCTTACACGGATATTGCTTTAATGATTGTAGAAATTAAATCGGCAAAAAGAGCGTGGGAAGAAAAGAAAACACAATTGACTCAATTTAATCAAGAGTTAATAAGATTAGCGAAACAAATTCAAGAACAAGAAAAATTATTATCAGAAAAACGCCAGCAAAACACGCAAAAAGAACAGCAAATTGAAAAAGGACAACAGACGCTATTAGCGCTTTCTGAAAGGCTAAAACAAGCGGAAGGGCAAAAAGATGTTTTAGTTGAGCGAACAAAACATACGCAAAAAAATACCCAAGAATACCAATCTTCCTTGGTAGAAGCTCAAAAGAAAGTGTCGCATTTTGAAAAATTGCAAGAGAAGTTAGCAAAAGAGGCGGCAGAAAAGGAATTAAAGATTCAAGAAGCACAGACTCAGTTGATGAAGACGCAACAAGAGTTAGAAAAATACCAAAAAACGCCGAAAGAATTATTATCTGAACTACGTGATCAATACGTTGATTTAATGCAAGAACAAGCAAATGTCGGTAATGAATTGAAATATTTAAAACGACAATACTTACAAGAAACTTCTAAAAGTAAACAAACTTTGGTTAAACAATCAGAAATAGAAGTATCTGTGGCGAAGTTATCAGTACAACAGAAAACATTGTCTAAAAAACAAGATGAACTCCAAATGGCACTAATGAAAAATAAAAGGGAATGGGCAGAAGTTCAAGCAACTAGTAAAAAACTACAAGATGAGTTAGCTAAAGAACAGCCCAAAATGTACCAATTGATGAACCAAGTGCAGCAGTTAAAAGCGCGGCAAAAAAGTTTACAAGAAATCCAAGAAAACTATTTTGGTTTTTACCAAGGTGTGCGTTTGATTTTACAACATAAACAACAACTCTCCGGTATTGTGGGAGTAGTTGCTGAATTAATTGATGTGCCCGCTTCTTTTACTGTAGCAATTGAAACAGCTTTAGGCGGAGCGGCACAACATATTATCGTTGAAAATGAAAAAGATGCGCGCCAAGCAATTACTTATTTAAAACAACAAAAAGGTGGCCGAGCCACGTTTTTACCATTAACAACGATCAAATCAAGAAAATTATCTGCGACGATTTGTTCACAGGCGGCAGAAGTTGACGGCTTTTTAGGAATTGCTAGCGAGCAAGTGACTTTTCCTACAAAAGTCCAATCTGTCGTTCATAATCTTTTAGGTACAATTTTATTAGCTAAAAATTTAGAAAGTGCCAATGAAATTGCCAAAAAGATCCATTATCAGTACCGAGTTGTTTCGCTTGAGGGAGATGTGATGAATGCTGGGGGTTCCATGACTGGTGGAGTGAATAAGCGAGGAAATCAGGGGAGTTTGTTCTCACAAAGTCAAGAATTAAAACAATTAACGGCTGCATATGAACAAGTAGATCAAAAGCTACAAACACAAGAAAAGCAAGTACAAGTACTGCAAGAAAAAATGGCAATTTTTACGCAAAGACAAGAAGTTTTGCGAACACAAAAAGAACAGCTGCGTTTTGAAGAACAAGAAGTAATGAATCAATTGAAAAATATTCAGAATGATTTGGTACGCTTTGAGAAAGAAAAACAGTTGTCAAACTTTGCAACGAAAGAACTGCAGCAATTTATCGATTCTTATCAAAAACAACAAGTAGAATTGATTGCAAAGCAAAAGAAAATTGAGCAGCAGCGGCAACGCATTGATGAAGAAATCAAATCACTTAACCAAGAAAGTGATCAGATGGAAGAAAAGCGCACACAAATTCAAGCACAAAAAGCTCAAGAGCAAGCTGCATTAGCGGTGTTGAAAGAACAATTTAATCATCTACAGATTCAATTACGTGGTGCTCGTGTGCAAAAAAATGAAGCGTTAGAACGACAGGAAAGCTTAGAAAAGCAATTAAAAATGTTAACGAAAAACTTTGCCGATCATGAACTCACTGAAGAAAGTCTGAGCCAACAAATTCATAAATTTTCTCAACAACGTGAAGAGTTAAAAGTAAAGCTAGCAGAAATAAAAATACAGCGAGAAAGTCTTCAAAAAGAAATGAATCAATTAGAAGATGTACTTGTTGAACAGAATCGTCAGCAAAAGCAACAATTAACAGAACAATCGAAACTCGAAGTACAAAAAAATCGTTCAGAAATGTTACTTGACCATCATTTAAGTTATTTGCAAAAGGAATATCAACTCACGTTCGAAAAAGCGCTGGTTGATTATGAAGAGACCACTGATGTTAAAAATAGTCGAGCGAAGGTGGCTTTACTGAAAGAACAAATCGAAGAGCTTGGAGTTGTCAATCTTAGCGCAATTGAACAGTTTGAACAAGTCAATGAACGGCATATATTTTTGACTACACAACGTGATGACTTACTTGCTGCTAAAAATCAATTATTTGAAACGATGGAAGAAATGGATAATGAAGTACGCATGCGCTTTAAAGAAATTTTTGAAGCGATTCGTCAAGAATTTAAACTTGTTTTCCCTAATATGTTTGGTGGCGGTCGAGCCGAATTAGTGCTTACTGATCCTAGTAATTTATTGAAAACAGGCATTGAAATCGAAGTTCAACCACCGGGAAAGAAATTACAAAGTTTGAGTTTGCTTTCTGGTGGAGAACGGGCGCTAACAGCAATTGTCTTGCTTTTTTCAATTATTCGTGTTTGTCCAGTACCATTTTGCATTTTGGATGAAGTAGAGGCTGCATTAGATGAAGCAAATGTGAAACGATTTGGACGTTATTTAAGTGATTTTCAAAAGGAGACACAATTTATTGTAGTTACGCATCGCAAAGGAACAATGGAAGCAGCAGATGTTTTGTATGGAGTAACGATGCAAGAATCCGGTGTTTCAAAAATTATTTCAGTCCGTATGGAAGACATCAATGAAGAAGGCAAGATGGAAACGAAGGTGTAGAAGAGTAATGATTAAGTTAATTACGATTGATTTAGACGGTACATTATTAAATGAAGAAAAACAAATTTCACAAGGGAATAAACAAGCTTTAGCTAAAGCAAAAGCTAAAGGAATTAAAGTTATTTTATGCACCGGACGTCCGTTAGCAGCTATGACTCATTATTTGCAAGAGTTAGATTTAGTAAATGAGGGAGATTATAGTATCACGTTCAATGGCGGCTTAGTTCAAAAAAATGATACAGGAGAAATTATAGAAAAAAGGGTGATGAATGTCACAGATATTCACCGTCTCTATCATTTAGCACAAAAATTAAATTTACCGTTAGATATATTATCAGATAATATTGTTTTACAACTTCCAACTGCACCACAGAAACATTCATTATATCATGTATTGAATCGATTACTTCAATTTCAACCAGCAAAATTATCGGATATTACCAACGAGCTTGTTTTAAACAAAGCAGTCATTGCTTATCCGCAAGTAGAATTAGATTCTAAAATTAAAGAAATACCAACTGAATTTCATGAGTATTATGAAATCATTAAGACACGTAGTATGCTTTTAGAATTTATGCCAAAAGGTGTGACAAAAGCCTCTGGAATTTCTTTGTTAGCAAAGAATTTAGGATTGAAACAAGAAGAGATTATGGCAATTGGCGATGAAGAAAATGATTTATCAATGATTAAATACGCAGGTCTTGGTGTAGCTATGGAAAACGCTGTTTCAGTTGTTAAAAAAGCAGCCGATTATGTGACTTTAAGCAATAATAAGCATGGTGTAGCAAAAGTAATTGAAAAATTTGTTTTAAATGAGGGGGAATTAGATGGGATTTTTTGATAAAATTAAACGTGCTTTTACTGGTGAAGCGCAACAACCCGAAGAAATCGAAGTACAAGAAAAATACGATAAAGGATTAGAAAAAACAAGAAAAACGTTTGGCGAACGCATGAATGAACTGTTTGCTAATTTTCGTACAGTAGATGAAGATTTTTTTGAAGAATTAGAAGAAACGCTAATCGGAGCAGATGTGGGTTTTGAAACGGCTATTCAAATTTCAGAAGCTTTGCGGCAAGAAGTAAAACTTAGAAATGCTAAAAAGCCAGCAGAAATCCAAAACGCTATTATTGAAAAATTGGTTGATTTGTATGAGCAAGAAGGTATTAATGAAGTCAACGAATTAAATATTCAAGAAGGGTTAACGGTTATTTTATTTGTTGGGGTAAACGGCGTAGGAAAGACAACAAGTATTGGAAAATTAGCACATCAATATAAAAATGAAGGGAAAAAGGTGTTGATGGCGGCAGCTGATACTTTTCGTGCCGGAGCAATCGATCAACTAGTAGTTTGGGGGGAACGTGCTGGTGTAGATGTTGTTTGCGGGAAAGCTGGAGGAGATCCCGCAGCGGTTGTTTACGATGCAATAAAACGAGCAAAAAATGAACAAGTAGATGTCCTATTAGTAGATACCGCAGGAAGGCTGCAAAATAAAGTTAACTTGATGAATGAATTAGAAAAAATCAAACGGGTCATTCAGCGAGAACTACCAGAAGCACCACATGAAACTTTACTAGTGCTGGATGCTACAACTGGTCAAAATGCGATGGTTCAGGCGAAACAATTTAAAGAAACAACAGATGTTACTGGGTTAGTTTTAACGAAGTTGGACGGTACTGCAAAAGGTGGTATTGTACTTGCTATACGAAATGAACTTCATTTACCAGTCAAACTAGTTGGATTGGGTGAAGGAATTGAAGACTTGGAGCCATTTGATCCGAATGATTTTGTAATTGGATTATTTAAAGGATTATTGAAAGAAGAGTAACGTTAAACAAAAAGAAAACAAAGAGAATAAAGCTATTCTCTTTGTTTTTTTATTATTGTCTTTAGACCTA
>NZ_JXLB01000029.1 GCF_001886195.1 Enterococcus ratti | reverse complement strand
ACATTTATAGGCAACAAAAAAAGAGCTGCAATAGCTCCTGCAAAGATTTTCTTTTTCATCTGGTTCCTCCTATTTTTTCAAATTATATGCAGACACACCAGTTACAACACCTAAAAATGTTGCTACTGCATTAATCGTTAAAACAGTCATATCTGTTTCTTGCCATCCATATGCCTTGCCCAACGTAGCTACTAATACAGAAGCAGCTGGTAATACAGTGAGTACCGCCCATTTGATTATTTGATAATATTTATCTGGTAAAATCATTTCTTCTCACCTCCTTTACAATTTAGTCAAGAAATAGCCAATGATCGTAATGCCTAAACCAATCATATAACCCCACGACCATTTATTATTAGATTTAATTTCTTTGATATCTTCTGCATTATTAAGCGCAATAGAATATGCCTGATCCGCTCTATCTTTTGCACTTTCCGCTTTTTCGCGTAATGATTCGTAATTATCCAGTTTCGTTTCAATACGCACTAAGCGCTCTACTACATCTTGTATCGTTTCATCTTTCAATGAGCTATCCTTCTTTCATAAAAAATATTTAAACTTAAGTACTCTATAGAAAATCTAATCTACTCTATAGACACAATAGCCTGAAGCCCAAGAAGTCCGATTTCTCCATCCCAATCCTATAGTAATAGTTCCGATATCTGTATTTGCAGATGGTTTTCTACCTTGAATATCAAATGAAGCATTCTCCATTCCGTTTTTAGTTCGTATCATACAAGAATTATATTGTTTGTGACTTGGAATAGCCCAATCAGGCAAACGTCCAATCATTGTAAATTGGTTGTTGTTTGATCCTTTTATAGATCGATTATTTCGCGAAGCATAATATTTACTTTCTAAAAATTTATCGTCTGTATATTTTTCAGCAATAATTTTATTTGTATCAATTTTGTTTGTTAAACTATCTGCAATTTTTGTAATATTTGTATTTGTATCTGCAACTTTATTATCTGTGTATTTGTTAGCATTATTAGTTATTTGATTTAATTTATCATCAGTCGCTAGATTTTCTTCTACATATTTTGGTGCTAAATCCCACACATAATTTTTTGGATTGTTTGAATCTCGTATACTGATTCCACGATATTTATACTCTTTTATGTTAGGCGTTCTTTTTTTCCCTTTTTCGATTTTCAGCCAATCTAACGTACACATTCCAGAAGTTACTTTCGGTATTTGATATATACATAATTTATTGGGTTCTTCATTAAGAACTTGTTCAGGAGTAAAAGTTAACGTCCAAACATCAGTTAATCCTTCAACTAATTCCGCATTACCATATAAATAAGTTCCAGAATTATACACACTAAATTTTTGTGTTGGTGGCTTCGTTCCTTTTATTGTAATTGTATATGTTTGGCCAACAATTAAATCTTTTAGCATAATTCCATCATAGATAAGATAGTTATTTGTTTTTATAGGAAATTTAATTCTAGTATCAGCAATATTTTCTCCTAGCTTATTTTTTCCAATATAATAAGGATAGTCTATTAAATTTGGTTGGTATGGCGTAGCTATTGAAGATTCTTCTAGCTTGATATATTCTATATTGATTGATCCATCAACAATTTGAGAACTACTATCTAAACGCAAATAAGTACGTTCTACTTGATCCATATTTTGGACGCTGCCAGTAACAGAAAAAATTTTTGATTCTCCTACTAAAACATCTGCTAAGTTTATTCTCAGCAAAATATTGCCCCCTGGAAATTTTCTATAAGTTAGACGAATTTTTGAAGGGTCTCCTACAAAATCATCATTTATTGTTATTTTAGCGGAAAGTGTATATGTTTTTTTTGGTTTAATTTGTGTGATGTTATCTGTTTCACAACCAAATCCTGTTTTTCGAAAAGTTAGTTTTATACCTTTATTTTCATTGGTAATTACTACATTATCTTTTGTTATAAAATAATCACTAGTTATTTTTCTTAGCAAATTAGGATTCCCCGAATAATCATAGCCCCCGAAGTCGATGCTGTTACTGTACATCACTTGCAAGTTACCTAATTTAGAAATTTCTTCTTTCAGAGCATCTAACTTGTCTTGTAGTGTTTTGGCTTGACCAGTTAAATCAGTAATCTGTTGATTTAAGCTATCCACTCTACCTTTAATTTCAGCCATAAAAGCATCAAAAGTTTCATTATACTTTCGAATCAATTCTTCTAATTGCGAAACATATTCATCGGCTTGGCCTTGCGAAATGTCAGACACTCCTAGTGAGAAAAAAATGATATCTTGCGTCGTTAAAATTTGATCGTCTTTTCTATATTCTACATAGCAGTGTTTATAGTATCCTGCTTCACTCATAAATGTTCCATCAAGAGAAAATGTGACTTCTTCACTAGTTACACTAGTTGCAACACTATCTACATAACGGTTAGATGGCGTTGTTCCTTTTAAAGTAAATGTTCCGCCACTCGTATCCATCTGCAAGCCATTTAAAAATGGTTTTACAGTCACTGTAATCCCTTTATCCCCTTGACGAGCCATAATAGCTTTAGTGTAGTTTAATTCTTTGCTGAAATCTAAAGCCAAATTATATAAACTGCTAGCCATTTATATACCTCCTTCTAAAATTCATTTTGATCGTATTCGTGTACATTATAATCATGATCATCAAGTTCTAGACGTTGATGCTCAAAGCCCTTTCTATGCGCTACTAAATTCCAAGAAAACAATACATTAGGTGTATCAGTTTCAATTGTAAAATAATCTGGTGTAGTTTCTGTTACTGCAAATTTACATAATTTATTAGGTGTTAAGAATACATGATACAAACAAAGCGTTACTGTTTCTGCATAAATAGGATCAATTGGCACATTAACAATACAATCTTTTCCTACTAAAGCTTCCCCATAATCAGCAAAATAATTCTCTGGTGTTTCGTAGGCATTTAATAGTCTTTGACCATAGTGTTCTGTAGAAACGCTGGCATTTTTAGTACCACCAGCAACACTAAAACCAGTCGACCGAACGTTAGCTATCGTTAACTTGCCATTATACTTATGAGATAGTTCTACTCCGATATTATGAAAACCATTAACATTAGCTCTATTTTCTGGTATGCTAGTACCGTCACTTCTACTACCTGCCATCAAATTAAATGATGTAGACGTATTGACACCAAAAGTAGTATCAGTAAAATCAAAGGAATACGCTGGAAAACTTGCCTCGCCTTTGCTAACGCTAAAGCCTTGCGCTTTATCTAACAGTTGAAATCTAATATTTGACGTTGTTTTATTTGAACTGATAAAATTGTCTGGTTTTTGTTTAAAATATACAACGCCATCGCTGTTTCTTTTCCAAGAAATCTCGCCATTTTCGATTTCTGTAGTAAAATCAGTTCCTTGACTAGTCATGCTACCACCTGTAATAGTTGCCCCTTCAATAGTAATTGCTTTTAACACACCAGACGTAATAAAACTAGCGTTAAATACGCCATCTAACGTCCATGCAGTATCATACGTTCCATTAACGCCTGTTTTAGAGAAACCAATTCCAGCATTGTTAATTTGCAAAACATTTCGTGCAGTATTTTTGTCCGGCGTGTCCATAATCAAAATTCTACTAGGCGCTTTTTTAGGATCTAATAAAACATAACCGCCATCTTGACCAGTAATCATATCAGTTTGATGATCTACAATATCATTGATTAAATCACTGATTTCACCACCATTTTTTAATTGATCAATGGCATCATTAATCAAATTGCTTACATTATTCTCCGTATTTTCTAAGAAGTTTGTTTTGACGTTTCCTACAACTAATTTATCGTATGAGTTGGTTAAAACATTAAACGTATATTCCACGATTCTTGCTGATATATTCACTTTTAACTGTGGATGATACACATCTACTCCGTCACCCATCGAAATTTTCTCTAGATCAACAAATTTTTCATAACCTCTTTGATGCCTTAGTGGTACTAACTCAATCGAACCACTTATTTGTGGTTTTTGTTTATCTATGTTTTTTTTCAGCCATTCTTTAGCGACTTTCCTTAACGTTGATACATCAGTCGCTTTATCTTTGAAATCAACAAAAGAAACATATCCAGAATGATAATCATCAGCGTAATCTGTGAAAATGATTTCTTCTGGTAGAGTGATCTCGTCTTCTCCTTCTGAAGAACTGCTAATGAAAGGATAAACTCCAACTAAAACACTTTGAGCATCTATCTCTAAGTCAAGACCAGTTAAGTTTTTAGTATAAATCACTTTAATTTTATGATCCGTACCTAGTCTTTTTTCATGACGTAACGTGTTATTATCTTTTAGAAATTCACCATGAAATCGATCTAGAATAGATCCCTCTTTTCCACCAAAAAATTCTAAAAAATTCGCCTTTTCTATTTTCACATTAGCAAGTGTATCTACTAATGATGAGAAAGAAAACTGCGATGGTATAGCTGGTTTAGCTAAAACTTTTGCGTTTTGCCATGCCTGCCTAGCATTGATTTTTTCTGTTCCGCTGTCATATTTATTCAACACCGATTTTCTTATATCATTAAAAATAGGTTCAGCTTTCACTTCTATCGTATTCCCTATTACAGAAGTCTTTGCATAATAAATCCGTAGACGCTGTTTTGCTCTATTTTCATCTACATAGCACTGGATAATACGCCCTTCTATAATCAAGTCTACATTAGTTCCGTTTATTGGATAAGTACCCTGAAATATCTCAGCTCCGTTTAATTTATTACTAACAGTAGCTGTTAACCAATCTGATAAAGCACCTAATCCTTGTGTATCATATAAATGTTCAGTTAAATTATTCGCGTCATTTTTATCATAAATAGTTATTAAATTATCGATCATCTATTTCACCTATCTTAATCCATTACGATAAATTTGTATTTTGCTCAAATCAGTGCAATTAAAATGGTTAATATCCACTTGTAATGTCGGATATTGCATGGTCTTCATTTTGTTGGACCTATCTAAAATATCTCCGTCCGATTGCTCTTCGTAGCAAAGCATTAAACCATTTACACCACGTAACGTTTCATCCATATCAGCGCCCATTGTGTTTTCTAGGACCATAGCTTGTTCCGTAATTTTTTGTAAATCTTGATTATTTAAATCGCCTAAATTGCGTTTAACCAAAATCAATGCATAGATGAAGTTTCGTTGCTGTACAGTGAAACGTCTAGGATCAATAAAACGAATTTCAATGACTCGATCGCCATCGTAGCCGTCATACATCGTCTTTAGTCGATCAATGAACCACCAATTTTGATAGGCATCATCTCGTTTTTGTTCCATTTCTTTTTGTTTTTGATAGGGCGTTAAATCAATAGCAGGTTTTTCTCTAGTGATTTGAAACAGCCCCCTTCTCTCGATAATGTTTTTTTATAATACTGTTTACGGTAGCTTCTACTTCCTTTTGTGGTAAAGGATCGATACTGTTTTGATTTGTCGTATAAGAGAGTGATCTTACTCGTTCTTCTTCAACACCTCTTAGTAATAAGCCACCCACAAATTTAGCGAGACGGTCATTACGCCCGCTATTTTTAGAGCCAAAACCTTCCGCAACTGTCTCAAACAGTTCAGTTGTTTTATTTTTATAACCGAAATTGGGCTTGAAATTAGGCCGTTTAAACGCATGATTTTCTTCCCTCTTAGAAACAGCTTTGATTAGTTCTGAATCGGCTGTTACGATAGATGTTGGTGTCAACACTTCATTACCTTTTTCAACGACACACCACTCATAAAAGCCTTTACTTGTTTGTGAAGGTGGAACCATAACATAATTGTTGTGATGAGCTTTTACATCTACACCAGGAAGCCAACTAATTGCTTGGTTTTTGGGAAAGCCATCTTTTTTAAAATAAAAGAGCTGTTCCCCACCGTTCGGCGTTTTTTGAAACATAGTTTGTTTAAATTGTTCAGGATGTTCGTACAGCGCAATTGATTTGAAGCCGTCATCTCCTCCAGAATGACGGTCAATATCAATCACAAAGAATTTATCCGTTTTGACTGCGATATTGGCAAAAGGATACATCGTCCAATACTTGTGTATCTCTTCTTCTGTTAAAGGTGGACAATCAGCAAATTTGATAAGAGGCGTCTTCTCTTTCATTGGAATGACTGAAAAGCCCAACTTTGCATAATTAAGCGCCGCTTCCATCATTTGCATCTCTTACGTCTCCTTAAAATGGCATGTCTTCATCAGAAGGAAAATCGTTTCGCTTTTCTTCAGGTGCAAAATTAGGAGCTTTTGGGTAAGCATCTACTTCATACTCACGAAATGGATTTTCTGGATCCTTTTTATTTTTTCGTTCTTTAATGGTTAAAAGTAATTGTGTTCCAATAATATTTTTTAACGCCAATGCAACAGAGTAAGTATCTTGAAAGTCTGTTTCTTTAAATGCATACTCCCCAATAAAAGCCAATTTTTGAGCCAATTTCATATTGCGTTCCTGTACAAAACGTGGAATTTCTTTTCCTTTCCATTCTTCAATAAAAGAAAAACTTACTAATTCTTTACGACCAGATAATTCTCCAGTCGTGATTTCTGTGGTAACAACGATATTTTCCCAACCACTGTCGTAATTTTGAAATTCAACATTGGCAATGACTGCGTCATATACTCCTGCCGGAATTTTGTCTCCTCCGCTATTCACCTTATCTGTAGCTGGATCAAAGTTGTTTTTAATTTCTTTTGCTAAATCTAGTAATGACATTTTTTTATACTCCCTTTTTTATAATAAATTTTTAGTTTCCTCTTCTTTTTCTTCAAATCGATTCTCTTGCTGCTTTGTAATATTTTGAGCGATTTTGTCCTGTTCCGTGCGATTTACTCGCTGTGTACGATCAAAAACGCCTGTAATCGTATCTAAGATAGTTAAAATTTGCGGGTCATTCACGTGCTCTCTTGTATAAGCTTTTCGACGAGCTTCAACTCTGCGAATATATTTGTTCCCTAATTTTTTTGTTTGTATATTTAAATCGCTATTTCCGTTGATCAAGTTGACATATTTTGTTTTTAATGAAGGAATATCAAACGTAGCGTTGTTCTCCATCTTTTCGACTTGTCTAGAAATGTAGATGACGTTCATTGGCAATGTCTTTAGATCAATGACCATTTCTGTAAGTAATCCGTTAAACTCGTCATATCCTTTTCCAAATGGAATTTCTCCTAACGATTTAACGCCATGAGAAACTTGAACATACTGCTTGATCATTTCTATGATGTCATCGATCACATCTAGTACTACTGTTTTGTAAGTGTGATTCTGTGTCTGTAAAGCTAAGATAATTTCCCCGATTTGTTCTGGAACACCTCTCACTATCTTTCCAGTTTTATCACGAATATTTCGAATTTGAATAGAAGGCACGCTATTTGCTTCTGCGTTACCATCTGTATTTAGTATTAAAGGGCTTGGAAATTCGCTGGCTAAGAATGATTTACCGCTCATTGTTTCTCCCCATATAAAGTAGTTTCTTGGGGTATCTTTGGGTATCTGCGGTTTATTTTCAGGTAATTGAAACATTTATTCTCCTCCTTTATAGATCATCTTATCCTCAAACCTTTTGTTTGAACGAGTTCTGCACCCGAAATCTCTCCCTGCTTCAGTTCTTCCTTCAATTTCTTTTTATCTAATTTTGGAGGTATAGGGGTAAAAAATTCTTTTGGAATTAAGTTCTCATTGAGTACGTTGACAGATATTGGATTATTTTGAATTCCAATGTTGAATAATTCACCTTTAATCTTCGTTTTACCAGTCTTTTCCATTTCCTCTTGTAAATAGTGTTTGATGTTTTTCACGTTGTTCAAAAGCGTTGTCTTGCGCTCTTGCAGTCGTTTAATTTCGTTATCTATAAGAACAGCTTTCCCTTCTACTTCTTTAACTATTTTTGCTAAGTTTTCTGCCTTATACTCGATCGCTTCATTAATCGAATCGAGAGTATCGCGAAGAATTTCTTCATCCAATTGTTCTGCCAGTTCCAGGACTTTGATATATGACTCGCTGAGTTGGTAAAGAGTTGTCATTCTTTTGTGCCTCCTTTAATAATTTTGCAATTTGTTCAAAAGCTAGGATTGCCTCATCTAAATCCAATTCCACAGAATCATCAATTTGCTCGAAAGCAAGGTTTGTTTCTTCAATATCACTTGCTTGATAGATACCAATTTTTCCATTGTCATAAAGATCAAATACTAAAATTCCTGATGCATCTATATTGCGCAGTTTGTATTCGTCTTTTAAAAAGATACGATCTAATGTATCTGTTGCAATTAGCATTTACGGTTCATTCCCTTCTGTGGTAAAATGTAGAAAGATAGCTTATTTCTATTGACACGATCATGCTTGTCGGCGCTCGTGTCTTTTTTTCGCTCCATACTCAGCTTCATCAAGCCCCATAAAAATCCAAACCATGTAAACGATCGTTCCTATCAACGCTTGTCTGCTTCCCCAAAGACCTAAAGCATAAATAATGAGTGGTGCGCTAAATACCAATGCTCGATTAAACTTGCCCATGTCTTTCCCCTTCTTTGCTGTTATTATGTCCGAACACTTACCCGATATTTTATTGTGCTAGAACCCATGCTCTGCATTTTTCTTTGTCGTAAAATTTTTGATCGCCTATACGTCCGAATGGAAGTCCTTTATCTTCCCACTTACGAATAGTTGTAGTTGATACTCCGAAGTATTTCGCTATCTCTATTTGCTTTAATACACGTTTATCTACTGAGGCATCTCTTCTTGCTTTTGCAATTTCATCAGTTATGATTTCATGGATGTAGCTCCGAAGTGCTGCCTCATTTTCAGGCGTTAAGATTACTTCCATAATCCTGAACCTCCTATCAAATTTTATTTTTCTTTCCAAACTCCATACTTAATAGCGAAATCCTTGACTACAGATAAATAAATTTCTTTTAACCTTTTATCACTTTCGATTACATCCAATTTATTTGTCTTATCTCGCTTGGATTTTGAAGCACCTTCGCCAGCCATACGGTTACGTAAATTGGTTAATCTAGTTTTGAGAGAGGAACCAGCTCTACGATCAACTTCTTCATATATCGCTGTTTGAATTTCTTGATAAGCACCGTATCCGCCTTGAGTTTCCGCCATTTTATTTACGAGTTTTCGACATTCTCTACGCCAGTCAGTTGTATTCAATGCCACAATTTCAGTAATATTCTCCATTTGTGTTGCTAAACGTTTTGTCTCTAACTCTTGCTTAGCTACTGCGTTAAATATTCCTTGGAACATTTGGAGTTCTGGACTTAGTTTTGAAGTATCAAGCAACTGTTGTTTATATTCTTTTTCTACTTGAATAAAATATTGACGCGCTTGTTTTCCTTTTTCTGTTCGTTGAATCATTGAAATTTCTTTTGCCATGTCCAATTTCATTGCATGGTCAGTAATATTCTGAATTCCTCCAGGGGTCGGACATTTTTGGGTCACCCTTATGAAATCTATATTTTCAACAAAACCATATTCTGCCATACGACTAAACCATTTTTTATATTCTGTAGCCACCTCCAAAAACTCATGCAATTCTCTGCCGTTTACTAACTGCTCATTCTCCTTATTTGTTGTTACTTTGATTAGTTCTTTCATTCGTTTTCCTCCCTATCTGATTTTGAAATCCGCAATAATTTTGACAAGCAACTGTTTTGCTTTTGGAGTATCAACCAATTTTCCTTCTAGATAATTACTGATATCTTGTTTAGGGATCCCATACAAAACAGCCAAATCGATTTTTTGAATATTATTTTCTTTTAAATATTGAAGAACTTTTTCTCTACCAACATTTGAGTCAGGCATATTTTCACCTCGTTTTTATTTTTCAATAAGATAAAAGGTCAGATTTTTCATATAAAAACATTGACTTATTTTATACGTTCGTATAGAATGAAGCCACAGTTAAATAAGCCTAAAA
This sequence comes from Enterococcus ratti, assembly GCF_001886195.1. GTDB lineage: Bacteria > Bacillota > Bacilli > Lactobacillales > Enterococcaceae > Enterococcus_B > Enterococcus_B ratti. The sequence continues at coordinate 11,730 of NZ_JXLB01000029.1, read as the reverse complement.
TAAAGCCTTTATTTTGCACTCGGTCGCCAAACTTAATGCCATAAGGTGTGTTTTTAGTTTGCTTTTTTTCTGACCATTTATCTTACGAGTATTACTTTATTACGTTTTGTATAATTTGTCAACAAAAATATTACAAAACGTATAAAGTTTTTGCTCAAAACGAAAGGAACCTTAATATGACGATATTCGAGAGGATAAAAAAATTAGCACAAAGTCAAAAAGTTAGTTTGTCAAAAGTAGCAATCGATTTAGGTTTTAGTGAAAATTTATTCTATCGCTGGAAAACAAGCGAACCCAAAGCAAGAGATTTACAAAAAGTAGCCGATTACTTTAATGTATCTGTTGATTATCTATTGGGAAGAACTGAGAAAAAAAGGTACTACGATTTAACGGAAAAAGACGAACGTGATATTCAAAAAGAATTGCAGTCATTGATTGATGATTTATCTAATGCTGATGGAATGGCTTTTTCGAAGAAGGATGGTGAAATGAGCGAAGCTACACGTGAAGCTCTCATTATTTCTTTAGAGAATGCATTGCGGATAGCTAAGATAGAAGCTAAGAAAAAATATACACCTAAAAAATATCGCGATTAAAAGGAGTGCGATATTTATGTATTTACCTCAAATTGATAAAAAAATTAATAAACTGGTAAAACTATACCAAACACGCAACCCTTTTAGAATTGCACGAGAATTGAAGATACTAGTTTTAGAAGAAGATTTAGGAGAAATTTATGGTTACTATAGTAAATTAAAACAAATAAAAATGATCCACATAAATTCTAATTTAGATGAAATGGGAAAATGGATAACTTGTAGTCATGAATTAGGCCACTGTGTTTTACATTCAAATGAAAACACACCTATGTTGTCTAAAAAAACGCTAGTATCCGAATTAAAAATTGAAAAAGAGGCAAACTATTTCGCAACTCATCTAACTATTGATCCAACTTTAGACGGCTTTGATCATATGACAAAATATGAAAAGCTCGTCTGCTTTGGATTACCAGATGAATTCGATCGTTACTTGTGAATTATAATACAATGTAAGGAGAATGCTATATGAAAATAGGACCACGAAAACCGAGTATAAAAAAATCTATCAGCGCTAGAACTACTGGGAAAGCAAAAAGAGCTGTGAAAAAAGCAGTAATTCCTGGTTACGGTAAAAAAGGCACTGGATGGATTAAAGACCCAAAAAAAGCTGCATATAATAAAGTTTACAATAAGACTACCTTCGGAGTTAATCCTCTTTCATCTATTGATGTAAATAAAAAATCCCTCAACTCTAATATAAAAAATGATAATCAAAACAATCAACAAAGTAGCAAGAAAATTTTAGAAGTAGTTGGCACTCAATATACTGACGCAGAACGAATTTTAAGGAATGTATTGAAAGATAGAGGCGAAACGTGGGATACGTATGGCTATCAATATCACGATTTAGAATTGGTTCTTGTTCCTGAACCTGATAATGAATATGATCCTAAGGCCATAGCTGTTTATTCTAATCATCCAACTCCTAAAAATGCAAAAATAAATAGAAGTGGAAAAATAGGATATTTACCAAGAAATTCTGGTGTAATCTTAAATGAACCTTCAGAAATTGAAACAACTATAAAAGAAGGATATGGAAATTTTTATATTAAAGTTGATGTAAGTAAGTATTTAGAACGAAAAGAATCTATGACAGAAGAAAGAGATAGTGTGTTAGAATCAGAAAATATTGATGACACAATTATTCAAAATACCTCATCTATTGAAGAGAAAAATGAGATTTTAGTAAATAAATTCATATTTTCACTATTAGCAATATTTTTAGGAACGTTGGGAATTCAATGGTTTTATGCACAAAAATTTAAAAGAGGTTTATTATATTTTGTCTTTAGTTGGACAAGTATTACTTTTTTCCTAGGTTTATATGAAGGTATAAAAGCACTGTTAACACCTACAGATAACAATTATTTAATAAGAAGATAAAATAAAAACACGACCACTGTCCAAAGTAAGATCGTATAACTAAGGAGGTGATGCCAGCTATTTTAGTCCGAACACTTACCCGAGCGAAAGGATGAAAAAATGGCAACATTCGAACAATACAAAAAGAAAAACGGTGAAAAATTGTGGAAGTTTCAAACTTATTTGGGAGTAGATCCCTTGACTGGCAAACAAGTGAGAACTACACGAAGAGGTTTTAAAACAAAAAAAGAAGCTCAATTAGCGCTGACCAAATTACAATTGGAATACGAAAGTAATGGTCTAAATAAGTCTAAAGAGTTAACTTTTCAAGAAGTATACGATCTATGGATCGTAAATTATGAGCAAACAGTAAAAGAAAGTTCTTTCGTTAAAACAAAAGAACAGTTTGCGAATCATATATTACCAGCATTTGGTGCTCTTAAAATCAACAAAATATCGATTGATATAGCTCAAAAGTTCGCTAATGAAAAGGTAAAAAAATTTGTGTTGTATAGAGAATTCATCAATAATGCTTCGCGTATATGTGATTATGCTATTAAATTAGGATATCTACAAGATAATCCTTTTAAAAAAATCACAGTTCCGAAAAGAAAGGTCTCTGTTCATGAAGAAGATACTTTAAACTTTTTTAGTAAAGAAGAACTAGAAATTTTTTTGAAATCAGTAGAAAAGAAAAAAGATATTCGTATGTATTCTTTTTTTCGGACACTATCCTTCACAGGGATGCGCGTAGGAGAGCTCTTAGCTCTCACATGGAAAGATATTGATTTTAACGATAATTATATCAAGATAAATAAAACTCTCGCCAGAGGAAAAAATAGACGTCTTTATGTAGAGCAACCTAAAACCAAAAATTCTAAGCGAGATATACCAGTCGATGATGAAACTATAAACATCTTGAAGAAATGGCGATTAGAACAAAGAAAATGGTTGTTAACATTGGGAATTAATACGTTAAGCAAAAATCAACTGGTATTTTCTAACCAGAAAAACGAATATTTCCAATTATCTAAGCCTCGTAAATGGTTAGAAGTGATTATCAAACAAAATAATCTTAAACGTATTACTGTTCATGGTCTTAGACATACACATGCTAGTTTACTTTTAGAAGCTGGTGCAAATATTAAGGACGTACAAGAACGTTTAGGCCACTCGTCTATTCAAATCACTATGGATCTATATATCCACATTACAGACAAACGAAAAGAAAAAACAGCAGCACAATTCGCAAAATATATCGGTATTTAAGCAGAACGTATTCAAAGACGTATTCAAACAAAAAATAGAGGCGAAAATATTGCAAGCAAATGCCTGTATATCAATGTTTTCGCCTCTATTATGAAATGTTATATAAGGAAGGTACAGGATTTGAACCTGCGCGCCGGTATTAGCCGGTTCGCCGGATTTCGAGTCCGGTGCATTACCACTCTGCCAACCTTCCATGAGTATCATTCTTAAACTTTTTTAACGAAAAGTCAAGTCTATTTACCAATAAAAATTAAAAATCAGCCTATTTTAGCTATAAAAAGCAAAAAAAACACAAGAATCATTTCTCCTTCCTATTAGAAATCGCCTGTAGAAAGTAAACGAAAGAAAGAGCATTTAAATGAACCTTGTGTTGTTTTACAAAATGATTATCGAATCGTTTCAGGATTTTCTAAAGCAAGAATTGAATCAATCGTTCGTTTAATGAACGAGATAATTTGTTCTTCTGTTGGACGCATGATGTTTGAAGACATCAAAGAGGCAATCCCTGTTACTGCTACCCACGTTCCAGTGTGTAAAGCATCAATATATTCATCAGATAGTTGATTATAGCGCGAATCTTCTTTTACAATTTCACGAAAATAGTTATAAGAAAAATCGTGCATCTTTTGACCATCTCCGTGTTCGTCAATGTATAGCGCCATATAAAGACTATGATGCTTTTTGGCAAAATAAATATAATTCAAACCTAAATCAATAATTTTATCTCCTGTACGTTCGACTGGAAAAACAGTTTCTTTAAGTTGTTCAAAGATAGAATCTAATAAAGTATTCTTAAGATCTTCCATGTTTTTAAACTCTAAATAAATGGGTTGTGTTGATATCCCCATTTTTTTAGCGATATTTCTTGCAGTGAAACCTTTAAAGCCTTCCTTTGCAACAACTTCATAAGCAGCTTTTAGAATTTGATCTTTAGTATAGACTTTCCTTCTCATTTTAAAACTCCCCCACTTCTTACTGCAATATATGTTGTTTTATTGTAACCGATATTCATGCTGTTTTGCAAATAATTTACTCAAAACGTTATATTTTAAATTTTTTTCTTATTTATTTTTAACAAAAAAATCTTATTATTTAAAAATAATAAAGAAAAATGTTTGCCCTTACAAAAATTGATTTAAATAGACCTTCTAAATTTTCTTACTTGTTACAGTGAATGAAATCTTTCAAGTAATCAAGAATTTATGAATAAAAGCATAGTTATTTATATTACTTTTCAGATAGGAGAACAGTTATAAAAAAAACTATTTTTAGCTAATTTTTATTTATCTCTTAAAAAAATCTGTTTCTCTATATTCATTTATCTAAAATTTTTAGTTCTCCATGATGAGTAACTTTAAACTAAATTGCTCATAAGCAAACAATCAGTCATTCTTTTTCACAGAAATGAAGCTGGTATGCTGCACAAAACGATCAAGAAATCGCTTAACTAAAAATAGATGCTAGTTTTTAAACTGACTTTCTTCCCAATCTTTATGTTTTTTTAAACGCAGACTCTTCTAAACATAAAACCTGCCATTTATTCCCCTTTCCTTGCTTTTTTCTTCTATTCATTTCTTTTTATGAACTTTCTTTCACTTTATTTATTTTTTCTTCTTTTCAGCTAATATTTTACATAAAATAAAAAGATGTGCAATAGACAGACACCTAAGTTAAGGCTATAATTTTCTTAAATACATCTTTAGTTGGATGCTACCAAGTGTTTTTTTATTTATACTAACCATAGCTTACAGAATCGTTCGCTTATCGTCATTTAAAAAAATGGTATAACATGCAATTTATGAAGTACATTATATACCATAAAACAAGGTCTCGAAGGAGTTGAAAATAATGAACATCGCTGCATCACGAAAATTGATTAATTTTATCTCAATCATCGGTTTAGGGGTATCGATTGCACTGACTATTTATTTCATTAACTTAGGTGTATTTAAAGATTTAGATTCTTTGAGAGAATTAGTGGGCGCATCGACTATTTTAGGTCCTATCATTTTTATCTTTATCCAAATATTGCAAGTAGTCATTCCAATCATCCCTGGTGGAATAAGTACAGCAGCCGGCGTTTTAATCTTTGGACCTTATGTAGGATTTATTTATAACTATGTCGGTATTTGTATCGGTTCAATCATTATCTTTTTACTTGGTCGCCGCTATGGAAAACCATTTATTTTATCTATGATTAGCGATAAAACTTATAATAGATATATTGGCTGGCTTGATAATCAACGCCGTTTTGACAAACTATTTGCTTTAGCAATTTTTTTACCTGTTGCACCAGATGATGCGCTTTGCTTAATGGCTGGCCTAACCAATATTTCTGTTAGAAAATTCACTTGGATTATTTTACTAGCAAAGCCGTTATCCATCTTTTTATACAGCATGGCTTTAATTTACGGTGGAAATTTCTTAAGTAGTTTATTAGGATAATAAAAATAAGTGAGCGGATTACGCCAAGATATGTGTGTAATATGTCCGCTTATTTTGTTTTTTTACGTTATAATTTTTATGGTAGGTGATGAAATGTTAGTTTATTTAAAGAGAAGTTTAGGAAATGCTTGGGACTTTCTTAAAGGAACTCAAGCATATTTTCGTGATGTTTTGATCATGCATGGATTTATTTTATTTATTTGTTTGCCTGTGCTAAAAAGTACGACACGGTTTATTTTAAGACGAGGAGCTATCGACTATTTGTCTAGTGAGAATATTTCAACAGTTATTTCTAAACATCCCAATGTCTTTTTGTCCTTAATGGCTGTTTTACTAATGATATTGTTACTAGTGTATTTTGAGTTTACTTTTTTATTAATTAGTGTTTACTTTATCAAAAAACAAAAACCCATCTCGTTAAAACAACTATTGCAAGCAACGATACGTCAGTTAAAAAAAATACGCCCGTTAACGTTTCTTTTTTTCTTAGCTTATTTTCTGCTTATTTTACCCATCAGTGGCTTAAATTTTAATTCTGATTTACTTTCTAAAATTAAAATCCCAGCATTCATCATGGATTTCATTTTTGCCAATCGTTGGATCGTAGTGAGTTCCTTTATTTTCTTGTATGCATTTTTAGCTTATATTGGAATTCGTCTTATTTTCGCTCTGCCGGAAATGATTTTGCGGGATCGTCCTTTTAAACAAGCTGTTAGAGAGAGCTGGTATTTAACAAAAACACGTTTTTTTTCTATTCTCGGACAATTCATCATTATTGGAGGAAGCATTTTACTCATCTCTTTTATCGGCTACATGTTCGTGATTATTTCTCAAGCGTTTGTTGAACGATTATTTCCTGATTATTCATTGATCAGTGCTGTTTTTGCGATGACTATTTTGCAATGCATCCTTTTATTCAATGTTGTAATGTCAACCGTAGGCATCTTCTACATCATTATTGACTTTATGGATGATGAAGGCTTTTTACCCGATTTTCCGAATTGGTTTCGGCTAGAGCCACCAAATCAACGCTTTTCATCTCTGAAAAAAAATGGGTTTATTTTATGCGCTGTTTTTTTCGGAATAGGAGTTTGCTTGTACAATTTGGATTATCTAACTTCAGCCTCACAAATGAAGCCCATCACAATTTCACATCGAGGAGTCAGTGCTCGCAACAGTGTACAAAATACTTTGGCTGCTTTAGAAAAAACAAGTCGAACTTATCATCCCGATTATGTAGAAATGGATGTGCAAGAAACCAAAGATGGTCAATTCGTTGTCATGCATGATTTTAACTTAAAACAATTAACAGGAGTGAATAAAACCCCTCAAGATCTTTCTTTAAAAGAATTAGAAACATTAACAATAACAGAAAACGGTGCGAAAGAACCAATAGTTTCACTAGATTCTTATTTAAAAAAAGCAAAGGAATTACGTCAAAAACTTTTAATTGAAATTAAAAATTCAAAAAAAGATTCAAGAGATATCGTTGAACGTTTTGTCAAGAAATACGAACAAACCATTTTATCTAATCATCATATGTTACAAAGTCTTACTTATCAAACAGTCGTCGACTTAAAAAAAGCAAATCCCAAGTTTTATGTCGGCTATATTCTCCCTTTTAATATCGTTGGACCGCCCGTTATACCGGCTGATTTTTTAGCAATGGAATACAGTACGATCAATCGTAATTTCATTGATTCTGCTCATCAAGATGGCAAAAAAGTTTATGTATGGACGGTCAATCATTCAGATGATATTAGCCGAATGATATTTTACGGCGTCGATGGCATTATTACTGATGAAATGCGTGTCTTAAATGCAGAGATCAAAGAAATAGATGGCGAGATTACTTATTCTGATAAATTGTTGAATTTTGTTTTAGGAGTAGGATAGAAAAAAACTTTCAATAAAAAAGATGCATCTTTTTAACCTCCTCTATTAACTATTCTTTAGTGAGTGAATAAATAATCCAGCAAAAATCAATTTATTGTTTTTATCATATACCTTAAATCAATTTGAACTATAAAAAGGACGCACCAACGAAGCTGTGATGTGAACACTTTCAAGAAATAAGTCAAATTTGGCGAGAATAATTTATTAAGTTTTTGTGAATGCGGCTTTATTTTTAAAACTGATTTTTCATTTCCAACATGACTTTTAAAGAAAAAATTAGGGACCATTTATTCTAAGCTATTATTTAAAAAAACACTTGAAATGACTAGGCTTTTTGAAACGCCTCACAAAAGTTAGATCAAAAAATATAACGTTTGTAAGGGCGTTACCTTTATCATTTCAAGTGTTTTTTCTATAACATAAACCTTCTTTATTTAGTTCTCGCACTCTTAACTGCACGAACGACTGCTACTATTGCCGGAACAGCAGAAATAACCGCTAAAACAATCCCCATTTTTCCTGAAGTTTTTCTTTTTTGCATGGTTTTTCGCTCCCTTCTCTATTAATTTCATTATAGTGAAGTTTACGAAATTTCTCAAAAAAGCTGTTTAAGAAACTAAAGCAGCTTCTGCTTCGGCATAAATTTCATTTAACTTTACTAATAGGCGAAATTTACTATCGTAAACGACAAAGCGATCTCTTTGATCATAACGTTCCACAAAAATAACAGCAGTATTCGTATATGTGCGTTCGATACAACCGATGACTTCATAATTAGTACCGATTGGTTTGCATATGTATGATTTACCAATTTCTAATTCTAACATTTTAAAATCCCCTCCTTTATTTCACATCGCTTTATTTTATAATAACAAATAAAAACGAATTATAGCATTTTTTTTCATTTTTTATTAAAAAACCAGGATTTTAGTGTCAACTGTCTAAACAGATACATAACTATATTGTTTATTTTTCTGTAATTTTTAAATGACAAAATTGTTTGAAGATCTTTTGTCTTTGTTCGTGTTATTTTCTTATAAATCTCTAAAATAATAAATAAAGGAGGATTTTTATGATTATTATTCAAGTGATTGTTTTTATTTTTTTAACTATTGGTTTACTCATCGGATTAACAGAAGACTAACTCATCAGTTCAGATGATCAATTAATTGCTTAAAAAAATGAAGGATGCTAAACTAACCATGGATAGATAGGAAAACTTAGTAGAAAATTCCAACTTATACTTTCATTAGTAAAAAGAGGTGAAATAAATGACATTTACAAAAACTAATATTAAATATCGAGTAGCATTTGATACAGCAACCAACCAATTTATGGCAATCAATGCAGCCAATGAAAAAAATGTCGCTTTCGGTATTACAATTGAGCAAGCAGTCCGAGCATTAAATGAATCCAAATAAGGAGTGAATCATTTTTAATGTTAGCAAGAAACTCGGAATCCAAAAATAACTAAAAGACGTTTGCGCAGGAAAACTGGCAAACGTCTTTTGTTTTTGTGTTAAGTCATCTTTATAAATTTAACACTTAAGCTTACTTATTGGCCATCATTCTATGCATGATGGTTGCTTTGTTATTCATTTCATTTATTTCATCCACGTTTACAAGCCGTATACCCTTGTATTTGGGCTTCTTGTAAAGTGAGCGCTGCCACAGAATCTGCATTATTCAGTCCAGAACAATTTGGGTTAAAATGGTATTTTTTCCCATGTGCTGGCGCAACATACACGATTTGCTCATTATTTTGTACTTGAACTTGTGAATTGCTTTGTGCCGATTCCGCTGCTTGCTGTTTCTGTGCAACTCGCTTAGCTTCCGCTGCTTCATTTACTTTGATTGTTGCATCTACTGTCGCTAGACGACTAGCCAAATTGGAGTCTTTATTGGGAAGCGCTTGAATCAAAGCTGCTGCTGCATAATAGTTTTCCCTAGTTAAAGTTGATTCGGCTTTTTCTAAAACTGCCGTAGCTTCTACGATTTTCTGATTAATTTCTGCTTGGCGTTTTGCTTCTTTTTCTTGTTTTGCTTTTTCTTTTGCTCGACGTTTTGCTTCTTTTTCTTGTTTTACTTTTTCTTTTGCTTGACGTTTTTCCTCTTTTTCTTGTTTTACTTTTTCTTTTGCTTGGCGCTTTGCTTCTTTTTCTTTTGTTCTTTTTTTAACCTGTGTTATTTCCTTTGAACGTGTCGAATTATTAGCAGTTGGACGAATCAGTGAACCACAACCAACTAATAAAAATACAGAGATTAAAAGAATAAGTTTCTTTTTTGACTTTGTTCTTTTAAACAAAGACTTTTTCCATCTCCTTATCCCCCAACATAAAATAATTAAACAGACTAACATTAAAAAAGTTTCCATTATATCCTCCAAATACAAAATAGATTTTCTCCTCATCAATAATAGAAAGTATTTCCTTATTAAAGAAATATAACATTTTGAAGTATTACCAAAAAGATAGAAAATGGCATTTTTTATTTAATTATTTTAAAATAAACTCAAAAGACATATATTTTTTAAATTAACAACACCTTGATTTATAAATAACATTACATAACAAAAATTATAAATTAAATATATAAAATAATGAAAATCCTACTAAAAGTATTGATCGATACATACAAGAACTTCCAATATACTTTATAAAATAACATCTAAAAGTAAAAAACCAATCCTATTACGAATAGGATTGGTTTTTGTGCTATCATAAATACATGTTCTTCTTTGATACCTATATTATAGCATCACTAATTGTTGACTTTAACAGTTAAAACAGACCGCGTATTTCCTGAACTGTCATACCCTACAATTTCAACTCTATCTGTTTTCTTCAAAACCTTATCTTTTGCAAAAAGAGAATAGGTTTCTTGTCCGTTTGCTTCAATTACTGTTGCTGCTTTTCTTATCACTTTATTGTTGACTCTTAACGCCACAGTATCAATTCCAGCTTCATTCGTGCCATAAATTTTACTTTCACCTAATTTATAAGAAGCTACAGTCATTTGATAGTCCTTATTAAATTTAGGATATACTTTATGATTCGTTTTTTCTCCGAAGCTACCTTCTTTATAAATCCCCACAATTTCGAAACTTTTATCTGCAGAGGTTAACCCTAATCCTCTTGTAGGGATCTTAAACGTGCCATCACTTTTGACTTCAGCTGTTTTTTGTAATTTACCATCTATAAGCAATCCGACATTTTGAAATTGATTATTAAATACTTTTCCTTCTGCATACATATCCGTCCAAAAATATTTTTTGGTTTGAATTGACGCACGCTCTACTGATACTATACTGTTCTTTTCAGAACCAGTTGCAGCATAACTGATAGTAGAACTTCCCACGGAAACACTTAATAACAATGCGGACAAAATAATTTTTCTTTTCATCATAATTTATTCAGCTCCCTTCATAAGAATAATTTTATTATATTCGCATAAATAATTTCGTTTTTCTTGTTTTATAAAGAAATTAATTTCAGTGTTAAAATAACAATAAATTAGAGGCGAAAAATTCCTAGCCAGCATTATGAAATCACTAAATCATTTGTTTACTAGAAGGCTACGATGAAGACAACTATTTTTATTCTTGCTATCTAAAGAGTAATAGACTTAAATTTAACTCATTTATTTTATGTATAATTACACATTTTATCTAATAAAATTTCATCTACTGGTCAAATAAATATTGTCTTTTCTAGTACGCTATTTCTAGTCACATTTCACTTTTTTTAAAAAATATCCTAAATATTATCAACAAAAGTTAATTTTTTGTCATCACAACAAACTACCAAACTGGAGTAACTAAATTACTATTCTTCATTTTTCATTGGTTCAATTAATTATTTTTATGTAATTTTGCAAAATAATAAAGGAACCTACACATAAAAAACATCCCCATTAATGTGTCTCTCATGAATTTATGCCACATACTTTTGCTGCTAAAACTAAGCAAGCAGGAATACTTTTAGAAGATATCAAAGTTTTTTTAATACATAAAGACGTTTCTACTACACAAGTCTATGTCCATCTTTCTCCCGAAGTGAAGAAAAGATCAATGAATCAGCTAGAAAACTATATAGGAGAGCAAATCATAATCACCCTTCAAAAGGGTGGTTTACACTAGGGCTATAAGCCCTTAACACCG
>NZ_JXLB01000028.1 GCF_001886195.1 Enterococcus ratti | reverse complement strand
AGTCGTGTAAGTCGGGTTCCTCACTTCTCTCTTCATATGAAAGCCCTCCTTTTAACTTCCCAGTCGGTGCTTTCGTATCTACTACAGTATAGTTTGTTGTAAATGTCTTATCAAGAGAACTATCGCCGCCTTTATCTTTGATAGAAACCGTCACCTCGCCTGAATCACCTGGTCGCCAAGTCGATGGGCCTGTTCCCTGTAGAATCGTATAATTGTAGTTATCAGGATTGGCAGGTAACGTAGTAAACCATGATTTAATAATATCCTGAGAAAGTTCTTTTTCTCTTTGCGCTTCTACTGTTACAGAGGGATTAATAACCGGCTCCGCTTGTTCATTTTTTACTTTAACCGTTCCTAGATTCACATCAGAATAGCTAACATCTTCAATCACTTTCGTATACTCTTTACCTGCCCCTTCTGACACAGCTCGTGTTCCCAAAGTGACATTTCCTTTTACACTAAATGTTCCTGTTGTTTCAGCCGTCGCCTTCGTCCGAGTAACTGTCGCTTCAACAGTCATCGTGGTCCCCTGAACAGAACTTGTTACTTGAACACTGATATAAGGTGATGCATTGAACGACACTAAATTAGTCATTTTATACGTATTCGAATATTTAGGATGATTTCCATAATACATGTATTTATAGTAAAATTCTGGAAGATCGTATTTATCACTAGCGATCATGGAAACCCATCCATTCTCCTCACTCTGTTTGATTGTTGAATAAGTATTAAAAGTCGCTTTTACAGTTTGTGTAGCTCCTACTGTAGCACCTAAAATGATCTCTTGATTGAATACATTTTTTAAAACTTGGTCAATATACGAACTTTGTCCATATTGTTTCAACGTATTCCGATAAGCAGGAAGATTAGGTAGTCCTGACGCTCTCGGTTCTTTTAATGCCATTGGTATATAACTTTCCATGTTTATTGGTTGTTGCACGGATTGAACCGAAACATTCGACTCCTCTGTAGTTTCTGTTACTTTCGCTTCAATTGGTTCTTCTGAAGGTTGAGATTCCTCGACTGTCGGTGTTGTATTTGTTTTATCTGTTGTTTCTTGTGTATTTGTTGTTTCTTGCTTAGCTGATTCTTCATTTTCATTCGTTGTTGCTGGTTCTTCTGATAAGGTCGTTGTTGATTCATTTGTTTCAGAAGAAGTCTCCGCTTGTGTAACGGGTGTTTCCATTTGATTTTGTAACTGCTTTACAACTTTAGTATCCACAGCAGTTGGTGTTTCTTCTGCAAAAGCTGCGATTGGAAACGCTCCATTTTGAAATAGTAACAAAGAAGTTGCTACTATACGCAAATGTTTAATTTTCAAATTTTCTGTCCTCCCTTCTTATGCTTATAAAATCAATTTCTTTTTCTAGACAAATAAACCACAATAGACAAAAAAACTTAATTTAGGAAATATATATTGTAAAATGCATACTCTTCCAAAATTAAAGTAGTACTCCTAGGAAAAATGATTTAGCTTTATTTTTTTGTCCAAAGGATTATTTGTTCAATAGCCTCATCAGAAAAAACTCAAAATGATGGCATAAAGCATAGAAAAAACCTCGATTTGATGTTTCGCATACTCACCCCCAAACGCCACAAAACACCTACACTAAAATTATCTATGATTCCTTTAGTAGAAGAAAACCTTTTTTTACCGATAGCATGGTAATATTAAAGTTTGATTTTGTATGGTTAATCTACACATAGTCCAAAAAATTTAGAAAGGCTTAATATATTTTCTTAAAAAGAGTTTCTTCCATCAGTAAAAATATACCTTTTCTTTTGATTTGTACCGTTAGTTTGGTAATTCCATAAGAAATATTGTCTGTTATAAAATGATGCTGCTACTTATCTTTTTTTTCCTCTTTAAAGACAAATGCAACTATCCAAAAATTTAAAAGCGATTCTTAAATTTTACTCAAAAGCTACTCACCTTTAGCTTCTATTCGACAAAGTTCAAAGAAAAACAACAGAAAAAATAAGCATGAGCAAATCATCAAAAAAAAAATCTGATGATTCGCCCATACTCCTTCTAAAATCATACTTGTATGAAACGAGTACTTCATATCTTTGTCCACTTACTCTAAGCTAAAATATTGTTTTCCCTTTAATTAACAACAATATTTACTAATTTATTCGGTACGACGACTACTTTTCGTACCGTTTTTCCTGCAATATTTTCTTTAATTGCTTTATTTTCTAGAGCAATTTTTTCAAGTTCTTCTTTTTCCAAGTCACGTGAAACGCTCGCTTTTCCTCGCACTTTGCCGTTAATTTGAAACACTATTTCTATTTCATCTTCTACAAGAGCTGATTCCTCATACGTTGGCCATGCAACATAGGAAATCCCGCCTTCGTTTCCTAAAATTTCCCATAATTCTTCGCTGATATGAGGAGCAATCGGTGCTAATAATTGAACAAATCCTTCAATATATTCATAAGGCAATGCATCGACTTTATACGCTTCATTTATAAAAACCATTAATTGCGAAATAGCCGTATTGAAGTGGAGGTGTTCGTAATCTTCTGTCACTTTTTTTACTGTTTGATTGTACACTTTATCTAATCTGCCATCATTTAGCGTGGTGATGCGATCACGCATTTTATTATTTTCATCGACAATCAAGCGCCATACACGATCTAAGAATTTGCGGCTTCCTTCTAATCCACTTTCACTCCAAGCGATGGAAGCATCTAAAGGTCCCATAAACATTTCATATAAACGCAACGTATCAGCACCATAAGTTGCAACTACATCATCCGGATTAACAACATTTCCACGAGATTTAGACATTTTCTCGTTATTTTCCCCTAAAATCATTCCTTGATTGTACAACTTTTGAAACGGTTCTTTTGTTGGCACAACGCCAAGATCGTATAAAAATTTATGCCAGAAACGAGCATACAACAAGTGTAACACCGCATGTTCTGCACCACCGATATAAATATCTACTGGCAACCAGCGTTTTAATTTTTCGTAGTCGGCTAATTCTTTTTTGTTATGCGGATCAATATACCGCAAATAGTACCAAGAGCTTCCTGCCCATTGCGGCATCGTGTTGGTTTCACGGCGGCCTTTTTTACCGGTTTTTGGATCAATCACATTCACCCACTCTTCAATATTAGCTAGTGGCGATTCACCAGTACCGCTTGGTTTGATATCTGTTGTTTTTGGCAAACACAAAGGCAATTCTTCTTCAGATAAAGCTGTGACTGTGCCATCTTCCCAATGGATAATCGGAATTGGTTCTCCCCAATAGCGTTGACGTGAAAAGAGCCAGTCACGCAAACGATAGCTCACTTCTTTTTTTCCTACACCATTTTCTTCTAGCCATTTCGTCATCTTCTCAATGGCTTCTTGCTTATTCAACCCATTTAAAAATTCAGAATTGATATGAGAACCATCTTCTGTATACGCAGCTTCTTCAATTTTTCCTCCTTCAATTACAGGAAAAATTTCTAAATTAAACATTTTTGCAAATTCATAATCCCGTTCATCATGTGCTGGAACCGCCATAATCGCACCAGTGCCATAAGAAGCTAACACATAATCAGCAATCCAAATCGGCATCTCTTTGCCATTGACTGGATTAATTGCATAAGCACCTGTAAATACACCTGTTTTCTCTTTTGCTAAATCTGTTCGCTTAAGATCAGATTTTTTAGCAGTCTCTTCGATATACGCTTCTACTGCTTCTTTTTGTTCAGGAGTAGTAATTTCACGAACTAAATCTAATTCCGGTGCTAAAACAGAGTAAGTAGCACCAAACAATGTATCTGGGCGAGTTGTAAACACAGTGTAAGACTTATCCGTTCCTGCTACTTTAAACTCAACATTCGCTCCCACCGAACGCCCAATCCAGTTGCGCTGCATTTCCTTAATGCTTTCTGGCCAATCAACTAAATCTAAATCATCAAGCAAGCGATCAGCATAAGCTGTAATTTTTAACATCCACTGACGCATGGGCTTGCGAACAACATCATACCCGCCACGTTCGCTTTTACCATCAATTACTTCTTCATTTGAGATAACTGTACCAAGTTCCGGCACCCAATTAACTGCTACTTCTGCCTCATAAGCCAGTCCTTTTTCATATAATTTTGTGAAAATCCATTGCGTCCATTTGTAATACTCAGGATCAGTAGTATTGACTTCACGATTCCAGTCATAACTAAACCCTAATGAATTGATTTGGCGACGAAACGTTTCGATATTTTTTTTCGTAAATTCAGCTGGATCATTTCCAGTATCTAACGCATATTGTTCTGCCGGTAACCCAAAAGCATCCCACCCCATTGGATGTAAGACATTGAATCCTTGACTGCGTTTAAAACGTGACAAAATATCTGTTGCTGTATAACCTTCAGGATGCCCTACATGCAGCCCCTGCCCCGATGGATATGGAAACATATCCAATGCGTAAAATTTCGGCTTTTCAACAACCCCATGAGTATTAAAAGTATTATTTTTTGCCCAATATTTTTGCCATTTCTTTTCAATTTCTTTGTGATTATAACTCATCTTCTATCCCCCTAATTGTTTGTTCTTCACTATGAATCTGTCAAAGCTTGAGCACGTATGCTTCTGCCCTATTCAATTGTTTTCTTATTTCCTTTGCAGCTAGAAAACAAAAAATCCTATAAAAAGATTGCTCTTTTTATAGGACGTAATCTACGTGGTACCACCTAACTTTGCCTTTTTAAAAAAGGCCTCAAACGTTGTAACGGTCGTCACCGCTCACACTTACTATTTTTTCGGCACGAGCAACTCAAAGGCGAGTTCAAAAGCATCCGTACACATTTCCACCACCCATGTGCTCTCTAAAACTTCCAGCTTCTTACTACTTCCTTTTCTAGCGTTGTTTTATATTTGCTTACAAGTATAACTTCATGGTAACAAATAAATATAACAAGTTCAATTATTATTTCCTGATTTCTTTTATTTATTTTGCAACAATCAATGTTTGCCCCGGATAGATGAAGTTATTCTTAATGTGATTCCATTCGATTAATTGTTTCATTGTGATCCTATGACTATCTGCCACACTCCAAACGGATTCGCCTGCTTTTACCGTATACGTTTTTTTATCAGATACGTGAGTTACATTTCCTTGACTAACTGTTACGTTGTTTGTTGATGTACTTGAAGAAGTACCACCTTTAACAATTAACTGCTGCCCCGGATAAATGAAATTATTTTTGATGTGGTTCCATTCTATCAACTGGTTCATGGAAATCCCATGTTTCGTCGCCACACTCCAAACGGATTCGCCTGCTTTTACCGTATACGTTTTTTTATCAGATACGTGAGTTACATTTCCTTGATTAACTGTTACGTTGTTTGTTGATGTACTTGAAGAAGTACCACCTTTAACAATTAACTGCTGCCCCGGATAAATGAAATTATTTTTGATGTGGTTCCATTCTATCAACTGGTTCATGGAAATCCCATGTTTCGTCGCCACACTCCAAACGGATTCGCCTGCTTTTACCGTATATTTTGCTCCAGAGGGTTGAAGAGTATTCACAGTGTTATCGTTCTTCACAGAAGACGTATTACTTTCTATATGGTTAGTTGAAGTCCCAGTTGTTTTTCCACTTTTGATCGTTAATTTTTGTCCCGGATAAATAAAATTATTTTTGATATTATTCCATTCAATCAATTGAGTCATTGTAATTCCAAAAGCATGAGAAATGCCCCAGACAGAATCGCCTGATTTAACAGTATACAGGGTACTTGTCGTCGCTTGGACACTATTTGTGCTACTTGCTGTATTCCCAGTAACACCTGTATTTCCGCTGTTAGAGATTGTTGCTCCGCCACCGGCATTCCCACTAGCAGGCGTATCATACTTGGTCAAGCCGTATGTCAAAATAATATTATTCAATTTGCCTGCATAGCTTGGATCAGTAGCATAACGTCCAGTTAAACAGGCGGTAGCCTCTTTATAAGAGGCAGTATTACTTTTCCATGTTCCCGCATAATAATAGCCGTTTCCAAAAGAAGTATTTCTCAAGACATATGCGTTATCGCTAAATGACTCTGCAAAAGAAGGGTAGTGACGAAAAGGTTCTTTTTTCGTTACCCAGCGATTATTTAGGTATTCAAGTGTATCCATATAAACCGTTTTTCCTTGATAACTTCCCTTGATGCCAAATAAATTGTGGTAAGGTGCTTGCGCTAATGAACTGCTTCCCCAACCACTTTCCACTACTGCTTGCGCGATCATCACCGAAGCATATAAATCATTTGCTTGTGCAATCGGCTGCGCATACGTTGCAATTTCAGCAATAAAAGCCGAAGTATTGATTCTTGCACCAAATTGTGCTGGTGTTTGGTCAGCGTTGACCGAAACAGGTTGTATAAATGAACCAGCAACTGAGCAGCCGACCATTGCAGTTCCGACGAGAGCAGCACTGCGCTTAACATGACGAAAACGTTTGGCTTCTTTCAGACGTCTTCGCTCTTTTCTTGCAGTATTTTCCATTTTCTATCTATCCCCCAATTTCTATTTAAAATTTCTATCCTATTTATAACAATTATAGCTTTTCTTAATCTTTATTAAAAGTTATTTAAGAAGATGACTACTGATTGTAACGTTCCTGTAATTTTTCGTAATGTTCCTAAACAAGAAAAAATTAGTACACTTTTTGTTTAAATGTTGATAGAGAAAAAATAAATCGTTTACACCTTTTGGATAAAAGAAGTTATTTATATTACTCAACCTTTCTTAGTGAGAACTTTTTTCTTCCTAAATAATGACTCGTCCTCACTTGAAAGCCCATAAACCTTTTTCTAATTAAACAAGCTAATTATTTCTCTGCCAAATCATGCTATAATAAATTATTATTAAAAAGGAGATTATCGATGAAACAAAAATCAATTTTTCATATAGTTGGTACCTGTTTTTTATTCTTATTTTTATCTTTAAGCTACCTTGTTAAATATCAACCCGTTTTGTTATCAGAATTTGACCAGTCCATAACAATCTTCATCCGAACGCCCTATCCTGACTGGAACACCTATCAGCTATCAATCACAAAAATGGGAAATTCATCCACCGTGATTCTTCTCTTCCTAATTGTTTCATTTCTATTATGGAGAAAGAAAAAAAGACCTGAATTAATTTGGCTTGCTGTTAATTTTATCATCATCGCAGGGATAATCAATCCACTAATCAAGTTATTTGTTATGCGCATTCGTCCATCTTTAGTCTATTTAGTCGTGGAATACAGCTATAGTTTTCCTAGCGGGCATGCTGCAACTAGTATGATTTTATATGGTTCCTTGCTATTTATTTTACCAACACTCATACAAACAAATAGCTTTCGCCTATTGCTTCAATTTTTTTTAGCAGTTATCATAATAACCGTTGGAATCAGTCGTGTGTATTTAGGTGTGCATTTCCCAAGTGATATTTTAGGCGGCTATTTACTTAGCCTTTCTTGGTTATTTTTCACTTATCCAATTTACAACAACCAAAAAGAAAAATGGCAATCAAAAATTAGAGACAACTGATGATCTTCCAACCACAATCAATTGTTGAAAACAATCGAAAAACTTATATGGGAAGCATTTAACTTTTTGGCAGTTAAAATGTCTCTTTTAATATAAGTCATTTTCTATTAAACTAGATAAGTCAAAAATCAACTTTGTAAAAGTTCTCAATGATTATTCAAAATAAACGGCTCATACAATTTCACAATTTTAGAAAGAAGGATTTAAATGGATTTTCCTTATTCAGATGGAAAGAAACGGTATCATTCATGGAATTATGCCTTAAGAAATAAATTTGGTGGAAAAATTTTTAAAGTTCCTATCGACGGTGGCTTTGATTGCCCAAATCGTGATGGAACAGTGGCTCACGGCGGTTGTACCTTTTGCAGTGTTTCTGGCTCTGGTGACATGATCGTAGCTCCTGAAGCTCCCCTACCCACGCAGTTTCATAAAGAAATTGATCTAATGCACCAAAAATGGCCTAACGTCTCTCAATACATCGTATATTTCCAAAATTTCACCAACACTCATGCACCAGCAACAGTCATTCGTGAACGTTTTGAACAGGTAATCAATCTTCCCGGGGTCGTTGGTTTATCCATTGGCACCCGTCCTGATTGTTTACCCGATAGCGTTGTCGATTATCTAGCAGAACTAAATAAACGACTTTATTTATGGGTAGAATTAGGGTTACAAACAACTTTTGAAGAAACTTCTACTCTGATCAATCGCGCACACGATTATCAAACTTACCTTAACGGTGTAAAAAAACTGCGCAAACATGGAATCCGTGTCTGTACCCATTTAATTAATGGACTACCCGGTGAAACCTTAGCAATGATGCGGGAAAATGTGCGACGAACGATTCTTGATTCTGATATTCAAGGAATCAAACTACACCTTATGCACTTGATGAGAAAAACTAGAATGCTTCGCGACTATCATGAAGGTCGCTTACAATTAATGAGCCGTTCAGATTATGTTAATGTGATTTGCGATCAACTAGAAATAATTCCTAAAGAAATCATTATCCATCGTTTAACTGGCGATGCTCCTCGGGATACTTTGATTGGTCCCATGTGGAGCTTAAAAAAGTGGGAAGTCTTAAATGCTATTGATGAAGAACTCATCCGTCGTGGTAGTTATCAAGGAAAATATGATGTTCGTAAAGGAGACTTTTCTAATGTTACAAACAGCACTAAACTTTAGCCATGCCCTATTAAGTGAAATTCTCGAACCTGGCGATCAAGTCATTGACGCCACAATGGGCAACGGATATGATACCCTTTTCATGGCTAAAATAGTAGGAAAAAATGGTCACGTCTATAGCTTTGATATTCAAAAAAAAGCACTTCTTTCCACAAAAAGAAAACTTGAAGAACAAGAATTAACAAACTGTGTTTCACTTTTTTTGCAAGGACATGAAACGCTAGGAGATACCCTTTCAGTAAAACAACCAATCAAAGCTGGTATTTTTAATTTAGGGTACCTTCCTAAGAGCGACAAATCCATTATTACCTTGCCTGAGACGACAAAACTCGCCATGAAAGAGATTCTAAAACGGCTAGTTCCCCGTGGACGAATGATCATAGTGGTATATTACGGTCATACAGGTGGAAAAGCCGAAATGGACATGGTACAAAAATTCTGTCAAAACCTTCCGCAAGAACAGTACAATGTTTTAAAATACCAATTCATCAATCAAAAAAATCACCCTCCAATCTTATATTGCGTAGAAAAAAAATAATTTAATCAATAATCGCCAAACAAGATGACAAGAACTTAGCAGTTAGCTCGCTAAGTACTTGTCATTATTTTTTGAGTTATTATTTGAACAGTAATAAAATTTTTTTATAAAAACAAATCAATAAAGTTAGCCAACTACTTATTGTTAGAACCAAAAAGATTTTATGACATAAAGGAGGTTTATAATAAAACACAACCTCATTCATTCCTTTATGTTGTGGAATAATCGGAGTACCTATATCTGTAAGCTCATAATTTTTAATCGTTTGACCATTTTGTTTTAAAACACTTCGAGCATACATAACAAGTGGAAGTTGAATTTTATCTGCACCTGTGCTCTCCCATTTCACTGTTAAATTTCCTTTTTTATAAAATTTATTAAATTTGGAATCTGTACTTAAAATATCTTCTTTGTAACGCATATATTTATTTTTGTCTGTTTGCTTGTAAATAGGAAGATAATCCGGAGTTGATTTTTTAATCATACGTAGCATTTCAGAAAGATCCTTGCTATAAAAAGTAGCTTTTATTTTATCTGCATGATCGTAGACATACGTATGTCTATGTTTAAACGTTTCTGTATCCCAAGTATTTAATTTTTTATATATATTTTGACATGTTTGTATAGAAAACAGAATGATCAGTCCTATCGCCATTACATGAAACCACGTATGTTTTTCCAAACGTTTAAAGCTAAGTGCTAAAAATAGAAGAAAAAGAAGTGTGAAAGGTACAAAGAAACGAAACGGAAATTGAATCAAACTGACAAAAGGAAAATTTTTTTCTACAAGCGTTGACCAAGGAACTAAACTAGTTGACAACACAAAAAACAAGCTGCTTACAGCTAACACCATTTTTGTTAATCGATTCATTTTTTTATGATAGATTAACAAAATAATGATTCCTGTTATCAATAAAATAGGAAAAATCTTAGGATACTTTAACCAATAAGACCCATCCAAATTAATTGCTTCTTGGCTCATGTTTCTATTTACAAAAGGAGGTAAGATTTTATTTGAACAATAAAGAATAAGAAGATTCCCCCAAATATTAGCAGTCAATAACAAATAAAGTACAAGAGATTTTCCTAATTGGCAAAGATGCTCTTTCTTTTTATCTTGAGAGAAAAAATAAAAAAGATAAAAAGAAAGATAAATTAATAACAACATAAAAGTAGAAAGAAGATGAATTTGTGTCATTAAGCCTACACAAAGAGCTACTTTAATAAATGAAAATTTTTTATTGACAATCCAATCTATAATTGGTATCAAACATATTGGATAAAAAGCAGCTCCCCAACTGGTAAATCCTTGATTGACAATCCAATATTGAACCGTGTAAGTACTCATAAATAAGATGGCAATCAACGTACTCACCCATTCACGAATCCTCATATACTTTAATAAAATCAGCATAGAATAGCCAGAAAACAATAGTAGAATAAAATTAGAAAGGACTTGATATTTAAACCAGCTTCCAGCAACCAAAACTAACAAGCCTTGAAAGTAAGCAAATAATGGTCCATAAAAAGCATTGACAATCCTTCCACTTTGTTGAAATCCATACATAGAAGAAAAATATTGAAAATCTCCATTCGCAATTTGCATAGCAGCGTCATAAAAACGATTATAATGAAACAAGATATCTGCACCAAATATCAGTTTATGTGTAAAGAAATAAGGACTAATAAATACTAAAGAAACAAAGAATAAGATTAGATAGGGGGTATATTTTTTCAAATGAATGCTCCTTTTCTATTTTTTATTTATAGTTTCTTGCGTCTTTAAATACAGATAAAACAGGATAGGACAAGTTAAAAAAAGAAGCAAGCCTATGTTAAATCCTACTGGTAAATAGCTAAAAGCAATCGTGTGTTTACCAGCCGGTATTTTTACCATCAGAAATCCATCCTTAAATGTCTCTATTTTCACTGGTTTTCCATCAAGTTGCGCCTTCCAGCCTTTATCAAAGGGGATAGTCGTCACGAGCATGGAATCTTGTAAAGTGTGAACAATTCCCGTTGCCGTTCTTCCTGTTGTATTTATTTCCACTGCCTTTTTCTTTATTTTACTCACTGCTTCTTGATAAGCATTCACATCTAAACCGATGATTTCTGGTTTATCTGTTAAAAGAGAATCAATGGTAAATACTACTGTTGTCTCTTTGGAATAGTAGCCTAAATCGTAATATTGTCCTTCATATTTTCGTTGTATCTTTCTAGGTGATCCATTATTAACGGTAATGAATGTATTATCAGACAATTGAAGGCTAGCTAAATTGAGATAGACTTGTTGATTTGCAGGTATTCGAAATTTCCACGTTAATGGTTGAGAATATTTTTTTTCTTCTCTTATTTTTAAGGTGTCTAAAGTCGCACGATAAGAAGTAAAATATTTTTTCTCCGTTCCTGATAACGCATGAAATAAGTTCGTTTGGTTTGATAAAATATCGTCAACAGATGGTATTAATTCGTTAATTTTTTGCGGCGCAATAAATGCAAGTGGCAAAGCATTGTTATTTTGATAAAGCGTATAATCTGAATTTTTACTTCGTTTTATAAATCCATATTTATTAAAAGAACTCTCGTTTTTTGCAATATTGAATTTAATTCCTGTAAAAGCATCCATTAATAAGGTGTTGTTATTATATCGAATATTTAAGTTTGTTCCTTTCGACTTAAAACCAAGTTGATTCAAATAAGAGGAAGAATTTCTATTTCTAATTGAAGAAAACTGATTAATTCCGCTATAACCAAAATTAAATGAATCGTTTGCCGAAATCGGATCAATATTTTCTAACCGATAAAATGAGGAAACCTCTTCTTTAGTTTGATCCACCAATTCTTTTATTTTAGGATACGGTTTCGTATAGGTAGCTCTAGCAGCATAATTCCAATTAGTTGAGATTCCTTGGATCATTTGACTCGTATTTATAAGCGATTCAGTCGTTACTGCCATTAATAAGAAAACACATAACCATTTGAAAGAAATTTTTCTTTTTGCATAAAGAATGAAATAAAGTAAATATATTCCTAAAAAAAAGACTGTCAATAAATAAGAGGAGGTGGCAACATAAGCATAACTATTCGCAGGCTTGAAAAAATAAGCAGCAGAATATATCAAAACTAAAGTAGCTCCTATCTTCAATAAAACAGTTGTATCCTTTTCCTTTATTTTTTCCCAACCTTTACAGCCTATTAAAAGAACTAAAAAAGAGAATAAATAAGCATAACGAAATAAAAACATGTTTGGTGCATGCATGCCGTGCCAAAATAAATCTAAAGGCTCAATATAAAAGCTTAAAATCAATAAAATAAACAAGCTTCCATACAGCCATTTTTCTTTTTTGTTTCCCTTTTTACCAAAAAAATAAAACAAACATAAAAGTAAGGGAAACAGGCCTATATAGATAAATGGTATAGAACCAAATTTTGTAGTATCGTAAACCCCTACCATATTCTTCATAATTAAATCAAGATAAGATGTCACTTCTGTTTTGAACGAAGCTATCTTGCTAAGTGTTTCTCCATTTGCTTTAATATCCAAAAATGTAGGTAAAGTAATAACCATGGAGGAACCGGCTGCTAAAAGAGACGTAATCATGTAAGAAGAAATACTTTTTTTATACTTTGGTCGATTGGTTAAGCATCGCATGATGAAATACAAAAAAGAAAAAATTCCTGTCATAAATCCAAAATAAAAGTTTGATAAAAATTGCAATAAATAACTGAAAAAAAGTAATTTTGGTTTATTTTCATCCATTAATCTATGAATACCTAAAAAAATTAATGGAAGATAGATAAAAGAATCCATCCACATAACAAGCTGAGAATGAACGGTTATAAATGACATCAAAGCATAGCTAATACTAACAGCAACGGTTCCCCATTTAGGAATTTTAAACGTACGGGCTAAAAACCAAAAAGATAAACCGATACTTCCTATTTTTAGCAATGTTAGAATGTAAAGTGTATCAGGCATGATTTGATTTGGAAAAAAAAGCAATAAGGGGGCAAACAAACTACTTAGATAATAAGACACCAGCGAGAGATAATTTAATCCTAAAGAAGCATTCCAAGTATAAAAAATACTTTGTTTCCCTAAAATAACCTCTCTAAAACTTGCATGAAAATGAGAAGATTGGGTAAATCCATCTCCTACCAACACACTTACGTCACTTCCTAAAAAAATTCCGATGTTTAAATAGGCAATTATCATAATTATAATCGGGATAATAAAACTTAATCCTGCATAGATAAAATTTTGTTCTGTTTTTAAGAACATAAAGAAATTTCTCATTGAAACTCTCCATTTCCGTAATTTGTACATAGGTAATTGTTAAATCTTTTTTTATTATTATCTCGACTTTTATTTTTTTATTTTTTTTTATTTTTTATAGTAAAATTCTTACTTTTTACAATACTTGAAAAGATCATATAAAATAAAAAAGTACTAAAATAGCATATATGTAGCATATAAACAGTAATAATTTATAATTTTAACGTAAAAATTAATGTTAAATGTTCAAAAAATTTACAAGAAATCAAATTATTTTGCAGAAAATTCATCTACTAAATTTGATTTTTTTATAAATGACCGATTCTATTATTTATTTTCAATTTTTTGATAAATTTCAAGAAAATTTCTAAATATTAATTACAAATGATGCTTAGTTAGTTAATAAAGTTTTCACAACCTAGATAATTTCTACCTATTTATACATTTAGCGAAAATTTTTCCAACACTGTTCATTATTCAATAAACAATCTCATTTATTTTTTTCAAAAAAATATAAAATAAAAAAGTACTACTTAAAGAATCAAAATGATTGTCTTATAAGTAGTACCTTATTTGTTTGTTTTTCTCCTACACTTAATAGATAAATTATTCAAACACAACGTGACTTTAAAAAAGCTGCAAAAGCATTAAAAATAAATAAGCACCTGCATATATTTTGAGACATTCACATCTATCCCTTCTAACAGATTTAGAAATTCCTTTAAAAACAATAATGAGTTAGTCAGAAAGATTCAAAAATGACATTAAAATATACACTCATACTACTAAGAATATGCAATCACAGCTTATTAATAAAATAAGTAAGATTAAGTTATAAGTGTCCCTTTTACAATAATTTTAATAAAAAAATTTAACCAAGAACCCCTTAAAACAAAAGGTTCTTGGTTACTTCATTCAAAAACAAATTGATTATGATATAGCTCCGCATAAAAACCACCTTTTTTTAATAACTGATGGTGATTTCCTTCTTCAATCACTTTACCGTCACGCAAAACAACAATTCGATCCGCATTTAAGATCGTCTTTAAACGATGAGCAATTACAAAGCTTGTACGTCCCTTAATTGCTTCATCCATGGCTTTTTGAATTTTTGCTTCTGTTACCGTATCAACGTTACTCGTTGCTTCATCTAAAATCAGCAAGTCTGGTTTAGTAATAATAGTTCTGGCGATACTAATCAATTGCTTTTGTCCCGTACTAAATAGATTATTTTCCTCTGATACTTCTGTGTCATATCCTTTTTCTAAACTCACAATGAAGTCATGGATATTGGCTTGTTTAGCTGCATTTATTACTTCTTCATCCGTTGCATCAGGTTTTCCAAACACGATGTTGTCCCGAATAGTACCGGAAAATAAAACAGATTCTTGTAAAACAATTCCTACGTTCTTGCGTAGAGCATCTAAATCGTATTCTCTAATATCTGTTTCATCAATTGTAACAGCTCCACTATTCACATCATAGAAACGATTCAAAAGATTCATAATCGTTGTTTTACCTGAACCCGTTGGTCCCACAAGTGCCACCATTTCTCCCTTATTTACATCAATGGAAACGTCCTTCAATACAAGTTTGTTCGGAGTATATCCAAAGTTGACCTTTTTTAAAGATAAACCTTTTTCAATTCCAGTAAACGTTTGACCATTTACTGGTTTCACTTCATCTTTTTCATCAAACATCTCATTTAATCTTCTTGCACCAGTAATTGCCAACTGAATCATGCTATAGCCAGAAGAAATTTGCATCAATGGTTGATAGTATTGTTGAGAATATTGAACAAACGTTACGACTAACCCTAATGCAACAGATCGTTCTAAATCACCATTCAATGCTAACCAGCCGCCAAAGAAAATTACAATGGCTGTATTTACTAAAGACATGCCTTGCATCATTGGAAATAATAGCCCTGAATAAGCTTGACCTTTAAAAGTAGCTTTACGAACCTTCTCATTGTATTCTAAAAAACCAGTAATCGTTTCTTCTTGTAATCCATTGGTAATGATGACTCGTTGCCCGCTAATCTTTTCGTCCATATATCCATTTAATTTACCTACTTCATCTTGTTGTAAATCAACATATTTTCTTGCCTTTTGGATAATCAATACAGCAATTAAAAGTGCCACCGGAGTTGATGCAACGGTAGCCCATGCTAATTCTACATTTTGACGAAACATCATAATTAAAATACCAAAAAGTAGCACAATATTTGTAATTACTTGAAGCAGCGCTTGATTTAAACTATTTTGGATATTATCTAAATCACTTGTAAAACGACTAAGAATTTCTCCGTCTTGATGTGAATCAAAAAAACGAATTGTCAACTTCTCCAACTTATTAAATAAACCAATACGCATACGATTTGTCGATTTACCAACTACTTGTGTAAACAAAATACTATAAATAAAATTAGCCGCACTTGCTAAAACATAAAACACCAACAACTTCCAAATAATTGAAATAAAATGACTCTTATCATCTATTCCTTGCATCAAAGCACTCACATAATCTGCTAATTCTTGGAATGCTTCACCAATATACTGCGGCGCCTTTACTTGAAGGTAAGTAGCTACGATCACAGTAAGAAAGATAAAGAAAAAGGAGACCTTATAACGTTTTAAATAGTGATAAAAAAACTTACTCGCTTTAAATAAATCGGTCATGGCTACTCCTCCGTTCCTTTTTGTGTTTCAAAAATTTCTTGGTACACACGATTAGTTGCAACTAATTCTTCATGTGTTCCTTCACCTACTAATCTTCCCTCATCTAAAACAAGAATGCGGTCTGCATGAACCACTGAAGCAATTTTTTGAGCAATAACAATTGTTGTCGTACCTTTTAACTCTTTGTCTAACGCTTCACGAACAAGTTTTTCTGAACGGGCATCTAACGCACTTGTACTGTCATCCAAAATCAAAATTTTAGGATTTCCAATCACACCACGAGTAATCGAAAGGCGCTGTTTCTGACCCCCAGAAAAATTGCTGCTTCGTTCCTCTACTGGTGCTTCATAGCGATCAGCTAACTTCTCAATAAATTCTTGGGCTTGTGCTATCGCAGAAGCATGCTCCATGTCTTCTTCAGACGCATTCTTTTTTCCATGACGCAAGTTTTGAGCAATCGTTCCAGAAAAGAGAATCGCTTTTTGTAATACAAAAGAAACCGTACGGCGTAAACTTTTTTCGTTCACTTTTCTTAAATCTACCCCACCAATTTCAACTTTTCCTTCAGTCGGATCAAATAAACGTGGAATTAACTGTGCTAAAGTTGATTTACCCGCTCCAGTTGCTCCCACAATTCCAACCATTTCACCCGGTTGGATCACAAAACTAATATCTTTTAATGTATCTTCATCGTCATCTGGATAACGAAAAGACACACGATCAAAAATAACTGAACCAGTCAATTCCTGTTCCGGTACATCTTGGTAAGTTAAATCTGGCTCTGTTTCTATGATTTCTTTGATTCGCTTTAATGAAACCGCAGCTCTTGAAGTCATCATCATCATCATTCCACCAATAATAATCGCCATCATAATTTGCATCAAATAGTTCATAAAAGAAGCGATTCCTCCAATCAAAGTTGGATCGTTTTTTACCAAGTCACTAACAAAAAAGATGGCACCTACTACCGCTAAATTTGCAGCAAGCATAAAAGATGGAATCATCACAGAAAATAATGTTCCAACAATAATATTGTGTTTTGTTAACTCTTCACTGACTTTACTAAACGCTTTTAACTGATTATCTTCTTGAACAAAAGATTTTACTACTCGAATACCCATCAGGTTTTCTTTTGCAATACTATTTACTTTATCAATTAATTTTTGGATGATCATAAAATGCCTACCCATTCTCGTAAAAGATAATGCGGTAATTAAGAAAACAGCCACAACTAAGGCTATAATAATCCACCACAATTGAGGCATCGTCATCATTGCCAAAACAAATGCACCAATAAATAAAAACGGAATTCTAAATAGTGATTGCAAGGAAATCATCACTAAGTTTTGAATTTGTGTAATGTCATTCGTTAATCGTACAACTAAGTTTCCTGCCGAAAAATGTTCAATATTTCCAAATGAAAAAGTTTGAATCTTACGAAACGCCTCTTCACGAATATCTGCACTAATACCCTGAGCAACTTTTGCCGAAAAAATTGTATTTGTTATCCCAGCGACTAGTCCTAATAAAGCTAAACTAATCAAATAAACACCAATCGTTTTCATTTTGTCATTGTCTTGCATAATAATTGCTTCTAAAACCTGCTGCAATAACTTCGGTTGCCATAATGCAGCTGCAACCATAATTGCTACAGACAATAATGAAATAATTAACGATAGTTTATATTTTTTCGCATGTCTTAAAATTAAATTCATTAGTTGTTACACCCCTTTTCGTTAAAATTGACAGGTTTAATTTAACACTGTAAAATTAGACCGACTAACAATTTACCACGTTTAAAAAAATATTGCAATACAAGAGGTTGATTAAATTTGGAACTAAAGCTTTCTCAAAATATGATTATTCAAGCTGCCTTTGCCATTTTGGCAGAAACGAATGAGTTATCAAAACTTTCTATGCGAAGCCTTGCACAAAAAACAGAAGTTAAAGCACCTGCGCTTTACTGGCATTTCAAAAATAAACAAGAATTACTCCAAAAAATGGCAGAAGCAATGGAAAATGAATTAGTGATTCCAGATCAACACTTGCCATGGCAGGAACGCCTTGTTCAGTTTATGGAAAACTATTATGATCTTTTTACTCAATTTCCTTGTGGCGCAGAACTTGAAATTCATACACTTCCTACATATCCAGGACGGCACACACACTTAGAAGTCATGAGTCAAATACTGGTTGAAGTAGGTTTTTCAACTGAATGCAGTCGACAAGCAATTTTTGCTCTTCATAATCTTTTAATTGGACAACTAATGGACGATCAACACGAACAAAAGTTACGGCAAAAAATCATTGCTAGAAATCATCTGTTAAAAGATACTATTTTCCCTGTGAAAAATGACGTAAAAAAAAGTGAGGAAGGAAAAGCAAACTGTTCTGCTCATACGCATGACAAAAATAAAAAGCAGCTTTTCCTCAACAACGTAGCGATCTATCTTCAAGGGTTAAGTTTACAAAAAAAGCAATAGAAAAAGTCATGGAATGATCAGCACTTTGCATGGTTATACCACGACTTTTTTAAATCGCCTCGCATATATACTCTTCATTGATTACTTCAAAAAAATTCCAGCTACTTTTTCTCTATCTTTCTTCAAATAACCATTTAAGTGCTCGTTGAATCCATTGATCCCAAAACACCCAATTATGCTCACCAGGCCCATGCTCAAATGTCACAGCAATTCCCTTTTCTTTTAACGAATTAGTCATTTCTTGATTCGCTTGATAAAGAAAATCTGATTCACCACAAGCCAAGTAAATACGTGGAGTTTTTTTTCCACTTTTTATTAGTTCATCAAGTAAATACTCAGGATCATTTACTGAACCCTTAATCTGCTCTAAAGGACCAAACACACCTTCCCAAAACTTTTCTTTTCGAATCATTAATAAATCATCCAGCCGATTTCCCACTGAAATTGCTCCTGATAAAGAAACAATAGCAGCAAAATTTTCTGGTTTTGCCAAACCCAGTTTCAAAGCCCCATATCCCCCCATAGACAAGCCCGCAGCATACGTTTTTTCCTTTTTATGAGTAAGCTGGGGAAACAATTCATGACAAATTTCAGGAAGTTCTTCTGAAATAAAAGTCCAGTACTTCATATCGTAATTGGTATCCGTATACCAACCAAGATCAGTCGAAGGCATGATAACCGCTAAACCATATTCAGCCACATACCTTTCAATGGATGTACGCCGTTGCCAAACACTATGATTCCCCCCCATACCATGAAGAAGATACAACACAGGAACATCAATTGTTTCTGATTGACAACTCGTTCCAATTAATTTATTTGTTGTTTGAGGAAGAATCGCATTCAGATTTACTTCCATTTCTAAAACATTAGAATAAATATTTGCTTGAATAAATGCCAAGTTAACCCATCCTTTCTAAAATTGCGAACATAGTATCTATCTCGTTGAAAAAATATGATTCACCCAAATAAAGTAGTAATTTCTTCTTATACTTGACAGTAATTAAAGACAATGCAGCTATTTCAGCAGCATCCATCTTTATACTACAACATAACAAATGCAGCAACTACTCACTTTTTTATGCGAACACTCGCTTATTCTACCACTTTTTGACGAACAACAAACGTCAAAACTAGAGCCATCACTATTAATAACAATCCAATAAAATACACTTGATGTAATCCATCATATAAAATTCTTCGTAACGGTGTAATTAAGTCTGCCGCAATATTTTTTGCAGTTTGAGGATTAACAAGTTTATTCATAACATCGGGATCATTCGTTAAATTTATTTCAGCTAGTCCATGTTGCGTCACACGATTAATCAATAATCCAAATACAGCCACCATAACCGTCTGTCCAATCGTTCGAACCAATGTATTAAAGGACGTCGCTACTCCTAATTGTTTTTGAGGTACACTATTTTGCGCGCTCACCGTCGACGTTGTCATAGTAATACCTAAACCAACCCCGATAATCGTTGAAATAACAAAAAACCATAAAAAATTACTCTCAAACGGCATAAGCCACAACCATGCTCCCCCCACAGCTGCAATGAACAACCCAATTCGCAACACCCAATCTGTTGCTATTTGTGTCATCCATTTACTTGCTAAGAACGATCCAAACATCCAAACAAGTGAAAGTGGCGCTAAAACCAATCCACCGATTGCTGCATTCAATCCTAATACCCCTTGCATCCACATTGGAATATAAACATCAATCCCCATTAGAAAACCACTAGTTAACGCCGCCGCTAAATTTACAACAACAAATAAAGGATTGGAAAATAAATGTAACATGATCACTGGATCTTTTGCGCGTTTTTCTGCAACAATAAATAAAAAAAGTAATAGAACACTTCCCATCAATAAGCCAATCACAGCTAATGTAAAGCCTTGATCGCCTAACAATTGAAAACCCAACAGCAAAGCAACTAACATAGCCATCAAAATAAAACTGCCAAACAAATCCATAGGTTTTGCTTCTCGTTGTTCTATTGTTTCATTTAAATAAAGCCAAATTAACACAATTAACAAGATTCCTATAGGCACATTGATAAAAAAGATCCAATGCCAACTAAACGTTTCAACAATAAACCCGCCAGCCAGCGGACCAAAAACACTCGCAATCCCCCAAGCAGAACTGTTTAGCCCCAACACCTTTGCTCTTTTTTCAATCGTATAAAGATCCCCAATAATCGTTAACGCTACTGGCATCATCGCCCCAGCCCCCATGCCTTGAACCCCACGAGCAATAATCAACCTTATCATAGTTTGAGAAAGTCCACAAAACAACGATCCGATAATAAATAATAGCGTCCCAAAAATGAATATAGGTTTTCTGCCGAACTTATCAGCTAATTTTCCATAGATAGGCGTCAACATTGCATTCGTTAACAAGTAAATTGAAAATACCCAATTCATAATTTCTACTCCATGAAGAGAACCCACAATGGTCGGCATAGCAGTAGTTACAATTGTTCCTTCAATCGCTGTCATAAAAGTCGCAATAAACACACTAATTGTCACCAATTTTACATTTGTTTCTCTTTTCATCTTATTCCTCCTTCTTTTTGTTATAAAATAATTAATCTCAACACCCTAGCTTAAAAATAAGCATTTTTGTAAAAAAACACTGATAATAAAAAAAACTGGAACAATCACCTTCAAGGTAATCATTCCAGCAATAAAAAACTACTTCACTAAGCTTCCTTTTAATGCCTCTACTTTATCTGTACGTTCCCAAGGCAAATCAACATCCGTACGACCAAAATGCCCATAAGCCGCTGTTTGACGATAAATTGGACGCCGTAAATCAAGCATTTCAATAATACCCGCTGGCCGTAAATCAAAGTTTTCCCTCACAGCCGCAATTAAATCTGCTTCCGGAACAGTTGACGTACCAAACGTATTAATTGATATAGAAACAGGCTGTGCAACACCAATCGCATAAGCCAGTTGTACTTCAACTTTTTGTGCAAAACCAGCTGCTACAATATTTTTAGCGATATAGCGAGCAGCATAACTAGCAGAACGATCAACTTTTGTTGCATCTTTACCAGAAAAAGCTCCACCACCATGACGTGCATAACCACCATACGTATCAACGATAATCTTTCTACCCGTTAATCCTGCATCTCCTTGTGGACCACCAATAACAAAACGTCCAGTAGGATTGATATAATATTTTGTTTTACCGTCTAGTAGTTCAGCTGGAATAACTTCTTTTACTACTTTTTCGATAACATCATGACGAATAGTTTCATTATCAACCGAATCATCGTGCTGCGTGGAAATAACAATCGTATCAACACGCTCTGGTTGTCCATTATCATCATATTCAACAGTTACTTGTGATTTTGCATCAGGGCGTAAATAAGTGAGTTCATTTGATTTACGTAAATCAGCTAAACGACGAACCAAACGATGACTTAAAGCAATCGGCAAAGGCATCAATTCAGGCGTTTCATTTACTGCAAATCCAAACATCAGCCCTTGATCTCCGGCACCTGTTTCATCTAACACGTCTTTTTTATCTTCATCGCGAACTTCAAATGCTTCGTCAACCCCCTGAGCAATATCAGGTGACTGTTCGTCAATAGCCACTAATACAGCCACTGTATCTCCGTCAAAGCCAAATTTTGCACGCGTGTACCCAATCTCTTTAATCGTTTGTCGAACGACTTTTTGGATATCTACGTATGCTGTAGTAGAAATTTCTCCAAATACTAATACAAGGCCCGTCGTCACAGATGTTTCACAAGCAACTCTTGCATTTGGATCTTTCGCTAAAATTGCATCCAAGATTGCGTCACTAATCTGATCAGCAACTTTATCTGGATGTCCTTCAGAAACAGATTCTGAAGTAAATAAATGTCTTTCTCCCATAAGTGATTCCCCCTAGTTAAATTCGGTTACAAGGCATCTCCGTATATCACGGATCCTCTCGGGAACTTGCAACGAACTCAGTATAGCAGATAAAATGAATTTACGCTTGTCTTTTTAATTCTTTTATGAAAAAAATGAGTAGTTTAGTTTTAATATTTTACCAGCAATTACTTCATCAACCATTTTTTAATTGATCTCATTCTTATAGCTAGTTTCTTTTAATAGTTAAAATAAAGAAGTTGATTGAAACAAATCGATATACAATCAGATTTATTTCAATCAACAAATACAATATTTTTGCGTACAGCTTAGGAAACACATCTTATTTTCAACTAATGCTAATTCTGCTCCTACTTTAATTGTCCTTTTAATTCTTCTTGGACACGTTTTAATTCATTAGAAGACACTTTTTGATAAGAGATCCCCTGCTCACCCACGGTTCCATCACCAGTAAATCCTTCTCCAGTCAATTGATCAGTCTTAACAGTCGTAAATGCAGGCCGATAATTTTTTACTAAAGACTCAATCATTTTCCATGAAATATCTGTTTTGGTATTATCGCCCAAAATCGTTAATAAATGATTATAATTTGTCAAAGTATGAATTGATTTTAGCTGTTCTATTATTCCTGACACCACTTGTCGTTGACGATTCTGTCTGCCATAGTCACCTTTAGGATCTTCATAACGCATACGGCTATACTTCAAAGCATCGGTTCCATTAAGTTTTAATTTACCAATTTTAAACTCTTTTCCCTCGTAAGTAAAAGTAAAAGGATTATTAACTTCTACTCCGCCTACTGCATCAATCAATTGTTGTATCCCTTTCATATTAATCTCCACATAGTAATCAATCGGAATATCTAATAGTTTTTCAACGGTTGCAATAGACATAGCCACTCCGCCATACGCATAGGCGTGATTAATTTTATCACTCCTATTCTTGCCAGAAATTTCTGTATAGGTATCTCTAGGAATACTAATAAGAGTTGTTTTCTCTTTTTCTGGATTTACAGTCGCCACCATAATCGAATCGGATCTCCCCTGCTCTGTACGTCCAAAATCACCAGTATCTACACCTAAAAGCAAAACAGAAAATGGCTCTTGTTTTTTACTGTTTACATGATATTTATATTTTGAAGTTCGTTCTACTTTTGCGTACGACTGGTCGGCTGCTGATTTAATATCAAAATACACTTTCGTAGCATAGATAATTAGAATACCTGTTAATAATACTAGAAAGCCCACTATTCCTAAAAAAATTTTATATCTTTTACTCTTTTTTTTCACGCTATCATTCCTCGTTTTTTAGTTATTTTACCATAAGCAATGTTATATTTATGTTTAAAAATGCTGTATTCTCTCATAAAAGTTTCTTCCTATAAACGGATACCTAGTAAGAAATAAAAAGATATCTACGAAGAGTACCGATACGAAAACAGGGACATAATCCTATGAAAGAATTAACATTAAAACATCGTAAATAAAAATTACTTTCTATTTGTATAAAATTACTATGCTAAACAATCTCAAGTTAATAAATTGAGAAAAAAAAATCCTCATTAGCCCAAATAGACTAGTAC
This sequence comes from Enterococcus ratti, assembly GCF_001886195.1. Taxonomy (GTDB): domain Bacteria; phylum Bacillota; class Bacilli; order Lactobacillales; family Enterococcaceae; genus Enterococcus_B; species Enterococcus_B ratti. Next base: position 378 of record NZ_JXLB01000028.1, on the reverse strand, counting down.
ATGAGGATAAGAAAACATATAAAAATTCCTTTGATGACCCGTACGGGATTCGAACCCGTGTTACCGCCGTGAAAGGGCGGTGTCTTAACCGCTTGACCAACGGGCCTATAAAATAATGGGCCTAAATGGACTCGAACCATCGACCTCACGCTTATCAGGCGTGCGCTCTAACCAGCTGAGCTATAGGCCCTTAAAAACTAAAAGCGGGTGACGAGAATCGAACTCGCGACAACAGCTTGGAAGGCTGTGGTTTTACCACTAAACTACACCCGCATATGGCGCGGGACAGAATCGAACTGCCGACACATGGAGCTTCAATCCATTGCTCTACCAACTGAGCTACCGAGCCAAACGGTTCCGACGGGAATCGAACCCGCG
>NZ_JXLB01000027.1 GCF_001886195.1 Enterococcus ratti | reverse complement strand
AAAAATTATTTTTCAAATTTTTGTGAAGTTTTTTCTTATTTCTCAGAATTTGGCATTTGTAAAAAACTCTCTATATTTCATTTGCTGGTACATACTAATGATAAAATGAAAAACGAAAGGATACTAAAAATTAGCATACAAAAAAACAAACCTACAATCTCTTTAAAGATTTATGGGTGCAAGTTTTAATTTTTTCAGCCTTGATTAAATAATATTTTAGGAATAAAGCTCTTTTAAATGAGTTTATGATATACTTTAGACTAGAGCATATCATATTGTAAATTAGTGACTAGGAGATTAAATAGATGGAAATTATAGAAGTAAAAAAACGAACAGAGTTATTGATAGAACAGTTATTGTTAATATGGGAAAGTTCTGTACAAGCAACGCACATTTTTCTATCAAAAAACGAAGTAGAAAATATTAAGAAATACGTACCACAAGCATTAAAAGAGATACCTCATTTAATTATTATAGAAAGCGAAAATAAAATTCCTGTGGGATTTATGGGAATTGTAAAACAGCATTTAGAAATGCTATTCATTTCCAATGAGGAAAGAGGAAAAGGATACGGAAAAGAATTGCTTAAATACGGCATAGAAAAGTATTCAGTTAACGACTTAGCGGTTAACGAACAAAATCCTCTTGCTAAGGGTTTTTACGAATATATGGGGTTTGAAATATATAAAAGAACAAATTGCGATGAACAAGGTAACCCATATCCACTTCTGTATATGAAATTAAATTGATCACTTTCGGTTTGTCTAAAAATTAATTGTTTAATACTACTTTAGATCTTCATATTGAACCTCATTTTCTGCATTTATCCTATTAGTAAGCCTCCATATTGCTTATTTTTTGTACAATACTGATGATAAAACAAAACCTAATACTTCTAAAGTAAAGAACAAAAGAAAAAGCCTACAACATCAAAGGGGTATAGGCTTTTCAACTATGATTTTGTGGGCAAGTTTTTACTTTATTTATTTGATACTTTTATTTGTCTTTACAAGAATTAAACAAAGCTATTTTTAAGGAAGCTTCTAACTCACTCACAGAAAAATTACCTGTTTTTTGTCTTTCCATCTCTATTGAAATCGGAATGAATCCATCATTTTTTGCAAGTTGGACAAACTTTTTTAATATTAAATATTCTTCTTTATACATAGGTCCCGCTCTTCAAATCGCATAATTGAGAAAAAAGTAATTGTCTTAAATCTTCAATGTTTTCTTTAGAAAATTCCAAATATGGCAATTGATTACCATCAAACATTTCTTATTTATCCACTTTCATAACGACAAAATTATTGTTCTTTTTATAAACAATTAATCCGATCATGTGTGCAATTGAATTTTCAAAGTCCGATTTGCTAAATTCAACAAGAAAAGCACAAGGAAAAATCATAAAATTTGTTGGTTCATCTGTCATTAACTTATCTAAATATAATTAAAGGGTGTCTTTGTTCTAACAACTACAGAAATCTAGCGCTCGTTTTAATGAATGTAAGATATTTTCTTTTTTCATTGCCACGCTTTAAAGTTAACATTAGCGCCAACATATCAATTCTTCGTTCAAATTCATCTATCTCTTTTATCACTTGATCATTCTTTTTGGTTATAAGCAGCCTCCTCATTTCCTGAATTAAGCCTTTAAATAAGATAGCTAATAAACAAATAACTACGTTTACTCTATTTTATCCAAAATCAATTCATTAAGCTCACCTCTTTTTTCAAAAAAAATAAAGAATGAGCGTGAGTCAAAAGTTAAGAATACTTTTACCTCACGTTCTAAACACAGATAAACGGCAAGAACAGAAGCAAATTCTTCGGAAATAAGACAAAATTCATCCCTAACCTTTATAAAGAATATTTGCTGCTAATAATGCTTCTTTAATTTTCTTTAACGCAATTGGGGATGAGTAGCGGATTGTATGCAGATGAATCCCGTCGGTTAATTCAGATAATAAAGAGGCATTGCTTTTTTTATAACGTTTAATAAACGAGTGAATATCCTGTTCATTTTTAATGTGTAGCATGCCTGTTAACTCACCGTATAATGGATGTTCCACGATCACATCTAAGACTTCTCCACCATTTTCGATGATTAGACGTAATTCTTCTTCTGTTTTTTCTTTTCGATGTTGCACCGCTATTTTACTAATTAAGCCTGTTTGTGTCTCATTTGTTTCTAGTACATATCCTCTTGCTGTGGCAACGATTGCTGCTCCTGAAGCTCTAAGAAGTGCGACATCTCCTACAATAATTTGGCGGCTTACATGAAATCGTGTGGCAAATTTGCTGGCACTCACTGGCTTTTCTTCATTAGCCAAAGTATGAAGAATTTCTTTTCGTCGTGTTTCGCCATCAATCATTGTCTTGTTCCTCCTTTTGTTTGCTTTGGTAGCAGCGAGAATGTTTCATTATATCCATATACGTCGCTCTGATCGTTTCATTATATTCCGCGTTTTCTAAATAACTTGTTACTTTGTCTAATACTTGTTGTTCTCGCTTTTTATCATAGATGGCTTTTTTAGTTGCTTTTTTTACTTGCCCGATTTTCGCAACTGCATCCATCCTTTTCTCTAACAACTGTACCATTTGCTCATCAATATGATCAATTGTTTGTCTTAACTTTTCAAGTGTTTCTCGTTCTAGCTTTTCATCTATCCGTTTGATGATACGTGCAGGATTTCCAGCAATAACTACATTCTTAGGAAACGACGTTGTCACAACAGAGCCAGCACCGACTACAACATTGTCTCCTAAAGTTACGCCTGGTGTAACAATTACCCCACCGCCCAACCAAACATTGTTCCCAATTTTAATTGGTTTTGCATATTCTAAACCGCTATTTCTTTTTACAGGATGCAAAGGATGAGTAGCTGTATAAAGCTGCACATTAGGAGCAAACAGACAATTATCTCCTATTTCTATCGTACTTACATCTAAAAACGTACAATTAAAGTTTGCATAAAAATTTTCTCCTACAAAAATATTATAGCCGTAATCAAAATTTATTGTTGGTTCCATATAGATTTTTTCGCCCGTTTGACCAAATGCTTCTTTTAGTAATTGCGAACGAATTTCTGCCTTTTCTGCTTGGTTGATCTCTTTGCTTTGCCTTCTTGCCAGTTGACGGTCTGCCACTAATTCCGGATCATTAGCAAAATATAATTCACCAGCAATCATTTTTTCTTTTTCTGTTTTAATTGTCATAAATTACTCCTTTTTGCTAATTCTTCAAATACAATTGTTCCATTTGTTTGAAGAAAGTCATATTCTTGTGCTAACTCGATGGATTCTTGATTAATCACTAAAATTCTAGAAGAAGGAGATCGAAATTGAATAAGATCACAAAACGGATGGACTTGAAAACTAGTTCCAATAATCACAACTAGCGTCGCTTGGCTCACTGCTAAAACAGATTGTTCCATTGTCTTATTCGTAAATTCTTCACCATACAACACAATATTTGGTCGAAGCTGTCCATCACATGTTTCATGCCGATCTGTTTGTAAATACGTCTTCCATGAAACTGTTTTGCCACATTTTCTGCAATAACAATGATAAAGATTCCCATGAAAATTAACAAGTTTCTGACTTCCCGCTTTCTCATGAAGCCCATCAATGTTTTGTGAAATAATCCACACCTTTTTTTGTGTTTCCAATTTTGCCATTTCTAAATGAATAATATTAGGTTTTGCGTCGGGATGGTAGAGTTTCTTAACAAACGAATAAAATTTTTTTGGTTCTTGAATCATGGCTTCATCACTTAGCAGATATTCAGGGCGCTCAATTCCTTGATAGATGCCTTTTAAGGAACGATAGTCTGGAATATCAGAAGGCGTGGATATACCCGCACCAGTTAAAAAAGTAATACGTGGACTTTCAATGATGTTTTTTACTGCTTCTGCTACAGTTAGCTTTTTCATTTTTTTGTCACCTCGCTTCTATTATAGATCTATAGATCGCAATAATGCCACTCGTACATTTTTCCTATGTATTAAATAAAACAATTTTTAGTAAAATAACAATATTTTTGAGAAATTTATCACAATCTTGACTGACAAAATGATAAAAATATGGTACAATGTTTCTGTAACAATTGGCGTAATCTTATTTTTTAATGCTAAAAAAGATAAACCACACATACCAAGCAAAGCGAGGTGAAATGATATGGTACCATTCATTATTTACTGGAGTATTATCTTAGCGTGTATTGCATGGCTAGTTTTAAGTATTTACTTCTCAGTTTTTTACCTTGCACGTAGGGAAAATGGAAATCTTTGGGCATTTGCATTTTTCAATGTACTTGCGGCTGTTGTTTTAGCCATCACCTTAGTTATTTACCGAACTTGGGGCTGGGGCATCACACAATACTCAAGTTTGATTTACTTAATATTAGGTATTTACGGTGTTACAGTTATTCTTCAAGCAATTTTAGGGCGTGAAAAAAAAGCCGTTCATCAAGCCGCTTGAGCTTAAACAAACCGCTGCAACAATCGTTTGTCATATTTTTATAATCTAGAAAACGAACCGTAAAAAATAAATTTTTTCTATATGTTTGCACTAGATTTAGGACATTTTCGCTCACTTATGTCCTGAATCTTTTTTATTTGTGAATATTTATTCTTTTAATATTCTTAATTATTTTTACAAAATGTAATTTTAATATAAAATAATAATAAATTTTTTCTATATTTAACAGTAGTTAAATAAAAAATATTCGTTATAATTTGACAAAGCCTTTTATCTATCGTAAACTATTTTTTGTATAAATAACTGAATATGAGATGCCTCAATCAATGAGGTAGAGGTCGCGAGAATCATTAACCCTGTGGAGTGAAGCAAACACGTGGAAGCAGGCCTAGGGAGGATCGCCGAAATGTACTCTTTTTTGCTTAAAGTTTACGTTGGGACATAAGTTAAGAGCTTGTGGACTGTCTTAGCAGTGATGCTAAGTTGCGCTATGTTTTGTGAGAGGTTTATCACTTTTGTGAAATGTTAGCGGTCCTTTTATATTTTTAAAAAGACCGTTATTTTATTTCTCCTGATAAGCTGCTGCAACGCATTTGTTCGACCGCTCGTGCAAAAATTATGCGTAAACAGCTCATTTAAAAAATGAGTGCAAGCGAATCTGAGTTCCTCTCATTTGAATGTGAGATAAACTATTCGCAGATGTGAAAAGAAAAGGAGAAAATATATGAAAAAAAATTTAGTTACACTTACCCTATTTATCGCATTTATTTGTTCTTTTTTTAGTATCGGGCATGTAGTAAATGCTAATGAAAAAACACCCGATGATGAATTTCGGGTTGGTATGGAAGCAGGGTACGCTCCCTTTAATTGGTCTCAACAAACGGATGTTAACAACGCTGTACCTATCCAAGGACAAAAAAGTTATGCTGGTGGATACGATGTTCAAATTGCCAAAAAAATAGCAGATGGCTTAGGAAAAAAATTGGTCATTGTCCAAACAAAATGGGATGGTCTCGCACCAGCTCTTCAATCTGGAAAAATTGATGCGATCATCGCAGGAATGAGTCCTACGGCAGAGCGTAAAAAAGAAATTGACTTTACTGATCCTTACTATGAATCTCAACTTGTTGTAGTGGTCCAACAAGATGGCAAGTATGCTCAAGCAACCCGTTTAGCTGATCTTTCAAATGCGAAAATCACTGCCCAATTAAATACCTTTCATTACAATGTAATCGATCAAATTCCAAGTGTGAAAAAACAACAAGCCATGGACAATTTTTCTGCCATGCGTACCGCCCTTTCTTCCGGTATGATTGACGGCTATGTCAGTGAGCGCCCTGAAGGGGTAACAGCTACAAGTGTTAACAAAAAATTAAAAATGCTGGAATTAGAAGGAGAGGATGGTTTTCAAACCAATCCTGAAGACGTACAGATCGCTGTAGGAATGCGAAAAGGGGATCCCGATATCCAAAAAGTGAATCAAATTCTCAGTGGTATTTCCAAGAAGCAGCGAACAGAAATCATGGATCAAGCAATTAAAGATCAACCCGCTTCAACAAATACAGATGAAGAAAAAACTGGTTTGTTCCAAGATTTCAAAACCATTTGGTCTCAGTATGGTAATATGTTTTTACGCGGAGCTGGACTTACACTGTTTATTGCTTTAATCGGTACAGTTGTAGGAACCACGTTAGGTTTATTGATCGGTGTTTTCCGCTCCATTCCCGAATCTGACCACGCTATTACTCGCTTTTTTCAAAAACTGGTAAATCTATTATTGTCTATTTATATTGAAATCTTCCGTGGCACGCCAATGATGGTTCAAGCAATGGTCGTTTTCTATGGTCTAGCCTTAGCTTTTGGTATCTCTTTGGATCGTACAGTCGCTGCGCTGTTCATTGTTTCGATTAATACAGGTGCTTACATGACTGAAATTGTACGCGGCGGTATTTTCGCAGTCGACCAAGGACAATTTGAAGCAGCGCAAGCGATTGGAATGACACACGGACAAACAATGAGAAAAGTGGTGATTCCACAAGTCTTACGTAATATTTTACCTGCTACAGGAAATGAATTTGTTATTAATATCAAAGATACGGCTGTTTTAAGTGTTATCGGTGTAGCCGATCTATTCTTCCAAGGAAACTCTGCTTCAGGCGCAAATTTCCAATTCTTCCAAACCTTTACGATTGTAGGGATCATCTATTTGATCATGACTTTTACAATCACAAGAATCTTACGCATTGTAGAGAAAAAAATCGATGGTCCTTCCGCTTATACGAAAATTGAAGAGATTGACAATGCAAACTTGCAAAAATAAGGAGGAAGAATCATGAGTGAAAAAATTATTGCAATCAACCATTTACAAAAAAACTTTGGAAAAAATGAAGTTTTAAAAGACATCAGCATGACGATTCATAAAGGTGAAGTGGTGACGATCATCGGTTCTTCTGGGTCCGGTAAGTCAACGTTCTTACGCTGCATAAACCTTTTAGAGAAACCGACTGGCGGAGAAATCCGGTATAATGGCGAAAATGTCCTCGCCCCAAAATACAATTTGCCGAAATATCGTAGCAACGTCGGCATGGTTTTTCAGTCATTTAATCTTTTCAACAACATGAATGTTTTAGAAAATTGTTTATCTGGACAAGTGACGGTCTTAAAAAGAAGTAAAGAAGAAGCGCGTCGAGTAGCACTGGAAAATCTAGAAAAAGTAGGGATGGAGCGCTACATTGAAGCTAAGCCTTCCCAATTATCCGGCGGACAAAAGCAACGTGTCGCTATTGCTCGCGCTTTATCAATGAATCCCGATGTGATGCTTTTTGATGAACCAACTTCAGCCCTTGATCCAGAAATGGTCGGTGAAGTGTTAAATACTATCAAAGACTTAGCACACACTGGGTTAACAATGATCATTGTGACTCATGAAATGGAATTTGCAAAGGAAGTTTCTGATCGCGTAATCTTTATGGATAAAGGAGTAATTGCCGAAGAAGGAACTTCTGAAGATATATTTGTTCATCCAAAAGAGGAGCGTACCAAAGTATTTTTATCTCGAATTTTAAAAAAATAACAACAAGCCTTTACCCAAATGAAACAGACGTTTTGGGTAGAGGCTTGTTCTTTTTCCTCCTCAAAGTTTTTATCAATGCTTAGTTATCGAAGAACTTTTTTATAAAAAATATTTTTTGAATGTTTTCTGAATCAAGTTGCAATTTTTTGAAAATTCTATTAATATAGTCCTAATTAACTTATTCGCATATTTTGTTAGGTTAAATGCTAAAAAATATTTTGATAATCGAATAATTATTTAACGTAGAGTTGATAACTAGCTTTTCCTAGTGCAACATAAATTTTGTTTCTTCCATCTCTTGATTTTCTACGCTTTTTCACCAAATTTAATGTCCCATTTTTACTGTCTGTATGACGTTTATAATGCAGCTGAAGTATAAATGATTGATGTTCAAAAGCATTGATAATTTATGTTATTTTTGTTACTTTAAAAAAAATATAAAAAAGTAAAGGAGAAGTTTATGACAAAAAGGTTAACACTTAAAGAAAATATATTTATTGGTTCAATGTTATTCGGCTTATTTTTTGGCGCTGGTAATTTGATCTTTCCCGTGCACATGGGGCAAGAAGCTGGTTCTGCTATCTTTTGGGCTAACCTAGGTTTTCTAGTTACTGGAATTGGGCTTCCTTTTTTAGGCGTCATCGCAATCGGTGTTTCAAAAACAGCTGGTGTTTATGAATTGGCAAAGCGAATTAACCAAAAATATGCTTTTATTTTCACAGTTTTACTGTATCTCGTGATCGGTCCTTTTTTTGCTTTGCCTAGATTAGCTACTACATCTTTTGAAATTGGTTTAGCACCTTTTATACAAGAAAAAGAACAATCGTTATTCTTAATTATTTTTAGTCTTTTATTCTTTTTTACCACTTGGTGGCTCTCAAGACGTCCGACAAAGATTCTAGATTATGTAGGAAAATTTCTTAATCCTGTCTTCTTGATTTTATTAGGTATATTATTACTACTTGCCTTTATTCATCCATTAGGAAGCATGAATCAACCTATTCAAGCTAATTACCAAGATCAGGCATTTTTCACTGGTTTCACTCAAGGTTATAATACATTAGACGCCCTTGCTGCTTTAGCTTTCGGAATTATTATCGTTACTACCATACGTAATATGGGCATTACAAAACCTTCTGAAATTGCAAAAGATACCATTAAGTCGGGCGCAATCAGCATCGTCTTGATGGGCATCATTTATACTTTGCTTGCTTGTGTAGGAACAATGAGTCTTGGCGGATTTGCCTTAAGTCCAAACGGCGGTATCGCCTTAGCACAAATTGCCGATCATTATTTGGGAACATTTGGCAGTATTTTACTTGCTCTTATTGTCATCCTTGCCTGTTTAAAAACTGGAATTGGATTAATTACAGCCTTTGCAGAGACTTTTACAGGCCTCTTTCCAAAAAGAAATTATCTTTTCTTTGTGACACTTGCTAGTATAATTGCTTGTTTAGTCGCTACAGTGGGACTAACAACAATTATTCAAGTTTCCTTGCCTGTATTGATGTTTATTTATCCATTAGCCATGACTCTGATTTTACTCGTTCTGACGGGACCTTTATTTAAGCAACGTCCTACCGTTTATCGTCTGACTACTTATTTTACGCTATTTGCTTCTATTTTAGACGGTCTAAATGCTTGTCCTAATTTTATTAAGCAAACCGATATTGTCAATCAGCTTTTGCATTTTGCAAACAGCTATCTTCCTTTTTTTAAATTAGGCATGGGGTGGATTATTCCCGCTTTATCTGGTTTTTTGATTGGTTTTATTTGGAGCTGGTTAAAAAAAGAATCATCAATTACTGACTAAACTACTCCGCTTAAAGCAGGAAAACACACATTTTACTCGAATGAACAGGCTCTTTTATTTTATGTATTAAACTTTCTCCCAAAAACTGTACATGAAAATAGCTTTTAGGAGAAAGTTTATTTTTTAGCTTAAACTCTTCACTTTATTACTGAATAAATGATCTTCATCTCTATTTATTTCTAACTTTATTATTCAATACCTTGTGTGTATTGATAAAGAGTTAGATGTTATTTCTTGTATAACGAATTTGTTTAAGATTGAAAAAATTCAACTATTGAACTTCAGACAATAGCTGCCTGAGTAAATGACTTTTTTATTTGTGGTTTATCCTAGATGATTGGATTGCTCGTCTATCCTGATTCACAAAAAAAGGCCTGCTAGCTGGGGAGCTAGCAGGATAAGGAGTTAAAAATGAAAAAGTGTTGTTAGGGTTGTTTGTTGGTATGCTTATATATTACTGAGGAGTTGTGAATTTTTTGTGACGAAAGTTTTTGAAAGTTGGTAATTTTTTTAGGAAAAAATATTTCAATATAATAGAAATGAGCCTTATTGAACATAAAAACAAATCTATGTCATATAAATAATGCATTTTTTCTTGTTTGAATTGGTTTTGTTGAAAGAGCAATTTTTCTACATGTTAAATCTATTTTACTGATTAAAAAGCTATGAAACTGGACATTTCTATCGCAGCATCATAGCTTTTCTATTTGGATAATCGCTCTTGAGTTCCTGCTGGAGAAAGACTAGTGATTCTTTCAATTTGTTCAATTGGGATCATTCGTAATTGCTGTCCTTGGTTTCGTAAACGAATCATCACTACTTCTTTTTCAATCGTTTTGGTTGCTACCCAGCCTGAAAGTGTTTCATATTTATTACTTTTGTGATTGGCTCTGACTTGCAAAATTACTAAACTGTGTTGAGTTGCTGCTTTTTGAAGCTCTAAAATAAACTTTCTTTGCAAACGTACATTCTCTGCTATCTTTTCAGTGTCATTTACAAAAGAATCAAAAAGCTGATACGACGTATGCGTGACTAACTTAGTCAATTTCTTTATTGGTGATACTGTCTTTTCCTCCATTGAATGTACTCCTCCTTTAGCTAAGAAAGTGTTACTTTGTTAAATATATTCTACCTAACCTTTCGTTAAATCACAAGAAATTAACTATTTTAGACAAGTGTAAATAAACATTAATTTCTTCATTTTTAGTTATTTTATTTATCATTTTTCCATATTTTCATCCAATACTCAATACCTTCACACAACAATCGGTACGTTTCCTCAAAGTTATTGGTATAGTAAGGATCAGGAACATTTTGTGTTTCTTTTCCAGATACACAACTTAAAAATAAATGAATCTTAGATTGTGCAGCAACTGGTGCTTTCTTCCTTAAGTCCTCCACATTTGATTGATCCATTCCAATGATCCAATCAAATGTTTGAAAATCTTCTGCAGTGATCTGACGAGCAACCATTTGACTCGCATCAATTGATTCTTTTGCTAAAATAGTTTTTGTTCCCATGTGAGGCGGGTGTCCGATTTCATAGGTGCTAGTAGCAGCGGAGTCAATCAAGAATTGATCAGACATCCCTTCTTCGGCCACTCTTTTTTTTAACAGTCCTTCAGCCATCGGTGATCGACAGATATTTCCTAGACACACAAATAAAACTCTCGTCATGTTTTGTCTCCTTTTACTTTATTCTTGTTCCCATTCTTCTTTTGCATACAATCGATAAGAATACAATTCAGTATCTTTTGCTAAACGGAATAATTGCATGGCGATTTCCATCGGTGTTTCCGTATAGTGGTGAGTAATCCAATTAAGCAAAACGCCGCTGCATCCATAAGAAAAAAAACGTGCATAAAATAATTTGTCTTTTTCCGATAGCTGCTTTTCTTCGTCCATTTGATCAAAAATTTCAATAAATGATTGCTGAATTATTGTAATAAACTCTGTTTGCAAAATTTCTTGGTCTGAAAGAACAGTACTTGTATAAAATTCTTTTTGATTCGCGATAGCTTTTAACATTTTTAATGCTTGCTCTTCCCAGTTTTTTAGAGAAAGATCGTTTGGTGCTAAATAATGTAAACAATCTTCATAATAGATCCATTGCAGCAAATCATATTTATCTGCAAAGTGATAGTAAAAAGTTTGGCGATTAATTCCTGCTGCGCGAGCAATTGTTTGCACACTAATCTTCTTGAAAGTGTGTGTTTGACACAAACCGATCAAAGCGCTTTTTATTAACTGTTTCGTACGTGAGGCATCGCCCATTTTTTCTCCTCCAAACTTCACTCTAGATTTTTTTCACTACTTTTTACGACAAAGAATGATTGTTACAATCTATTATCCTTGGTAAGAATAACCAAAATGTTCATACGCATAGGCAGTAGCAATTCTGCCGCGTGGCGTTCGTTTTAAAAAACCTTTTTGAATCAAAAAAGGCTCGTACATATCTTCGACTGTTTCTCTTTCTTCACCAATATTTACAGATAATGTACTTAATCCTACTGGTCCTCCGCCATACAATTCGATCATTGTACGTAAGAGTTTTTGATCAACATAATCTAACCCTGCGCGGTCTACTTGCAATAAGGTCAATGCTTGATCAGCAATTTTCTGATTGATTCGACCATTTCCTTGTACTTGCGCAAAATCACGCACTCGTTTTAACAAACGATTGGCAATTCTTGGTGTCCCTCTTGAGCGTCTAGCAATCTCTAACGCACCTTCTTCTATAATTTCTGTTTGAAAAATATCAGAAGAGCGAACCACAATTTCTTTTAAATCTACTTCTTCATAATATTCCATATGAGAAATGATGCCAAAACGATCACGAAGCGGAGCCGAAAGCATCCCCGCCCTAGTTGTTGCTCCAATTAACGTAAACGGCGGCAAAGGAAAATGTACGGGATGAGCACTAGGTCCTTGACCGACCATGATATCAACGTAAAAATCTTCCATAGCAGAGTACAGCAATTCTTCTGCAACTCGTGGTAATCGGTGGATTTCATCAATAAATAACACATCTCCAGCCTCTAGTTCATTTAAAATAGCAACTAGATCTCCCGGTCTTTCAATTGCTGGACCACTGGTTGTTCGAATATTTACTGACATTTCATTGGAAATCACCATAGCCAACGTTGTTTTTCCTAAGCCTGGTGGTCCGTACAGCAAGACATGATCCAACGGTTCTTCTCGTTTACGTGCAGCTTCAATATATATTTTTAATTCTTGCTTTACCTTCTTTTGCCCAATATACTGCGACAGCAGCTGCGGACGGAGGGTCTTTTCCAAACTGTATTCCTTTTCATCCGTTTCAGGTGACAACAATTGTTCGTCTGTCATAAAATACCCTCCTTATTTTTTCATCATTAGTTTTAATGCTTGCCGTAGGTATTCATCCGTTGTCTGATTTTCTACTTCGTTAAGCTGTTTTTCCACACGTTTAATTTCTTTGTCACTGTAGCCCAATGCAGATAAAGCTTCCATTGCTTCTGATAAAGCGGTAGCATCTTGTAAAGAAGTTTCTTTAAATAAATCAAATGGCGCTTCGCTACTTAATTCACCAAGTTTTCCTTTCAAATCTAAAATCATTTGTTGTGCAGTTTTCTTTCCTACACCGGGAAACTTAGTTAAATAAGTAACATCACCTAATTCTATTGCTTGAATCAAACCAGAATGATCTTCACTTGCCATAATTGCTAAGGCGCTTTTTGGTCCAATTCCTGAAACACTGACTAATCTCAAAAATAATTGCTTTTCTTCTAATGAATCAAATCCATAAAGAAGATGGGCATCTTCTCGTATCACTTGATGAATATAGAGCTTAATTTTTTTGTTCAATTGACAACTATAGCGATAAGGATTACCTAAAGCGATTTGATAGCCAATTCCATTAGTTTCAACCACTAAATAATAAGGATTGATAAAGGTGAGTACACCTACCAGATATTCATACATCTTCTTGGCCTCTTTCTTTTACACACATACGTTCCCATATTTTTTTCTATTGTAACATACTTTTTCTTACGAAAAAAGAGAAGCCTGTCTCCTACTTCATTTATCGTCCTTTTTTGTCAGAAATGAGTCTATCTCCTTTTTTAATAAAAAACATGGAAATCTCTTGAATAAAACTATATGAATAGAAAATAAAAAGTCTCTAGTTTAAGAAGTAACTGAACATATGAAGTCAATAGCTAAATTAAAATAACAAATTATAATACAAACAGTTTTATAGAAAATAATTACATGTTAAAGCTTATTTGTTCTAAAAGTAATGGAAGGAATGCTCATGTACTATGTAGAAAATACTTTTTATTCAGTTTCAAATTTCAGCAGTACTACTGGTTTTTGTTTATGTATCTTTACAAAGTAAGCTTCTACGTCAACGATAGACAATGCAGCCAAGAAAAAAACACAAGGAGCCTTGATAATAGACAAGCAATGATGAAAGAACTTCCTATACATAGTATTTTTCCTAGAGGATTCGTAGGTATTTGCATTCTCTAAGAAGTTAAAGTAGAAAGAGGAGTGGCTAAGCAGATACATTACTAATAGTTACGTAGCTTTTTATCTTAAATACTTTACTTACTTTACTATAGAAGCTAGGTAACTTCTGCCGAAATACATTAAAAATGAATATCCACCTTTGAGCTATTCATTTATTTGCAGGCTCCTTTTTATATGGACGATTTGTTTATTAAAAAGAGACAAACAAGTAATTGATTTTAATTCTTGCAATCTTATTATGACTATTTTTTCCCTACTGTCTTAGTAAGAAAGTTTACTTCTTCTCTAAAAGTAACTGACAAAGTAAAAAGGAGGAGATTGCCACATCCTCAAAATTAGAATTTAACTTTTGAGGAACCGTTCAGAATCCGCTCTCCTTTTTATTTTTACTTTTCACTTGAATACGTGGCGCTAATACTCCGCTTGTTTAAAAGTATATCTTCATCAACTGCTTTTTTCATAAGTTCATTCCACCAATGACAAATATTCGCCATACCCTTGCTGTTTCATTTCTTCATAAGGAATAAATTTTAATGCGGCCGAATTGATACAATAACGAAGACCACCTTTTTCAACAAGTCCATCATTGAAGACATGTCCTAAATGAGAATCCGCTTGATGACTGCGAACTTCTACACGATGCATTCCATGAGAAAAATCAGCTTGTTCTTTAATACCTTTTCTGGAAATTGGTTTGCTAAAAGCTGGCCAGCCACATCCTGCATCATATTTTTCAGTAGAACTAAACAACGGCTCACCACTTACGATATCCACATAAATGCCTTTTTCATAAAAGTTATCGTATGCGCCACTAAATGGACGTTCTGTCGCATTTTCCTGAGTGACAGCATAAGAAATCGGTGACAGTTTCTCTTTTAATTCACGATCGTTTCTTACAAATTTACTCACAAAAAGCCCCCCTTTTTTACATCATAATGATACAATAAAAAGAAGCAACTGATTTGCTTCTAACTGTAACAGCTCATATCTTACGACGTCTGGCAAATTCTACGAAACGAAATTTATCTAAACGATGAATGGATTCTGTATACTCAAAGCATTTCGTATCTTCTAAATGAACCAGTCCTCTTACAATAACCACGTACCGATCTCCATGTAAATCCATCGCTTCTTCTATTTCAGGAGTGGCTTCTTCGACTGTTATTTCTTTTTGCGCATAGGCAATCGTTAAGCCTAATTCATTTTCAAAATATTCATAGATGGAACCAGCTGCTTGTTCTTTTGTTAAAGAAGGAATCACTTTTTGTAGTAAATAATCTCGATCTAAAATAACCACTTCATTATCAATTTTTCTTTGACGAACCAAATACCAAATAGAAGACCCTTTCTTCCAACCAGTTATTTCACTTAACGACTGGTTCACTTCTGTCTGTTTTAGTGTATGAACAATTGTTTCACTAGGAATATGTTGTGTGTCTTGCAACTCCTTGTAACTTGTTAACCCTGAAATAGGAAAATCAAAACGATTTCTTTCTAAAACAATCGAGCCCTTTCCTTGTTTTTTTTGGATATACCCCTCTGTTGTTAAAAGATTCAGTGCTTTTCTAATTGTTTCTCGTGAAACACCATAGATTTGAATTAATTGATTTTCACTGGGAAGTAGTGTGTGAGGAGGGTATTGTTTGTCCAAAATTTTTTTTTCTAAATCCAAAAAGATTTCATTAAATTTATTCATTCTTTTCTCCTTCACGGAACACTTAAACGCTTCTATCTTGTTTATAAACTATACTACAGCTTTTTTATGTTTGCAATCTTCCTCTTTTTCTTCACATTGTTCCCATTACAACTTAGATATTTTTTACTTTTTATAATAAAACGCTTGCAATAGGCTTGGGAAACCAGTATAGTAGGAATAAGAAGCAACTTGTTTATACAAGTTTTGAAAGAAAGGGGTTATTCCTATGGCAAAGTATCAAATAGATGCAAAAAAACTGTTAGAGGAAATTGGGGGAAAGGAAAATATTGCAGCAGTCAGTCATTGTTCCACGCGCATGCGCTTTGTCCTTAACAATCCGCAAAAAGCCAATGAAAAAGCCATTGAAGATATTCCTAGTGTTAAAGGAATGTTTACAAATGCTGGACAATTTCAAGTCATCATTGGAAACGATGTCGCTACTTTTTACAATGATTTTGTAACTGTATCCGGTGTTGAAAGCGTATCCAAAGAACAAAGCAAAGCTGCAGCAAAACAAAATATGCATCCTGTACAACGGGCGGTTGCAGTGTTAGCTGAAATTTTTACACCACTGATTCCAGCAATTATTGTTGGTGGACTGATTTTAGGTTTTCGCAATGTCTTAGAAGGAATTCAATTTGAGAGCCTTGGTGGAACAATCGTTGAACATTCTCAGTTTTGGAATGGTGTAAACGCCTTCTTATGGTTGCCCGGAGAAGCCATTTTCCATTTTCTACCGGTAGGAATTACTTGGAGCATTGCTAAAAAAATGGGCACCACACAGATTTTAGGAATTGTTTTAGGAATTACCTTAGTTTCACCGCAATTATTAAATGCTTATAGTGTGGCATCCACTGCTGCTTCTGATATTCCATTTTGGGATTTTGGTTTTGCTCAAGTAAATATGATCGGTTATCAAGCGCAAGTTATTCCTGCTATGCTTGCTGGATTTATGCTAGCTTACCTTGAGATTTTTTTCCGAAAATATATTCCTCAATCCATTTCAATGATCTTTGTTCCGCTATTTTCTCTTTTGCCTACGGTTTTAGCTGCTCATGTCATTTTAGGACCTATCGGCTGGACAATCGGTAGTTGGATTTCCAATATCGTTAACACTGGGTTGACTTCTTCAATTAGTTGGTTATTTAGTGCAGTATTTGGCTTCTTATATGCTCCGTTAGTGATTACTGGTTTACATCACATGACCAATGCCATTGATATGCAGTTGATTGCAGATTTTGGCTCAACAAATCTTTGGCCAATGATTGCTTTATCAAATATCGCCCAAGGCTCAGCCGTTCTTGCCATTATCTTCTTACATAAAGGCAATAAAAAAGAAGAACAAATTTCAATTCCAGCAATGATTTCTTGTTATCTAGGTGTAACTGAACCTGCCATGTTTGGAATCAATCTAAAGTATGTCTATCCATTTGTTGCCGCAATGGTTGGCTCTGGCTTAGCCGGCATGTTTGCGAACTTAATGGACGTTCGTGCCAATGCTATCGGTGTCGGCGGTCTTCCGGGTATCTTAGCTATCCAAGCTGCAACTTGGGTGCCTTTTACGATTGCGATGATTATCGCTGTCATTGTACCATTTGGCTTAACTATCGTCTTCAGGAAACAAGGAATTTTAAATAAAATTGATCCGGTTATCTCCATCAAAGAAACTACTGAATGGCAATTACAAACCCCAAACGGTAATAGCATCTCTTCTCAAAAATTTGAAACAGTTTCTTCAGCTGTCGGTTGTACTACAACTGAAAAATTATTTGCCGTAGCAAAAGGACAACTGAAAGAAATAATTAAAGTAGATGATCCAGTCTTTTCTCAAAAAATAATGGGGGAAGGCTATGCAATTGAACCTACAAATCAAAAAGTTTATGCACCAGTTAGTGGAAAAGTAATAAATATTTATGAAACACAGCATGTAATTGGACTTTTAAGTAAGGACGGCTTAGAAGTTCTTGTTCACATGGGACTGGACACCGTAGAACTAAAAGGAGTACCTTTTACGATTCATGTAAAAGAAGGCGATCAAGTAACAGAAAAGACACTGCTAGCCGAAATGAACATTGTAGCGATCGAACAAGCTGGCAAAAAAACAGACATTCTTATTGTTTTAACAAATAGTGATAAAGTCGCTGGATTAACACTTAGCAAAACTGGTTCTGTACATCCAAGTGAACAAGTCGGTGAAGTAAAAATTAAGTAATAACCATTTAAAATAGGAAGCACGTAAAAAACATTCATGGGAGCGATAGCTGTCATGAATGTTTTTTAACTTTTTTATAGGATGATCCTATTTTTATCCCCACAAAACCAATCGTTCATTTTTCTTGAAAAATGTTGATTTCAAACCATCCACTTTTACATAAATTTTTTTAATGCCTGTTTCACTGCTCCTACAGGAAATCCAACAATACTATAATAATCGCCATTGATTTCTTTAACAAATGCTCCTGCGAAGCTTTGAATGCCATAAGCACCTGCTTTATCTGTATAATTGCTGGTCGTTAAGTAAGTTTCAATCTCTTCATCTGTTAAATCATAAAAAGTAACTGCCGCATGAGCAAGTAGTTTTTCTTCTTGTTGATTTTTTACTAGAACAACAGCAGTATAGACATCATGTGTTATTCCACTTAGCTTTTTTAGCATCGCTTTTGCCGCTTTTTGATCGGTAGGTTTTCCCATAATTTCATTTCCAATTGTTACGATCGTATCACTGGCAATAATTAACGTATCTACTGCGGACTTTTGCTTAACAATTGCTGCTTTTTCAACTGCCATACGTTGAACGTATTGTTTTGGCTTTTCCCCTTCAAAGGGAGTTTCATCAATAGTTGCTGGTTGAATCTCAAATTCTGGAATTAACCAGCCTAATAATTCTTTTCTGCGTGGGGATTGTGAAGCTAAAATAACTTTCATTGATGTTTACTCCTCATCTGTCTACTAATTCTATAAACATTAATGTGGATCTTGGATTCGCTTGAACATTCTCTCCATATCCGAATTGGTAAAATGAATCAATACAGGTCTTCCATGTGGACAATTGAACGGGTTTTCACACTGTGCTAAATCTTTCAACAAGACTCTCGCCTGTGTTTCATTTAAATAATGATTAGCTTTAATAGAACGTTTGCAACTCATCATAATAGCCGTCGCTTCTCGGAATTTTTTTACATTGACATGACCAGTTGCCAATAGCATGTCAATCATTCCTCGAATCATCGCTTCTTCCTCACCATTTGGGTACCAAGTAGGGTGTGCTCTTACAATAAAACTGTTTTGACCAAATTCTTCTAAATAAATGCCAACCTCTTCAAGTAATTGTTTTTGTTCTTTTAATTTTAAGGCGTCGTTGTTGGGATAGTCTAATACAAAAGGAACAAGCAGTTCTTGAAGGTCGTTGGAAACTTCTCCAATCTTTTCACGAAAATATTCATATTTAATTCGTTCTTGTGCTGCATGTTGATCAATAATATATAAACCGTCATTACTTTGCGCAAACAAATAAGTGCCATGCATTTGACCAAAATATTCCAATTGCGGAAAACGTTGAGTAACTTTTTCTGAACTTAACTTTTGAATGGCTTGATCTAATGCACGACTGCTTTGTGACAAATTGAATTGTGGGTGGAAGACTTCTTCAGAGCCTTTTTCTGTTAGTTGCTCTACTTCAGAAAGCGCGGCTCCTTCTTTAGAAAAATTATCAACAGTGGATAACTCACTTTCTTCTTTATCCACTTGTTTTTCTACATATTTATCCACAGTATCACCAAGGTTATCCACTGTTTTTTGTTTATTTTCTGGATAAGTCAGTATTTCTTCAGAAAAACTAGGAACTTTTTCAACAGTTTCCACAAACTTATCAACAGTTTCATTCACAACTTGGTCTTTTTCTTCTTCAACATAGAATGTCCCAGTTTTTTTGTCAAAACTTAAACTTTGAGGTTGTTTTAATTTATCTTCGGCAAACGCATAAGATAAATCAATTTCTATTTGTTCTGTTTTTGGTTGATTCGAGATTTTCTTCTTAAATCTCAAATTGTCTGCTGCATTGGGAATCAAGTTTTCCTGCATAAGTGCCGTTTGAATGGCTTGCACGATGAGTTCTGTTAACTCTTTTTCTTTAGATAGACGCACTTCTTGTTTCGTTGGATGAACGTTCACATCTACTAAAAGCGGGTCCATTTTAATTTCTAAAACAGCGATTGGAAAACGTCCCACCATTAATTTAGAACCATAGCCGGCTGTAATTGCTTTATTTAGTGAAAAATTTTTGATAAAACGTCCATTTATAATTGTCGATAAATAATTCCGACTGGCACGAGTCACTTCTGGCAAAGAAATATAACCAAATAATTCAAAATCTAAGTCTTTTGCTTCAATCTTTAACATTTTCTTCGCCGTATTTAATCCGTAAATGCCAGCAATCATTTGTTTCAACTCACCATTTCCTGAAGTAACCAACATTTTATTTCCATCGTGAGTTAAGCGAAAAGCAATATTAGGATGACTCAGTGCTAAACGATTCATGATATCTCCGATGTTTGCTAGTTCGGTATGCAACGTTTTAATATATTTTAAACGGGCAGGTGTATTAAAAAAAAGATTGTTGACCGTAATTTTCGTGCCCTGACGCAAGGGAGCTGGGCGATGTTCAACGACTTCACCGCCTCTAAGTACGCAATAGGTTCCTTGAGTTTCTTCTTGATTAGCTGTTTCAACCGTCATTTCAGAAACGGAGGCAATGCTAGGCAAAGCCTCGCCGCGAAACCCAAGTGTACGAATGCGAAAAAGGTCGTCACGATGATGAATCTTACTTGTGGCATGACGTTTAAAGGCGTTCTTAACATCTTCCGTCAAGATTCCTTCGCCGTTATCAATGACCTGTATCGTCTTTAATCCTGCTTCTTCCACTAAAATATCAATTTGACTGCTGCCTGCATCAATGGCATTTTCTACAAGCTCTTTAACCACTGAAGCGGGACGTTCAACAACTTCACCAGCTGCAATTTGATTGGCTAAACGTTCAGATAATTCTTGGATTTTTGCCATCGTTTTAACGCCTTCTTCCTCCACTATTTTATAATTGTTTTTTCAATTCATATAATTGATTTAATGCATCCATTGGCGTCATCTCTAGTAAGTTCATTTGCTTCAATGTTGTGATTACAGTTATTTCTGCTTCACTTAGTTCACTAAACAAAGAGAGTTGCTGTGTTCGTTCTTGTTCGTTAGATGGTGTTTGGTCAACTGTTGTTTTTACTTCTATTTGTTTTGTTTCAACTGCTGCTAGATGGTGTCTCGTTTCATCAGATTCTAATGTTTGCAAAATCTTTGAAGCTCTTTCCAAAAGTTTTGAAGGTAAGCCAGCTATTTTAGCGACATGAATCCCATAACTTTTATCCGCGGGTCCATCCATCATTTTATGCAAAAAGACTACTTCGCCGTCTTTTTCTACCGCTCCAACATGAACGTTCTTTAATTGTGGCAACTCTTGCTCAAGCACCGTTAGCTCATGATAATGAGTCGAAAACAACGTTTTTGCTTGCACGTGCTGATGAATATATTCAATAATAGCTTGTGCGAGTGCCATGCCATCATAAGTCGCTGTTCCTCGACCTAATTCATCAAATAAGATTAAACTGTTGGGTGTTGCATGACGCAAAGCTTGGTTGGCTTCCATCATTTCTACCATAAAAGTACTTTGTCCGGCAATCAAATCATCACTTGCACCAATTCGAGTAAAAATACGATCAAAAATAGGTAAGACTGCTTTTTGGGCAGGAACAAAACAACCTATTTGCGTCATCAAAACAATTAATGCTAACTGACGCATATACGTACTTTTACCAGACATGTTTGGTCCAGTAATTAATAATATCATTTCATCTTCTAACATTGCCACACTATTAGGAATATACTCTTGAGGCCCCAACACTTTTTCGACCACGGGATGGCGACCTTCTTGAATTAATAGTTGGTGTTTATCGGCGACTATCTCAGGACAGACATATTGATACCGCTCACTAATCGTAGCAAAACTTTGAAGAACATCAGTGGTACTAATCGACTTGGCTAGTCGTTGCAATGGTTGGATTGCTTTTTTAACGTCTTCTCGTACAGCCAAGAATAATTGGTATTCTAATTCAACTGATTTTTCTTCTGCTTCTAAAATCTGTGTTTCCAACTCTTTTAATTCAGGCGTGATGAAACGCTCTGCATTTGCCAAAGTCTGTTTGCGTTCGTACTTTTGTAACTTTATATTGGCAAGATTTGCTTTAGTAATCTCAATATAATAGCCAAAAACACGGTTAAATCCAATTTTTAAATTTTTGATTCCTGTTTTTTGACGCTCACGTGCCTCCAGCTCTGCTAGCCATTGCTTTGCGTTTTTCATGGCAGAACGATACATATCCAATTGTTCATTAAAGCCATCTTTAATGATATTTCCTTCAGTAATTTGTAATGGCGGTTCTTCTTGAATCGCTTGATCAATTAAATGGACGAGCTGATCCATCGGTTGCATCTCTTTCAACAGCTCTCCCCACTGTCCTTGATCAATTCCTTGGATTAATTGACGGATTATTGGCACTTGTTCCAAAGAAGTTTTTAATTGAATCAAATCGCGGCCATTGACACTGCCAAAAGCGACTCTTCCGGCTAAACGCTCTAAATCATAGACTTTCGTCAAAGCACTTTGTAGATCAAGCCTTTCAAAATAGCTCGTTAAAAGAGAAGCAACCATTTCTTGTCGTGCCTTGATTTGTTTGAATTGAATTAATGGTCGATCAAGCCATTGCTTTAACAAGCGACCACCCATAGCTGTTTTAGTTTCGTCCAACAACCATAGAAGGGTACCGTGTTTTTTTCCCGTACGAATTGATTGGCTTAACTCTAAGTTAAATTTTGAGTAGTAATCCATTTTCAAATAATGATCCGGTTGATACTCAATCGCTTTTTGAATATGGGCTAAACTTCTTTTTTGAGTAATCGCTAAATAGGTAAGCAATTTCCCCGTCACTTCTTTTTCGAGTTCATCGGATAATTCACTCGTTAAAAAACTAAATTCTGCATTTTCTTCTCTTGCTTCTTGCGTTGAAAAAACCAGTCCTAAGCGCGTGCGCAACTGTTCAAAAAGATGTTCACTAATTTCATTTCCTAAAACAATCTCCTTTGTTTGTAAAGCGGAAGCCTCATTCAATACTGCTTCTTCATCAAACAAACGAGTGGTTTTTAACTCCCCTGTAGTCAAATCTACATAAGCAAAACCAAATTCACTTCCTTGACTGACAATCGCCGTCAAAAAATTATTGTCTTTTGCAGAAAGCCCTTTACTGTCCATGACTGTTCCGGGAGTCACTAATTGTGTGACTTCTCGTTTAACCATTCCTTTGGTTATTTTCGGGTCTTCTATTTGTTCACAAATCGCTACTTTATAGCCTTTTTCAATTAAAATATCAATATATCCTTGAGCAGCATGATGAGGAACACCACACATTGGGATTGGTTCTTCTGCATTTCGATTCCTGCTAGTTAAGGTCAATTCTAAAATCTGAGATGCATTAATGGCATCTTCGTAAAATAATTCATAAAAGTCACCCAAGCGATAGAACAAAAAAGCATCTTGGTATTGAGCCTT
The DNA here is from genome assembly GCF_001886195.1 of Enterococcus ratti. GTDB lineage: Bacteria > Bacillota > Bacilli > Lactobacillales > Enterococcaceae > Enterococcus_B > Enterococcus_B ratti. The sequence goes on along the minus strand of NZ_JXLB01000027.1, from coordinate 1,779 downwards.
GATGCTTAGATATTGTTCCATCATAGGAGTGTTTTTAGTTTTTTGAGGCATTGCCTTCCTCCTCTATCCATTCATTAATTTCATCTTGCAACATATTCGTTAAATGATGCAAAAGCTCGTTTGCTTCAATCAATTGTTTTCGATAAGCTGCAACGATGGGATGCCGATCAAACGTTTTAGTCAATTGTTCAATACGCCGAACTGTTTCTTTTTCTGCGGCAAATTTTCCATAATATGAAAAATTTGCCGCTTCCTTTTGCGCCGTCTTAATTGTTTCCATTAATTGTTCTAAATAGCGGTTATTTTGTACTTTTTGTTCTAGCTCTTTATAACGAACAATTGTTTCATGTTCACTTAAAAGTTGTGCCAATTTCTCTACTTCTTTTTGGATATTGGGCTCTTTTTGCACAGCGTAACTCACTTTCTATTCTAAAAATGGATGGTCTTCACTGATTTGGATTAATTGAATTTCTTTTGCTTTGCCGGTTTCATCGTCAAATTCTAGTAAACAGCCGCTCATTATTCCTCGTCCTTTTTCGATTACTTCAAATCGTTTTGGTAAAGCCGTTAAAAATTTTTCAATGATTGGTTCCCGGCGCATTCCTAAAATACCGTCATAAGGTCCTGTCATTCCAACATCAGTTAAATAGGCCGTTCCTTGAGGCAAAATTCTAGCATCATTCGTTTGGACATGCGTATGCGTGCCTATCACAGCTGAAACTTTACCATCTAGAAACCAACCCATTGCTTGTTTTTCACTCGTTGTTTCCCCGTGAAAGTCAATAAAAATAATAGGCGTTCGCTTTCTAGCTTCTTCAATCAATTCAGTCATCTTTCGAAACGGATCATCTAAATCAACCATAAAGGAACGTGCCTGCATATTAATTACCGCAAGTTCAACTTGATTGACTTTCACAAATACCATTCCTTTTCCAGGAGTCCCTTCTGGAAAATTCGCTGGCCGAACCATTTTTTTCGCTTGCTCAATAAATTTAAAGATGTCTCGATTATCCCAAGTATGATTGCCCATCGTGACAACATCTACCCCATCTTGTAATAATTTCTTGTAAATTTTTTCGGTGATTCCTCTTCCAGAAGCTGCATTTTCACCATTAACAATCGTCACTTGTGGACGATACTTCTTCTTTAGACGGGGAAGGTGTTCAGTAATCATTTCTCTTCCCATTGCCCCTACAACATCACCAATAAATAAAACCCGCACGTTATTTCCTCTTCTCTTTTAACATCATCTTACATTATAATTGTTTTTTTGCGGAAAGAAAAGGGTTGGAAAGTTCCCTTGCCTCACACATTTTTGCTCTAATTAGGAACATAACAAATAAAAATCTAGCCGTGCTTACTTTCGTTCACTAGCTTTTTTATTTTATCATTGTCGTTGGTCTGTCTTTTAACGAATGTAAGCTAAAAAGTCGCTTCAACATTTTTATCTAAAAACTAAAGGACAAGTTTAACTCAAAAAGCTGAGCATTTGAAAAAGGTCAATAAAAAACGAAAAAAAGAAATCATAACAAAAATTTCCTCACAAAAAATTACGTTATTTTTTATTTATTTAAAAACTATCAATCTTTTGTTTAATCTCTTCCAAGTCTCCAACAAATCACTTATATTTATTTTTTTAAATACTCTATGCACCATTTGTTATTTATAAGATAATATTTTTGTAAACGGATACAAAAAAAGAATTTATTTGGTTACTACATTGTTATGCCCAAGACGTGCCTGAATCAACGCCCGCTTTATCCGCAACATCCTCCACGT
>NZ_JXLB01000026.1 GCF_001886195.1 Enterococcus ratti | reverse complement strand
TTCTTCTATACTTTGGTGTGAATACAAAGTGGCATTTGCATAGCCACTTTGTATGGGCTAAACTATTTGCTTTAGTAGCCATTTCTTAGCCCTTTCAATCGTTAAAATATGACCTGAACAACCATATTTTAACGATTGAAAGGGCTTTTTGGTAGAACCTTTTGTTCCCCACCTGCATAGCAGGTGGTTTTATGTTTCCCTCGCTTTGCGAGCTCAACTAGGTCTAAAGACGATAATAAAAAAGCACTCAAATTGAGTGCTTTTTTTTAGTTCACTATCACTAGTTTCATTTTTAAGCAAACATGTTACTATCACTTTTTTTGAAAATTAGTAAAAAGTCCTTATCTTACAAACGTTCGTTCAATTCTTTGGCAAGATCTTCAAAGCCCGGTTTTCCTAAGAGTGCAAACATGTTTTTCTTATAAGCCTCCACTCCCGGTTGATCAAACGGATTGATTCCATTTAAGTAGCCTGAGATACCTACCGCAATTTCAAAGAAGTACATCGTATAACCTAATGTATAGGCATTCATTTCTGGAATGCGAACCAATAAGTTTGGCACTCCCCCATCAGTATGAGCCAACAGTGTTCCTTCAAACGCTTTAGTATTGACAAAATCAATTTCTTTTCCTTGTAAGTAACCTAATCCATCTAAGTCTTCAGATTGCTCAGGAATTCTAACAGATTGACGGGGCTTTTCAACTTTAATGATTGTTTCAAACATGTTGCGGCGTCCTTCTTGAATGTACTGCCCTAATGAATGCAAATCCGTTGAAAAGTTTGCACTTGAAGGATAAATTCCTTTTTGATCTTTCCCTTCTGATTCGGCGTACAACTGTTTCCACCATTCTGAAAAATATTGCATTCCTGGTTCATAGTTGATCAATAATTCCGTTACTTTTCCTTTCCGATAAAGAATATTGCGCATTGCAGCATATTGATAAGCTTCATTTTCTTCTAATTTATCACTTGAATATGCTTTACTCGCATCAGAAGCTCCTTGCATCAACGCATCAATGTCTGCTCCACTAACAGCAATTGGTAATAACCCTACTGCGGTTAAAACGGAAAAACGACCACCTACATCATCTGGAATAACAAATGTTTCCCATCCTTGTGCATCCGCTTCAACTTTAACAGCACCTTTTGCTTTATCCGTTGTAGCATAAATACGTTTGTTGGCTTCTTCTTGCCCATATTTTTTAATTAGTAATTCTTTGAAAACACGAAATGCAATGGCAGGTTCAGTCGTTGTTCCTGATTTTGAAATAACATTTACTGAAAAATCGCGATCACCGATCACTTCAATCAAGTCAGCAAGATAAGTAGAACTGATTGAATTTCCTGCAAAGAAGATTTGAGGGGCTTGACGTTTGTTGCTATCTAAGTAGTTATAGAAGGTATGGTGTAAAAATTCGATTGCTGCGCGAGCACCTAGATACGATCCACCAATTCCGATAACTATGAGAATTTCAGAATCCGATTGAATTTTTTTAGCCGCTTTTTTAATACGAGCAAATTCTTCTTTATCATAATTAGTTGGCAGATCAATCCAGCCACGAAAATCACTTCCAGCACCCGTTCCTTCACGTAATACTTTGTCTGCCATCGAAACTTGGCTTTGCATGTAGCTTAATTCATGTTCATTGACAAAGGGTGAAACTTTTGAATAGTCAAATTGTATATGTGCCATCTTTTATTCCTCCTAAAAAAATTAATACACACGTATACTTTACGTTTTTTTTTATTATTTTTCAAGTAATTATGTCATTTAACATTAATGTTTACAAGAAAGTTTCATTTTTAAACTAACCCTTGCGCATACATGACTTTTGCCACTTTTTCAAAACCAGCCACATTCGCACCCAATAATAGATTTTTTTCATTTCCATATTCAGTAGCCGTTTTGCAACAAGTTTGGTAAATGTTTTGCATAATATCGTCTAATTGTTGATTTACTTGTTCTTTTTCCCATGATAAGCGTTGCGAATTTTGACTCATTTCTAATGCAGAGACCGCTACCCCTCCAGCATTTGCTGCTTTACCAGGACAATACCATACGCCTGCTTTTTCAAAAATAGAAACTGCTTCCAAAGTACAAGGCATATTTGCGCCTTCTGCTATAATTTTCACGCCATTTTCTACTAAAATTTTAGCATTGTCTTCCTTGATTTCATTTTGAGTAGCACAAGGTAGCGCAATATCTGCCGGTTCTTTTAATGTCCAAACAGATTCATTGGCATGATATATCGCCGAGCTACGGCGTTTTGCATATTCCGTTAAACGTTGTCGCTTTTCTTCTTTGATTTGTTTTAATAAAGATAACTCAATTCCTTCTGGATCATAAATGTATCCACTTGAATCTGAGCAAGTAACGACTTTCCCTCCTAGTTCTTGGGCTTTTTCAATTGCGTAAATTGCCACATTGCCACTTCCTGAAACAAAAACTGTTTTTCCTGTAAAACTGTCTTGTTCTTCTTGTAACAAATGTTTAACATAATAAACTACCCCATAACCTGTAGCTTCTGTACGGATCTTACTTCCCCAAAAATCAAGTGGTTTACCTGTCAAAACTCCTGCATCATATTGCTTTAACCGTTTGTATTCACCAAATAAATAGCCAATTTCTCTTGCACCTACACCGATATCTCCAGCCGGTACATCCATCGATGGTCCAATGTGCTTAGCTAGTTCAAGCATGAAACTTTGACAAAAGCGCATAATCTCCTCCTCTGATTTTCCCTTAGGATCAAAGTCGCTGCCGCCTTTTCCACCACCAATCGGCAGTCCAGTCAAACTATTTTTAAAAATTTGTTCAAATGCAAGGAACTTAAGAATACTTAAATTGACACTGGGATGAAACCTCAAGCCTCCTTTATATGGACCAATTGCTGAATTATATTGGATACGATAGCCGCGATTGACTTGCCAGTTTCCTTCATCATCTTGCCAAGGCACTCGAAATTGAATAATTCTTTCTGGTTCCACTAATACACCTAAAATATTTCTTTTCATGTATTCAGGATGTTTTTCTAAAAACGGCACTGCTGCTAACATAAATTCATCAATGGCTTGCAAAAATTCGACTTGTTCTGACTCTTTTTGATGTAGTTTATCTTGAATCAATTGAACATACTCTGTTGCATTTATCATTGTTTCACGCTCCTTTTATAATCTTCTTACATTTTAGCCTATTTTTATTGGATGCTCAAAACATTTTCTGTTTTCTTCTAATAAATATGCTACACTTTCTCTGAGGTGAGAAAATGAAAAAAAATTATGACGTGATCGTTGTCGGAGCGGGTACAAGTGGCATGATGGCAGCGATCAGCGCTGCCGAATATGGCGCAAGCGTTCTTTTAATTGAAAAAAATAAAAAGGCTGGAAAGAAATTACTGATGACTGGCGGCGGCAGATGTAACGTGACCAATAATCGATCGGTGGAGGATTTGATTGCTCATATTCCCGGAAATGGCAAGTTTTTATACAGTACCTTTTCACAATGGAATAATCTTGACATTATGGAATTTTTTGAAGCTCAAGGAGTCTCTTTAAAAGAAGAGGATCATGGTAGAATGTTTCCCCTCACCAATAAATCAAAAACGATTGTTGATGCACTCATTCAACGATTAAATGAATTGAACGTTACCCTTTTATTTGATACGCGCGTAGAAAAACTGATCCACGATAAAAATCAAATTTATGGAGTACGAAATGAAAAGGAAGAATTTCAATCCAGCCGTGTCATATTAACGACTGGTGGAAGGACTTATCCATCTACTGGATCTACTGGCGATGGTTATAAAATTGTCAAAAAAGTAGGTCATACTATTACACCACTTTACGCGACAGAGTCTCCCTTAATTTCTGAAGAATCCTTCATTGAAGACAAATCATTGCAAGGGCTGTCTTTACAAGATGTTTCTTTGAAAGTTCAAAATAAAGAAGGAAAAATCGTCACCGAACACGTGATGGATCTGCTTTTTACTCATTTTGGCATTTCTGGTCCAGCTGCATTAAGATGTTCAAGTTTTATTAATCACGAATTGAAAAAGACCGGTAAACCTGTCACAGTTGTATTAGATTGTTTCCCCACAAAATCCGTACAAATCTTAAAAAATGAATTAACTAAAAAAAGCATTTCATCGAAAAAAACCTTACCAAATGCTTGGCATGGCTTTTTACCAGAACGTCTTCTTGCATTTTTTCTTGAAAGAAAAAATCTGTTCACATCTATCGGTGTTCAAACAACAGAAAAAGAAATTGAAGCGTTTGTTAAGCTTTGTAAATCCTTTTCTTTTAAAATATCAAAAACCTTTCCAATTGAAAAATCGTTTGTGACAGGTGGCGGTGTTTCACTAAAAGAAGTTAATCCTAAAACGTTAGAAAGCAAATTAGTTCGCGGGTTATTTTTTGCCGGTGAACTTTTGGATATTAATGGCTATACTGGCGGATTTAATATTACAGCTGCTTTTGCAACAGGTCATGTCGCCGGACAACATGCAGCCGTTTCTTAATTAATAAGAGCGTGGAAAAAAGAATGGTTTTACTCCACGCTCTAAACACAGATAAACGACGGAAACAACTCCTTCAAAGTGAATCCTTCTGCCCCAATTTCTTTACGTATACATTTTATTATAAAACAAGCTCTGCAAACATTCCCTTTACTAAAACACAAAGATCTTGAGGCGAAAGTTCCATTTGAAGTCCACGCTTTCCAGCCGAAACAATAATCGTTTCTTGTGATTTAGCTGCTTGTTCGAAATAAGTTGGAAATAATTTTTTCATCCCAATTGGTGAACAGCCACCACGAATGTAGCCTGTTGTTGCCTCTAACTCTTTTAAATGAAGCATTTCTACTTTTTTATTGCCGGACACTTTTGCTAATTTTTTTAAGTCGAGCTCTTTATTTCCGGGAATGACTGCCACGATCGTTCCTGTTTTATTTCCGACTGCTACTAATGTTTTATAAATACGCTCTTCATTTTCAGACAATTGTTCAGCGACTGAAGAAGCACTTAAATGGTTGTCATCCCAAGCATATTCATGCTCGATATAAGCAATCTTTTTTTGTTCGAGTAATCGAATTGCATTGGTTTTTACTTGTTTCTTTTTTGCCACATTTTCACCTTCAACTTTTATCGTTTCTATTTAATAATTCAATTATTTCTTTTAGTTCTTTGACTGTCATTTGTCCGGAAGCCGTGCTTTTTTCGGGAGTTAATGCACCAAAAGTCATCACAGAGCCTGTCAAATTTCCTGACAAACGGGAAATCATTCCTAACTTTCCCATAGATAAAGTGATCAACGGCATGGACACAAACGCACCTGCTCGTCTTGTCAACTCCATCAAACGTAAAACGTCTCGTTCATTCTGAGGAGTCACAGCAATTTTTCCAATAGCTGCACCAAAATGCTCCATCAGATTCAATTGATATAACAATACTGGATCAGCCGGTGTTTCTTTGAAGTTATGTGTACTAATAATTATTGGGATATTTAACTGACTAATTTGTGCTAATCGCTCTTTTTCAAAACTTTCAATTTTAGATAGCTCAATATCAACCATGTCAACTAAACCAGAATGAACCACGCTTTGATATAAAGCATGGTAACCACGGATAGATATCTCTTGCTTTCCGCCTTCTGCTAATGTTCGAAAGGTAAATAGGAGAGGCAGCTCTTCTAGCATTTCATGGAGAAGTGTCAAGGTCTGCATTACAGCGTCCGCTTGAAAGACATCTTCATAATAATCAATACGCCATTCAACTAAATCTGTACCAGATTCTTTTGCAAGCACGGCTTCTCGCAAAAGTTCTTCTCGGGTTTCACCGATGAGCGGCGCACAAATTTTAGGCCGCCCGGCACCTAAATCTACTCCTTTCACCTGAATCATTTGTCCGTCTCCTTTATTTTGTGATTTGATAGATAAAGACTTTGAGATAATTTCCTTCCGGAAAAGAATCAATCGTTTGAAAATCTTGAGGTAAGCGATAGAGTGCTTTTCTTTCAAATATAACGTTGGCTGCCACCAATTCCTTTTCAATCATTTGTTCAAAATGCTTTACACTTACATTAGCGGCATTTGTTGATGCAATCAGAATCCCTTTATTTGCCAAAATAGCCAAACTTTTTTTTACTAATTCGCCATAATCTTTCGCCACTCGAAATACTTTCTTTTTATTTCTAGCAAAGCTTGGTGGATCAAGAACAATTAGATTATAAGTCAGGTTTTTCTTTTTTGCGTATTTAAAATACTCAAAAACATCCATTACAATAATTTTTTGTGTACTTAAATCTAGCCCATTCATTTCAAACTGTTCTTGCGTTTTTTTCAAGCTGCGTTTTGCTAAATCCACACTCGTCGTTTCTAAAGCGCCTCCCATCGCTGCGGCTACAGAAAAAGCACCTGTATAACTAAACATATTTAAAACAGTTTTTCCTAAACTCAATCCATCAATTAACGCACCTCTTACTTCTTTTTGGTCTAAAAAAAGACCGGTCATTAGCCCTTCATTTAAATATACAGCATAAGAAACACTATTTTCTTTTATAATTAGAGGTTCAGGAGCGGTTTTGCCATAAACGTGTTGACTTTCTGGCAATTTGTCTGTTTCAAAACGAATTTTTTCATACACCCCTTCAATGTCTGAATAAACTTGTTGAAACGCCGATAAAAGACACGAACGATACGTATAAAGAGTTTCATTGTACCAAGAAACTACAGCAAATTGCGCATAATAATCAATGATTAATCCCCCGATACCGTCTCCTTCTCCATTAAATAGACGAAAAGCGGTAGTTTGTGCATCATCAAAAAAAACGGCTCGTTTTGCTTTTGCCTCGGTAAATTTTTTTTCAAAAAAAGATTGATTAAAAGGTTCTTTTTTTGGACTTAATACCCAACCAATTCCCTTATTTTGTTTCCCTAAATAGCCTTTAGCTAAAAAATAATTTTGCGAATCAACAAATTCGATCCATTGAGTCGTTTCTTTTTGAAAATGGACTAAATCATCTTTTTGAATCAATGGATAGCCGTTTTTTATTCGATTGCTTGCTTTTTTCGTTATTTGTACTTTCATTGACTCACCTACTTTATCTTTTTCACTTATTAGTATACCAAAAATTAAGTGGACTGTCTTAGCGTTCGTGTTGACAAGACATAAAGAAATCATTAATCCACAGTACAAGTTTTTAATTTCAATTGACACTATTTTTTTCTACGAGTAGAATAGGAGAGAATATGTAATTTGAGGAAATAAAACTTCAAAACACTCTGTAGACAAGAAGAGTGCGGAAAGGAAGAGCGCATTGAAACGGATAAAAACACCCGCCTTTTTAAATAAAAGGCTTGGATTTTTCGCTTTGCTAGCTGTTTTACTTTGGATAAAAACGATTTTTGCTTACTTATTTGATTTTAACTTAGGTATTGAAAGTGGCGTACAATACTTTATCCTATTTATTAATCCAATTGCTACCACGCTATTATTACTGGGAGTTGCTTTGTATATCAGACGTACGAAGACTGCTTATATCACGATGATGACTATTTATTTTCTTTTAACCTTGCTTCTTTTTTCTAATATCACCTATTATCGTGAATTTACTGATTTTATTACAATCAACACCATTTTGGGCGCAGGAAAAGTAGCAAGTGGACTGGGGGAAAGTGCTATTCGTTTATTTAGACCTTATGACCTCCTTTATTGGGTCGATTTTATCGTTCTTTCCATGTTATTGTTCACGAAAAAAATCAAAATGGATCCTCAACCGATTCGTGCACGTATGGCTTTTGCTCTATCTACTTTAGCTGTCATGATATTTTCCGGCAACTTGTTTCTAGCAGAAGCGGATCGTCCAGAATTATTGACACGTACGTTTTCCAGAGATTATTTAGTCAAATATTTAGGACTAAATGCTTTTACGGTTTATGATGGAATCCAAACGTATCAAACAAATCAAGTAAGAGCTGAAGCAAGTCCAAACGATATGAAAGACGTCGAAAATTATGTAAAAGAGCATTATGCCGAGCCAAATGATAAAACGTTTGGGATTGCAAAAGGAAGAAATGTTATCTATATTCATTTAGAAAGTTTTCAACAATTTTTGATTGATTATAAGCTCAAAGATGAGAACGGCGTTTCACATGAAGTGACTCCTTTTCTTAATCGTTTATACCACAGCAACAGTACTTTTAGTTTTGATAATTTCTTTCATCAGGTGAAAGCGGGTAAAACAAGTGATGCCGAAACTTTGATGGAAAACTCATTGTTTGGCTTAAATCAAGGCTCATTGTTTACTCAATTAGGTGGTAAAAATACCTTTCAAGCAGCTCCTGATATTTTAAGCCAAACACAAGGATATACGAGTGCTGCTTTCCACGGAAATGCAGGAACTTTTTGGAATCGGAATGAAACGTATAAAAAACTAGGTTACAATTATTTCTTCGATGCTTCTTATTATGATGTTAATGAAGGCAATTCATTCCAATATGGGTTACATGATAAACCATTTTTCCAACAATCAGTACAATATTTAGAACATTTACAGCAGCCGTTTTATTCAAAATTTATTGCGGTATCAAATCATTACCCTTATTCTAAATTTACTAATGAAGAAGCTGGCTTTCCATTAGCTTCAACCGATGATGAAACAATCAATGGCTATTTTGCAACAGCAAACTATCTAGATAGAGCGGTAGAAGAATTTTTCAATTATTTAAAAGCTAGCGGACTTTATGATAATTCTGTTATTGTTCTTTATGGAGATCACTATGGTATTTCTAACTCTAGAAATAAGACTTTAGCCGAATTAGTTGGCAAAACAAGCGACACTTGGACTAATTTTGATAATGCCCAAATGCAGCGTGTTCCTTATATGATCCACCTTCCCGGACAAACTAATGGCGGAATCAATCACACGTATGGTGGTCAAATAGATGCTTTACCGACTTTACTTCATCTTTTAGGAATCGATACAAAAAATTACAATCAATTGGGACAAGATTTGTTTTCAAAACAACATGAACAAATCGTTGCCTTTCGTGATGGGGATTTTGTTACTCCTAAATATACTTATTATGGCGGAATAATTTATGCAACGCAAACAGGAGAAGCCATCACAGAACCAACGCCAGAAGTCCAAAATAAAATTGATTCATTAAAAGAAAAAGTAAATAAACAATTAGCTATATCGGACAAAATTAATAATGGTGATTTGTTGCGCTTTTCTACCGATACCGGCTTAAAAGTAATTGAAGCAAACGATTTTGATTATAAAAATGGCTTGAAACACTTGATTGACACAGAAAAAGCATTAGGTGATCAATCAACGAGTGTCTTTAGCAAAAATAATCATCAATCTACGCAAGATTTATATGAAACAAAAACGTATCAACAGTTGCATGGAACACAGACTGCTAATTCTGCGCTGCCTTCTGATGCAAATAAATGATGGTGTTTCTCCAAACTTTTTTCTATTAAAAAAGCTGAAATTCTGTAAAAATCACTTCTTGATTTTTTGTGATATTTCAGCTTTTTGCTGTTGCTTTATATAGCGTTATTTGTTCTTTTTTCTTTGAAAAAATGTTTTCCCTATTTCACTATACGATTTTCATACTTTATTCACATTCATTTTTTATAATTTATTAAGAGGTGAAAAAGATGAGAATGCTTCGCTATTCCATTGCACGTTTATTTTATTATAAAAAACAAACAATTTTTTATTGCCTATTTTCAAGCATTATTGCTTTTTTATTGATGTTTGCATGTAATTTATATCACTTACAAGCCATTTTATATACTCAAGTTGAAGCACGCCTTCGTTTTTTAGATACAGCTGCATTTGCTGGATGGTTTCCATCTTTTTTATCTGTTAAACAATTTTATATACACTTAATTTTGTTTTTACTTTTTTTATTTGCAGGAGTATTTATCTTTTTCTTTCAACAGACTTTAAAGCAAGATCGCTTTGAATTAATTAACTGGCGTTTAGCTGGATTATCTAAAGAAAGAATTTTTTTGTTTATTGCTTGTCAAGTAATCTTACCTTTATTAATCTGTTGTGTTTTCTTATTTATATGGACGGTATTGTTCCAAAACTTTTACCAAAACGTTTTACAGACCGCTAATTTTTGGAGTCTAAAGTTATTTGAATTACCGGATACTCACGTAATTTTATCCACAACGAATCGTTTATCTATTCCTATGGATCAACAAACTTTTTTTAAAATCAACTTTGTAAATGAACTTTTCTTCACGGATACAATCAAAAGTTTCTTTCAGACAGTTGGTATCTTGACTATCATTAGCCTTATCCTTAGTGCCTTTCAGTTTTTAATTTTTTATCAACGCTTAAAAAAAGGAAAGGTGGTCTCTTATGAATACATGTAACCTTCCGCTGTCTTTTGGCGAATTAACTGTTATCATTTGTCCAAAAACAAAGCAGGTAGTCTTATTGAATACGTTGAAAACCCAAGCACTCTCAATCCTTCAAAAAAGATTTATCATCGTTCAAAAAAATTGGCCACTATTTCCTTATTTAAAGGTCAAAGACCAAGTATTACTTAATTTATCAGAAGACAAGAAAGCACGTTTAACTTATCAAAAAGAATTGAAGATTGACCCTGTGCTTTTGAATAAAAGATCGGATCATCTTTCTCTTTTTGATAAAATCAAACTTCAGTTGTTGCATGCCTTACTAGCTAAAAAAGATGAAATCATTATCGAAGATTTGTTCGAGGAACTCAGTATAAGTGAAACACAAGAATTGCTTGACCTATTAGCCTATTTAGTAAAAAATGAACAAAGAGCTATATTATTATTATCTCACGATGAGGCGATCGCCCATAGTCCGTATGTCAATAAACTATACGATGAACGTTAAAAAATAGAAACATCAGATTTTTCTCTGATGTTTCTATTTTTGGTTACATAAAAAGCACTCGTCACTGTAAGATTAAAATGGTGAAATTTAAACAATCATCTTATATTGATGCAATCGACCTCTTTACCAATAGATAATAAAACAAAAGATTTCGGAAACAAGTACTGCTGTTTTCGCTAAGCACTTTAGTTGAAGAAATCCATCAAATCACCCCGTTAAATCAACAGTTAGGCAGCCTCTAATTGATCATCCAAAAATGAAAATAAAAACGATTTATATGCGTATACGAAACAAGTATTTTTCAGTAAAAATACTTGGAAAAGCGTTTAGAAACAAGAGTAATTTTGATTTTACGTTCAAAATTACTCTTGTTTTCTTTTTGAAAAGGATTATTGCATCAGCTTCTTGCTATTTAATTTCAATGTTTGGTAATTTAACCGTAAATGTAGTTCCTTCTCCAATTTTACTTTCTACTTCTAATTTTCCTTTATGGAGACGAACGAGTTGTTGAACGATCGGTAAACCTAAGCCAGACTCACCATATTTCGTATTTTTTCTAGACGGATCAACTTTGTAATAACGATCCCAAATACTTTTCATTTGCTGTTCTGTCATTCCGATGCCCGTATCTTTTATTCGAATAATTGTTTCTAAGTATCCTTTTTCTAATGAAATCGTGATTGTTCCATTTTCAGTAAATTGTATGGCATTTTGAATAATATTAACCATAATTTGGACGAAACGATCATAATCAGCATAAACTTCCGTCTCTTCTTTTGCCTCTAAAACTAAAACATCTCCTGCTGCTTCTGCTTTTGTTTCTAATTGTGCGACAATGTTTTTTAGCGTTTCTGTTCCATCAAACTTCTTGATGACCATACTAATCTGATTGGTTCTAATTTTTTCGTAGTCTAAATTTTCATTGACGAGTCGAATCAGACGTTCCGTTTCATTTTTCATTAACTTAATCGCATTTCCCCGTTGATCTTCAGGAATGGCATTATACGCCAACCCTTCAAGCAATCCATTAATCGTAGTCAACGGGGTACGCATTTCATGAGAAGCATCGGCCATGAATTGCCTTCTACGATTTTCTTGTTCTTCAATTTCTGTTTGTGATTCTTTCAATGAATTAGTCATTTTATTAAAATCATCGGCTAATTCATCAAATTCATCTTTATCATTAACTGGCAATTGTACATCAAAATTTCCATTCGTTACCTCTTTGGTCGCATTACGCAAACGATTGATCCGCTTCACTTGAAAAGCGGCAAATGCATAACTCGCTATAATCGCTACGATGCTGGAAAAAATAAATCCTTTGAATAAATTCAGCGTCACCGAGCGAACACTGTTATCAATATTTCTGGCCGGTTGACTGATAACTAATCCCCCATAAAATTCATGATTTAAATTAAATGGAACCAGCGCATAAGAAGTAGCTTGATTTTCCCCAAGGATATTCTTATTAGATGTAAATTTTACTTGCCGTCCATTTCTCAAATTCTCCCATTGCTTTGCTGTAATGGAAAAATCCAGTTCTATGTGATCATTGGTCGGATAAATCACTCGCTCATTTTTATCAATAAAAATAAATTTAACGTTTTGTTCGGACAAAACTTGTTCTGTTAATAATAATGAATTTTGAAAGGCTTGATCTTGAGTCAATTGAGGAACGATATCTGTGTAGGTTTGAGTCGTCTTTTCAACAGACTCTGCATAACCAAAAAGCTGTTGATAGTTATTTTCTTCAATAGTTTGTTTGGTTAACTGTGTAAATGAAACGCCTACGATTAAAATGATCATGGCGATCATTCCACAAAAAGCTAATAATTGTTGGTAGAGATACCGCATTAGGCAACACCAGAATCATCAAATTTATACCCTACGCCCCAAACAGTTTGAATGACTTGTGGACCTACCTTTTCAATTTTTTGTCGCAATTTTTTGATGTGCGCATCTACCGTTCGTTCATCCCCAAAATATTGATAATCCCACACTAATTCAAGCAATTGTTCACGAGAAAAAACCTGTCGCGGTTTTTTTGCTAATGTGAATAAAAGATCAAATTCTTTAGGCGTCAAACCTTCAATAGATACTTCATTTAAGTATGCCTCACGCGTTTTTGTATTCATTTTAAAATGTTCCGTTTGAATATCAAAATATTCATCTGAATTAGCAAGTTCTTCTTTCATCTCAACTAATTCGCTGCGACGATGCAATGCTTTCATTCGTGCAATTAACGTTAATGGGCTGAACGGTTTCGTCACATAATCATCGGCTCCCATTTCTAAGCCAATCACTTGATCGCTTTCTGAATCACGTGCAGTTAACATGATGATAGGAACTGTGCTAGAAACTTTTCGTATTTCTCTTCCTACTAGCATGCCATCCATTGTTGGTAAATTTAAATCAAGCGTGATCATATCCCAATACTGTGGTTTTTCTAAAAAAGCGTCTAATCCTTCTTTGCCGTCATATTTAAAGGTGGCTTCCCATCCTTCATTCAAAAAAAACATCTGCATCATTTCAGATACGGATTGGTTATCTTCGATCATTAAAATATTCATCTTTGTTTCCTCCCATTTCATCATCAAGATGTTGTAACTTTTTTTCTGTTAATATAAAAATTGGCATAATTGGAAAAATTAACATCAACATTTCAATTATAAAGTAGTTTGTAAGTCCAGTTTGCTTTAATAAATAGCCGATCAAAGTCATGAGTAATCCGAAAATCAAAAAATATTTTCCGCTGGTTTTTTGTGCTAAACGCCAATGCCGTTTTGAGTGCGCAGCACGTGGTGAATGATAGCCGTAAAAAGGCAAATTTCCTTTAGAAGGCACTAAAATAAACAAACTGCCCATGACGGACAAACAGAGTCCGATTGTCAAAAAAATCATAAAAAAACCTCCTAAAATCTCTCTTTCTAGTATACTCTAAAAAGGAGTTTGAACCAATATGTTCAGAAATTCTTCATGAAAGGTTTGTCTTTTGTTCATTCTTTGTTAAGATAAGAGTAAGCTAATAAAAAAGGAGTTTTTTTCGTGTCAAATTATCGTGGAATTACTTTTTTCGATCTTGATGGTACTTTACTAGATGCTCGATCAAAAATTACACCGGAAGTGACTCAGGCAATCCAAACGTTGAAGAAAAACAACATTTTGCCGGTCATTGCCACTGGACGAACAGAAGCAGAAATCAAGGCAATCATGTTAGATTCTGATATCACATCAGCAATCACTATGAATGGTTCTTATATCAGTGTAGCAGGTAAGGAAATCCATTCGGAAAAAATTACTGCCGATGAATGTCAAAGAATGCTCGATCATGTCAACTTGCAAGGGCATCAACTCGCTTTTTATAACCATCAACACATTTGGTGTACCGCACATACACAAACAATGATTGATGCGTATAACTACGTTCATTCAGAAGTACCAGAAATCAATTCTCAAGCTTTTTTAGACCATCCGATCAACATGATGCTTATTTTATCAGAATCAGGCGATGCATATTATCATGAACATTTTCCTGATTTAACCTTTTACCGAAATGGTCCTTACTCTATAGATACAGTAAAAAAAGGCATTTCTAAAGGAATCGGCGTAAAACGATTAAAACAAGAACTGAATCTTAGCAATGTTCCTACTTTTGGCTTTGGTGACGGTCCCAATGATTTTTCTCTACTAGATGCTTGCGACCACAAAATAGCAATGGGAAATGCTTATGAAGAACTAAAAGAACTTTCAACCTTTATAACAAAGAAAAATACAGAAGGCGGAATTGTTCACGCACTAAAACATTTTGATTTAATTTAACTTTTTACGAAGAACAAAAATAGTTGGCACAATAACTTTTTTTGTTCTTATTTTTTTCTAGTTTACACCATCAAGTACTTCATTTTTCAAACTTTTATTTATTTTTCAATTGTCTGCATAAATTTTCTTAACACGTTTATTGTTGTAAAAATCCATTTTTGTGTTATAATTTGTTTTGTGTAAAAATTATACGTAAGTCCTGATTGATACGGGGACGTTACGGATTCGACAGGCACAGTTTGAGCTTGAATTGCGTTTCGTAGGTTACGTCTACGTTAAAACGTTACAGTTAAATATAACTGCTAAAAACGAAAACAACTCTTACGCTTTAGCTGCCTAAAAACAGCCGGCGTAGATCCTCTCGGCATCGCCCATGTGCTCGAGTAAGGGTCTCAAATTCAGTGGGATACGTATCGACTTTCCGTCTGCAAGTCGATAAAGAGAACATCAGACTAGCGATACAGACTGCCTGTCACTCGGCAAGCTGTAAAGCGAAACTTCAAATGAGTTGACTATGAACGTAGATTTTTAAGTGGCGATGTGTTTGGACGCGGGTTCGACTCCCGCCGTCTCCATTGTGATTTTTCAGTAGATTTCGCTAAATGCTTAAATCCTTGTTGCACAAGGGTTTGAGCATTTTTTATTTTCGCTAAAATTCGTCAAATAATTATAAATGGCATTCAAAAAAATACATTTTTTAATGTTGTATACTTTATATATATAACTGACTTAATTTTACAAAACAAATATTAGTTCGTATACTTTCGTTGAGGTGAGCAACATGATAATCGAACTAGATGAACATCTGCTTTGGTTTAAATACGACCCATCAGAAAAAATTTGTCAAAGATTTATATAAAGTCTGGAATGACTATTTGAAGTATACTATCAAATAATTCTCTAAAGTCCTATTCCAAGGACTTTTTTTTATTTCAAAAAAAAAAAAATAAAACTTTTTAGTTAATATGTATTGACGTTCGTTTAAATCTACTATATAATAAGTATGTAATCAAGAACAACTACTGAAAATTTGGAGGAATTACATGACAATTATAGACACAGACAAGATACAACAATTACTAGATTCTGATATTTCTGCTTATAAAATTGAAAAAATGACAGGCGTTACTCGATCGAACATCTCTTTGTATCGAACAAAAGCAGCGAAAATCTTAAACATGAATTTGGACAAAGCAATCAAATTACAAAAATTTTGGGAGGAATACAAAGATCAAAATTGCGATCAATGACTTTGTAGCGAATGTAAAATTAAATGCAGTATGAAATTTGATAATTTTATAGTTATGCACTCCTCTTTTTAAGGAGTTTTTGTGCAACAGAATATGTGAAAAATAATTAAATAATCTCACTAATTTTTTAAAATACTTTACGATCGCTTAAACCGTTGATATACTTAGCTTGTAGAAATAGTCTATATTGACACGCAGTTAGCGTTGTTATGCAATGCCATAATTTTATATTAGAATGGAGGAAGAGGAAATGACAATGAGAGATTTAGCTGATCATGTAATTGCTCGTGCTCAAGGCACAGGAGTAGGAATTACTAATTTACAGCTTCAAAAAGTACTCTACTTCACGTTGATTGAGGGGTTGAAGGAAAGAGCCATAAATAAAAATTGGCTCACTGAAAATTACGATGAAAGTTTTTTGGTTTGGAGATACGGACCTGTCATTGAAAGCATTTATGAAAAATATTGTATCTATGGAGCGTCTAAAATATTTGAATCAAAGCATGAAAATAATAATTTTCGCTTTTTAAATAGAATAATAGATAGACTGCTTAATGAAGATGTTTTTGATTTGGTAGATGAAAGTCATCAACATAAACCTTGGAAAGAAAATAAGGATCACATAGTTTACGGTCGCAGTGATATACCTTACACATCGGAGGATTTACTTGATGCAGCAAAAAAGTGATGATACTTTAAAAGAAGCAGAAATAATCGAATTAGAGCAGAATTACATCAAAAGTAGTCCTGCTTCTTTTGTGGAAAAAATCCAAATTATATATGAACAATATACCATGAATAAATATGGTGAAGAGAAATTAGAAAATGATTTCAAAGATTTATACGAATTAGCAAAAAACATCAATCCAGCAGCTTTACCTTACGCTCAATTAACTACATTAATCTTTAGAGATGATATGGACGAAGAGGCTACTGATGCATTTATTCAACGACTCACACGTTTTTATACCAAGATTTTTGAATTTAAAAAAAATAATAACGATTTAAAAAAATTAGATGCAGTTTCTATAGCCACTTTAGCAAAAGTAAAAGAGCATCTTAGTTTAGCTCTTAGTCAAAAAAACAGTCTTTACAATAAACAAAAGCAAGAATTATCAAATTTAAAAAAGTTACTTAAAGACGAACAGGCGCATTTAGCAAATTTACAAGATCAAACCGACAATTATAAAGAAAAATACGATAAAATGACTATCGATTTTCTTAGCATGATGGGAATATTCTCCACGATAATTTTTGCTGTATTTGGTGGACTATCACAAATTGGAGCTATTGGCGATAATCTAGCAGAAACACCTATTTCTAAAATTCTTATGTACATATCCTTATCAGCTATCACGTTGATATTAATTGTATTTATTTCATTTAATGCAATATCCAAATTAACTCATTTAAAACTAAGAAGTTGCAATTGTGAAGATGAAAAAAGTTGTGCTTGCAATGTATATCAGAAACACCCTACTTTATCCTTTAGTTTGTTCTTTTTTATAGACTTATTTTTATTCTCGATCATTTTGAAGGCCACAAGACATTCTGATTGGCTCGATCCTATCCACAGAATGCTTAGTTTACCAATAAGACTAGAGTCAATTATCAAAATTTCGTTAATTGCTTCTTTTTTGTCATTCAATATTTACATGTTTTGTAAGCTTATTCCCTCTAAAAAGAATAAATAATATGTACCGCCCCTCTTTTGATGTACATATCCCAAGATTTTTGGTTCGACGCTTAGGGAGCGGTACATTAAACGTTCTTTTGAAGTTTTTTTCGTTTGATTTTGATTAATAGAGAAATTTTCGTTTTTCCATAGATATTAAGTTCATAAATAAAATTGCTAATGGGGTTGTATCTCTGTAAAACTTCCATAACAATTAAATCTTTATTGAAATTCATTTAATTATTTACATGTAACAATTGTATCTCTCACTAAATGAAGAATTGCATGTTCATATCCGTTACAATCCTTCAGTAAACAATCCAACCTTATTATCTAAAAATTCACCATCATTAACCTTTTCAGATAATTCATCGATAAATTCTCGTTCATTATCTTCATTATAAAATTTCATTCCGATCAAACGAACTTCTTCATTTTCACCAATCACTTCTAGATCTGAATCATTTATTTCATATAGCATTTTTTGTTTCCAAGCGTCATTAGATTCTAAATGCTGCCCTTTTGGCTCAATATAGACTTGATAGTTAAAATTTTCATTTTCAAGATACAAAATAAAATCAGGCATAAACCCTCGTGGTCCATTAAATTCTGTCAGTTTTAAACGAATTCCTTTTTCATCGTTACGAATAAGATATACGTTTTCATATTTATTTTCTAACGTTTGGACAAAAGTTCCTATCAAATCCACTAATTTTTTTTCTGTGCCATTCACAATCGCATGAGTATAGACAAACCAATCTTTGCCTTTCATTGGATAAGAAAGGATATGTTGCGTTACTTGACCAGTCTGAAATTTAGGTGAAACTATTTCATAATCTTTCAATACATCTCTAATAGGAACAGGTTTAAAGACTTTTAAACCAATTTCTTTTTTATAGTTTTTGCGAATCTTTTCTTCACAATACATCAAAAACTTATCAATAATTTCTAATTTTTCAATAGCAGATAGGTCAGAGATATGCTGTCCTTTTGGCAGAGAAACCTTGATAGAAACTCCATTAAAGTACTGTGGACTATTCATTAATTCTTCTTTTGACTCAAGCAAAGGTAAATAATTTTTTAAATTAGAAAAACGGAAAAAAGGATTTCGCTGTAACGCTTTTTTAAAGAAACGTTTATCTACATGTAAAAATTCTGATTCTCGTCGGATAACTGTATCATCACTGATTTTCCCTTGATAATCTGTTTCTACAGTTGAACCGATATATTCCGTTTCCCATTCTTTTAAAATTGTAAATTTATCTAACGACGCATAATCTTCAGGCGTCGTTGCTCTACTTTCATTGATAAATAAGTTTCCTTGCTTATAAATACTTGTATTTTTGAAAGAATTTTTTAATTTTGTTGCATAAATCTCTACTGTTTCATCACTAGAGCTAATCAAGTTAACAGCATCCATTGATTTTTTAAGATTAGCTAAATAACCTTTTTCATTGATTGTATGATAATGCAATGTTTCTAAAAAACGTAAATCACTATTCACATGATCAAACCTACGTTGATAGCCCTTCTCTCCTTTATATTCATAAGGAAAATATCTTGCACCACGCCCAATTAATTGAGCTTCACTATCGGTTGCGTTTCTAGTTACTCCCGCTCCTTCAGAAATACGCACAATATCATACAAATTCAAAACATCCCAACCTTCGTTTAGTTTTGCGACAGCAAAAATCACACGAATTGGATTATTGATGTTCTCTAATGTATTTAGTAATACGGCATTGCCTTCACTAAGAAGACTCTTTTCATTCGCATTTAAAATATTTCTTGGTTCAAAATCTTCTTGTATTTCTCGGATGATCCTATCTAAATCTTGTTTTAAAAAATAAGAAAGTACTGTGCTTAAAGTAGAGTTTGAAGGAACCGTTGTATTTCTTTGTCGAATATACTTAGATAAACTTTCAACAGACAAATTCTCAACAATTGCGTTAAACTCTTGTTGTTTTTGTTCAGAAACTTTGATTTTACTAGACTTGAACATAATAATCGGCTTGAAATAAGGGATACCATTCTTTCTGGCAAGCAATTTCCGATATTGGCTTAACAACAGAGCATCTTTCATTTTCTCATCATCATTATCTGAAGATTGTAAACGTAAAACATTTTTTGAATAACCATCCATCATAAATTCGCCTAAATCATATTTATAGATAATTTTATCACTGTATTTTTGAGACATATTTTTATCATCCATATTAATGGTTGCCGAAAACTCTAATAGTTTATTACTATTTCTCAAGTACAACATTTTATTAATCGTATTTTCCCACGACTGCTCTTGTTCTTTTTCTTTCTTTGTGGAGGCATTGAAATGATGGGCTTCATCTCCTAAAATAACAATATCTTCTTCTTCCAAACTATCCAAAGAAATACCATTTTCTTTTGGTTTATTCAATTCACCATGAATTTTTTGAATGGTAGTTAATTTCAAATAAATAGTATTTGTATCTTTCACAGCAGGAAAATTATCCACTGCTTGAATCACGATTTGTTCCCCATCAATAAAAATACCATTAGGATTAAACAAGTACTTGTTTGATTGCGTATTTAACATATTCTCTTGTGTTTTCTTGATAATTGCATCGGTATTTACAAGAAAAATAAAGTTCTGATAATTGAATTCTTTATATAAATACAACATCAAACTTGCCATCACCATAGTTTTTCCTGAACCTGTTGCCATATTAAACAAGAGGTGTTTACGTTGAAACCCTGCATCACTAATACCTGCAAGCAATTTATCATCTTGCATAAATTGAAACCTTCTAAAAGCTTCTTCCTGATAATGCCGAAGTTTATCTTTCAAGTTCGTTTTGACGTATTCAGGAACTTCATGGGGATTACTACTCGTATAAAACATGTTAGACATTTGACTAGCCAACCATTTATATAGCCGTTCTTTCGCCATGACTATTCCTCCTCACCATTATAAAAGCTATGATTAAAAGCTTTGTCACTATCAGAAATTACAACATTTTTATCTTCAATTTCAGAATAAGGCACATATAATTGATTCTTGTCTAATGCTTTTTTGAAAATTTCTTTTTGTTCTTCAAAAGTTAAATCCTTGAAAGTAATCGAACCTGCTTCTTCATCATATTCTTTTAATAACTCATTGGTTAGTTTCTCTTTGTCTAATTGGAAATTCAAATCAGCCTTATTATCCAATTCATCCCACAAATCAACTAATTCTTCTCGAGTAGACACTCGGTCAATTTTGTCCATATAAGTTTGATTCAGTTCCATCAACTCAGCATAAACAAATGAACCTCCACCTTGCCAATTAACATCTTTAGAAATACCACCTTGTTCCCCTTCAATCACTTTTTGAAGCCTTGGAACAGACACCGTATTGATATAATTCATCTGTTCAATACCAATAAAGCGTCTATTCATTTTCATAGCCACAGCTTGAGTAGTTGCAGAACCCATGAAAAAGTCTAAAACTATATCATTTTCATTAGAGCCTAGTGAAATAAGATTCTTTATTAATAGTTCTGGCTTTGGAAAATCAAATTTTCGCCCATTAAATAATTGCATCATTTCTTCAGAACCTCTTTGATTACTTCCAAAACTAGTATCCCAAAAATCATTTGCTATTTGACCTTTTGAATTATGCAAATATATTTTTCCATAAGGTTGTTCATCCCCACCTTTTGTCCAATATATTTCACCTCTTTTATCTGCATTCAATATATCGGATTTTGACTTCATCCAAGGCCCTTTTAACACCTTTCCACTAGGAGTTTCCAAATCAAAAATATATCTACCTCTTGTTTTATGGAGTAAAATTGCTCTCCTAAATTTTCCTTTTTCATCAGAATACCGGTACTCTTTTTTTGCTTTTTCTGTCAAAGGTAATTTTGACAATGCTGCACTTTCTTTTTTATATATTAAAATATAATCTGTTACTTTTGCAAACTCTCCAATATTTGCTTGATTATCCGATTTTCTCCATGAAATTGTACCTACATATTTATTCAATCCAAATATTTCATCACAAGTTATTTTTAAGTATGCATATCCTTCTTCTCCAGTAACAATAAATATCGTTCCATTTTCACCCATTAATGTTGAAGCTATTCCTAATCTATTTTTCATAAATGTTAACCAAGTAGATAACTTGAAGTTAGAATTGTAATTAAATGAATCACTACCTTTTTCTTTAGAAAAATAATACGGTGGGTCTATAATAATTAGTTTGACTTTCCCCGCATATCGTTCTTTCAATGAATGCAAAGCTAGCAAGTTATTCCCTTTAATAATCAAATTATCTTCACTACTAAAAGAATCAACATCATGTTTCCCTTTGACATCATATTTTTTAACATTTACTAAGGCTTTTGGTGCGAAAAGAGTGTCTATTTCGTCTCTTGCAATGACTTCATTATAAAAAATTTCTTCTTTTCCGACATCCTCTTTTGTCATTCCACCTTCTAAAACACAGTCTTTATAAGGAAAATCCAACACTACGTCCGTATTATACTGTAAATATTTTCCTTCACTTGTTAATCCAATTGTATTTGAATATTTCGTATAGCTGTCTGCCCAATAATCCTTATACCGTAAAATATCAATAAATTCTTGCACTTTAAAAATAACGACATCTCCAGCTTTTACTGAATAGTTCTCTCTAATCTTTTGATTTTTCAATAATGCTGAAATTAAAAGTGCATCATAACTTTTTAAATCGTTAATCACAATTGGTCTTTGCAGTTCTTCACCATCCCAGTATTGAGGAAATTCTTTTAAAATCGCTTTTATTTGTTGCATTAATCGAGTATCCATCTGTTAACTCCTAACCATCATCTTGTCTTTCTTATTATATCAAGTACAATCCTATAAGTCATGTGTAAATGAAAGACAGCCGTGTTTCTATCTGTCTTTTAAAACCTTCTATAAATAACCCAACAACATTAGATAATGCTTTCAATTCTCTAAAAACAGAGATAAAACCGAGAACATTTGGGAAAATCGTTGAGTATTTTTAACTAAAACCATATTTATCCTGCAATTTTCTGTCCTCCTGAGAAACGCATACCTATTCTTCGTAGATATAGCAAAAGAGCCGTCATCTACATAAAGACCAACAAATTCTCAATTTAGATTATTTTTTATACATTTGTATTTGTAATTCGATCCTTCTTATTTATTGCTCTCTTCTCTTTTCCAGAATCATTTTATTTCATATTTTAAACTGAAAAACTTACAAATTGATTATAGTATGGTGACTCTCTAATACCATGCAAAAATTAAAAACAGAAGAAGAATTAGCGTCTTCTTACCTAAAAAATCGCAGACATTATTCATACAAATTTAAGATTCATGCAAGCAAGTTCGATAAAAGTTTGCTTCTTTAAATGGATGGTTGAAACAAACATGAAAAAAATATTGTTAACTCAACATTTTTTTATTCAAGGAAAAAAAGGAAAAAACTGCAAAAAAACACTCAACCATTTAAACAGTTGAGTGTTTTTGCTTTCATACGTCTCTTTAACTCTTATATTTCACGTTCTTCACATCTTTTTAGTACAACTTTTAATAACAAGTTTTATTTTTTAATCTAAAAAATAAAACTGTAAACAAATTGCTAAATTCAGAAAATCGTTTACAGTTTTAACCAAATTTTGAATGGTTTATTTTGACATCATTTAAAGTTAAACCGTATTTTTATGAAAGATGTGCTTGAATAGCTTGATAAACGGATGTGTTTATTTTTACTCCTGCATTTGTTGGATTAGGATTAGAAGGAAGTGAGCCATTAGTGTGAACGCCTACGACTTCATTATTTCCATTTATGATGGGAGAGCCGGATTGTCCTCCAACAGTATCCATCGTATATCTTATTCTGCTGTCCATTTCACTGACGACTTTGCCATAGCTTTTCCACATGGTGCCACGGGGCTTATCTGCAGGATAGCCCATCGTACTTAAAAGGGTACCCTCAGCAATCGAGTTAGTTAACGCAACTGGCAGCATTGGCACTTTATTTCCAATGCTTTCACCATTATTCGGTGCCACCGTTACAACGGCATAATCAAAATTACTGTTTGCTTTTTTCAAATATTCTTGAGGAATATACACAGACTGAGCGGTAAATCTTCCATAAGGTTCGTTTTCTCCATTTCGCCCCGGAATAATTGTTATCTCGCTTGGACGATCATAAAAACTTCTCACCACGTGTGCGGCAGTTAAAACCGTATTTTTTCCAACGACAGTACCACTTGCTCCAGCTATCCATACTACACTGTTATAAGGAGTCGCTTGTGTATTAAAAATTCGAAAACGCTGATCTGCTCCTATAATCGAGCGAACGCACTTGCTTGTTTTTTGTAGCGCCACTTGATTTTCCTGAGTAGTCGCTTCAACAATTTCTAAACTTACACCACTTGATACACTTAAACTTGCTGCCAGCAAACCTGTTACTATTAACTTTTTCATTCTATTCCCTCTTTTCATTTAATTTAGATACTTTTATAGTTATTAATTTCTCGTTTTTCTTAACCACCTCCTTAGTTTTTCTGGAAAATTCACTTCTCTTTTAATTACCTTTTATAAGAAAATTTGACAATAAAATAACTTTTAGCTCATCCTTTTTCTATGTACTTTATAAGTTTTTAATTTATACAAATCAATCCTTCCTTTCTTATACTAAAGAATAAAAGAGGCGTTATAAGCAAACTTGTTTCATTGATCAAATCAGTTAAGGAATTTTTTATTTAAACTTTTCCTCTTTTTGTTGAAAATGTTATTATTATTTGCATATATTTCTTTTCTTATAATTTAATCATACTTAATAAATCTTCCTTTCGCAAATAATTTTTACTGTTATATAAACTTTTGCGGTTTACTCCTTCTCTAAAATATATAAAATTTAATAACTATCTTCTATTACACATATTAATAAAACATGTTATTTAAAACTAAAAAAGCGCTCATTTACAAAATTAAAACATAATCATGTAAACGATCGCTTTTTTATTATTTAATCATACAAATTGTTACTCAGATTATTTGCTTGATCTTTCTAAGATTCATCAACCGCCTTAGAAAGAATAATTTTTGGTTTTTGATTACTGTATTATTCCATATTTTTTGCTAATTTTTGCAACAACGGATTTTGATTATGTGCTTCAATAGCTTGTCTGTCCTACCACTTTTCAATCATCACAAATTCACTGTTCGCATCAATTGATTCACACAATTAATAACTTAAACATCCTGTTTTTTTGTACTCTTCATCACTTGCCCAATTTCTCCAAGAAATGCCGTTCTTTTTTCTAGTTTAATTGAAAATTTTGCATGAATCACGATCATTATTTTCTCACTCACTTATTTAAACGTTGTAATTTTTTCTGGTGCTAGCCGAACCGATTCATACCCTTCTTCTACCGATTTACCAATGGATAAAATCAGTACCGGAACATAGCGTTCTTTATCCAAACCAAAACTTTCCGCTAGTTGATCTGCTTCGAAACCACCAATCGGATTTGTGTCATACCCGTGACTACGAGCCACAAGCATCAATTGCATGGCAGCCAAACTTGCATCAATTTTTACCACGTCATTCATTTCTTGATGCGTAAAGTTTTGATAATAGGGAAGGATGGCAGCAAGTTGCTGGTCACGAACTTCCGGCGGCATTTTACCTTCTAATACCGCTTGATTATAAATTTCTTCTCCATATTCATAACAATTCATGTCGCCAAATATCATAACCATAGCAGCAGAAGTATCATTTTGTCGTGTATTAAAACGAATTAATGGTTTTAACTTTGCTTTTGCTTCTTCACTTTCTACTACAACAAAGCGCCAAGGCTGCATATTTACAGAAGATGGGGCAGTCGTTGCTTCTTGAATCATCGCTAACATTTCCTCATGAGAAATCTTCACTGTCTCATCATATACACGGATTGATTTTCTTCCAAATACTACACTCGAAAAATCATTATTTAGTAATTCTTTGCTCATCTTTTTTCTCTCTTCTTTCTCCATTAAATAATTAATAAAGTTTGTTCAACAATTTTGTTAGTTCAGTCATTTCTCCATCTGTTAAAGAAATACATAAAGAACCAGCAGATTTTTGATGCTTTTTTTCACATTGAGTTAATTCTTGTTTTGCCTTATCAGACAATAAAACAAAGACTTCTCGATTATTGGCTGGATTTCTTTTTCTTGAAACATACCCTTTTTCTTCTAAAATTTTTAAATGTCTAGAAATAGCAGCATGATCAATTTTTAAATCTGTTTGAATATGGTTTTGCAAACATTCACCTTTATCCAATAAAAACAGTAGCATTTCATATCTTGTCAAACTAAAGCCTGTTTCTTTCTCAAACAAAGCTGTTCCTTCTTGACTAATTACTTTGATTTGATAAAGTAAGCGGCTTAGTTTTCTCAAATCCATCTTCATCCTCCCTTTTAATTGATTCATCAATAATTGACTTGTCAATAATATACTTCTTTTTTATACACTTGTAAAGTGAATACTACTAAAACAAAAAAAGAACAATCCCTAATTGCTTATTTCTTTTGCAACTAACTCATTAAAAATACTGTTTCTTTCATTTACAAAATTCGCAGCAAATTCTTTAAATGAATAGAACTTAATTCAAAACATAAATACCTCTTTGACCACTCATTTACTGATCAAAGAGGTGTTTATAAAGATTCTTAAGTCTATTTGGGCTTGTGAAATTAAGCAAAGAACATTCATTTTTCGCGGTCTTTTCTAATGTTCTTCCTACCTTTTTGTCACCTGTTTTCTAAAAATTAGAATTGCTTACGTTTTCTGCGAGTATAGTAGATGCCAACTGCAATTATTACTACAAACACGCCTAAAACAATCCAGCCACTCAGCAATTTGTCATTGGTTCCCGGTAAGATCGTTGTAATTTGTTTTGCTGCTTTCACTTTATTGTTAAAAACAATCTCTTCTTTTTGGACGACCTCAGTAACCCATTTATCCGCTTGCTTTTTCACATTTACTGTCACTCGGTAAACTGTTGTATCATAANGTTCATCAAAATAGATTTGGCCGCTGGCGTCATTGCTTTTAGTTTGTAAAACTTTTCCGCTTTCATCCACTAATTCAAAGGCAAATTCGTTGGCTTGTAAATGACGTCCTGTTAGGATTTTTTCGGCTTGTAAGACGACATTACCGGCTTGTGGCTTGTAATGATTGGTAAAGAC
Organism: Enterococcus ratti; assembly: GCF_001886195.1. Taxonomy (GTDB): domain Bacteria; phylum Bacillota; class Bacilli; order Lactobacillales; family Enterococcaceae; genus Enterococcus_B; species Enterococcus_B ratti. The sequence goes on along the minus strand of NZ_JXLB01000026.1, from coordinate 105 downwards.
TGGATTGCCTTCATAAGTGGCACTCGCTACGAGTTTTCCTTTTACTTCTGTTACCTTCACTGTCACACCTAACTCTTTAGCATCATAGCTAATCGTACGATCTGA